>NZ_CALSFR010000001.1:0-959259 GCF_943737035.1 Pseudomonas sp. Marseille-Q5299
CTGAGCCTCAGTGGGTAATGAGAAAGGAAGATTGGACACTTTAGCCAGCCAGTTGCAATAGCGATCGGCCTCATACCAGTCCATATGCGCTGGCAAATTAGGTAAAGAATGAATATTCTTCCAATCCTCCTGTCTATCCCCTTCCTCAAAAGAACGCAAATCAAGACCATTGCTTTTAAGATACATCTCAAACTCTTTATTTGAGACCTTAAATCTTGCAATAGAAAAGGTGCTCAACTTGACCTTATGTACTGGCCGACTGTCTTCATCACCATCATAAGACATTTGCTCCGCCCCATACTGCAAGCCATAATCCCCCATCAAATACTCACCACCCTCAACAAACACCAAGTCCCTTTTTACTTCTTCGACAAAATGCTTCATCTCTCTCGGAGTTATCTTGAGCTCCTTATAATCAATATCACTCGCCAACTGGTCACAGCCTGACAAACTCAAAAAAACCAAAAAAAATATAGACACCTTAAAAATCTTCACGACCACTCCAATTAGATTTACTCAGACAATATCAGCACCACAATCACCAAACTTGCAGCGTCGCGGGTAATTCGGATTACGACCAACGTTTAGCTTATAATAGACCGTATCATTCATAGCGAGCGCATAACCAGAAGAACTAAACTCCTTCAACCGATCATAAATTATGGCCAGTTCGCCTCGCTCATATTTTATTTTATAGAGTTCTCTATCTCGATCCTTTAATCCTAACCTAAGAAAGTCAACCAAGCTTCGCTCATGCCGCTCGACGGCATCCAACTCAGAGTAACCTTCTGATGGGCCATGCCCTTGCGAATTGACACGAGACAATACTTTATGCCACTCCGGCTTGGTCTGAATACTTCTAAGCACACAAAGCACCGCTTCTTTTCGTTCACCGTAACGATCGAGAAATTCTATGTTCCCTGGATCTATATTATCCCATTTACCATGCCGCGTTAGAAGGTAAAGCAATATACCCTTAGCTTCAGGTGTGTAGCGCAACAGATCCGACTCTCGGGTGATAATATTTTTAGCTAACTGATTCCGTCGTTGCGAAGCATCAATACTCTTTTTCGTCTCATCAGCCAATTCACCAATCTTTTTTTTGAAATCATTTGCAACTTTTTCAATCGACCCCTTTGCGAATGAGTAATACTCATATACATTAGCTTCAACGACCTCCATTTGCATAACACAATACTTCGTATACACACTAAATGCGGCCTCATCCATTACTTTAAAAAAACCATAATCCCTTTGATTCAGTTGATAAATCAACCAAGCACCAAACTCCAGAAAGGTATTGCCATTCACCTCACAAATAAAGCCACCTTTGGCCCCCAACCCTTTGCATAGAGAGGCTGCAAAACGAAAACAAAACTTCCCATTAATAAAAGTACAATGAAAACTCAAGCCGGCACCCACCCCCGCCAACCCTGCAATACTGGGTCCTATTTTACAAAAATCGACGTACTCTCCAGTAGTCTCCAGTATACCGCCATTTGTTTCCCCTGCCGCTGTCGGCTTTAACCATTGCAGTGATCCCGTCAGTGTTCCTTCCGCCCTCGCACCCGCAAAAGCTTCTGCCGAAAGTTTTATCCCTTCATCTTCACTGTTCATCTGCTGATGAAAATCGTAAGCTCGGCTTCTTCTTTCACTGAAACGCCTCAAACGACCAGGTTGGCCCATGACGGTTTGCTGGTCACCACTACTGACCACCTGGAATTGAGCCTCCACCTGAAGCGTCGCACCGATAAATGCGGCCAAGCGAACGTTCAAACTTAGGCGCATCATTCCTAAATCAAACGGGACCTCGTTCTCATCAGAGGGGTTAACTGTAAGCGCCCATCCGATGCGATCCGGGGCGTAAATTGAAAAGGACGCTATGCCGGCAGCCGCTGTTAAGCTGCCGCCACCCTCTCCTTTGATGGAGAATTGTTGCTTACGTGGATCAATTTCAACATTTGCGCCAAAATTGGAAACAAAGCGCATAAACTGTGCTCCGCCCTCAAAATCAATATGATCCCCCCACTTTGCCTCACCTTGTGCGGCAGCATTCCAGCTATCTGCCCAGTCAAAAAGTGAACAATCCATACTCAGCGCCTCAGGATCAAAACCAAGGCCTGCCCATTTAACAACATCCTTCAGATCAAATTTTATTTTTGGCCAATTCAATCCGGCAAGTTGCCTTTTAAGCTTTTTGTCGTCTATGCGACGAATTTTTCCATCACTGCGTCGTTCAAAGATACTTTCAGCGCCGCCTTTTTTGTCACGACTTTTCAACGACACAGTATGGAGTTTTCTGCCATCCTTGCCTTGACTGTAGTAACCTTTTTTTACATAAACTACAGGCGCTCGTTTCTCACCAGCTTTTCTTTTAGCAGACTGACCACTAACAGGAACAAGCTCCACAACATCATTATATTTCATGCCTTGGATAGAAAACTCACCAATTTTTTCTTTTAACTCTTTCCGCTTCAACTCCAAATCTTCCTCAGCTCGCACTACAGCGTCATGAAATGACGCCTCAGGCGCTGCTGTGGCTTCTGCAGCAATTCCATATTCTTCAATTGCAACGGAGTAATTAATTTTTTCCTGATGAAAATCATTTACGCACTGCTGCATTTCCTTCCAATGCGCCTCAAACTCTGCAGCCTCACTATCAGCAATAAAAACCAACTCCTCGGTTTCCGGACAAAAATAACACTGTGCCGATTGATGGTGAGCCACTACAACGGGTTTACTTTTGCAAATCCTGCTCTCTGCTACTGAGATATCCGCATCGCTCATCGATTATCGCTCCGAAGTTACTCAAAGAATAACTTTATGCTTTGAAGATCAATTCCATAGTGGGATTGTGTATAACCATTCCCATCTGTCATGCCTCTCAGCACGCTGCCATCGGCAGCTTCAATTCGATACCGTACGTAAGGTTTTGGCTTGTCACTAACTTTATCTCTAACTTGAAAGCCACCTTGCATGGGACTGCTGTAAACAGGATCTTCCAGAATCATCGGTGCCAGGGCCTTTTCCAATGAGGCAGTGCCTCCCCAAGCGATATTGTCATTCTTGATATGCAGTTCACCCGGGGCACCGATCTCAACAGATCCGTCTTTTATCTTGATATAGGCACCTCTGCTAACCAGAGTGATGCCGTGTTGGGCATTGAGAACGATCTCGCCATTACTGCTATTTAAAGCGAGTTCCTTGTCTGCTTGTAACGTCATCGCATCGCTTTGTGCCTGAATGTCCACAGGGCCACGAGCCGCAATTAATCTGAGCCCTAACTTTTGAGCGAACAGACTGATAGCCTCACCTGCGGCTACGCTAAAACGTTTGAATAGGCTGAAGTCAGCACTGTCACCAGCCGTAGCTGTAATAGAGTTTTCTGCCGATAGTTGGATGTTTGCAGGTGTAACCATAGCTATCCCGGCAGGTGCCGAGGCAAGGAGTCCCGCATCTTTGAGCCGCGCCAATGCCTCCCGCAGGCTCTGTTGGGCCTGATTATCAGCTGGTAATGCTCCCGACACAGCTGCGCTTTGCGCCAGTGCGTTCACCAATGCCAGAGCGTTATTGAGCTGAGCCAACGCTGCTCCCATCTCCAGCATTGTCCCTTGGGCTTGAGGCTGAGCGTCAGCACTGATGAAGATGCCACTGCCGCCACGGATCGCGGCATGCCCATCAGTGCGCAGTTCCGCGCCCTCCCCGCGAGGCCGGCGCTCGGCATCGACCAGATGCCCGAGATTTAGTTGAGTCTTGCCACTGTGCTCCGTACTGAGCTTGATGTGCTCCTGCCCGCGGGCGTCGTCCATGCGCAGTTTGTTGTTGGCCGGGGTGCGCAGCACGTTGCGCTTGTCGTTGCGTAGGGTAACGTGGTCCACATGCCGGCTGTCGTGCAGGGCATGGGCGATGTAGGGCCGGTCCGGGTCCCCCTGTTCGAAGGCGATAGCCACCTCAGTGCCGGCGATAAGTGGTAAATGCAGGCCATGAGTGTCGCCGGCGTAGGGTCGGGCCAGGCGTAGCCAGGCACTTTCCTCACCGGCTTTCCAGCTGTCGCGATCGAACAGAAAACTCACCCGATAGCGCCCTTCCAGGTCGATATGCGCGTAGGGATCGTTAGCCTGTGGGCTGGTGACGCGCGCCGGCACCGTACCGGCGATCTGTGGCTTGCCCAGCAATCTAGGCCGAAAGCCTATCGACTCCAAATAGGGAATCGCGTCGAACCTGGCCTCCAAGCTCCGGTCGCGTGCTGCCTCGACGGTCAAATGTGTAATGACCACCCCAGGCTCGAACACCTGCGGCGCCCCGTCAGAGACCGTCAGCACTTGCCCTGGGGCAAGCGTCACGCTGCTGCTGACGCCATTGCAACGCGTCTGGTCGTTGAGAAAGCGTTCATGATTCAGGCGCGCATAGAAGTAGCCACTTTCGCTGAGCAGGTCCTCATCCTTGTCAATGGCGTCACCCAGCGCGGTATAGGGTTCGCCGTAGTGATAGCCTTCGCCATAGGTGGTGGTGGCACCTCGGCTGTGATCAACCTCACCATCCAGGAAGGCGGCCGCGTCCCGGTGGTGATAAGCCCGCACATTGATGTGCTGCTCCACCACCTGATGCTCAACTTGGAGCGCCCATACGCCCTCCTGCCCATTGCTGGTCAAACCCGACAGCGGGCGATGTGGTAGCGTGAGTCCAAACTGGAAATGGCGTTGATGGTCGTGAAACTCGACCACATCGATGGAAAGGCGATCATCGTGGGTAAAGCGATACCAGATGCCGACTTCCGCCAGCAGACGGCTGATGAAGGCCAGATCGCTCTCACCGTACTGCATGACCTGTTCACGCTTGGGATACTCGCGCGCCAGGTCAAACAAGAAGTGCTGCCCTTCGAACTGGTGGCGACTACGGAGGACACTTTCAACGATTTCCGGCACCGACTGATGCTGGTAGATCCGGTACTGCTTGCCACGCCCGAGCAATGCCAGGTGCGCTTCGAGTGTGACTTGGTAGCGGGCTTCATCCCGGGAACCGGAGACACGCTTGAAACCGGTGATCACGCCATGCAGCGTACGTGAAGCAGCGTTGATCATTGAGAGCTGGACGGTGGGTTGAGACTTGCCCAGATAAAAGCTGGCATCCTTCCCGAGGATCTGCACAGCCTCGATATCCTGCTCCGGGGAAGTGAATGCCACGGTGTACTTGAACGGTTTGCTCAGCCACTCTTCACCTTTGAACGACAGTACATCAAGCTCAACAGCAAGCTGGTCGACTTCAAGCTGGTAGTGGTTATGGGTGAAACCCATTATTGGCTTCGACATCATCAAACCCCCTCGGCAGCCGCCACGGCTGCGTGGTGTTCATCTGCAAAGCTCAAGCTGATGCCGGCGTCTTCGCAGTATCCAAGCGTCACGGCTTGGGTGGGCTGTCCGAGCGCTTGGCGCTGGAGTAACTGCTGACTGAGCACCGGCAGGATCTGTTGATTGAGCAAGCTATCGATATTGCGAGCGCCGGTATCGGGCAAAAGGCAGGCGGCGACCAGCGCTTCGTAGAGCGAGTCATCAACCTCACATTGCAGGCCGTAATGACGCAGCAAGCGCTTGGCCACTTGATCGAGTTTGATGGCGACAATGCGCTTGAGTGCATCGGCCCCCAATGGGCGGAAGATCAATGTCTGGAAGCGAGCCAACAGTGCAGCATGGAAGTGCTCGCGTAACACGGGACGCAATAGTTCATGCAGTGCCGCTTCCTCAATGCCTGGCTGCCGCTCGATACTACCTTGCAGCAGGTCGCTTCCCAGGTTCGAAGTCATGAGGATGACCGTGTTGCGAAAATCGATCTCCCTTCCTTCTCCATCACGCATGAAGCCGCGGTCGAACACCTGATAGAACAGGTTGAGTACATCACGGTGGGCCTTTTCGACTTCGTCCAGCAACACCACGCTATAGGGACGCTGGCGGACGGCTTCGGTGAGTACGCCGCCCTGGCCGTAACCCACATAACCCGGCGGCGAACCCTTGAGTTGGCTGACGGTGTGCGCCTCTTGATACTCCGACATGTTGAGGGTGATCAAGGACTTCTCGCCACCGAACAGACTGTGGGCCAGTGCATGCGCCGTCTGCGTCTTGCCGATGCCACTGGTACCGACCAGCAGGAAGACAACCATCGGTGCCTTGTCGTCAGTGAGGCCCGTTCGGGCGGCGCGCAACCGTTGGGCAAGTGCAACCAGCGCCGGGTCTTGACCAACAACACGCTCGGCCAACTGATCTTCCAGGTTCAACAAGCTGGCGTGTTCGTCTTTCAGCAGACTACCGAGAGGCACGCCCGTCCAGTCTGCGATCACCTCAGCCACACTGCGTGCGCACACATCAAGGGACAGCAGTGGCCGACTCCCCTGCACGTAGCTGAGGTGTTCTTGCAGCTGAGCGCAGACAGTTGTATCAACCTGCTCGCCCTGGCGAGCATTGAGCAGCTGGTGGGTGAGGTCGAGTTCTTGTTGGTACTGCAGCTCCAACGCGGCTTGCTGACTCTCCAGCTGCACCAGCTGGGTAGTGATCTTCGCCAAGCGAGATTCATGCGTAATACCGGTAAGCTGCGCGTCCTCTTCCAGCGCCACCCTCTCTGCCGTGAAGGCCATTTTCTGCGACTTCAGCTGGACCAAGGCCTGAGGTTCGCAGTCCAAGCTCATGCGAACACGCGCGCAGGCGGTATCAATCAGATCCACAGCTTTGTCCGGTAAACGGCGCCCGGTCAAAAAGCGGCGAGACAAGCTGACCGCCGCCTGCACCGCAGCGTCTTGAACATGCACGCCGTGGTAGCTGGCATAACGCGCTTTGAGCCCTCGCAGCATCACACAAGCATTGGCATCATCCGGCTCATCGACCTTGATCATCTGGAAGCGACGCTCTAACGCCGCATCGCGCTCGAAGTACTGCTTGTATTCACTCCACGTGGTGGCAGCGATGGTGCGCAGCTCGCCACGCGCCAAAGCCGGTTTCAGCAGATTCGCCGCATCTGCGCCCCCTGCCTGATTGCCAGCACCGATCAAGGTGTGCGCTTCATCGATGAACAGCAGCACCGGCGTCTCTGACCGCTGGACGGCATCAATTACGTTCTTCAGCCGTTGCTCGAACTCGCCTTTGACCCCTGCGCCCGCCTGGAGCAACCCTAGGTCCAGAGTACGGATACACACCGGTTTCAAGCTATCGGGGACATCCCCGCTGGCGATGCGTAAAGCAAGCCCCTCGACCAGAGCGGTTTTTCCAACACCTGGATCGCCAACAAGGATAGGGTTGTTCTTGCGCCGACGGCTCAGCACATCGATCATTTGACGGATCTCATCGTCGCGGCCGAACACCGGGTCGATTTGCCCCGCTGCTGCCTGGGTGGTGACGTCATGGCTAAACTGATCGAGGACAGCGACTGATGCTTCGTCCCCCTTCAAGACGACAGCCGCCTTAGCCTCTCCTGACACTTCTGGCTTGAACAGTGATGTCTGCCCCGGTTGACGCTCTTGCGAGTCAAACTCAAGCAGCGTTTCCATTTGCTTGAACTGCGTCGGACCGACGCTCGATAGAGGCCAGGCGGCGGAACATTTGAGCAAGTTAGGCGTTTCAAATAACGCCCCCAGCAAGTGAACGGATCGCAATTGCTCACAGTCACGATCCAGCGATGCCAACAACCAGGCATTGGTGATCAGCTGCTGCACCTCACCGCTCAACTGAGGTTTACTGAGAACGCTGCGCGGCAATGTATGGAAGTGGTCAAGCAGCCCTTGCCAGATGGCATCCATATCCCACTCGTATCGGCGGGCGAGGACCACGAGATCGCCCTCGCCCTGCTCAAACAACTTCAACAGCCAATGTTCAACAGTGATATGACTGTGCCCGCGCGCCTGACAAAGTGAAGCCGCTGCCGTGAGTGCCTGGGTACAGTAGGCGTTTAGCCGGCGAAGCAGGCGGGTAGGATCGTGTGCCATACAGGGCATCCTTGTCGTCAATAATCAACATGCCGCCACAAGTGCGAGCGCATCTGAATAGCTGAGGTGTATTTGGCTGAACGCCCGCGCACGGACGCTCAACCCAAGACACTGGAGGCTGTCAACCAACCTCGGTTGACAGTCCGGTTTCATCCAGCGGCAGCGGCGCTAGGGCGCTCATTCCAGGAATCCGAATGGATGATGTTCCCATCCTTGAATGCCCAAGTAATTTTTTCGTAGCGCAGCTCGACTAGTTCCAAGTGATTGTGTTTTTCTTTCGCCGGATCTTTGACATCGTGCATCTTCGGTGCAACTTTCACGACCTTTACGTTTTCCAGTTTGGTGTTGAAATACTCCACCTCCTGCCCGGCATCATTAATCTTGTACCATTTGAACTCCGCCTCTTTAAGCGTCTGCCCAGTCGTCACGGCCTTGTAGAGATAAGGAGAGGAGGCGTCTATCTCCTTGGTAAAAACAAAAGGCGTATGGATACGCGTACCCGTTAATTTGCCGGTATTGTTATCGGTAGGGATATACAAATCATGATCTTGACCGACTACTTCAACACTACCCTCACGGCCCTTTACATCCACCGAGCCTTTGATATCGGCTCCACCATCGTCTTTCAGCCACAGATAAACAGGAATAGCCATTTAGAAGCTCCTCATTTCAAGCTTTGGGAGTCGCAGAGTGCGACTTGGGTTGCACTCCTGAGGCCGTAGCCGAGGGCTGACAAGCCCCCGCCTCCGGCACCAGGCGAATTTCAACTCGGCGATTAGCCGACCGTCCTTGTTCCGTGTCATTACTTGCAACGGGCTCGCTTGCACCCAAGCCTTGAACTGCGAAGCAGTTGCTGGGTATGTCACCCATGTGTTGTATCCAGTCATGAACCGCCGCCGCGCGTGTTCGCGACAAACGCAAATTCTGTTCGTCATTACCCGTCGCGTCCGTATGGCCCGTGATCACGATCAACCAGCCTGGCTGGGCCTTGATGTCTGCAAGTGCATTCACCAAAAACTTGGTCGATCCTTGCTTCAACTGCGCGCTACCACTGTTGAAGAGCGACAGGCTGTCCAGGCGAACCGTGCGTGGCTTGTCAGCCACTCCCTGAGGCATCGTCGGGATGTGATGGCCGTTGATTGCGGCCAACAACGAAGGACGCAGCCTTTCGCCCTGATAGAGCCCGATCCCGAACGACCACGGTTCCCCTTGGCGATAGTAGCGGTCCAGTCGCTGCGCCTCCTGGCGAAGCACCATCAGTGCCACCTGGCGTTGCGATACTTTGTCCGAATCGGGGCTCAGCGAAGCCGTGCTGTAGCGTCGCAAATCATCGGTGACCTGACGGATCAAGAGCGTGTTCTGCCTCGCCGAACTAATCAGCGCAACGCAAGCCGTCAGTACGAACAACCAGACTCCAATCACCACAGCCCTACTTCGCCGACTGTGTGGAGTACTGCCAGGCAACACATGGAGCAGTGCATCAGGAAAGGGTAACGACGCGTTTGTATGTTTAGGCCCACTACCTGCGAAGGAAAGGCCAGTCCGCTCCTGTAGCCAACGGTGCCAGAGGTTGCCATCACGCGCGCCCTCAGACTTGGGACAAAATGCAACCGCAACGGCGTCCGCTGTTACGATCCCCTCGCGGGAATTACGTTTGCCAATTTCCGGCAAGCACGCTTGATTCAACCAACCCACAGCAGCGCTCAACTGCACCGTGGTTCGGAATCGATCAGCCTGGTTCTCAGGTTCTGTGCCCCTGCGCTCCCATTCGGCCAGCGTCAGGCACTCACCCACCTCACGCGTTCGCACACTTGATGCTTCAGTTTCCCAGCTGAACCAGGGCGACACCCCAACTGCGCTCGGGAAGTAGCCCACAATCAGCAGCGGCAGCGGTCTACCTCGCTTGCGCAATATCGCAACCTGATGGCACAAGCTTTGTATCTGGTTCGCAAGCACTGCGCCGTCATTATGGGCACTGGGATTGACCAGCCACATGACACTGAGCTGCCCGTCCCACTCTGGCCGCTCCAGCAGCAGATCGGCCACGGTTGCGGACAACTTCAAGAGATCGGGCACTGGCACATAACACCCCTCCACTGTTACCCGTGGCGCCAGCTGCTCAGCAGACGAGGCCCCAAACAGCTCAGCCAAGCAATCGCCGACCGCTAGAACGACAGGATGACGATACGAGCCAGCAGGCAGGCGGACACCGCTGCCCCACTGCAACGGTGTATGTTTCTTGGCAGCACGCTGAGTCCGGCGCCAGCCCAACACCAGCAAGGCAGTGACTACCAGAGTAGCGATGGCTTGAACCTCTACAGCCAGCGGCAACGTGGCAATCAACAACCAGGACAGCGCACCGGCCCATAGCCAAAGCCCCTGTTTGTGTACCTGCGCCATTGCGCTCATTCCTGCACCGGCAAGAGCGAGGCCACTGCCTCGCCTAACGCGTGATCAAGCGCCCACCAAGCACCTACCAACAGAGCAGCTGCCATCACGATGTGAAGCAGAGGAGATCGCAACCAACCCCACATCGGCATCCGTGGGCCACTGCCTAACTGAACGACCAGCGACTGACTTGTATCCAGAGGCGGCACTTGCGCGGAGATGGCAGTCAACAACTGCTGCCGCTCCGGGTGGTTTGCCTCTCGGTAGCGCCCCAGGAATCCAAGCATCAGGACTCGATGAAATACTGTGAGTACGCAAGGGGACACAGAGGCTTCCTGCAGCGCAGAGCGCATATCTTCGTAGAGCGACTCCCCCGCCTGATGGCTGCTGAAAAACCTTGCCTGTAAGGTCTCCATCGCCCAATCCTCATGGGCACTGCCTTCGGCGCGGGCAAGTACTGTTTCGTCCAGAAGCGCACACTGCGCATGACTGATCAGATCGACGCTGCGGCGGTCCAGACCCTCCTGCTGAAGCATGGCTCGTACATGCTCGACATCAGCCACGCACCTTGACCACAGCTGCGGACTACTGTGCGCATCGGTACCGTGTCGCAACTCGACAACCAACAGATAGGTGTCCTGCAGCAACGCGTCGATGTCCACCTTGGCTGCGGTGTGCTTCTGCACTGTGCGACTCATGAGCGAAGCACCGCGAACAATTCGAGCTGGACACCCTGAAACACACTCGGGACATAGAGGGCACAGACCCCATCAGCCAGCATGGCGCGGCCCTTTGCATGGCCGAGGTCGAGCGCGAAGTACTGATTCTCCAGCCGCAGCGGTATCGCGGCGGGCACATGGCTCAAAGGTTTCAGTGGAACGCCATCGAGTGCCGCATTGACGAGATGGTCCACATCATCGGGGGAACCGATCTTGCACAGCCGTGGGAATTGGCTTTGAACTTGTACGGCTGGCAGCCGGCAACGGACCGACAAATAGAAGTCAGCCCCTTCAGGCTCAAGCAGACGTGGATCGCTCAGAGAAACCTGCCAGCGGTTTGCGCTGCGCGCCTCCAGGATCAGCGCCAGCACGCGGGACGGCAGGCTCGCCTCCAGCAATGTGGATAGGGTACGCATCAAGGGCGGGAAAACCGCCTCAAGGTCCGCGTGCTGGTAGGCGGGTATGTCCTCTATGTGCTGGTCTAACGAGAAGGTCAGCAGGCCACCTGCAAACTTCACCAACTGTTGATATACCTGCTCCGGATGGCGAGCAGGCTGCGCTTTTAGGTCTGCCAACACCGGCTGATAAGTGTTCAGTGCGTTGAGCAACCAGAACAACGTGACATCTGCAACAGCGAAATCCGCCATTCGCTGGTTGCTCTCCCGGCGCATTCCCATCAAACGCTCACGCTTGGCGGACAGCTGGGTGAGCAGGTTGTCGAGTTGAAGCAACAACCCAGCATGAGCATCAAACTTCAGCAACGGCGGGATGTAGGTATCATCAATGGCCCACCCATCCTTGCCATCACGCAGCAAACGACCCACCGGGCAGGTCAGATAATCCGCATTATCGTCATCAGCCAGACGCAAGCTCAGCGCATGTTCGAGCACGCTGATTGACTGTATTTCACTGGTGTAGAGATCCTTGGTATCACGCCATACCTGGTGATATCTGACGGGCCGCTCAGCGCTGCCACCCTCAAACAGGCAGTTGTTACCATTGGCCTGTTCCAGTGGCAAAGCGATCACAACCGTTGCCGTCTGGATATCTCCGGGCAATACCCGAGAGAGTTCCAGGGCACTGGGTAGTCGATCCAGCCGATCGGTATCGATCAAAGTACCGTCTGGTAGGCACAGCTGAAGCCGAGTGGCCTTCAGCTTACCCAACCTCAGCGCATCTGCATCAAACGCCACATTTCGGATGCCCCAAGGGTGGACCAAGCCCAGTGAGGCAATACTCTGGTTGGTCCACGATTCAAAGCGGGCCTGCTGTTGAAACTGCTGCGCAGACAACACCACTCCGGACGCCCATAAAGGCCGGTCGATTTTCACGACATACACTCCTGCAACCGCAATCAAGATTTTGCTTTGGGCATCTGCGAAACCAATGAGAGGTTGATGTCCATACCTTCAACCTGGAAATGCGGCACAGCGAACAACTTGACCCTGAAGAAGCCCGGGTTGTCATCAATGTCCTCGACAACCACTTTTGCCTCTCTCAGCGGGTGGGAAGCTTGCAAGTCATCTCCCGGATCGGTCATCTCGGTGACCAGGCCACTGACCCACCTATTGAGCTCCAACTCCAACAGGCGACGGTCTTTAGTTGTACCGATATTCTCCCGCTGGATAACTTTCAAATAATGTGCAATGCGAGAAAGCAGGAACACATAGGGCAACCTCGAATTGATACGACTATTTGCCGTGGCCTCCGCCGTGTCATAGATTGCCGGCTTGTGCGCTGAGTTGGCCGAGAAGAAACATGCGTAGTCACGATTCTTGTAATACGAGAGCGGAATCAAGCCCAAATTGGCAAACTCAAACTCTCGGGTCTCCGGAATCATAACTTCCGAGGGGATCTTGACTTGACTACCCGTCCCCATGTCGTACAAATGAATCGGCAGGTCGGTAACCGCGCCACCCGACTGTGGCCCTCGAATCTGCACGCACCATCCATTGGCAATAAAGCTCTTGACCATGTTCGCCGCGAACGCGAATGTCGAGCTTACCCACAAATACTTGCTGTGATCCGGCCCCTTGACTCGCTCCACATAGTTGAAAGATCGCACAGGGTTCGTATCAGGCCCATAAGGCAAGCGCCCTAATGTGCGGGGTGTTATCCCGCCCGCATAACGAGCATCGTCAGTTTGCCTGAAGCCGTGCCACTTAATATACTCCGCACGATCCATGTAGTTACCGATATCCTTGATCGCAGACACTTCCTCCATGGTGTTTTTTCCGAAGAAGGCCGGACCAACCGAGTACAAAAACGGCATATGGGATGCAGCCGCCACTTTCGAAACATTGCGCAACAATGCGATATCTTGCGCCCCTCGCCCAAACTCATAATTCGAAACTGCCGCCGCGATAGGCTCACCACCAGGCGTATCGTATTCCTGGGTATAGGTATGCAGATACAAACCGCTTTGCGCGATCTCCGGCGCGTCTTCAAAGTCCTGCGCCAGATGCTCCTTACTGATATCGAGCAGCTCAATTCGGACGTTTTGACGGAAATCCGTTTGGTCAATCAACGACTTCGCGCCGCGCCAGATTGATTCGACCCGTTGAAAATCCGGGTGATGCATGACCGCGTCCAGCTGGCTGCTGATCTGAGCGTCAATCGAGGCGATGTGCTCATCCAGCAGAGCCCTGTCCAGCTTCTCCACCTTCGGAGAGACTTGTTTGAGACGGTCCAGAAAAACGCTCACCGAAGCAGTAACGCGCTCATTAGCTGTCGCTTCTGACAACGCATCGATACTTTGGAACACCTCAATGCCACCCATCTGATCAAGCGGTTCAAGGTTTATTCTTTCAAACAGCGCGTGATAGACGCTCTGGTTTTCTTCCACCTGCACGGTGGCGCCACGCGATTGCGCAGAAGATTGTTCTTCGGACATTTATTAGCTTCCAGTCTGTCGAGATGATGGTTTTCTAGCGCTCGCTTGGCGGTGCAAGGGCAGCAAGTTCCTTACGCAACTCGTCACTCAGTGCTTCATCTTTAAGTATCCGCTCCAATTCAGCACGAAACGTTGCGTTATCCAGAAGATTGGCCTTCAATTCGCGCAGCAAATTTCGCATCGCCAACAGTGCACGCAACTGAGGAATCTGCAGAGCAACCTGTTCTGGCTCGAAGTCCTTCATGCGCTGAAAGCTCAGTTCGACCGGTGTTTCCCCACCCTCGCCCGACAGCGTATCGTCAACAATAACCTTGAGACTCGGAGAGAGATCGGACAGCACGCTGTCAAAATTATTCTTGTTGATATTTACCTTCGGCCGCTCTGATAGCTGGCGCTTTTCCTTCCCATTGCTGTAGTCTCCCATCAGAATGAGTTTAAGGGGAAGTTCCACCTTGCGCTGGGCGCCACCTGTATGCAGATCAAGCTTGATATTGACACGTGCCTTCGGCACTTCATTCTGAAAGCTATTTGAAGCCATACCACCTCCTGCGAACCGGGATTTCTAGCGGGAGCCAACGCCCAAATGAGCGCCACCGAACCCCAACAAAATTAATCAAGGCCAGTCGAACCACTGCGTACGACTACTTGGGCGGAAGCGCTACCCGGAAGTGCCTCCCCGATAACCATGGCGCATCTTTTGGCGCCGCGCCACCCCCTTTCTAAAATAAGGAAGCGTCCTACAAGGCATACCTAAGATGACAACAAATGTTCGAAGCCGCACACTAGAGCGCCAACATTGATGCATTTAATAAGAGCAACCCGACCGCCATCGACGCATTGACCCAAATCAACAAAAACAACCTCAGACGAAATAATGATCAACATGCATAAAATGCAAGTTATTTCCACCAAGCCGCACCAGAACAGAAAATTCCTACAAGTTCAAAAGCGCCACCCCAAACCAAAGCCGCAAATAGCAAACATGTACTAGCGCCGTGAGCGGTTAGTTAATTTTCTAACGAATATTGATATACTGTCTGCCTTCATACCTCGCCTGGTTTCTCGGATGCCCCGACCCATCGCTTCCTTTTCACTGCAACCTGCTGACGCCATTACGCTTCAACATTGGTTACGCAGGAGGACGCTGGAGCGAAGCCTCGGGCAACGGGCGCGGATACTTCTTTTACTCGCTGAAGGGGTGACCCCAAGGCCATCTGTGAGCAGTTAGAGATCACTTCAACCACAGTGTTCAAGTGGCGAAAACGCAACCTTTGAATCGACGGCTGTTTCCACCGGCAGCGCCAGTGCCGACCGATCAGCGACCGATGCCTGAATGAGCATGGGTACACACCGGATTGCGTCGCCCTGGGGCCAGGGCCTTGCCCGCAGCGACGGTCGCTTCGCCAAATTGATGGCCGGATACGCCAAGACTGACCTGCTGATCCTGGACGACCGGGGCTTGGCACCGTTTACCGCAGCGCAACGTCGCGACATGCTCGAACTGCTGGACGACCGCTACGGCAACAGCTCGACGCTGGTCACCAGCCAGATGCCGGTGGACAAATGGCATGCGTTGATCGGCTATCCGACCTTGGGCGATGCGATCCTCGACCGGCTGGTGCAAAACGCTTATCGGAACGAACTGAAGGGCGAATCGATGCGCAGGCGCGCAACAAAATTGACGGCGGCAGGGACTTCAGACGAACAATTCAAACCTGCGTCGCTGCGCTCCGACTGCCTGTCCAAGCGAGCGTGGAATGAGCGTCCAAATGATCGTGGGCTGGGTGTCCAAGTGTCGTGGAATCCGCATGCAGATGCCGACCGAGCCGCGCACCGTGCGCCAGGCCGTTAAGCCTGTTTCGCCTGAGCGGGCGCTGTCGCCGGCACGCAGGTAACCTGCCAAATCGCAGGCACAAAAAAAGAGGCCCTTAGGCCTCTTTTTTGTGATCCCAGCGACGCACTGAGGATCGAATTTGGAGCGGGAAACGAGACTCGAACTCGCGACCCCGACCTTGGCAAGGTCGTGCTCTACCAACTGAGCTATTCCCGCGTCGTGATGGGTGCCATTCTAGCGATATCTAAAACGGCGTCAACCCCTTGATTCAAAAAAGTTTTATTTTTGTTCCGAACCTTCACGCAGGTGCGGCCAGGCGGCCAGCAGGTAATGGGCCATGGACCATAGCGTCAGCGCAGCGGCAACCAGCAGCAACCCGTAGCCCAGAATCACCCAGAAGGTCACCAGTGGCGGATTGCCCAGCAGGATGATCAGCGCCAGCATTTGCGCTGCGGTTTTCCACTTGCCGAGGTTGGACACCGCCACATGCGCCCGCGCCCCCAGTTCAGCCATCCACTCGCGCAGGGCCGAAACGACGATTTCGCGGCCGATGATAACGGCGGCCGGCAGGGTCAGCCAGAAGTTGGCGTGCACCTGCACCAGCAGCACCAGGGCTACGGCGACCATCAGCTTGTCGGCCACAGGGTCTAGGAACGCGCCGAACGGCGTGCTCTGCTGCAGGCGACGGGCCAGATAGCCGTCCAGCCAATCGGTGGCGGCGGCGATGGCAAACACCGTGCTGGCGGCCATATAGCTCCAGTGATAGGGCATATAGAACAGCAAGATGAAGATCGGAATGAGCAGGACGCGTAGAACGGTGAGCAGATTTGGAATATTCATCGGTACGACTGGCTGCGGGTTGAGCCCGGCATTCTACTCGCTATGCAGGCTGGCATAAATCGACTCGGCAAGCTTTTTACTGATGCCGGGGGCTTTGGCGATTTCATCGATACTGGCGCGGTTGAGCTCCTGCAGGCCGCCGAAATGTTTCAGCAGGTCGCGACGGCGCTTGGGCCCTACCCCGGCAACGTCTTCCAGACTGGACACTCGGCGGGCCTTGCCGCGGCGGGCGCGGTGGCCGGTGATGGCAAAACGGTGGGCTTCGTCGCGGATCTGCTGGATCAGGTGCAGCGCCGGGTTGTCGCCCTTGAGGGTGAACTCGTGAGCTACGTCATTCAGGTAAAGGGTCTCGAAACCGGCCTTGCGGGTCACGCCCTTGGCCACGCCGAGCAGGGTCAGGTCGGTGAACGCCAGCTCCTGCATCACTTCGCGAGCCATGTTCAGCTGGCCCTTGCCGCCGTCAACCAGCAGCACGTCAGGCAATTTGCCCTCGCCGTCCTTGATACGTCCGTAGCGGCGCGTCAGGGCCTGGTGCATGGCCGCGTAGTCGTCGCCAGCGGTCACGCCTTCGATGTTGAAGCGACGGTAATCGGACTTGAGCGGGCCTTCAGGGCCGAATACCACGCAACTGGCTACCGTGGCCTCGCCGCTGGAGTGGCTGATGTCGTAGCACTCCAGGCGCTGGGGCACTTCGTCCAGGCCCAGCACCTCGGCCAGGGCCTCGAACCGCGCAGCCATGTGCTGGCGGTTGGCCAGGCGAGCATTGAGCGCCTGTTCGGCGTTGGTCACCGCCAGTTGCTGCCAACGGGCGCGGGTGCCGCGCACGCGGTGGCTGATGGTCAGCTCGCGGCCGCGCAGGGTTTGCAGCGCCTCGCTGATGGCAGCGAAGTCCTCGTGCACCACGTTGACGATCAACTCACCCGGCAATTCGCGCTCGGCATTGCCTAAATAGTACTGGGACAGGAAGGCGGCCATCACTTCGGCCACCTCTTCTTCAATACCTACCTGCGGGAAGAAGTTCTTGCTGCCCAGCACCCGCCCACCGCGCACGCTGATCAGGTGCACGCAGGCGCCACCGGGGTTGACGAAGGCGGCGACCACATCCACATCACCGGACCCGCCTTCCATATATTGCTGGTCCTGAACCCGGCGCAGCAAGGCGATCTGGTCGCGCAGTTCGGCTGCCTTCTCGAAGTTCAGGGCCATCGCGGCCTTTTCCATCTCGGCATTGAGCTCATTGCCCAGTTGCTGGCTGCGGCCCTCGAGGAACATCACCGAATGGCGCACGTCCTCGGCATATTCCTCTGCGTCGACCAGCCCCACACACGGCCCCTTGCAGCGCTTGATCTGGTACTGCAGGCATGGGCGGGTACGGTTGGCGTAGTAGCTGTCCTCGCATTGGCGCACCGAGAAGGCTTTTTGCAGCAAGCTGAGGCTTTCGCGGATGGCTCCGGCGCTGGGGTATGGCCCAAAGTAGCGCCCCTTGGCTTTTTTCGCGCCACGGTGAATGCCCAGCCGTGGGAATTGGCCGTCGGACAAAAACACATACGGGTAGGATTTATCGTCGCGCAGCAGAATGTTGTACGGCGGCCGCCACTGCTTGATGAGGTTCTGCTCGAGCAGCAGCGCCTCGGTCTCATTGGCGGTGATGGTGGTTTCGACCTGGGCGATGCGCCCCACCAGCGCAGCGGTTTTAGGCGCCAGGCCAGTCTTGCGGAAATAGCTGGCCAAACGCTTCTTGAGGTTCTTGGCCTTGCCCACATAGAGCAGCCGAGTCTCGCTATCGAACATCCGGTAGACGCCCGGGCGAGCGCTACAGGTCGCCAGGAACGCGCTGGCATCAAAGACTTGGGACATGAGGTTCAGAGGCTTGCGTCGACCATACCGTGGCGAACGGCCAGCAAGGTCAGTTCGACGTCGCTGGTGACCGAGAGTTTTTCAAAGATCCGATACCGGTAAGTATTGACGGTCTTGGGCGACAGGCACAACTTGTCCGAGATGAGCTGAACCTTCTGGCAACCGACGATCATAAGGGCGATCTGGATTTCCCGCTCCGACAGGGCGTCGAACGGCGAACCTTGCGGCTGGAACGACTTGAGCGCCAGTTGCTGGGCAATCTGCGGGCTGATGTAACGCTGCCCGGCAAACGCCAGACGGATGGCCTGGACCATCTCGTCCAGCCCCGCGCCTTTGGTCAGGTAGCCGGCCGCCCCGGCTTGCATCAGGCGCGTGGGGAACGGGTCTTCTTCACACACGGTCACGGCCACCACCTTGGTGTCAGGGTGGCTGCGCAACAATTTGCGGGTAGCCTCAAGGCCACCAATGCCAGGCATCTTGACGTCCATCAGCACGACATCCGGCTTGAGCTCCCGGACCAGCTTGAGCGCCGACTCGCCCGAGTCCGCCTCCCCCACTACCTGCAAGCCGTCGATGTCGGCCAGCATGCGTGTAATACCGGTTCGCACCAGATCGTGGTCATCGACCACTAGGACCCTAATCAAGCAGACACCTCGTCAACAGGGCGATTGGATCCCGCCACCTTAACAAAATTTTTCAAGACGGGCCTAGCGCAAAACTTCCTTAGGAAATGTCCTACGCTCACGCCACTGTGGCCGCATCGCATCACTTCGGCCTCCATCGCCCATCAGGCGCTCCAACAAATGCGCAAACGCCGCTTTGTCGTCGGCCGCCAGGCGCCTGAACGCAGCCACTAAACCGGTTTCATCCGCCGTCAGGCTTTCCAGCGGCGCCGGGGTGCGCACACCGCTGAGCACATAGAGCGCGTCGACTCCTCTAGCCGCCAGGGCAGCCAGGTAATCGACCCTCGGTGTGCGTTCGCCACTCTCATATTTGCCCTGGGCATTGGGTTCGACGCCGCCGATATCACCAAACACCCGCTGGGTCATCCCCAGCCGTTCACGCTCTTCCCTAAGACGCGGACCGAGCCCATTCATACTGATGTTTCTCCTGCTTCCCTAGCCATCGTCGGATACTGCTCACAACCCTGTGGGCTCTTGCAGACTGCTCGGTCACTATGCCCATCGCACGCCGGGGTCGCAAGCCAGTATTGAGCCAGCACCTAGGGCCGCAAGCTTGATCTGCAAAGATCAGCCGATCACCTTCTGCATACGCACAAAACACTCATCCTCACCCATTTCGACGAACCCCTCGCGCCGGTACAGCCGCCGCGCCGGGTTGCTCTTGAACACCATCAAGCGCAGCAACGGCAGCCTCAGCTGCGCCGCCTTGGCGGCCAGCGCTTGCAGTACCCAACTGCCAACCCCTTGCCCGCGATGCTCAGGCAGCAGGTGCAGCTCGCGAATGAACAATGCCTGGCGGTCCTTGCTGAGGCTGCAGAAGCCCAGCACGCGGTCCCCGTCTACGACCAGCCACTGCTCCCGCCAATCCCAGGCCTGATCGAACGCTTCTTCGATCCACAACAGATCAAACTCCCGGTAGTACGCCAGCATGGCCCGACGCGTGAGGTCACGGGCGAAGGTGCGGTGGGCGTCGGTGGCAGGTATCAGCTCAATGGGCATCACACACCGTCCAGGTGCACAACCAACGGTGGCCGGGCAGCTCGCACTTACAGCGGGTCATGGGGCTCTCCTGCATTGGCCTGTCGCCTGAAGCCTAGGTAATTCAGTGGCCGAGGTCACGCCCCATTGCTGCCTCAGCCCGGAATTTTCAGCCCCCGCTGAACAGCGGGGCGCTCAAGGAAGCTGGCCAGCACGCGCTGCACGTTATTGAACTCATCGAAGCCGACCAGCTCACCTGCGTTATAGCGCTCCACCAGGTTACGCACCCAAGGGAAGATGGCGATATCGGCGATGCTGTACTCATCGACCATCCACTGCCGCCCTTGCAGGTGCCGGTCCAGCACGCCGAGCAGGCGCTTGGATTCGTTGACATAGCGGTCGCGTGGGCGCTTGTCTTCGTATTCCTTGCCAGCGAAGAAGTGGAAGAACCCGACCTGGCCGAACATCGGCCCGATGCCGCCCATCTGGAACATCAGCCACTGCAGCGTCTGGTAGCGGGTCGCCGGGTCACGGCTGAGCAGTTGCCCGCTCTTTTCCGCCAGGTACTGCAGGATCGCGCCCGACTCGAACAACGGCAAAGGCCGGCCGCCAGGGCCATCGGGGTCGAGGATCGCCGGGATCTTGTTGTTGGCGCTGAGCGAGATGAATTCAGGGCTCAGCTGGTCGTCGGTTTCGAAGCTGACCTTGTGCGGCTCGTACGCCAAGCCGATCTCCTCCAGCATGATCGATACCTTGACGCCATTGGGCGTAGGCAGCGAGTACAGTTGCAGGCGCTCGGGGTGTTGCGCAGGCCATTTGCGGGTAACGGGAAATGCGCTGAGATCGGTCATGGTCAACCTGTGCCAGGGGAATGGACCTGTCACTTTAGTAACATCATGGGCGGCTGACCACCACCTGCCGTCCTCAGCTCACCTGGCCATGGGCCTTGAGCTTGAGCTTGTCGGTATCCACACGGACGAACACCGAATCGGCGCAGACGGTCAGCACATCCCCCGCCCAGACCTCGCAGACTACCCGTGTCTTGCGTCCGACTTCACCTTCCACACGCGCCTTGAGCAGCAGCTCGACCCCCATGGGTGTGGGCTTGAGGTAGTTCAGGCCCAGGCTGCCGGTGACACAGTCGATACGCGGCAGGCTGCCGGGGGTACGCCCTTCGGCCCGGTAGTGGTAAGCCATGGCAGCCCAGTTGGAGTGGCAATCGACCAGCATCGCCAGCAGGCCGCCGTAGACGAGCCCCGGCCAGCCGGTGAAGGTGGTGTCGGGCGTGTGACGGCACAGCAGATGGATACCGTCGGCGTCCCAATGGCTCTGCACATGCAGGCCGCTGGGGTGGGCAACGCCGCAGCCGTAGCAAATGCCGTCGGGTGCGGCCAGCGCCTGCAGGGAGAGAGCTTGTTCGGTCATACGCTTCCTGTGCTTTTTGGAATGGGAAGGGATGCAAGCTGCATGGTAGCGCCGCGTTGGGCATGGGCCAATGAAAATGCGGGGCGCAAAGCGCCCCGCAAGGGTCAGGCAGGCTGCGCCACCGCCCTGGCACGCCGCTGGGTCAGCGAAACCAGCACGATGAACAACGTCACCCCGGCCGTCATCAGCGTCTCATAACGGTACGCATCACTGAACAGCATGTAGCCCAGTACCATCACGATGGTGCCGATCACCAGCCAGGTCAGCCAGGGGAACAACCACATCTTCAACTCCAGCGGCCGCCCCTCTCGATCAGCCCGGGCCCGCATGCGTAGCTGCGAGACGGCAATCACCAGGTACACCAGCAAGGCAATCGCACCGGTGGTCGACAGCAGGAAGCCGAACACCTTGCCGGGGAATACGTAGTTGACGAAGCAGCCGGCAAAGCCTGCCAGGGTCGAGAGGATAACCGCCACCGTCGGCACGCCGGCACCGGAGATACGCTTGGTCATGCTCAGTGCCTGGCCGCGGGCACCCAGGGAATACAGCATCCGCGAAGCAGTGTAGAGGCCGGAGTTCATGCAACTGGTGACCGCCACCAGCACCACCAGGTCGACCAGCAGTTTCGCCCCGGGCACATTCAGCACCTCAAGTACCCGCTGGAACGAGCCCACGGCCTTGAGTTGCGGATCGTTCCAGGCCACCAGCGACACCACCAGGAAGATCGAGGCCAGGTAGAAGATCGCGATGCGGTACACCACCAGGTTGGTGGCGCGGCGAATCTTGTCTTTCGGGTTGGCGGTCTCGTCAGCGGCAATGGTGACGATCTCGGCGCCAAAGAACGAGAAGATGGTGATCAGCACGCCACCGAGCACCGTACCGAAGCCATTGGGCATGAACCCGCCGCTGTCCCAAAGCCGGCTCACCCCTGAGACTTCGGCCAGCGGCCAGAAGCCGAACACAGCCAGGCTGCAGACCACGATGAAGGCAATGATCGCGATTACCTTGACCAGGGCAAACCAGTACTCGAACGCACCGAAGTTCTTCACGCTGACCAGGTTGGTGCCCGACAGCAAGAACATGATCAGGAAGGCGAACAGCCAGGACGGTACCGCCGGGAAGTAGGCATGCAGGATGTCAGCCCCGGCGATGGCTTCGACCGGGATGATCAGCACCCAGAACCACCAGTACAGCCAGCCGATGGTGAACCCTGCCCAGGGGCCGATGGCCTCGGAGGCGTAAGTGGAGAAGGAGCCGCTGTTGGGGTTGGCGATAGCCATTTCGCCGAGCATGCGCATCACCAGCAACACCAGCAGGCCGGTCATGGCGTAGGAGATGAGAATGGCCGGGCCAGCGGTGGCAATGGCGTTGGAGGAACCGATGAACAGGCCGGCGCCAATGATGCCGGCAATGGAAATCATCGACACCTGACGGGAGGTCAGGCCGTGCTGCAGGGAACGCTGTTTCTTGTTTTCTAGCGAAGCCATGGAGAACCCTCGAATGGGTCGGCCGCCGCAGGGACGGCTGAAAAAGTTGGAGCAGAATTCTTGTAAGTCGTGATGTTCTTTTTTCTTGTTTTGAAGTCGCCGGCGGTGCACTTGCCTCCTCTTCGCAGTACCGGTTGTAATCGTTGATCCAGGTCAGTATTAATCTATAGGGCGAGGTCAACAAACGACCTTTTCGAAGCACATGATTCCAATATGGAATGAACTCCTTCCTTTTTTGCTCGGTACGCGCCTGCCATGTCCAAACGCCTGATGCCCTCGACTACCGCCCTGCAGTGCTTCGAAGCGGCCGCCCGCCACCTGAGCTTCACCCGGGCGGCACAGGAACTTCACCTGACCCAGAGCGCCGTCAGCAAGCAGGTCGCGCAACTTGAAGAAATGCTGGCGCACTCGCTGTTCCAGCGCATTCGCCGGCGCCTGCACCTGACGCCGGCGGGCGCCCTGTACCTGACCGAAGTGAACAAGATCCTTAACCAGATCGACATTTCCAGCCGCTACATCCTCAGCTATGGCGACGAAACCGAAGTGCTGCGCATCGCCACCCAGCCCACCTTCGGTGCGCGCTGGCTGGTGCCCAGGCTCAAAGGCTTCGGTGACCGCTACCCGCGCATCCACCTGGACATCCGCAACGAACTGGAGCCGTTCGACCTGGTGCAGGCCAAGGCCGACATCGCCTTCTTTTTCGGCCAGGGCACCTGGCCAGGGGCGACCTGCATCGAACTGTTCAGCGAAGAGGTGGTGCCGGTGTGCGCCCCGCAGCTACAGGCCAGGCACCGCTTCGACAGTGCCCAAGCCCTCACCGAACACCGCTTGCTGCAATGCGCATCACGCCCGGAGGCCTGGCACGAATGGTTTCTGGGGCTGGGCCTGCACAGCCAGAACAGCTACCACGGGCCGCGCTTCGACACGTTCTACCTGTGCATCCGTGCGGCCATCGCCGGTTGCGGCATCGCCCTGATCCCGCGCTATCTGGTGGCCGAGGAGTTGAGCGAAGGCAAGCTGGTAGTGGCGTGGGACCACCCGGTGGCGAGCAATGGCCGGCACTTCATCGCCCATGCCGAGCATGCGGCAGAGGTGCCGAAGATCAGGGCCTTCGTGCAGTGGATTGGTGAACGCGTGGCAGAGGGAGATTGACCAAGTTCGCGAATCCAGGGAATGAACGCAATCGAATAATTCGTTTGCGGAACAACACTTCGGCGCGCTTCGATATTAAGAAACTCGAACAAGGTCCGCGTGCCCATGAATCTGGAAAGTATCAGCCAATCCATTGCCATCGTTCATCCGATTACACTTTCCCATGGCCGTAATGCCGAAGTCTGGGATACCGACGGCAAACGTTACATCGACTTCGTCGGCGGCATCGGCGTGCTCAACCTGGGCCACTGCAACCCGGCCGTGGTCGCGGCCATCCAGGCCCAGGCCACGCGCCTGACCCACTATGCTTTCAACGCGGCGCCTCACGGCCCTTACCTGGAGCTCATGGAGCGCCTGCGCGCGTTCGTGCCGGTCAGCTACCCGCTGGCCGGCATGCTTACCAACAGCGGCGCAGAAGCGGCGGAAAACGCCCTCAAAGTCGCCCGCGGTGCCACCGGCAAGCGCGCCATCATCGCCTTCGATGGCGGCTTTCATGGCCGCACCCTGGCAACCCTGAACCTCAACGGCAAGGTCGCCCCCTACAAACAACGGGTCGGTGAACTGCCGGGGCCGGTGTACCACCTGCCCTACCCCAGCGCCGACACCGGCGTCACCTGCGAGCAGGCGCTCAAGGCCATGGATCGCCTGTTCAGCGTCGAGCTGGCAGTAGAGGACGTGGCGGCGTTCATCCTGGAGCCCGTGCAAGGTGAAGGTGGCTTCCTCGCCCTGGACCCGGCCTTTGCCCAGGCGTTGCGCTGTTTCTGCGACGAGCGCGGGATCCTGATCATCATCGACGAGATCCAGTCGGGTTTCGGCCGCACCGGCCAGCGCTTCGCCTTCCCGCGGCTGGGCATCGAGCCAGACCTGCTGCTGTTGGCCAAGAGTATCGCCGGCGGCATGCCGCTGGGGGCGATGGTCGGGCGCCAGGGGTTGATGGCGGCGCTGCCCAAGGGCGGCCTCGGCGGAACCTATTCGGGCAATCCGATTGCCTGTGCAGCGGCGCTGGCGAGCCTGGCGCAGATGACCGATGAGAACGTCGCCACATGGGGCGAGCGCCAAGAGCAGGCCATCGTCCGTCGGGTTGAACGCTGGCAGCAACGCTTCCCGTTCATCGGGCGCCTGACAGGCGTCGGCGCAATGCGCGGGATAGAGTTCGTCAATGCAGACGGCAGCCCTGCACCCGCTCAGTTGGCCAAGGTCATGGATGCAGCAAGGGCAAAAGGCCTGTTGCTGATGCCCAGCGGCAAGGCGCGACACATCATTCGCCTGCTGGCGCCACTGACCATCGAAGCCGAGGTGCTCGAAGAAGGGTTGAACATCTTCGAGCAGTGCCTGGTCGAGTTGAACTGAGGCTTACAGGCCCAGTTCTTCCGGGGTGAGCATGTCGGACTCGAAAGCGATCCAGCCGCCTTCGAGTTCGGCGTGGCCGTTGACGATCGGGCCGTAGTAGGTAAGGCCGTTCTCCAGCGTCACACAGATATGCGTGGCCGGCTTTTCCGGAGCCGCGAGCGTGCCGACGAAATGCACCTTCTTCAGGGTTTCGGTCACGGCTTCCAGGCCAACACGCATGCTGGGGTTTTCCGAGGCCTCGATATCGCCCCCACGGTCTTCGGCGCTGATGGTGACGGTGGCGGTGTACGGGAACTGGGTGCTCAAGCGGGGTTACCTCGGTGTTGGATGCAGGCTTGCGGGCGCGTAGAGTACGGCAGCTGTGCGCAGTTGTCTCTAATGGCCTCCCCCGCCCTGATCTGTTAGGGTGCCCGCCGATGCACGCCACACCACACGAGGACACCGAGTGAGCGCCGAAGAACCCCTGATCGCCGACCTGTTCGAGGTCGACAAACGCCTGACCCTCAAGCCCGTCGTGGATTTCAACGCTTACCTGCGCAACGCCTTCGGCGAAGGCCCGTGCCGCTGCCACCGCTGCACCGAAGGTGGCGACGAAAGCACCTATACCCACGCCCACAGCTTCACCCTCGATGGTCGCCAATGGCACCGCCGTTTCGCCACCACAGCCGGCAGCGACGTGGCGCAGGTACTGAAAAAAGCCTGGCTGTCGTACACCAAGGCAGACCTGAACCCGGTCGGTGCCCTGGACCTGACCACCCTCAAGACCTTCACCGAAGCGGCTCTGCACGAGCGCCTGCTGGCCCTGCTGCCCGCCAGCGGCGTTGCCCGCGAAGTGGACGGCCAGTGGCTGCTGCAAGCCCAGGCCGACTGACGGCCCGGCGGTAAAGCAGGATTCTCCCGCTCTGCTACCTTGGGAGAATCCGCTCATCCGCAGGTAGTCCGTCATGGCCCGCACAACGCCCATCGAGCTGTACCGCAACATTGGTATCGTCGCCCACGTGGATGCCGGCAAGACCACGACCACCGAGCGCATCCTGTTCTACACCGGGGTCAACCACAAGATGGGCGAGGTGCACGATGGCGCCGCGACCATGGACTGGATGGCCCAGGAACAGGAACGCGGCATCACCATCACCTCGGCGGCGACCACGGCCTTCTGGCAGGGCTCGACCAAGCAGTTCGCCGACAAGTACCGTTTCAACATCATCGATACCCCCGGCCACGTCGACTTCACCATCGAGGTGGAACGTTCGCTGCGCGTGCTCGATGGCGCCGTGGTGGTGTTCAGCGGTGCCGACGGGGTAGAGCCGCAGTCCGAGACGGTGTGGCGCCAGGCCAACAAGTATCACGTCCCGCGCCTGGCCTATATCAACAAGATGGACCGCCAAGGCGCAGACTTCCTGCGCGTGGTCAAACAGATCGACAAGCGCCTGGGGCATCACCCGGTACCCATCCAGCTGGCCATCGGCAGCGAAGAGAACTTCATCGGCCAGATCGACCTGGTGAAGATGAAGGCGATCTACTGGAACGACGCCGACCATGGCACCACCTACCGCGAAGAAGAAATCCCGGACGAACTCAAGGCACTGGCCGACGAATGGCGTGCGCACATGGTCGAAGCGGCGGCCGAGGCCAATGATGAGTTGACCACCAAGTTTCTCGATGGCGAGGAGCTGAGCATCGACGAGATCAAGGCCGCCCTGCGCCAGCGCACCATTGCCAACGAAATCGTGCCGACCATCCTTGGCTCCTCGTTCAAGAACAAAGGCGTGCCGCTGATGCTCGATGCGGTGATCGACTACCTACCCGCGCCCTCCGAAATCCCGGCAATCAAGGGCACCGACCCGGACGACGAAGAGAAACACCTGGAGCGCCACGCCGACGACAACGAGCCGTTTTCGGCCCTGGCGTTCAAGATCGCGACCGACCCGTTCGTCGGCACGCTCACGTTTGCCCGGGTGTACTCCGGGGTGCTCAGTTCCGGCAACGCAGTGCTCAACTCGGTCAAAGGCAAGAAAGAGCGCATCGGCCGAATGGTGCAGATGCACGCCAACCAACGTGCAGAAATCAAGGATGTATGCGCCGGCGACATCGCCGCCCTGATCGGCATGAAGGACGTGACGACCGGCGACACGCTGTGCGACATGGACAAACCGATCATCCTCGAGCGCATGGACTTCCCGGACCCGGTGATCTCCGTGGCCGTAGAACCCAAAACCAAAGCCGACCAGGAGAAAATGGGCATCGCCCTGGGCAAGCTGGCCCAGGAAGACCCCTCGTTCCGCGTGCGCACTGATGAGGAGACCGGCCAGACCATCATTTCAGGCATGGGCGAACTGCACCTGGACATCATCGTCGACCGCATGCGGCGTGAGTTCAACGTCGAGGCCAATATCGGCAAGCCCCAGGTGGCCTACCGCGAAAAGATCCGCAACACCTGCGAGATCGAGGGCCGCTTCGTTCGCCAGTCCGGCGGGCGCGGCCAGTATGGGCACTGCTGGATCCGCTTTGCACCGGGCGATGAAGGCAAGGAAGGCCTGGAGTTCATCAACGAGATCGTTGGCGGCGTGGTACCCCGCGAGTACATCCCGGCGATCCAGAAAGGCATCGAGGAGCAGATGAAGAACGGCGTGCTTGCCGGCTACCCACTGATCAGCCTCAAGGCTGCGGTGTTCGACGGCTCCTATCACGACGTCGACTCCAACGAGATGGCCTACAAGATCGCTGCCTCCATGGCCACCAAGCAGCTGTCGCAAAAAGGCGGAGCGGTGTTGCTGGAGCCGGTGATGAAGGTCGAAGTGGTCACGCCCGAGGAATACCAAGGCGACATCATGGGCGACCTGAGCCGGCGCCGCGGCATGATCCAGGATGGCGACGAGACCCCCGCCGGCAAGGTGATCCGTGCCGAGGTGCCGCTGGGAGAAATGTTCGGCTACGCCACCTCGATGCGCTCTATGACCCAAGGGCGGGCCAGCTACACGATGGAGTTCACCCGTTATGCCGAGGCGCCGGCGAGCATTGCTGACGGCATTGTGAAGAAGAATCGCGGGGAGTGAAGCCGCGAGGGCTATGCCGGCGATAGGGCCAGCACAGCCCCCGCAAGAACTCAGTGCTGCTCGCCTGCCCGCTTCAACAGTTTCTTGCAGCGCTCGGACAGATGCACCACCCGCAGCTGCTTGCCCGCCTTGGCATACCGCTCGCGCAAGGTCTTCAATGCAGCAATTGCCGAATAATCGACGAAGCTCACATGTTGGCAGTCCAAGGTAACCTTGGCCGGGTCACCCGCTGGGTCGAACTGGTTTAGAAACGGCGTGACCGAGGCGAAGAACAGCGTGCCATGCACCTGGTAATGCTTGACCCCCTCGGCGTCCTCATGGCTGTCGGCGTACAGCTCCCGCGCATGCTGCCAGGCAAAATTCACCGCCGCGATGACGATGCCGAACAGTACGGCCGTGGCCAGGTCGGTGAACACCGTGACAACCGTCACGGCAATGATCGCCAGCACATCGCTCACCGGCACTTTGTGCAGCACGCGCAAGGACGCCCACGCGAACGTCTGCTGGGCGACCACGAACATCACCCCGACCAGCGCCGCCAACGGGATACGCTCGATCAGCGGCGACAGGAACAGCACGAACAGCAGGATCATCACCCCAGCCACCACGCCGGACAGCCGGCCGCGGCCATTGGAGCTGAGGTTGATCACCGTCTGGCCGATCATCGCGCAGCCGCCCATGCCACCGCACAAGCCTGAAACCATGTTGGCTGCACCCAAGGCCACGCACTCGCGGTCCGGGTAGCCGCGGCTCTCGGTGATCTCGTCGGTGAGGTTCAGCGTCAGCAGGGTCTCCAGCAAGCCGACCATGGCCATCAGCACCGCGTAAGGGGCGATGATCTTCAGCGTTTCAAGGTTCCAGGGCACATCCGGCAGGGCCAGCGTCGGCAGCCCACCAGCAATGTGCGCCATGTCGCCAAGGGTGCGGGTTGGCAGGTCGAGCAGGTACACCAAAAGGCCAACGCCGAGGATCGCCACCAGCGCTGGCGGCACGGCGCGGGTCAGCTTTGGCAGCACGTACACCACCAGCATGGTCAGTGCCACCAGGCCGATCATCAGCCAAAGGGGCGTGCCGCTGAGCCACTGCTCACCCGTCTTGAAATGCTCCAGCTGGGCCATGGCGATGACGATCGCCAGGCCGTTGACGAAGCCAAGCATCACCGGATACGGCACCAGGCGCACCAGCTTGCCCAGGCGCAACAGGCCGAACAGGATCATCACCACACCACCCAACAGTACGGTGGCCAGCAGATACTGCGCACCGTGCTGCACCACCAGAGCGACGATCACCACCGCCATCGAGCCGGCAGCACCGGAGATCATGCCCGGGCGGCCACCGAACAGCGCGGTGAGGGTACAGATTATGAAGGCGCCGTAAAGGCCCATCAGCGGGTTGAGGTGCGCCACCAGGGCGAAGGCGATGCACTCGGGGACCAGAGCGAATGAAGTGGTCAGGCCGGCGAGCAGGTCGGCGCGAAGTCGGGCGGGTTTCATGGGTGTCCTGTGATGCAGGGCCAGGCGGCCGGTACTGAAAACAAACGAAGGGCGGGATGTTACGGAATTTGTCTGGCAGTGACCACCGCGAGCGGGCCAGCCCTAGCCGCGCGCCAGCCACTCGGCCATTGCTACATCCTCCAGCGCGTACTCGCCGCGATTGGCCTTCCACACCAGCTCCTTTTCCCGCAGGGCATCCAGGGCTTTTTGCACATTAGTTGTCGTGGCGTTGGCTTCGGCAGCAGCCTCTTCCAGCTTGCGATTGACGTCGATGAAGGTCTGTTCGGTGAAAGGCGAGAACGGCTGCCGGGCCAGCGTGCGCTCGGCCATCACCGCCAGTACCGCCTGTTGCAAGGCAGACAGCTCGTTCCAGGCGCTTTCGTAGTCGCTCCACACTCCGGCCTGATGGTTCAGCGCACCGGTGCGCAGCAGCTCGCCAAGGTTGCCTGCCTCGCCCAGCCCGATACTCACCTCGGTGAGCAGCTTGCCGAGCATCTCCGGGCGCCGGCCAACACGCTCAAAGGCATACTCCAGGTCCTCGGCCTTGAACTGGTTGCTGGCCGCCAGACGGCCATTCCAGACACCGGTCACGAAGTCGACGAAGTCCCGCCCCAACAGCGGAAACGCAGTGATGCTGGCGCCATAGAATGGCTGCTTGCTCTTGAGCACCAGATTGGCCAGCTTGTCCCGGCTGGACCCGGTAAACACCAGGCGCAGGCCATCGGGGCGGTCACCCCGGTTGAGGTGATCGCGCGCCGCCTTGAGCGCGAACATGGCGTTCAGCCCACCCTCGCTGTTGAGGGCATGCTGCGCCTCATCCACCACCAGCACCACCATTTGCCCGCACACCTGATGCAGCACCGCAAGTGCCTGTGCCAGCGTGGTACCGGCGGGCAGTTGCGGGCGGGTGAAATCCCAGCTGAGCGTACGCAGCAGGTTGATCTTGTCGATACCCGCCTTCTTCGCGGTTTTGGCCAAGGTACTTTCAAAACGCGCCAGAGCGCTGCCGATGGCACCGCTGATCAACTCGGCAGGGTCGGCATCACGGTCAGACCACAGGTCGACATACACCGGCAGCCAGCCACGCTCCAGGCAGGCTGGAATGAAGTCGTTATTCAGGAAGGTGCTCTTGCCCGTGCGCCTTGGTGCAGCGAGGAACATACCCGAGCTGTAGTCGACGAACGATTCGCCGGCCAGGTCCCGTACCAGGGCTTGAGCCAACTGTTCGCGGCGGAAGATCGGGCGGGCAAGGCTCATGGCAATATCCTGAATTATCCAGATGACTATAATTTATATCTTATAGAATAAAAGCAGGATAAAAGACACCTTGTGATGGACAACCGGCACGAGTCGCACAATTTTGCCATCATGTTGATTCCACCTGCGGAGATCATGGACATGGCGCTACGCCCCTTTCTAACTTCCCTGCTGCTGGCCGCCAGCCTGGCCGCCCAAGCCGCCACCGAAGTGCTGCCGCTGCAGCACCGCAGCAGCGCCGAACTGCTGCCCGCCGCCCAGTCGTTCATTGGCAAGGACGGTAGCGTCAGCGCCTTCGAGAACAAGTTGATCGTCACTGCCAGCCCCGAACGCGTAGACGACCTGCGCGCCCTGCTGCAACAGCTGGACACCGCGCCCAAGCGCCTGATGATCAGCGTCGACAACAACGACAGCAACTATCAGGACAACCGAGACAATGCGCGCATCATCCATTACGGCACCAGCAACCGGGATGGTGGCCTGCAACAGGTCCAGGCCAGCGAAGGCCAACCGGCGCTGATCCAGGTCGGCCAGAGCATCCCGGTCACCAGTACCAGCACCGACGGCTATGGGCGCATCCAGAGCAACACCGAATACCGTAATGTGACCCAGGGTTTCTACGTGACCCCAAGCCTGATCGGCGAAACCGTTCGCCTGCAAATAAGCACCAATAATGACCGAATGAGCCATGAACGTGCTGATGTAGTGAAAGTACAAAGTACCGACACGACGGTCACCGGCAAGCTCGGTGAGTGGATTACCCTGGCTGGGTTCAACCAGCAGAGCCAGGCCGATCTCAGCCCGTCAAGCCGCACTTACAGCACCCAACGGGGTGAAAACATGACTTTACGTGTCAAAGTCGACCTTCTCGACTGATCCCAGGCAAATCAAGGCCTCGACCAAAGGCCTTGAAACTGACCAGCAAGTCGCATTAGACCAAAGATGTAGTAAGCCCAAAAAAGCACTACAAAACATTTGACAGGCTCTTTTTCCCAAGGGCATGATGGCCTCGCTCCCGCTAATCAGGGGCCCTGGCAAGGGCCTTCGAGGCGCCCTCCTCCCACCCTTGGAGGCACCTCGTGTCTATACGGCCCACAAGGCGGTTCGACGGGATTGCGACTGCAACGAAGAAGTTGTCCCGAGGGACGGAAGCGCATCACCGCAGTTCTGGCAATCGCGTAGCACCGCAGCAAGGCATCCACGAGCCGACCTGCCGGCGCATGCCCTCGCCCAGACTGCAACTCCTTCCCCCTTCGAGCCTTCGCGTTCGCCGCCGCACTCCCCCGAACAGGACAGCCGCCACACCCCTGATTCGCTTCGTGAGCATCAGCACAATTACCCCAAGATCGATGCGACGAGGTTTATTTCCATGGCACTGACACGCGAACAGCAAATTGCAGCCCTCGAGAAAGACTGGGCCGAAAACCCGCGCTGGAAAGGCGTGACCCGTACCTACACCGCCGCCGATGTCGTTCGCCTGCGTGGCTCCCTGCAGCCGGAGCACACCCTGGCCCGCCTGGGTGCAGAAAAACTGTGGAAGCTGGTCACCGAGGGTGCCCACCCGTCCTTCCGCCCAGAAAAAGATTTCGTCAACTGCATGGGCGCCCTGACCGGCGGCCAGGCAGTGCAGCAGGTCAAGGCCGGCATCCAGGCCATCTACCTGTCTGGCTGGCAGGTGGCCGCCGACAACAACTCGGCCGAGTCCATGTACCCTGACCAGTCGCTGTACCCGGTCGACTCCGTACCGACAGTGGTCAAGCGCATCAACAACTCGTTCCGCCGCGCCGACCAGATCCAGTGGAAAGCCGGCAAGAACCCGGGCGACGAAGGCTACATCGACTACTTCGCGCCAATCGTGGCGGACGCTGAGGCCGGTTTCGGCGGCGTGCTGAACGCCTACGAGCTGATGAAGAACATGATCGAAGCGGGCGCCGCCGGCGTGCACTTCGAAGACCAGCTGGCCTCGGTGAAAAAGTGTGGCCACATGGGCGGCAAGGTCCTGGTACCTACCCAGGAAGCCGTGCAGAAGCTGGTTGCAGCGCGCCTGGCCGCTGACGTATCGGGCGTACCGACCATCATCCTGGCCCGTACCGACGCCAACGCCGCCGACCTGCTGACCAGCGACTGCGACCCGTACGACCAGCCGTTCGTGATCGGTGAGCGTACCCGTGAAGGCTTCTACAAGGTCCGCGCCGGCCTCGACCAGGCCATCGCCCGCGGCCTTGCCTACGCGCCGTACGCCGACCTGATCTGGTGCGAAACCGCCAAGCCGGACCTGGACGAAGCCCGCCGCTTCGCCGAAGCGATCAAGAAGGAATACCCGGACCAACTGCTGTCGTACAACTGCTCGCCTTCCTTCAACTGGAAGAAGAACCTGGACGACGCCACCATCGCCAAATTCCAGCGCGAGCTGTCGGCCATGGGCTACAAACACCAGTTCATCACCCTGGCTGGTATCCACAACATGTGGCACGGCATGTTCAACCTGGCGCACGACTACGCCCGCAACGACATGACCGCCTACGTGAAGCTGCAGGAGCAGGAATTCGCCGACGCCAGCAAAGGCTACACCTTCGTGGCGCACCAGCAGGAAGTGGGCACCGGCTACTTCGACGACATGACCACCGTGATTCAAGGTGGCGCATCGTCGGTGACGGCACTGACCGGTTCGACCGAAGAAGAGCAGTTCCACTGATAGTGGTTTGCTGCTGAAGAAAGGGCCCGGGGCTTGTGAAAGCCCCGGGCTTTTTAGTTCAGCCTGGTTGTTTTCAGAAAGTCGGTTTTCCCCGGCTCGAATGAGCCCACACAGGCCCTTCATGCCAGAGAGGTTTTGGCACTGCGCTGCAGCAGCGCCAAGAGCGATGACAGGTGCAGCAGGCGTTATGGGAATGACGCCCGTCACATCGCACTGACTTTTCTTTCACTCAATTTTCACGGCGCCAAGCAGAGACTAAAGCCATCCCTACGTGATAGACGCTCCTTTGCCCGCCCCTCCCGGCGGGCTTTCTTTTGCTCACGATTTGCAGTGGCTTGTCTCATCGCCCATTGCACCGTCCATTTCAAAAGCGCTACCCATCGGCGCACCGCAATAACTGGCAGATAGCCAAACCGGGCCAAAAATTTTTCAAATCTCTTTGCCAGCCGGGTCACACTGGCTGCCACTGAACCTTCGTGGCTTTCCGGGCTCAGTTGTGCAGACAACGCTTGCGCCATCTAGAAAGGGATTTGTAATGGGACATGCTCCAGCCGCCGCCCTCCCAAGGGTTCGCATCGAACGTGAGCTGAGCCTGCGGGCTGTACTCACCGGCGCGATGCTGGGCATTTTGCTCACGCCATCGAATGTCTATGCGGGGCTCAAGATCGGCTGGTCATTCAACATGTCGATCATCGCTTTGCTGGTCGGCTTCGCCCTGTGGCAGGGTATCGCGGGCCGCAAGAAGGAGCGGCCCGTTTGGACGCTGCACGAAAGCAACATCAACCAGACCGTGGCGTCGGCCGCCGCCTCCATCATTTCCGGCGGGCTGGTGGCGCCGATCCCGGCCTATACGCTGCTCACCGGCCACCAACTGGACCCGGCGCCGATGATGGCCTGGGTTTTCTCCGTAAGCTTCCTGGGCATCTGGATCGCCTGGTACCTGCGCCCCGCCTTGCTCAACGACCATGATCTGAAGTTCCCCGAAGGCATGGCGACCCTGGAAACGCTGCAGCAGATCTACCATCATGGGCGCGAAGCCATGTCTCGCATCAAGGTTCTGTGCAGTGCCGCGCTGCTGTCAGGGCTGGTGAAGTGGATTGACGGCTTCGTCTGGGCGCTACCACGCTGGGCACCCACGCCTGCGCTCGAGCGCCTGACCTTTACTGTCGATCCTTCGCTGTTGCTCATCGGCTTTGGCGGCATCATCGGCATTCGAGTTGGCCTGACGTTGCTGTTCGGCGCCGCGCTGGCCTGGGGCGGGCTAGCGCCGTGGCTGATCGACCACGCATTGGTAGTGATCGCCCCGAACGCCAGCGGCCCCCAGTTCGCCGCGCTGGTGGAGTGGCTGTTGTGGCCGGGCGTTAGCCTGATGGTCTGTGCGACCTTGACTTCATTGGCAGTTCGTCTGTTCCGAGTGTCACGGCGGTTGCCTGCAAATGCGCTTGCACATCGGGCGCCGCGCGCCAGGATACGGTTTTCGCCAGGGCCTGCATCCGGCCTGCTGCTATCCGTCGCTCTGGTCGTCGCCCTGCAGGCGCTGCTGTTCGGGATCGACTGGTGGATGGCGTTGTTGAGCATTCCTTTGGCGATTTGCCTTGCCGTCGTCGCCGCGCGCGTCGTGGGGGCCACCGGCATCGCACCGATTGGCGCCATTGGCAAACTGTCGCAGCTCGGCTTCGGCTTGATCGCCCCCGGCCAGGTGGCCATCAACCTGATGAGCGCCAACACGGCGGGGGGCGCGGCCGGGCAATCCACAGACCTGATGAACGACTTCAAGGTTGGCTTGGCGATCGGCGCGACCCCGCACAAGCAACTCGTTGCCCAATGCATCGGTATTTTCATCGGCAGCGTGGTCGGCGTGCTGGTTTACCTGATGCTGATACCGGATCCGCAGGCCATGCTGCTTACCGAGGAGTGGCCTGCGCCGGCTGTCGCGACCTGGAAAGCGGTGGCCCAGACGCTGACAGTTGGGCTGGGAGCGCTGTCGTCGGAGATTCGCTGGGCGATTTTGGCTGGCAGCGCTGTAGGCGTGCTGTTGGGCACGCTGGACAGCCTGCTACCGCAACGGGTGGCCCGCTGGCTGCCGAGTACCGCCGCACTGGGGCTGGCATTCATATTGCCGGCGTCGATCGCGATGATGATGGGTTTTGGCGCAGTACTTACCTGGCTGGTCAACTGCCGATGGCCGAGCGTCACGGAGCGCTTTGCGATCACAGCGGCAGCTGGGTTGATTGCAGGTGAAAGTATCACGGGCGTAGGGGCATCGTTCTGGGAGATGCTACGGACGCTGTAGCTGTACGAAACAGCGTCGCGAACACGGCATGAGGCAGCGCTTGTACCTTTGGCTGCCCTGAGTAAAGGTCAGTTCTGGGTCCGGCTGGTTTCTGTTTGTGTTCGGAAATCAGATTTTTTCCCTTTCTTGTAGTCCATTTCCCAAACATACTTCAGCCGCCTGTTTTCCGTTGCGGTCGCCCTGCTGGCGCTCTAGTCTCGGCCTGTTGCTGCACATCAGCGACATGGCTTTGACAGGCCGCGACGGTATTTGGCATACAGCTATCTTTATGGCGGCTGTACGTGTGGGCACGCTTGCGTGCGCCGGAACTTGCCAATTCCACCGGTCTGTCAACCCACGTACCGCTGCCACCCTTCTGTTTGACAGCAGAGAGGTCGCCGCACTTACAAGGAATTGGATAATGTTAAAGATAGTCCCCGATCCACCCCATGCCCTCCACGCTCTCGAAGACACTCTGATTCAGGCCGCAGACTTCGCTAACTGCGCGCTAGCCGTTACGCATCAGGCGATACTGGTTCAGCCGCGGTCGCCTGCGTCGGCCCTGATGATGGCGTCAACACATGAACTCGAGTCGCTGCGTGTGCTGCTCGAGGCGGCATTGATTCAGGTCCAGATGCCGACTGAGCCGCGAACGCTGCACTAAATCGACAAACCTGTGTTGCCTGGGCTGGCTCTATCGCCGGTACGCCGGCTGCCACAGGTGCGCGGCATTGAGTGAGGCCGGTGTCGCGACAAAGGGCGCAGCTTACCCGCGAAGGTGCCCGCCCAGGCCCTGGATGCTTGGGAGAGATCAATGACTAGCGATGAGCCGAACGTAAAAACCACTGTGGGCAAGACCACGTTCTTTCAAGGTGAGAACCAGACCCATCCACTGTTTCGCATCGAAGCCGGCATTCCCTGCCAGGATGCCCGGGAGCAAGCTTCGGAACTGATGGGTTATGTGCGGGAATTGACGGTCATCGGTGTGATGGATGAGAAACCGATGATGGTCTGGGCAGCGCATTACCTGAGTGCGTTGGCCAAGGCGCTGATGGATGATGCCGAGTTGGGGATGATGCGCTGATATCCTGATGTGCCAGGCGGTACGCCAAATGCGTCCGCCTCCGCAATGAAATGGCTGTATTGGCAGCCTCAAGCTCTGTAAATGAGCGTAACTGTAGATGCCAATGGATACCAGGCGCGATACCGGTTTGTCTTTGTGTCAGAAAATCAGATTTTTTCCCTTTCTTGTAGTCCATTTCCCAAACATACTTCAGGCGCCTATTTTCCGTTGCGGTCGCCCTGCTGGCGCTCTAGTCTCGGCCTGTTGCTGCACATCAGCGACACGGCTTTGACAGGCCGTAACGGTTTAAGCACATGGCTTTCCTTCTATGGTGGCTGTGCGTGGGGCACGCTTGCGTGCGCCGGAACTTTGCTTATTCCGCCGGTCTGTCAACCCACGTACAGCTGCCACCCTTCTGTTTGACAGCGGCGAGGTGACGGCATCCATAGAGGTAATAAGCGATGTTGAAGATGGTTCCCGATCCACCCCACGCCCTTCACTCTCTAGAAGATACGCTCATCCAGGCCGCAGACTTCGCTAACTGCGCGCTAGCTGTTACGCATCAGGCGATACTGGTTCAGCCGCGGTCGCCTGCGTCGGCCCTGATGATGGCGTCGACCCATGAACTCGAGTCGCTGCGTGTGCTGCTCGAGGCGGCATTGATTCAGGTCCAGATGCCGGCTGAGCCGCGAACGCTGCACTAAATCGACAACCCTGTGTTGCCTGGGCTGGCTCTATCGCTGGCAAGCCGGCTGCCACAGGTGCGCGGCATTGAGTGAGGCCGGTGTCGCGACAAAGGGCGCAGCTTACCCGCGAAGGTGCCCGCCCAGGCCCTGGACGCTTGGGAGAGATCAATGACCAGCGATGAGCCGAACGTAAAAACCACTGTAGGCAAGACCACGTTCTTTCAAGGTGAAAACCAGACCCATCCACTGTTTCGCATCGAAGCCGGCATTCCCTGCCAGGATGCGCGTGAGCAAGCTTCGGAACTGATGGGCTATGTGCGGGAATTGACGGTCATCGGTGTGATGGATGAGAAACCGATGATGGTCTGGGCAGCGCACTACCTGAGTGCGTTGGCGAAGGCACTGATGGATGATGCCGAGTTGGGGATGATGCACTGATTCCCTGACGTGCCAGGCGGTACGCCAAATGCGTCCGCCTCCGCATTGAAATGGCTGTATTGGCAGCCCCCAAACTCTGTAAATGAGCGTAACTGTAGATGCCAATGGATACCAGGCGCGATACCGGTTTGTCTTTGTGTCAGAAAATCAGATTTTTTCCCTTTCTTGTAGTCCATTTCCCAAACATACTTCAGCCGCCTGTTTTCCGTTGCGGTCGCCCTGCTGGCGCTCTAGTCTCGGCCTGTTGCTGCACGTCAGCGACATGGCTTTGACAGGCCGTAACGGTATGTAGGTAGGCAGCGCCTTCAATGGCGGCTGTGTGTGGGGCACGCTTGCGTGCGCCGGAACTTCCTATGTCCGCCGGTCTGTCAACCTGCACACAGCTGCCACCCAAACTGTTTGACAGCAGGATAGGTGCGCTTCCTTTGGAGATATAGGAATGTTAAAGATAGTCCCTGATCCACCCCACACCCTTCACTCTCTCGAAGATACGCTCATCCAGGCCGCAGACTTCGCTAACTGCGCGCTAGCCGTTACGCATCAGGCAATGCTGGTTCAGCCGCGGTCGCCTGCGTCGGCCCTGCTGATGGCGTCGACACATGAACTCGACTCGCTGCGTGTGCTGCTCGAGGCGGCATTGATTCAGGTCCAGATGCCGACTGAGCCGCGAACGCTGCACTAAGTCGACAACCCTGTGTTGCCTGGGCTGGCCCTATCGCCGGCAAGCCGGCTGCCACGGGTGCGCGGCATTGAGTGAGGCCGGTGTCGCGACAAAGGGCGCAGCTTACCCGCGAAGGTGCCCGCCCAGGCCCTGGATGCTTGGGAGAGATCAATGACTAGCGATGAGCCGAACGTAAAAACCACTGTAGGCAAGACCACGTTCTTTCAAGGTGAAAACCAGACCCATCCACTGTTTCGCATCGAAGCCGGCATTCCCTGCCAGGATGCCCGGGAGCAAGCTTCGGAACTGATGGGCTATGTGCGGGAATTGACGGTCATCGGTGTGATGGATGAAAAACCGATGATGGTCTGGGCAGCGCATTACCTGAGTGCGTTGGCCAAGGCGCTGATGGATGATGCCGAGTTGGGCATGATGCGCTGAGAAAGAGGCACGACACGAGATGTGTAGACAAAGCATTTCCCGCCTTTAACTTAAAGGCTCACGCCTATCGGCATCCCCAACCCCAGAAACGCAAAAGCCCCGAATAATCGGGGCTTTTGCTGAGAATATGGCGGAAGCGTAGAGATTCGAACTCTAGGATAGTTGCCCATCGACGGTTTTCAAGACCGTTGCCTTAAACCACTCGGCCACGCTTCCAGCTCGTTTTGCGGCCGCCATAATACCGTAATGAAACACGCTGTCAAACTCTCTATGTCGCCGGTTGCAGGAGCTCTGATAGACTCCTAGCATCTGAACGTTCCAAAACCACAGGTTTACCAAGGAGTGTCGCCATGCGCGAACAGGATTATGCCGTACACAGCGGCCAACAGGTCGAGCAGCGCGAGGTCAGCAAGGTCCTGCGCAACACCTACAGCCTGCTGGCACTCACCCTCGCCTTCAGCGGTGTCATGGCTTTCGTTGCCCAGCAGATGCGTGTCGGCTACCCGAACATCTTCGTCGTGCTGATCGGCTTCTACGGCCTGTTCTTCCTCACCAACAAACTGCGTGATTCGGTCTGGGGCCTGGTTTCCACCTTCGCTCTCACCGGCTTCATGGGCTTCATCCTCGGCCCAATCCTCAACCGTTACCTGGGCATGGCCGGTGGCGCTGAGGTGGTCAGCTCGGCCTTCGCCATGACGGCCCTGGTGTTCGGTGGCCTGTCGGCTTATGTGCTGATCTCGCGCAAGGACATGAGCTTCCTCAGCGGTTTCATCACCGCCGGCTTCTTCGTCCTGCTGGGCGCCGTAGTAGCAAGCTTCTTCTTCCAGATCAGCGGCCTGCAACTGGCGATCAGCGCTGGCTTCGTGCTGTTCTCGTCGGTCTGCATCCTGTTCCAGACCAGCGCGATCATCCACGGCGGTGAGCGTAACTACATCATGGCGACCATCAGCCTTTATGTATCGATCTACAACCTGTTTGTCAGCTTGCTGCAACTGTTCGGCATCATGGGTCGCGACGACTGATACCGGTTGCTTGAGCCCGTTGAAAAAGCCCGCTTCGGCGGGCTTTTTTGTGCGTACGTGCAGGCCTGTATCCTGTAGCCCACCCTTTCCGCGCCAGCTGACCTAAAAGTCAGGTTATTACCCGAATGCTCGCCGATCTTGCTGCCATCGTGCGCGCCACTACCGCAATCCCCCTTCACCCCGTAGAATGCGCTCCTTTTTTCTTCCGGGGCAGCTTCACCGATGAGCTCACACGAACACAGCCCGGGCGCGGATGCGCCTGCCAACGAACTGGTGCTTGGCCTCGAGGACAAGCCACGGCTGATTATCGGCCTGCTGGCGGCGCTGCAGCACCTGCTGGCGATCATCGTGCCGATCGTGACCCCGGGCCTGCTGATTTGCCAGGCGTTGGGTGTTTCGGCGCGTGATACCAACCTGATCGTGTCGATGTCGCTGGTCATCTCGGGTATCGCCACCTTCGTGCAGTGCAAGCGGTTTGGGCCGTTTGGCGCGGGCTTGCTGATCGTGCAGGGCACCAGCTTCAACTTCGTCGGCCCACTGATTGCCGGTGGTGCGCTGATGGTCAAACAGGGTACGCCTGTCGAAAGCGTGATGGCAGCGATCTTCGGCGTGGTGATCGCCGGCTCGTTCGTCGAGATGGGCGTGTCGCGCATCCTGCCCTTCGTCAAGCGTCTGATCACGCCGTTGGTGACGGGCATTGTGGTGCTGATGATCGGCCTGACCCTGATCAAGGTCGGTTTGATCAGCATGGGCGGCGGCTTTGGCGCCATGGCCAATGGCACCTTCGCCAATGGTGAGAACCTGCTGCTGTCGGGCGTGGTGCTGGCAATCATCGTCATCCTGAACCGCATCCCGGTGGTGTGGATGCGCAGCTGCGCCATCGTCATCGCCCTGGCGGTGGGTTACGCCCTGGCGGGTTACCTCGGCCGGCTGGACTTCACCGGCATGCATGAAGCTGCACTGTTCCAGGTACCGACGCCGCTGCACTTTGGCCTCGGTTTCTCGTGGGCGCTGTTCATCCCGATGCTGGTGATCTACCTGGTGACCTCGCTCGAAGCCATCGGCGACGTTACAGCCACCAGCAAGGTCTCGCGCCAACCGGTCGAAGGCCCGGTGTGGATGCAGCGCATCAAGGGCGGCGTGCTGGTCAACGGCGCCAACTCGCTGCTGGCGGGCCTGTTCAACACCTTCCCCAGCTCGATCTTCGCGCAGAACAACGGCGTGATTCAGCTGACCGGCATCGCCAGCCGTCACATCGGTATCTGGATTGCCGTGATGCTAGTGGTACTGGGCTTGTTCCCGAGTGTTGCCGGCGTGATTCAGGCTGTGCCTGAGCCTGTGCTGGGCGGCGCGGCCATGGTCATGTTCGGTGCCGTGGCCGCTTCGGGCATCAACATTCTGGCCAGCACGCGCCTGGACCGCCGTGCACTGCTGATCATCGCCGTGTCGTTGGCGTTGGGCTTGGGCGTGGCCCAGGTTCCGGAGTTCCTGGCGCACATGCCGGCGGCCATTCGCAACGTACTGGAGTCGGGCGTTGCCACCGGTGGCATCTGCGCCCTGGTGCTGAACTGGTTCCTGCCAGAGAGCAAGGAACACACCTGATAGCCCCTCCCCGGCCAACCAGCCCGCGCCCACCCGCGCGGGCTTTTTGCTTTATCATGGCCGCATTCCTTTACACGAGTTGCCCATGAAATTCGCTATCGCGGTTTTTTCCCCGGCCCATGCGCCCTCCTCGCGGCGCGCCTTGCGCTACGCCGAGGCGGTGCTGGCCGGCGGGCATGAGATTGCCCGGTTGTTCTTCTATCAGGACGGTGTTCACAGCGCCTCGGCCAACGTGGTCGCGCCCCAGGACGAACAGGACATCGCCGCCCAGTGGCGCGCTTTTGTCGAGCAGCACCAGCTGGACGCCGTGGTGTGCATCGCCGCTGCCTTGCGCCGCGGCGTGCTCGATGAGACCGAAGCCAGCCGCTACCAGCGCCAAGCGGTGAACCTGCCCAAGCCGTGGGAGCTCTCCGGCCTGGGCCAATTGCATGAAGCGGCACAGCTGGCCGACCGCCTGGTCTGCTTTGGAGGCGATTGAAATGGCCAAATCCCTGTTGATCATCAGCCGCCAGGCGCCCTGGACCGGCCCGTCTGCCCGCGAAGCGCTGGACATCGCATTGGCCGGCGGCGCTTTCGATCTGCCACTGGGCATGCTGTTCCTCGATGACGGCGTGTTCCAGCTTGCCCCTGATCAGCAACCGGTTGCCGTGCAACAAAAGAATCTGGCCGCCAACCTGCAGGCACTGCCGATGTTCGGTGTGGAGGAGCTGTTCGCTTGCCAGCACAGCCTGGCCCTTCGCGGGCTTGCTGCCGACACCCTGGCCCTGCCCGTTGAGGTGCTGGACGACGCGGCCCTGAAGGCACTGATTGCCCGTTTCGACCAAGTGGTGACGCTCTGATGCCGACCTTGCATGTGATATCCCACTCGCCCTTCGGCGATGATCGCCTGGGCAGCTGCCTGCGCCTGCTCGGCGGCGAAGATGCCTTGCTGCTGTGCGGCGATGCGGTTTATGCCCTGCGTGACGGCAGCGAACCACAGCGCCTGCTGCAGGCGGCAGCGCTGGAGCAACGCCTGTTCGCCCTCGACGAAGACCTGCAGGCGCGCAGCGTCAGCAGCGGGCTGGCAAAGACCGTGGACTACCCAGCGTTCGTCGCGTTGTCGTTGCACTATGACAAGGTCAACAGCTGGCTATGAACACCTTGACCATAGACAACCAGGCAATCGTCCTGGACAAGGACGGCTTTCTGGTCGACCTGCAAGACTGGTCCCACGCCGTCGCCGAGGCACTGGCCGCGCGCGAAAGCATTGCCCTGACCGCCGAACACTGGGAAGTGCTTGAACTGCTACGCCAGTTCTATGAGGAATTCCAGCTGTCTCCGGCCACGCGCCCGCTGATCAAGTACACAGCGCTAAAGCTGGGCCCTGAAAAGGGCAACAGCCCGCACCTCAACCGCCTGTTCAACGGCACCCCCGCCAAACTCGCCGCCAAGCTGGCGGGCCTGCCCAAGCCGACCAATTGCATATGACAGACGCTCGCCCGCTCACCCTTCAAACCCCGGCCGAACACCCGTTCGCCGAATTCGTGCGCATCCTTGGCAAAGGCAAACGCGGTGCCCGCAGCCTCACCCGTGAGGAAGCCCGAGCCGCCATGGCCCTGCTGCTTGAAGGCAAGGTTGAAGACACTCAGCTCGGTGCCTTCCTCATGTTGCTGCGGCACAAGGAAGAGAGCGCCGAGGAGCTGGCCGGCTTCACCGAGGCCCTGCGCGCCCAACTGCATGCACCACGCATCGCTGTCGACCTGGACTGGCCCAGCTATGCCGGCAAGAAGCGCCACCTGCCCTGGTTCCTGCTGGCCGCCAAATGCCTGGCCGCCAACGGCGTGCGCATCCTGATGCACGGTGGTGGCGCCCACACCGCCGGGCGCATGTACACCGAGCAATTGTTGGCCCTGCTGGACATTGCGCTGTGCCGCGATTGGTCTGCTGTCGAGCAAGCACTGGACCAGCAACGCCTGGCGTTTTTCCCGCTGCACGATTGGGCCCCGCAACTGCAGCGCATGATTGACCTGCGCAACATACTTGGCCTGCGCTCCCCCATCCATTCGCTGGCCCGCGTGCTCAACCCGCTGAGCGCCCGCTGCGGCCTGCAGAGCATCTTCCACCCCGGCTACCAGGCCGTACACCGCGAGGCCAGCCGGCTGCTGGGTGACCATGCGGTGGTCATCAAGGGCGATGGCGGCGAAATCGAAGTCAACCCGGATGTCATCAGCCACCTGTACGGCACCAGCGCAGGTGAAAACTGGGACGAAGAGTGGCCGGCGCTGAGTGAGCGGCGCCATGTAAAACCTGCAAGCCTGCAGCCCGAACAACTGCTGGCGGTTTGGCGTGGCGAGGCTCAGGACAGCTATGGGGAAATGGCCGTGGTGGCGACCATGGCCCTGGCGTTGCGCGGCTTGGGGCAGGACCGGGAGCAGGCGTTCGCGACCGCACGCGGCTATTGGGGCGCTCGAAACCAATCGAATAACTAGATCATTTTTGCGCAGTCTTTGCGCTATTTATTCGAACGCTTTGCCCTAGACTGGGCTCCAACGACAAACAACTTTGTTCCGAGGAGCTCACCATGGGCCTTTTGATCGACGGTCGCTGGCACGACCAGTGGTACGAAAACGGCAAGGATGGCGCCTTCAAGCGCGAGAACGCCCAGCGCCGCAATCAGTTGCCCGCCCCCGAAGCCGGTCGCTACCACCTGTATGTGTCGCTGGCCTGTCCATGGGCTCACCGCACCCTGATCGTGCGTGCGCTCAAAGGCCTGGAGCCGCTGATCGATGTGTCGGTGGTCAGCTGGCTGATGCAAGAAAACGGCTGGACCTTCGACCAGCAACAGGGCTCCACGGGCGATCACCTCGACGCCCTAGAATTCATGCACCAGCGCTATACCCAAGATGACCCGCACTACACAGGCCGCGTGACCGTGCCCGTATTGTGGGACAAAAAGGAAAAGCGCATCGTCAACAACGAGTCGGCGGAGATCATCCGTATCTTCAACAGCGCCTTCAACGAACTGACAGGCAATACCCTCGACCTGTATCCGCAGCCGCTGCGCCCGACCATCGAAGCGCTCAATGCACGCATCTACCCAGCGGTGAACAATGGTGTTTACCGTGCAGGCTTCGCCACTACGCAAGAAGCCTACGAGGCTGCGTTCGACGAAGTGTTCAACGAGCTGGACTACCTGGAAGCGCTGCTGGACCGCCAACGTTACCTGGCAGGCGAGCACCTGACCGAGGCCGATGTGCGCCTGTTTACCACGCTGGTGCGCTTCGATGCGGTGTATCACGGCCACTTCAAGTGCAACCTGCGCCGGTTGAGCGACTACCCGAACCTGTCAAACTGGCTGCGTGAGCTGTACCAGTGGCCGGGTGTGGCGCCGACGGTGAACATGGAGCACATCCAGAAGCACTATTACATGAGCCACAAGACCATCAACCCGAACGGAATCGTGCCCAAGGGGCCGCTGCAGGACTTCAATCTGCCGCATGATCGGGAGCGGTTGCCAGGCAAAGGGATCTGGGGCTGAGAAAGTTGGGGCTGCGTTGCAGCCCATCGCCGGCAAGCCGGCTCCCACAGGGTGGTGAGCTGCGCAGTACATGTGGGAGCCGGCTTGCCGGCGATGGGCCGCAAAGCGGCCCCGCTATTACTGGTCTTGCTGCGAACCTTCGAACCAGGCCAGCTTTTCGCGCAACTGCACCACTTCCCCGACAATCACCAGGGTCGGCGCATGCACTTCATGCTCGGCCACCAGTGCTGGCAGGTCGGCCAAGGTGCCAGTGAACACCCGCTGATTGCGCGTAGTCCCCTGCTGCACCAACGCCGCCGGCGTGCTCGATGCACGCCCATGGCGAATCAGCTCGGCGCAAATGGTCGGCAACCCTACCAGGCCCATGTAGAACACCAAGGTCTGGTTCGGCGCCACCAGGTCATTCCAAGGCAGGTTGCTGGTACCGTCCTTGAGGTGGCCGGTCACGAAACGCACCGACTGGGCATAATCACGGTGGGTCAGCGGAATGCCGCCGTAGGCAGAGCAACCACTGGCTGCGGTAATACCGGGCACCACCTGGAACGGGATGCCATGCTCGGCGAGTTCTTCGATCTCTTCGCCACCACGGCCGAAAATGAACGGGTCGCCTCCCTTCAGGCGCAACACGCGCTTACCCTCGCGGGCCAGGTCGACCAGCAGCCGGTTGATCTGGTCCTGCGGCACGGCATGCTCGGCGCGGCGTTTGCCGACGTAGATACGTTCGGCATCGCGGCGGCACATTTCAATGATTGCCGGCGCCACCAGGCGGTCATACAACACCACATCGGCCTGCTGCATCAGGCGCAAGGCACGGAAGGTGAGCAAGTCCGGATCACCCGGCCCCGCCCCCACCAGATACACCTCACCACCCTGCTGCACCGGCGCACCGTCGACCATGGCCTGCAACAGCCGCTCGGCCTCGGCACCCTGCCCGGCCAGCTGACGCTCGGCGATCGGGCCCTGGAACACGGTCTCCCAGAAGCCGCGCCGCTGATTGACATCCGGGTACAGCGCCTTGACCTTGTGCCGGAAGCGCGCCGCCAAGGCGGCCAGTTCGCCATAAGTGGACGGGATCCAGGTTTCCAGCTTGGCGCGAATCAGGCGCGCCAGCACCGGGGCGTCACCGCCGCTGGATACCGCTACCACCAGGGGCGAACGGTCGACAATGGCCGGGAAGATCACCGTGCACAGGGCCGGTGCATCCACCACGTTGACCGGCACGCAAAGCGCCTGCGCATCCGCCGACACCTGGGCATTGAGCCCGGGGTCGTCGGTGGCTGCGATCACCAGGCGACAGCCGACCAGGTCGGCCGCCTGATAACCACGCACCAGGACCTCACCGCCACCTTCACGGGCCAGCGCAGCCAGTTGGCCGTCGACCTCGGGCGCCACCACCCGCAGCGCGGCGCCAGCATCGGCTAGCAGGCGCGCCTTGCGCAAAGCGATCTCGCCGCCGCCGACGACCAGCACGCGGCCGCCCTGCAGCTTGTGGAACAGCGGCAGGTAATCCATTTAGCGGATGACCTCGACACCGCCCATGTAGGGCTTGAGCACTTCCGGCACACGGATGGAGCCATCGGCCTGCTGGTAGTTTTCCAGCACAGCGACCAGGGTACGGCCTACGGCCAGGCCCGAGCCATTGAGGGTGTGCACCAGCTCCGGCTTGCCGGTTTCCGGGTTGCGCCAGCGGGCCTGCATGCGGCGCGCCTGGAAGTCACCGCAGTTGGAGCAGGAGCTGATCTCGCGGTACTTGTCCTGGCTTGGCACCCACACTTCCAGGTCGTAGGTCTTCACGGCGCCGAAGCCCATGTCACCGGTGCACAGGGCCAGTACGCGGTAGGGCAGTTCCAGCAGCTGCAACACGCGCTCGGCGTTGGCGGTGAGGCCTTCCAGGGCTTCCATGGACTTGGACGGCTCGACCACCTGCACCATCTCGACCTTGTCGAACTGGTGCTGGCGGATCATGCCGCGCGTGTCACGGCCCGAAGCGCCAGCTTCACTGCGGAAGCACGGGGTGTGGGCGACCAGCTTGAGCGGCAGCTGCTTGGCGTCGATGATCTCGCCGGCCACCAGGTTGGTCAGCGACACTTCAGCGGTCGGGATCAGGTAGAAGTCGGCTTCGCCTTCGCGGGTGATCTTGAACAGGTCTTCCTCGAATTTCGGCAACTGGCCGGTGCCCTGCAAGGCCGGAGCCTGGACCAGGTACGGGGTGTAGTGTTCTTCGTAGCCATGCTCACCGGTGTGCAGGTTGATCATGAACTGCGCCAGGGCACGGTGCAGGCGGGCAATCGGGCCGCGCAGCACGGCAAAGCGGGCGCCCGACAGCTTGGCAGCTGCTTCGAAGTCCAGGCCACCGCTGATCTCGCCCAGGGCGACGTGGTCCTTGATTTCAAAATCGAATGCCCTCGGCGTGCCCCAACGGCGCACTTCGACGTTGTCGTCCTCACTGGCACCGACCGGCACGCTGGCGTCCGGCAGGTTGGGGATGGTCAGGACAATGCCATCCAGTTCGGCCTGGATGCCGTCCAGCTCGACCTTGCCAGCGGCCAGCTCATTGGCCATGCGCTCGACATCAGCCATCAGCGGCGCGATGTCCTCGCCCTTGGCCTTGGCCTGGCCAATCGATTTGGAGCGGGCGTTACGCTCGGCCTGCAGCTGCTCGGTGCGGGTCTGCACCGCCTTGCGGCGCTCTTCCAGCGATTCGATGCGCGCGACATCCAGGCTGAAGCCACGGGAGGCGAGGCGGTCCGCCACTTCCTGAAGTTGGCCGCGTAACAGTTTGGAATCGAGCATGTCGTTCTCTCGTTATGTGTGTAGGTTGGTTCAGAGTCGGGTCAGGGACAGGCCGGCCCAGGTGGCCAGTAGCCCGCCCATCACGCTAATACCGGTATAGCCCACGGCCAGGGGCGCTTGCCCACTTTCCATCAGGCGCACGGTATCGAGCGAAAAAGAAAAAAATGTCGTCAACCCACCGATGAAGCCGACGATAAGGCCAAAGCGCAGGAACAGCCCATGGAACAGAGCGCTCACGGCTTTCTCCGTTGACGCGGGCTACTGCGATCAAGGTCGGCCAGGTGACGCAGTTTCTCGCCGATCTTCAGCTCGAGCCCTCGGGGCACGGGCTGATAATACTGGCGTGGCTCAAGCTGATCGGGGAAGTAATCTTCACCCGCGGCATAGGCATCGGGCTCGTCGTGGGCATAGCGGTACTCCTCGCCGTAGCCGAGCTGCTTCATCAGCTTGGTCGGGGCGTTGCGCAGGTGCAGCGGCACCTCCAGCGAGCCGTGCTCGGCGGCCTCGCGCAGGGCAGTCTTGAAGCCCATGTACACGGCGTTGCTCTTCGGCGCGCAGGCAATATAGGTAATGGCCTGAGCCACCGCCAGCTCGCCCTCAGGGCTGCCCAGACGCTCCTGCACGTCCCAGGCCGCCAGGCACAGGCTCAGGGCCCGCGGGTCGGCGTTGCCGATGTCCTCGCTGGCCATGCGCACCACGCGGCGGGCAATGTACAGCGGGTCGCAGCCGCCATCGAGCATGCGCGCGAACCAGTACAGCGCGGCGTCCGGGTTGGAGCCGCGCACAGACTTGTGCAGGGCGGAAATCTGGTCGTAGAAGGCCTCGCCGCCTTTGTCAAAGCGCCGGCGGCTGTCACCGAGCAAGCTCTGCAGCAGGTCTACGCCAATCTCGCCGCCATCTTCGGCCAGGTCCGAGGCGTTTTCGAGGAAGTTGAGCATGCGCCGGCCATCGCCATCGGCGGCGGCCATGAGCATCTTGAAGGCGTCGTCGCCCACACTCAGGTTGCGTTTGCCCAGGCCGCGTTCTTCGTTGAGTGCGCGGTCGACCAGCTTGCGCAAGGCTGGCTCGTCCAGGCTCTTGAGCACATACACCCGCGCCCGCGAGAGCAAGGCATTGTTCAGTTCGAAGGACGGGTTCTCGGTGGTGGCGCCGATGAAGATCAGCGTGCCGTCTTCGACAAAGGGCAGGAAGGCGTCCTGCTGGGACTTGTTGAAGCGGTGCACCTCATCGACGAACAGGATGGTCCGGCGGCCATACTGGCCGGCCTGCTGCTTGGCCACCTCGACGGCCTGGCGGATTTCCTTGACCCCCGCCAGTACCGCAGAAACCGTCTCGAAGTGCGCATCGCAAAACTGTGCCAGAAGCCGTGCGAGCGTGGTCTTGCCCACGCCCGGCGGCCCCCAGAAGATCATCGAGTGCAGCGCACCCTGCTCCAGCGCCTCACGCAGCGGTTTGCCGCGCGCCAGCAGGTGCTCCTGGCCGACATACTCGTCCAGGTTGGACGGGCGTAGCCGGGCAGCCAGGGGCTGGGCAACGGGTTCGCTTCGAAACAGGTCCATGGTGCGCTCTGCTTACTCCTTGATGACGTCCGCGCCTTTCGGGATGTCGAACTTGAAGGTGCTGTCCGGCACCGCCTGGTTGGCCTTGACGCCATTGAACAGGATGTTGGTGCGCTGGCCGACGCTGTCGATCAGCTGCATGTCGTTGATCAGGCCACGGCGGAACGACACGCGCAGCGAATCGAAAAGGGTGTCCTTGGTCGTTGGCTTGAGGGTGAAGTCCATCACTTCGCCCTGCTCCTTGGAGGTGATGTCGAAGCTCTGGCTGATCTTCGACACATCACCGGACAGCAGCAGCGCCGGGGTCTGGTTCAGGCGCACATCGAGCTTCTTGATGGTGGCCTGCTCCAGGTCAGGGTCCCACAGGGTGACGTTCTTGCCGTCGGACACCACCACCTGCTCCTGGGGAGCATCGGTGTGCCAGTAGAACAGGCCCGGGCGCTTGACCGTCATCTTGCCGGTTGTCTCCTGCAGGCTGGTGCCGCCGGCATCCAGGGTCAGTTGGGAGAAATTGGCCTCGATGGTCTGCGACTTTTCCAGCAACTGGGTCAGGCGCTGCACGTCCTGCTCACCAGCGTGAGCCGACAGTGTGGCCGATAACGAACCCAGGGTCAGGGCAGAAACCAACAGCATGCGAATCGCGCGCATGTTAATCCTCATTGAGCATTGAAGAAGCCGGGCGCCACCGTCGGCGCCCGGCAAGGTGTTCATCAGTCACGCGGGCCGCCCGGGGCAATCACTTCCCGCGAGCCGTTGCTGTTCATGGGGGTGACCACGCCGGCCATCTCCATCGCCTCGATCATGCGCGCAGCGCGGTTGTAGCCGATCTTGAGCTTGCGCTGCACGGCGGAAATCGACGCCCGACGGCTTTCGAGGACGAATTGCACCGCCTCATCATACAGGGCGTCGCTTTCCGAATCCTCGTCGCCGCCACCGCCACCACCGCCTTCGAAGCCGCTGCCAGCTTCCTCGACGCCGTTGAGGATGTCGTCGTTGTAGTCTGGTGCGCCACGCAGCTTCCAGGCTTCCACCACGCGGTGCACTTCATCGTCGGAGACGAATGCGCCGTGTACCCGGATCGGCAGGCTGGTACCTGGCGGCATGTAGAGCATGTCACCGTGGCCGAGCAGCTGCTCGGCGCCACCTTGGTCGATGATGGTGCGCGAGTCGATCTTGCTCGACACCTGAAACGCCATGCGGGTCGGGATGTTGGCCTTGATCAGGCCGGTGATCACGTCCACCGATGGGCGCTGGGTGGCGAGGATCAGGTGAATGCCGGCGGCCCGCGCCTTCTGGGCGATACGGGCGATCAGCTCTTCGACCTTCTTGCCGACGATCATCATCATGTCGGCGAATTCGTCGACCACCACCACGATGGTCGGCAGGGTCTTCAGGGCCGGCGGCTCGTCTTCCATGCTCTCGCGGCGGAACAGCGGATCGTGGATGATCTCGCCAGCCTCCTGGGCATCCTTGATCTTGCGGTTGAAGCCGGCCAAGTTACGCACGCCCATGGCCGCCATCAGTTTGTAACGCCGTTCCATCTCGGCCACGCTCCAGCGCAGCGCGTTGGCGGCGTCCTTCATGTCGGTGACCACCGGGCACAGCAGGTGCGGGATGCCTTCGTAGATCGACAGCTCGAGCATCTTTGGGTCGATCATGATCAGGCGCGCGTCTTCAGGGCCGGACTTGAACAGGATCGACAGGATCATCGCGTTCACACCCACCGACTTACCGGAGCCGGTGGTACCGGCCACCAGCAGGTGTGGCATCTTGGCCAGGTCGGTGATCACCGGCTTGCCGCCGATGTCATGGCCCAGGGCCAGGGTGACGGGCGACTTCTGCTCGTCGTACTGCGGCGTCGACAGCACCTCGGAGAAGCGCACCATCTGCCGGTTTTCGTTGGGGATCTCGATACCCACGGTGGTCTTGCCGGGTATGACCTCGACCACCCGCACACTGGTCACGGCCAGCGACCGCGCAAGGTCCTTGGCCAGGTTGGCGATGCGGCTGACCTTGACCCCGGCCGCAGGCTGGATTTCGTAGCGGGTAATGACCGGGCCCGGGTGGATGGAGTCCACCGAGACTTCGACGCCGAATTCCTTGAGTTTGATTTCCAGCAACTGACCGACGCCGGCCAGGGATTCTGGCGAATACTCGATCTTCTTCTGCTCGGCCGGGTCGAGGATGGAGATGGACGGCAAGGTACCTTCCACGGCGCTGTCGACGAACAGCGGCGCCTGCTTTTCCTTCATCACCCGCTTGCTCGGCTCCACTGCCTTGGCCGGCGCTGCCGGCGGCATGATCACAGGGGCAATCGAGGGTTCACGTGGGACAACAGTCTCGCGCGGGACAATGGGTTCGCGATGGGCTACGACAGGGCGCGCGGGCGGCTCATCGCGCTCACCGATGCGCTCGCGCAGTTGCGCCTTGGCCGGTTCGCGTTTATCGGCAGCCGCCGGCGCCGCGTCGAACCTTGGTTCGTCCACCTCGCGCAGCTGCGCCTCCAGGCGTTTACGCTCGTTGCGCGCCTCCCACCAGCGATTGGCCGCGCCTTGCACGAGCTCGAACAGGTCGAGGGTGATCTTGCCGGTCATGTCCATCACCTTGAACCACGAGAGGTCGGTGAACACGGTCAGGCCGAACAGGAACAGGGCGATGAACATCAGCGTGCTGCCCTGCACGTTGAGCAGGTTGCGCGCCAGGTCGCCGAGGCTTTCGCCCAAGGCACCACCGGCGGAGAACGGCAGGCTCGCCGGGGGGTGGAAATGGATATGCGCCAGAGCGGCACCCGACAGCACCAGGAACACCAGGCCGATGAGGCGCCAGGAGAACAACCAGCCGCTCCACTGCCAGGGTTGATGGCGCTCGCGGAAGATCTGCCAGGTTTTGATGGCCAGCAGTAAAGGGAAGATGTAGGCGAAGTAGCCCAGCACCATGAACATGATGTCGGCGAAGTACGCACCGGCACGCCCGGCAGCGTTCTGCACCTGGTCGACGTTGCTGGTGTGGCTGAAGCCTGGGTCGGAGGTATCGTAGGTCAGCAGCGCCATCCACAAGTACAGGCACAGGGCGCCGACAGCGATCAACGCACCTTCCTTGAGGCGGTAATGCAGCTGCTGCCGCCACAGGGGCACAGGCAGAGGAGCTGGAGTTGCGGTGGATTTCTTCAAAACGCGTCTATTCCTGCGCGTGCTGCGCGTCCAGTAGTGATTGGCCGATAACGGGCCAATGAACCACTACTTTTAACATTACTGCCCGCCGGCCGCCATGGCGGCACGCCCTATGGCGTTTGGGTGGGGGCGACTTTCGTATAGGTGCAATTTGAGCATGCATTTTCTTTTGTGACAAAGGCTTATGCTGTGTTTTTGCACAGGTGTGACAGCAAATGTGCCAGATGGTGCCTGCAGCCTAACGAATGTGTAGGAAATTGCCGACCATATCGCCTGACTGAACGCACACGCAGGCAGGCCTGGCCCCACATGGGCCAGCATTGACCCAAAGCGCCCTCCTTGCCATGCTGCCCCTCCCCTCCCCCACCGCACGATAGACCATGCTCACCTGGCTGACTCGCGACTCGCTGACCTTCCCACCCCTGGAAAAGGCCCTGCAGGATCCTAACGGCCTGCTCGCCGCTGGTGGCGACCTGAGCCCCGAGCGCCTGGTGCAGGCCTATCGCCATGGCTGCTTCCCGTGGTACCAGGACGGCCAACCCATCCTCTGGTGGTCGCCCAACCCTCGCACCGTTCTGTTCCCGGACGAGCTGCATGTCTCGCGCTCGCTGGCCAAGCTGTTGCGCCAGGGGCGCTATCAGGTCAGCTTCGACAGCGACTTCCCCGCCGTGATCGACGCCTGCGCGGCACCGCGTGACTACGCGGACGGCACCTGGATTACCGACACCATGCGCAACGCCTACTGCGAGCTGCACCGGCGCGGTATCGCCCATTCGGTGGAGGTGCGCCACAACGGCGAACTGGTGGGCGGCCTGTACGGCCTGGCCATGGGGCGGTTGTTTTTCGGCGAGTCGATGTTCAGCCGCGCCGACAATGCTTCCAAGGTCGGCTTCGTGACCCTGGTCAAGCACCTGCAAGAGGCGGGCTTTGTGCTGATCGACTGCCAGATGCCGACCGAACACCTGCATAGCCTGGGCGCCCGCGCCATCAGCCGCGCCAGCTTCGCCGATTACCTAGCCCACCACCTCGACCAGCCCAACAGTGCCAGCTGGCGCAGCTAGGCGAGTTCCGAGAGCTGGCTTACACTTAAAGCAAAGTCTCACCGAAGGGGTCGACCATGACAGAGTTGGCGCGGTTGAAGTTCTATGCCACTCAGCCCCACTCCTGCAGCTATCTGCCGAACGAGCAGGCGACCACCCTGTTCCTCGACCCCAGCCAGCCGATGGACGTGCATGTGTATGCCGACCTTTCGGAGATGGGCTTTCGGCGCAGTGGCGACCACCTGTACCGCCCACATTGCCAGAACTGCAATGCCTGCGTTCCAGCCCGCATTCCGGCCGCACGCTTCATCCCCAACCGCCAGCAGCGGCGCATCCTCAAGCGCAATGCCGACCTCACCGTGACGGCTGCCCGGCCGGCGTTCAAGGAAGAATATTTCGACCTGTACCGGCGCTACATCGAAACCCGCCATGCCGATGGCGACATGTACCCGCCAAGCCGCGATCAGTTTTCCACCTTTCTGGTGCGCGACTTGCCGTTCTGCTGGTTCTACGAATTCCGCCTGGCAGGCCGCCTGCTGGCGGTGGCGGTGTGCGACCTGCTGCCCAACGGGCTGTCAGCGGTGTACACGTTCTACGAGCCCGACGAAGAACGGCGCAGCCTGGGGCGCTTTGCCATCCTTTGGCAAATCACCGAAGCCCTGCGCCAGGACCTCGAAGCGGTATACCTCGGCTACTGGATCAAGAACTGCAAGAAGATGAACTACAAGACCCAGTATCGCCCGATCGAACTGCTGATCAACCAGCGTTGGGTCACCCTCAACTGAAAGCATTGGCTTGACACACTATTTTCCGGCATAATCCACGCCACTTTTTTGCCCGGTGCGGTTATGCGTCGGGCCAACACTGGACACCGAGGGCTCAACTGCATGTCGAAAGAAGACAGCTTCGAAATGGAAGGTACTGTCGTCGACACCCTGCCCAACACCATGTTCCGCGTGGAGTTGGAAAACGGGCACGTCGTAACCGCGCACATCTCCGGAAAGATGCGCAAGAACTACATCCGTATTCTCACTGGCGACAAGGTCCGCGTCGAGCTGACGCCTTATGACCTGAGCAAGGGCCGCATCACCTACCGTGCGCGCTAAGCTCCAGCCATGAAAAAGCCCGGCCATGTGCCGGGCTTTTTTGTACCTTCAAATTGCAAGGGGCCGCAAAGCGGCCCCTTGCATCACGCTACTTCTGCCGTAGTCTCGAAGTCGAACACCAACTCGCCATCGCGCAGGTCGATGTGCACCACACCGCCATGCTCGGCCAGCTCGCCAAACAGGATCTCCTCGGCCAGCGGCCGCTTGATCTTGTCCTGGATAAGCCGCGCCATCGGCCGCGCACCCATCTGCACGTCGTAGCCAGAAGCCGCTAGCCAGCCGCGGGCGGCATCGCTGACTTCGAGCAGCACACGCTTGTCTTCCAACTGCGCCTGAAGTTCGATGAGGAACTTGTCGACGATGCTCTTGATCGTCTCGTGACTCAGGCGGCCGAACTGGATGATGGTGTCCAGACGGTTGCGGAACTCTGGCGTGAAGCTCTTGCGAATGACCTCCATCGCATCGGACGCATGGTCCTGATGGGTGAAACCGATGGAAGCGCGTGCCGCAGTTTCAGCGCCGGCATTGGTGGTCATGATCAGGATCACGTTGCGGAAGTCCGCTTTGCGCCCGTTGTTGTCGGTAAGCGTACCGTGGTCCATCACCTGCAGCAGCAAGTTGAAGACTTCGGGGTGCGCCTTCTCGATTTCATCGAGCAGCAGCACGCAATGCGGCTGCTTGGTGATCGCCTCGGTCAGCAGGCCACCCTGGTCGAACCCCACATACCCGGGAGGAGCGCCGATCAGGCGCGACACAGTGTGCCGCTCCATGTACTCGGACATGTCGAAGCGCACCAGCTCAACGCCCAGCGCCTTGGCCAACTGCCGCGCCGCTTCGGTCTTGCCCACCCCGGTAGGGCCGGCGAACAGGAACGAGCCGACCGGCTTGTCCGGTGCCTTGAGGCCTGCACGGGACAGCTTGATTGCCGTCGCCAGCGAATCGATCGCCTGGTCCTGACCGAACACGGTCAGTTTCAGGTCACGCTCCAGGTTACGCAGCAGCTCTTTGTCGGAGCTGGTGACGTGCTTCGGCGGAATCCGCGCGATCTTGGCCACGATATCCTCGACTTGCGGCACATCGATACGCTTGACCCGATTCGCCTCAGGCTGCAGGCGCTGATACGCACCGGCCTCGTCGATCACGTCGATGGCCTTGTCCGGCATGTGGCGGTCATTGATGTAGCGTGATGCCAGCTCAGCGGCGGCGCGCAGGGCTTCATCGCTGTACTCGATGTTGTGATGGCTTTCAAAGCGCCCCTTGAGGCCGCGCAGAATGCCCACAGTGTCCTCGACGGACGGCTCGCTGACATCCACCTTCTGGAAGCGCCGTGCCAAGGCACGGTCCTTCTCGAAGATGCCGCGAAACTCTTGGAAGGTCGTCGAACCAATGCAGCGGATCTCGCCGGAAGACAGCAGCGGCTTGAGCAGGTTGGACGCGTCCATCACGCCGCCCGACGCAGCACCGGCACCAATGATGGTGTGGATTTCGTCAATGAACAGGATGGCCTGTGGGCGTTTGCGCAACTCACCGAGCAACGCCTTGAAGCGCTTCTCGAAGTCGCCGCGGTACTTGGTACCCGCCAGCAGTGCGCCAAGGTCGAGCGAATACACCACGCTCTGCGACAGCAGGTCGGGCACCTGGCCATCGACGATGCGCTTGGCCAGGCCTTCGGCGATGGCAGTCTTGCCCACCCCTGCCTCACCGACCAGCAGCGGGTTGTTCTTGCGTCGACGGGCAAGGATCTGCGCCACGCGCTCGACTTCCTGCTCGCGACCTACCAGCGGGTCGATCCGCCCAGCGCGGGCCAGTTCATTCAGGTTGCTGGCGTAAGCATCCAGCGGGTTGCTCGAGGACGACGTCTCGCCGCCCTCCTCGTCCTGCATTTCCTGGTCGCTGTCGCTGTGTGAGCCGTGGCCCGGCACCTTGGAAATGCCGTGGGCAATGTAGTTGACCACGTCGATACGGGCCACGCTCTGCTGCTTGAGCAGGAACACGGCCTGGCTTTCCTGTTCGCTGAAGATCGCCACCAGCACATTGGCGCCGGTGACTTCGCGCTTGCCAGAGCTTTGCACGTGGAACACGGCACGCTGCAGCACACGCTGGAAGCCCAGGGTCGGTTGGGTTTCGCGATCCTCGTCGTTGACGGGAATCAGGGGAGTGGTGGAATCGATGAACTCTTGCAGGTCGTGCTTGAGTTTGTCGAGATTGGCGCCACAGGCGCGCAGAACGGTCGCAGCAGCCTCATTGTCAAGGAGTGCCAGCAGCAGATGCTCGACGGTCATGAACTCATGACGCTTCGAACGAGCCTCCTTGAAGGCAAGATTGAGGGTGACTTCGAGCTCGCGGTTTAACATAGCTTCACCTCATACCCAAGTGGTCGGCGATTAACCGTCCTTCTCGATTTCACAGAGTAGCGGATGCTGGCTTTCCCTGGCGTATTGGTTGACCTGCATGGCCTTTGTTTCGGCGATGTCCCGGGTAAACAATCCGCACACTGCCCGCCCTTCGGTATGGACGGTCAGCATGATCTTGGTCGCCAGCTCGCGGTTCAGACTGAAGAACGTTTCGAGCACTTCGACGACGAAATCCATCGGCGTGTAGTCATCGTTGAACAAAACCACCTTGTACATCGGTGGCGCCTGCAGGATCGGCTTGGCTTCCTGTACCGCAAGCCCTGAGCCGTCGTCCTCATTCGATTGCGGGCGATCCTGATTGAATGTTAGTCGAATCTCGCTACGTGCATGCATGGAAAGAATTTCATCATGATCGACAGGTTAAGGTTGTGAGTTGACCGCTCAAGCCGCAGCCCGCGCAAAGACGGGGCGACCTTGACTATCGGCAAAACGGTGTTACAACCAATAAGAACCCACCGTGGTCGATAAAGATCCGCGCAGTCAACCAGATTTTTCGCAAGGTTCGTATGCGGATGAAGTGGATGATACTCCAGTGATGGAGTCCTTTGCAGAGGGACATAGGGATGGCAAGCGGTAAAGTCAAGTGGTTCAACAATGCCAAGGGCTACGGATTCATCAATGAAGACGGCAAAACCGACGACCTGTTCGCCCATTATTCGGCGATCAAGATGGACGGTTACAAAACCCTCAAGGCCGGACAAGCCGTGACTTTCGAGATCGTTCAGGGCCCCAAGGGCCTGCATGCGACCGAAATCGCCAACGCTATTGCCAGCACCTCAACGGGGGCCTCGCAATCATCGACCGCTGAAGCCTGATCCCTGCTTTGCGTCGGCATACGAAAAAACCGGCCACCCCACTCAACAGGGGCGGCCGGTTTTCAATTGTTTCACATATGCTTGATCATTTCGTCCCCGAAGCCTGAGCTACCCACCAGCTTCGCGCCTTCCATCAGCCGCTCGAAGTCGTAGGTAACCGTTTTGGCCCCAATCGCGCCATTGGTGCCTTTGATGATCAGGTCGGCCGCCTCGGTCCAGCCCATGTGGCGCAGCATCATCTCTGCAGAGAGGATCACCGAGCCCGGGTTGACCTTGTCCTGGCCGGCATACTTGGGCGCCGTGCCGTGGGTGGCCTCGAACATGGCCACGGTGTCGGACAGGTTGGCGCCTGGCGCGATACCGATCCCACCCACTTCCGCCGCCAGTGCATCGGACAGGTAGTCGCCGTTGAGGTTGAGGGTGGCAATCACGTCATACTCGGCCGGGCGCAGCAGGATCTGCTGAAGCATGGCGTCGGCAATGGCGTCCTTGACGATGACCTCGCGGCCGGTCTTGGGGTTCTTGAACTTCATCCAAGGGCCACCATCGAGCAGCTCGGCGCCAAACTCATCCTTGGCCACCTCGTAACCCCAGTCCTTGAAGGCACCTTCGGTGAACTTCATGATGTTGCCCTTGTGCACCAGGGTCAGCGACTCACGGTCGTTGTCCACCACGTATTGCAGGGCCTTGCGCACCAGGCGCTTGGTGCCCTCGCGGGAAACCGGCTTGACGCCGATGCCGCAGTCCTGGTCGAAACGGATCTTGGTGACGCCCATTTCCTCCTTGAGGAACTTGATGACCTTGTTCGCTTCGGGCGAGCCGGCTTTCCATTCGATACCGGCGTAGATGTCCTCGGAATTCTCGCGGAAAATCACCATGTCGACATCGCCGGGCTTCTTGACCGGGCTAGGCACGCCCTCGAACCACAGCACCGGCCGCAGGCACACATAGAGGTCAAGTTGCTGGCGCAGCGCCACATTCAACGAACGGATGCCCCCGCCGACCGGAGTGGTCAGCGGCCCCTTGATCGATACGACATAGTCGCGCACCGCGTCCAGGGTCTCCTGGGGCAGCCAGGTGTCCTGGTCATAGACCTGGGTGGCCTTCTCCCCGGCGTATACTTCCATCCAGGCGATCTTGCGCTTGCCGCCGTAGGCCTTCTGCACGGCAGCGTCCACCACCTTGATCATCACCGGTGAGACATCGACGCCAATGCCGTCGCCTTCGATATAGGGAATGATGGGGTTGTCGGGCACGTTGAGCGAATGGTCTGCATTGACGGTGATCTTGGCGCCGTCGGTCGGAACCTTGATTTTCTGGTATCCCATGCTTGCACTACTCCGCTTTCGGGTGTGATTGGACATCATGCGATCCCACTGAGCCTAAACCACATCTGCCGACCTGCAAGCGCTGCGACATCACGCCACATTGCCGCTACGTCTTTGGTCTTATAAATGGCGCCGATGTCACTTCGCCTTGCTGAATAGCCCGATTGGTTTGATATACTGCGCCGCGACCGAAGGGTCATCGGGGCGAATCCCAGGAAAATGCGGCTCGCCCTCGGCCAGTAACTGGCCAAAAAGCCTGGGCTGTTACCGCAGTTCAGCACTTGACGCTCGACTGATGCATCCACCATCACCGCTCGCAGCCTCTCGACTTTCCGCTCATGGCGTCGCCAGGGCGAAGCGCCTACCCTGCGCACCTCGAGACTCGAGTACGCTCAGCACATAGAGAGTTAACCCGCATGCCCACCCGTTCCAAGATCATCTATACCTTCACCGACGAAGCCCCCGCCCTCGCCACCTACTCGCTGCTGCCGATCGTCGAAGCTTTCACCGCTTCGGCTGACATCGCCGTCGAAACTCGCGACATTTCCCTGGCTGGCCGCATCCTCGCGGCATTCCCGGAGCAACTGGGCACCGAGAAGCAGGTAGGCGATCACCTGGCGGAACTGGGCCAACTGGCTACCACACCCGAAGCCAACATCATCAAGCTGCCGAACATCAGCGCCTCGGTACCGCAGCTCAAGGCCGCGATCAAGGAACTGCAAGGCAAGGGCTTCAATATCCCGGACTACGCCGACGAGCCGGCCACCGCGGAAGAAAAAGAATCCCGCGCGCGCTACGACCGCATCAAGGGCAGCGCCGTGAACCCGGTACTGCGCGAAGGCAACTCCGACCGCCGCGCACCGCTGTCGGTCAAGAACTACGCGCGCAAGCACCCGCACAAGATGGGTGCCTGGGCCGCCGACTCCAAGTCGCACGTTGCCCACATGACCCAAGGCGACTTCTACGGCAGCGAAAAGGCCGCACTGATCGAGGCTGACGACAGCCTGCGCATCGAGCTGGTCGCCAAAGACGGCAGCACCACCGTGCTGAAAGAAAAGACCGCCGTCAAAGCCGCCGAAATCATCGACTGCGCAACCATGAGCCGCAAGGCACTGAAAGCCTTCATCGCCGAGCAGATCGCCGATGCCAAGGCCTCTGGCGTGCTGCTGTCGGTGCACCTGAAAGCCACCATGATGAAGGTTTCGGACCCGATCATGTTCGGCGTCATCGTCGAAGCCTTCTACGGCGAAGTGCTGGCCAAGCACGCTGCCGCGCTGGCCGAAGTGGGCTTCAATGCCAACAACGGCATCGGTGACCTGTATGCCCGCATCAAGGATCTGCCAGCCGACAAGCAGGCCGAGATCGAAGCCGACATCCAGGCCCTGTACGCCGAGCGCCCGGCCCTGGCCATGGTCAACTCCGACAAAGGCATCACCAACCTGCACGTGCCGAGCGACGTGATCGTCGACGCCTCGATGCCGGCCATGATCCGTGACTCGGGCAAGATGTGGAACACCGCTGGCGAGCTGCAGGATGCCAAGGCGATCATCCCGGACCGCTGCTACGCCGGCATCTACCAGGCCACCATCGAAGACTGCAAGGCCAACGGCGCGTTCGACCCGACCACCATGGGCAGCGTACCGAACGTCGGCCTGATGGCACAGAAGGCCGAAGAGTACGGCTCCCACGACAAGACCTTCCAGGTCAAGGCTGACGGCGTCGTGCGCGTGGTCGATGGCAAGGGCAAGGTCGTTCTGGAGCAGAACGTCGAAGCCGGTGACATCTTCCGCATGTGCCAGACCAAAGACGCGCCGATCCAGGACTGGGTCAAGCTGGCCGTCAACCGCGCCCGCCTGAGCGACACCCCGGCGGTGTTCTGGCTGGACCCAGCCCGCGCCCACGACGGCGTGATGATCGAGAAGGTGCAGAAGTACCTGAAGGATCACGACACTGCAGGCTTGGACATCCGCGTTCTGGCGCCGGTCGACGCCATCAAGTTCTCGCTCGCCCGCATCCGCGAAGGCAAGGACACCATCTCGGTGACCGGCAACGTGCTGCGCGACTACCTGACCGACCTGTTCCCGATCATGGAGCTGGGCACCAGCGCCAAGATGCTGTCGATCGTGCCGCTGATGAACGGCGGCGGCCTGTTCGAAACCGGCGCTGGCGGTTCGGCACCCAAGCACGTGCAGCAGTTGGTTGAAGAAAACTTCCTGCGTTGGGACTCGCTGGGTGAATTCCTGGCCCTGGCCGCTTCCCTGGAGCACCTGGGCAACACCTACGACAACCCGCGCGCCAAGGTCCTGGCCAACACCCTGGACCAGGCCACCGGCAAGTTCCTCGACACCAACAAGTCGCCTTCGCGCAAAGTCGGTGGTATCGACAACCGTGGCAGCCACTTCTACCTGACCCTGTACTGGGCAGAAGCGCTGGCCGCCCAGACTGACGACGCCGCCCTGCAGGCGCGCTTCGCACCACTGGCAAAAACCCTGGCCGAGAACGAAGCGACCATCGTCGCCGAGCTCAACGCCGTGCAGGGCAAGCCGGCCGACATCGGTGGCTACTACGCTCCGGATGCCGAGCTGACCGCCAAGGTGATGCGCCCAAGCCAGACCCTGAACAGCGCCATTGCCGCCCTGTAAGGCTCGCTTGAGGTAACAGCACAAACCCCGGCCACGCACCGGGGTTTGTGCTTTCTGAAGCACAGACGCGCCAGCTGTGTAGGAGCGGCCCGCGCCAACCATAGGAAATGCCCATGTCCTGGCAACCCCACATCACCGTCGCCACCATCGTCGAGCACGCAGGCAAATTTCTCTTCGTCGAAGAGTTCAAAGCCGGCCAGCACGTGTTCAACCAGCCCGCCGGCCACCTGGAGCCAAACGAAACACTGCCCCAGGCCGCCCTGCGCGAAACCCTGGAGGAAACCGCCTGGGAAGTCGAGCTTACCGGCGTGGTCGGCATCTACCTGTACACCGCACCCAGCAACGGCGTGACCTACCAGCGCATCTGCTTTGCCGCACGCCCCGTGCACCACCACGCCGACCTTGCGCTGGACAGCGACATCGTCCGTGCCGTCTGGCTCACCCGCGAGGAACTGTTGGCTGCCCCCGACCGCTGGCGCAGCGAGCTGGTACCACGCTGCCTGGATGACTACCTTGCAGGCCCGCTGCATAGCCTTGATTTGCTGCGCGACTGACGCGCAGCCTCGGGTTTGGTAGACTCGGCGCTTTTCCCCCTTGATACACATCGGTAGCCATGACCAGCCCAGCACTCAAAGACCCCGCCAAGACCCGCGTCATCGTCGGCATGTCCGGCGGCGTGGACTCTTCCGTCTCCGCCCTTCTGCTCATGGAGCAGGGCTACCAGGTGGAAGGTCTGTTCATGAAGAACTGGGAAGAGGACGACGGCACCGAATACTGCACTGCCCGTGAAGACTTGGCAGACGCCCAGGCCGTGTGCGACCGCATCGGCATCAAACTGCACACCGCCAACTTCGCTGCCGAATACTGGGACAACGTTTTCGAGCACTTCCTCGAAGAGTACAAGGCCGGCCGTACACCCAACCCGGACATCCTCTGCAACCGCGAAATCAAGTTCAAGGCGTTCCTCGACTACGCGCTGTCGCTGGGTGCAGACCTGATCGCCACTGGCCATTACGTGCGCCGCCGCGACACCGGCGCGATCACCGAACTGCTCAAGGGCCTGGACCCGAACAAGGACCAGAGCTACTTCCTGCATGCCGTCGGCGGCAAGGAAATCGCCCGCACCCTGTTCCCGGTCGGCGAACTGGAAAAGCCCGAGGTTCGCGCCATCGCCGAAAAGCACGGTCTGGCCACTGCCAAGAAAAAGGACTCCACCGGTATCTGCTTCATCGGTGAGCGCCGCTTCAGCGACTTCCTCAAGCAGTACCTGCCGGCCCAGCCAGGTGAGATACAGACCACCGAAGGCGAAGTCATCGGCCGCCACCACGGCCTGATGTACCACACCATCGGCCAGCGCCAGGGCTTGGGCATCGGGGGCTTGAAAGACGCCGGCGACGAGCCGTGGTACGTGCTGCACAAAGACCTGACCCGCAATGTGCTGGTGGTCGGCCAGGGCAACGAACACCCTTGGTTGTTCTCCCGCGCCCTGCTCGCCTCGGAGATCTTCTGGGTCAACCCGATCGACCTCAGCAGCCCGCGTACGCTCACTGCCAAGGTGCGCTACCGTCAGAGCGACCAGCGCTGCACCCTGGAGCTGACCGAAAGCGGCTACCGCGCTGTGTTCGACGAGCCGCAGCGCGCCGTTACCCCTGGCCAGTCGGTAGTGTTCTACGACGGCGAGGTGTGCCTGGGCGGCGGCGTGATCGAGACGGCCGAGCCGTGGAGCCCGCGCGCATGAACAAACTGCAGGAGCAATTGATTGCCCTGGGTGGGGTGTTTCAGGCCGCCGTGCTGGTCGACCGCATCGCCCGCACCGGCCAGGCCAGCGAGGCCGATATCGGCTGCATGCTGGGCAGCCTGCTGGTGCGCGACCCCAAGGACACCCTGGAGGTATTCGGTGGCGACGACCTCAACCTGCGCGACGGTTACCGCGCCCTGGTCGGCGCCCTGGAACGCGACCCCAGCAGCCTACAGCGCGAACCGCTGCGTTATGCGCTGTCGATGCTCGGGCTGGAACGCCAGCTGAACAAGCGTGGCGACCTGCTCGACACCATCGGCAACCGCCTGCCGCAAATCCAGTCACAGGCCGACCATTTCGGCCTGGTTCACGAAAACGTCATCGCCTCCAGCGGCGCCTTGTATCAGGACACCTTGAGCACACTGCGCCAGCGCATTCAGGTGCATGGCGACATGCGTTTCCTGCAGCAGGCCAGCAACGCGTCGAAGATCCGCGCCCTGCTGCTGGCAGGCATCCGCGCCGCACGCCTGTGGCGCCAGCTGGGCGGGCATCGCTGGCAGCTGGTGTTCAGCCGGCGCAAGTTGCTCAACGAACTGTACGATATGATGCGCACACCTTCCTGAAGGCGGCGCTGAACCCTCGGTAGGAGCGGCCTTGCGTCGCGAAAGGGCTGCGCAGCAGCCCCGGCAATCTATGCTGGGGCGGCGATTTGGGGGCCGCTGCGCAGCCCTTTCGCGACGCAAGGCCGCTCCTACAGGCATTTTTCATGTATCATATGCGCCCTTCCAAAAGCCTGACTGTCCGAGAACACCCCATGCAGCTTTCTTCGCTCACTGCGGTTTCCCCTGTAGACGGCCGTTATGCCGGCAAAACCCAGGCCTTGCGCCCCATTTTCAGCGAATTCGGCCTGATCCGTTTCCGCGCCCTGGTCGAAGTGCGCTGGCTGCAGCGCCTGGCCGCTCACCCGCAAATTGGCGAAGTGCCGGCGTTCTCCGCTGAAGCCAACGCCCTGCTGGACGGCCTGGCCACCGACTTCAAGCTCGAGCACGCTGAACGCGTCAAGGAAATCGAGCGCACCACCAACCATGACGTCAAGGCGATCGAATACCTCCTCAAGGAGCAGGCTGCGCAACTGCCTGAGCTGGCAAAGGTCAGCGAATTCATCCACTTCGCCTGCACCAGTGAGGACATCAACAACCTGTCCCACGCGCTGATGCTGCGTGCTGGCCGCGACGACGTGCTGCTGCCGCTGATGCGTCAGATCGCCGAAGCCATTCGTGCCCTGGCCCATGCCCACGCCGACGTGCCGATGCTGTCGCGCACCCACGGCCAGCCGGCTTCGCCGACCACCCTGGGCAAAGAGCTGGCCAACGTCGTCTACCGCCTGGAGCGCCAGATCGCTCAAGTGGCCGCCGTGCCGCTGCTGGGCAAGATCAACGGCGCCGTGGGCAACTACAACGCCCACCTCTCGGCCTACTCGCAGATCGACTGGGAAGAAAACGCCCGCGCCTTCATCGAAGACGAACTGGGCCTGGTGTTCAACCCGTACACCACCCAGATCGAACCGCACGACTACATCGCCGAGCTGTTCGACGCCATCGCCCGCTTCAACACCATCCTCATCGACTTCGACCGCGACGTATGGGGCTACATCTCGCTGGGCTACTTCAAGCAGAAGACCGTCGCTGGCGAAATTGGCTCGTCGACCATGCCGCACAAGGTCAACCCGATCGACTTCGAGAACTCCGAAGGCAACCTGGGTATCGCCAACGCCCTGTTCCAGCACCTGGCCAGCAAGCTGCCGATCTCGCGCTGGCAGCGTGACCTGACCGACTCCACCGTGCTGCGCAACCTGGGTGTGGGCTTCGCCCACAGCGTCATCGCCTATGAAGCCAGCCTGAAAGGCATCGGCAAGCTGGAAGTCAACGCCGCGCGTATCGCCGCCGACCTGGACGCCTGCTGGGAAGTCCTCGCCGAGCCAATCCAGACCGTGATGCGCCGCTTCAACATCGAGAACCCCTACGAGAAGCTCAAAGAGCTGACCCGTGGCAAGGGCATCACCCCAGAAGCGCTGCTGACCTTCATCGACGGCCTGGACATGCCAGCCGAAGCCAAGGCCGAGCTCAAGCAATTGACCCCTGCCAGCTACATCGGTAACGCCGCAGCGCAGGCCAAACGCATCTAAGCTGAGCGTCGCCTTCAACGCCCGGCCTGGCCGGGCGTTTTTATTCCCGGACGAAAATTACGTTTTTTCAATAGGTTGAACATGAATCCTGATACTCCACTGCAGTTGCTCGGCGGCATCTCGGCCCGCGAATTCATGCGCGACTACTGGCAGAAGAAGCCGCTGCTGGTGCGCCAGGCATTCCCGGACTTCGAAAGCCCGATCGACCCCGACGAGCTGGCCGGCCTGGCCCTGGAAGAGGAAGTCGAGTCGCGCATCGTGCTCGAGCACGGCGCCCACCCGTGGGAGCTGCGCCGCGGCCCGTTCAACGAAGACACCTTCGCCGACCTGCCTGAAAAGGACTGGACCCTGCTGGTTCAGGCCGTCGACCAGTTCGTACCGGAAGTGGCCGAACTGCTGGAGCACTTCCGCTTCCTGCCAAGCTGGCGCATCGACGACGTGATGATCAGCTTCGCCACCCCCGGTGGCAGCGTAGGCCCGCACTTCGACAATTACGACGTGTTCCTGCTGCAAGGCCACGGCCAGCGCAACTGGAAGATCGGCCAGATGTGCAACAGCGACAGCCCGCTGCTGGACCATGCCGACCTGCGCATCCTCGCCGAATTCGAACAGAGCGGCGAATGGACCCTGGAGCCAGGCGACATGCTCTACCTGCCACCGCGCCTGGCCCACTACGGCGTAGCCGTGGACGACTGCCTGACCTACTCGGTCGGCTTCCGCGCCCCAAGTGCCGCCGAAGTGCTGACCCACTTCACCGACTTCCTCGGCCAGTTCCTGCCGGACGAGGAGCGCTACAGCGACGCCGACGCCGAGCCTGCCAGCGACCCACACCAGATCCAGCACGACGCCCTCGACCGCCTCAAGGGCCTGCTCGACAAGCACATGAACGACAAGGACCTGCTGCTGACCTGGTTCGGCCAGTTCATGACCGAGCCGCGCTACCCCGAGCAGGTCGTCGGTGAAGAACTGGACGAGCAGGAGCTGATCGAAGCGCTCGAAGATGGCGCCATCCTGATCCGCAACCCAAGCGCACGCATGGCCTGGTCGGAGCTTGGCGACGACCTGATGCTGTTCGCCAGCGGCCGCAGTTGCCCGTTGCCAGCCAAACTGCGCGAGCTGCTGAAGCTGGTTTGTGCCGCCGACGCGTTACACATCGACAACCTTGCACAGTGGCTGGAGGATGAAGATGGCCTTATGCTGGTACAGCAATTGATCAAACAAGGAAGCTTGGGATTCGCCAATGAATAAGATTCGTGTGCGCCTCGCCGACTGGCAGAAAGACAACGCCGATATCCGTCGTATCCGTGAAGCGGTGTTCGTCGCCGAACAGCACATTCCGCCGGAGCTGGAGTTCGATTCGGAAGACCAGGACGCGCTGCACTTTCTGGCGCTGGAAGGTGATTACCCTATTGGCACGGCCCGCCTGCTGGCGGACGGCACCATCGGGCGCATCTCGGTGCTCAAGGACTGGCGCGGGCTGAAGGTTGGCGACGCGCTGGTCAATGCGGTAATCCTTGAGGCGCAGAACCGCGACCTCAAGCAGCAGATGCTGAGTGCTCAGGTGCATGCCACGCCGTTCTATGAGCGGCTGGGCTTTCGCGTGGTCAGCGAGGAATTCCTCGAAGCCGGCATCCCGCATGTGGACATGGTGCGCGACTCCCGCGAGATCGCCTGAAGCTTCAAACTTGCGCTAAACCCGTGTAGGAGCGGCCTTGTGTCGCGAAAGGGCCGCACAGCGGCCCCGGGCTTATTGCAGCGCTGTCTGTAACGTCGGGGCTGCTTCGCAGCCCTTTCGCGACGCAAGGCCGCTCCTACGGCAACTGCGTTGTTTGGGTAAACCATGCAATAACAAACCTGTACATCCATCCAGATAAAACTTGCCACCGCGCCCCCGCTTGCGCATCCTACTGCCTATCACCCTCGATAAAGCGTCCCGGCCATGCGCCTGTTCCTCTGCGAAAAACCCTCCCAGGCAAAAGACATCGCCAAGATCCTTGGCGCCAACCGCAGGGGCGACGGCTGCTGGCAAGGCACCGACGTCTGCGTCACCTGGTGCATCGGCCACCTGTTGGAAACCGCTCCGCCCGACAGCTACGACGAACGCTACAAGCGCTGGAACCTCGCCGACCTGCCGATCATTCCGGAAAAGTGGAAGATGCTGGTCAAGCCCAAGACTGCCAGCCAGTTCAAGGCCGTCAAGCGCCTGCTCGGCGAAGCACGCGAACTGGTAATCGCCACCGATGCCGACCGCGAAGGCGAAATGATCGCCCGCGAGCTAGTCGAGCATTGTCGCTACCGTGGGCCCATTCAGCGCCTGTGGTTGTCCGCTCTGGACGATGCCTCGATTCGCAAGGCGCTGGCACGCCTACTGCCGGGGCAGGATACCTTCAACCTCTATCACTCGGCGCTGGGCCGCTCACGCGCCGACTGGCTCATCGGCATGAACATGAGCCGGCTTTTCACCTTGTTGGGCCGCCAGTCCGGCTATCAGGGTGTACTACCCGTTGGCCGGGTACAAACACCCACCCTGCGCCTGGTGGTGGACCGCGACCGTAGCATCGCTGATTTCGTACCGCTACCGTTCTGGGCCATCGACGTGCAACTCGAGCATGCCAACATTGGCTTCAACGCCCAATGGCGAGCACCGCAAGATACCTGCGACGACCATGGGCGCTGCCTTAACCAGGCGCTGGCCCAACAGGCCGCAACAGATATCGGCAACGCCCGCACCGCACGGGTGCTCAAGGTGGCCACCGAACGCGTACGCGAGGCAGCACCCCTGCCCTTCGACCTCGGCACCCTGCAGGAATTGTGCTCAAAGAAGTTCGGCCTTGGCGCCCAGGAAACCCTCGACATTGCCCAGGCCCTGTACGAAACCCACAAGCTGATCACTTACCCACGAAGCGACTGCGGTTACCTGCCGGTCAGCCAACACAGCGAAGCGCCGGCAATCCTCACTGCATTACAGCGCGCCGATAGCAGCCTGGCGCCGCTGCAAGCGCACCTTGAGCCGCACCGCCGCTCGCGGGCCTGGAACGATTCCAAGGTCACCGCGCACCACGGCATCATCCCTACTGCGGCCGCCAGCGACCCGTCACGCTTGCCGGCCAAGCACAAGGCGGTCTATACCCTGATCCGCGCCCGTTACCTGGCCCAGTTCCTACCCAACCACGAGTACGATCGAACCCAAGCCGAGTTCGACTGTGCAGGCCATGCACTGCGCGCCGTGGGCAAGCAGATCGCGGAGCCGGGCTGGCGTCGCGCATTACCAGAAGCGTTGGCCCCGGCCAAAGGCCGCGAAGCGCCGCCGGCGCAAGTCCTGCCAACGTTGCGTGAGGGCCAGGACTGCTCGGTGCAGGGCCTGCAGTTGAAAGACCTGTGGACCCAACCGCCCAAACCCTTCACCGAAGGCGACCTGATCAAGGCCATGAAGAACGTCGCCAAACTGGTGGACGACCCGCGGCTGAAACAGAAGCTCAAGGAAACCACCGGCATCGGCACCGAGGCGACCCGTGCCAGCATCATCCAGGGCCTGCTCGACCGCGGCTACCTGGTCAAGAACGGCAAGGCACTGGCCGCCACCCCAGCGGCTTTCAGCCTTATCGACGCAGTGCCACGCGCCATCGCCGACCCAGGTACCACGGCAATCTGGGAGCAGGCGCTGGACATGGTGCAAAGTGGTGAAATGAGCCTGGAGGACTTCGTGGCGCGGCAGTCGGCATGGATGGGCAAGCTGGTCGAGCGCTGCAGCGGCATGCGCATGACAATAAACGGGCCAGCGGTGGGCAAGGCGGCGCCGTGGAAGAAAAAGCGCAGGAGCGGGGGCAAAGGCAAGCCTGCAGCTAACGGCGCCAAGGCCATGGGCAGCAAGGCACGGCAGCCTCGGCGCAAGGCCCCCAACTGAATAGCCATCCACAACAGCACGGCATCACCTCCAGACGCGATCCTCGCTCCAGCCAAGCTCGGCAAAATCATGCGCCCGCAAACCGGCCTCTTCCTCACAGAAGAACTCATCCAGCTGGGGCGGTCGCACCGCTGTATCGCTGAGCATGGCATGGACCTGCCCACGGTGATGGATCTGGTGCTCGAACAGGTGGGCAAGCAAGCGCAACCGCTGTTCACGCTGCACACGGTCGGGCCTTACGATACTCACGTAGCGCGATAGCTGGTCGTCGCTCAGCACACTGCAGTAGGCGATCAGCCGGTGGTCAGCCTGGGCCTGTTCGGCGTGCAGGTCGGTGCATGTGGCAAAAGGTTGCTCCGGCTCGAAGAAGCGTTCGCCGTCGGGCTCAGGCGCCTCGCCACGCTGCTCGCACTCGAGCATGTGCAGGTAGAACCAGTCCACCGTCAGCAAATGGTTGAGGGTGGCCTTGATCGATGGGAAGAAGCTGCACCGAGGCGCGACGAACTCGTCCTGGGTCAGTTGCAGGCAGGCCTTGTACAGGCGGTGATTGGCCCAGCCATTGTTGTAGGCCTGGGTCAGCAGATGATGCGACAGCGGCTCCATGGTTCGGCTCCTTCAGGCGAAGCGTTGCAGTTGCATCTCCCGTAGCCGGCTCAGGGTCCTTTGGTACGGGAACGCCAGATACCCTTGAGTGTAGAGCGCTTCGAGCGGAACCTGCGCCTCAAGGTACAGCGCCACCCTACGGTCGTAACATTCGTCGACCAGGGCAATGAAGCGGCGGACGGCGTCATCCTTGGCAGCCAGCGCTGGCAGTTGCCGATCCCCCGCCTCTACCCGCGCGACTCCATCCTCGGTACCACGGGCAATACGCCCGGCCCGCTGCTCGCCGCTCAGGGCTGGAATGCCTTCGACCAGGATTGCCGAGAACTGATCGCACAGCGCCATGAACTCCATCGCCGCCAGTGGTTGCTCGCACAGGTCGGCGAAGCGACACCAGATCGCTTGGCTGCTACGCCGGATCACTTGGATTTGCCGTGAACCCACTGCGAACGGCTGCGCACTGCCCGGATCGTCGGGGCTGAGCTGCTTGAAAACCGCCTCGAGCGCCTTTGCCTTACCAGCTTCAGCCACCCAGTAGCGCTGGTGTGCGGCCCCAGGGTGAAGACGATGGTCTTGCTCGCCTGCCACCGCCAGGACCTGCATGTGCCGTTCGATGGCGGTGATGGCCGGCAGAAAACGATCGCGGTTGAAACCGTCCTGGTACAGCAGATGCGGCGGCTGGTTGGAGGTGGCAACCACCACCACGCCATGATCGAACAACACCTGGAACAGGCGGCCGAGAATGATTGCATCTGCGATGTCGCTGACAAAAAGTTCGTCGAAGCACAGCACGCGGATTTGCCCTGCCAGCTCTCGGGCAAGAGCCTGCAACGGATCCGCGGTGCCGTTGAGCTGGAACAGCCGCTGATGGACCCATGCCATGAAATGGTGAAAGTGCTGACGCCGGGCGGCAATGCTCAGGCCGCGGTGGAACAGGTCCATGAGCCAGGTCTTGCCGCGGCCGACCGGCCCCCACAGGTAAAGCCCCTGGGCGGGACTGCCCCGCTCGAGGGCTTCGAAACAGGCTTGCAAGGCATTGACGGCCTGCGCTTGCTGCGGGTCGGGGACGTAGCCTTGATCGGCAAGGGCCTGCTGATAGAGCGTTTTGGGGTCAAATGCCATGCAGCATTATGTTGAAGGGCCCCATCGTCGGCAAGCCTGCGCCCACTCATGCATCACCGCGCTTGCAATTAGCGAGGCAGCTTGCCAGCGATAGGGCCGGTAAAGCCCGGAATAGCTTTCAGCCCTCGCTCAGACCCACTTTGAGCAGCGACCCGTCCTTTTCATCGATGAGCACATACAGGTATCCATCCGGCCCAACCCGCACATCGCGGATTCGCGCCTTCAAATCCCCTAGCAAGCGCTCCTCATGGACGATCTTGTCGCCCTCTAGCTGCAGGCGAATCAGCTCTTGGGTAGCCAGCGCACCGATGAACAGATTGTGGTCCCAGGCCTTGAACGTGGAGCTGTCATAAAAAGCCATGCCACTGATGCCTGGGGACTTTTCCCAAACATGATGCGGGTCGACCATACCGTCGACATGTTCGCCCTTGGCCTCAGGGATCGGCATCAGCGAGTAGTTGATGCCGTGGGTGGCGATCGGCCAACCGTAGTTCTTCCCCGCCTGCGGGATATTGATCTCGTCACCGCCGCGGGGGCCATGTTCGTGGGTCCAGAGCTTACCGGTCCAAGGATTGAGGGCCGCCCCCTGCTGATTACGGTGGCCGAATGACCAGATCTCGGCGCGAACTGCTTTTTTCCCGACGAAGGGGTTGTCTTTGGGCACTTCACCATCGGGCAGGATGCGCACGATTTTGCCCTGCAGCTTGTCCAGGTCCTGCGCCGTGGGGCGCTGGTTGTTCTCGCCCAGCGCAATGAACAGGTAGCCGTGGCGATCGAACACCAAGCGCGAGCCGAAGTGATTGCCCACCGAAAGCTTCGGTTGCTGACGGAAGATCACGTCGAAGTTCTCCAAGCGTGCGCGATCTTCGGACAGTTGGCCACGACCAACGGCAGTGCCGGCCTTGCCATCACTGCCCTCTTCGGCATACGACAGGTAAACGGTACGGTCCTGGGCAAACTCGGGTGACAACACCACATCGAGCAGACCGCCCTGGCCCTCTGCCCAGACCTTGGGCACCCCGCTTATGGGGGGGCCGACCTTGCCTTCGGCATTGACCACACGCAGGTTACCGGAGCGTTCAGTCACCAGCATATCCTTGCCGCCTGGCAGGAACGCGAGCGCCCAAGGGTTGCGCAAGCCGTCGGCCACGGTGCTGACGGTTACCTGCCCCTCCTCGCTGGGGAAGTGCTCCTCGGCGGCGGCGTGCGCGAGCAGTGGCAGCAGTGTGGCAGCGGTAAGCGTGGTCAGCCAGGTAGCTTTGATCATGCAGGATTCCTTTCAGTGGTACTCAGGGCGCGCGCCGGGTGTCACGCGGTGGGCGGGTGGGTTCCAGATTCGGCGTCTGCTGCTGGCGGCGCAGGTTTTCACCATTACCGATGCCGCGGTTGTCCAGGGAAGGTGTGCGCTGGATGGGCTGGGTAGAAGGGCCGCGCACGGGTGGTGTGACAGGTTGGCTGCCTTGGCGGCTGTTGGGGTTGGCGCGCTGGATCGGGCTGTTGTAGGGGTTGTTGTTACTGGCAGCGAGCAGCAAGGGCTGCACGGGCGCCGCCTGTGCAGACAAGCCCAGCAACAAGCCGACGGCCAGGGCTGGCAATATAAGATTCATACTCCACCTCGTGTACGAAAAGGTGCGCCTCATGCGTTTGATAGCGTAAGGCGCGAGGCGTTCGCAGAAAAAGGGTGAATGCGATTCGTGATGTTTCAGTATGAACCTCAGGCAGCCCTGCTCGCCTTGCAGACTATGCCAGGCATGGGCCTTCGATGCTCGAAGGGTGAGATTGCGGCATCCTCAGAAGTAGAACCGCTGCTTTCAACACTGACTTACATTTGCCACACTTAAGGCCAGTTTCCATTGGCAAGGTCCATTTGCATGACTGCCGCTTTGCAACGCTACGCCCGACTATCGCTGGTCTTGCTGCTGGCTGGCGTGTTAAACGCCTGCGCTTTGTTGCAGGCGCGCGACCCGCTGAACATCAGCGTGATCGGCATCGAACCACTGGCGGGGCAAGAGCTGGAGATGCGCATGGCGGTAAAGATGCGTGTACAAAATCCTAACGAGGCCCCAGTCGACTACAACGGCATCGCGCTGAATCTGGAGGTCAATGGCCAGGCACTGGCCTCTGGGGTTAGCGACCAGCAGGGGCATATTGGCCGTTACAGTGAAGCGGTGGTGGTGGTACCGGTGAGCGTCACGGCTTTTGCATTCCTGCGCCAGGCCTATGGTCTGAGCAGGCTCGACTCGCTACAAGGGATGCCTTATGTACTGCGCGGGAAACTGGCTGGCGGCCCCCTGGGCACCGTGCGCTTCACCGATGAGGGCAAGCTGGACCTGCCCAAAGGGGGCAACCTGTATTGGTGACAGGCTGCGGATCATCAACGGTTGGTGCTGGCGGCGGCCATCATCTTGTTGACCTCGCTGCGTACCATGCTGGCGTATTCAGGCGGCGACATGCCGTCCAGTTCGGCACGTACCCATTCGGCCCATTTGCCCTTGCGGCGCGGCTTTTCCGAAATCAGCCGAGCTGCGTCGCCCTTCGCCTTGCCCAGGTTGTTCTGCCACAATTCGAACAGCCGCGCCTTTTCTGCCTCGATCTGTGCCCGTTCCTCGAAGCTCCTGTTGGCCAGATTGAAACTCATGAAAGTACCTGCCAGTTGAAATGGCCGCTATCTTACACCGTAGTGCTGCTTCATCGCTAAGCCGGCGCAACTTTCCCGGCGCACCGGCATCCATTGCTTACCCCCCTATCGACGAGGACATGTTCATGGCCCGAAAATCAGCCATTGCAGCTAACAGCGAGCAGATCAAGGATCAGGTGTTCAGTGAGCTGCAGGCATTGATCGAAGAGTCGGAGAAGCTGCTCAACGACAGCGCCTCTCTGGTAGGTGAAGAAGCCGACACGCTGCGCGCGCAGGTCAGCCTGAAACTTCGCCAGGCTCGAGAGGCGGCCGGGCAGGTGCGCGCCAAGGCACAACCGGTAGTAGACGCAACCCAAGACTATATCGGCGGCCACCCATGGCAGACCGTTGCGGTTTCTGCCGGGTTTGGCCTGGTAATTGGCCTGCTGCTAGGCCGCCGTCACTAAACCGTTCCCCAGGCGTAGTGCCGGCTGCTTCAAATCAGGCGGCCTGCGCCATCGGAATACCACTGTGGAAACGCAATTCCTGGTCAGCAGACAGGATCAACTCCGCTTCCGCATCGCGCACCTGCTGAACCCGCTGGGCTATATCTGCTTCATCACCATACTGATGGGCGAGTTTCAGGTAGCCCTGGTAGTGACGCGCTTCGCTTTTCAGCAAGCCGTGATAGAAAGTGCCGAGCTCTTCATCAAGGTGCGGGACCAATGCTGCAAAGCGTTCGCAGCTGCGTGCTTCGATAAATGCCCCTACCACTAGCGTATCCACCAGCTTGACTGGCTCATGGGCACGTACCACGCGACGCAAGCCAGAGGCGTAGCGCCCTGCCGACACTGGCCGCAAAGGCACACCACGGCGCTTCATCAAGCGCAAAACCTGCTCATGATGTACCAGTTCCTCTCGGGCCAGGCGCGACATCATGTTGATCAGGTCCAGGTGGGTGTTGTACTTGGCGATCAGGCTCAGCGCAGTGCTGGCAGCTTTGAACTCACAGTTCTTGTGGTCGATCAGCAAGGTTTCCTGGTCGGCGATGGCCGCTTCGATCCAGGCGTCTGGAGTCTTGCAACCTAGGAAGGCATCGATTTCGGGGATCAGGGACATAACGTACAACCACACACAGCAGGCAGGACGGGCGATTATACCGGCGCCAATCATGAGCGCCAGTAGCTATGCTTGATGTACATCAAGCGGCGACGCAAGGCTCGCCTACTATAGTCAGGCATAGGCCACCATCTTTTGAGGGGAGTTCATGCCCATGCAAGCTGTCCGTAGCATTCTAGTGGTACTCGATCCCGATCATGCCCATAGCCGTGCGTTGACCCGTGCCAAGCTTATAGCCGGCGTAACCGGTGCGCGCCTGCACCTGCTCATGTGCGACAAAAAACAGGATCACAGTGCACTACTCAGCCTGCTTGGCAGTCAGCTACACGACGATGGCTACGATAACGTCTCTCATGAACAGAACTGGAACGAGACCCTGCACGAGTCGATCATCGCCGTTCAGCAGGCTGAAGGCTGTGACCTGGTGATCAAGGAACACCGGCCGGACAACCCCCTGCGCAAGGCATTGCTGACGCCAAGTGACTGGAAACTTCTGCGCCAGTGCCCTTGCGCCGTGTTGATGGTCAAGAGCGAGCGGCCCTGGACGGGAGGCAAGATTTTGGCAGCAGTGGATGTCGGTAACGATGACGAAGATCATCGGCGGCTGCATACCAGCATCATCGACCATGGCTATGACATTGCCAGCCTGGCAAAAGGTGAACTGCACGTGATCAGTGCGCATCCCTCCCCCATGCTGGCGGCATCCGATCCGGTCTATCAACTCAGTGAAACCATCGAAAAACGCTACCGAGAGGCGTGCAGTGCTTTCCAGGCCGAATACGATATCAGCGAAGATCGCCTGCATGTAGCAGAAGGCCCTGCAGATGTGCTGATACCTCATACCGAGCAGAAGCTCGATGCAGTGGTCACGGTCATTGGCACTGTCGCGCGCACGGGCATCTCAGGTGCCTTGATTGGCAATACCTCTGAAGTCGTGCTCGATACGCTGGTAGGTGATGTGCTGGTACTTAAAAGTGAAGAGGGGATCGCGCACCTGGCTGAATTGGCCCGAGGCTAGAAATTTTTGCGCACAAAGACAAAACCCCTACCTGCTTGCGCAGATAGGGGTTTTGCGAAATGAATCTTGACGATGACCTACTCTCACATGGGGAAACCCCACACTACCATCGGCGATGCATCGTTTCACTACTGAGTTCGGGATGGGATCAGGTGGTTCCAATGCTCTATGGTCGTCAAGAAATTCTGTAGCCAGAATGTCCAGATGGACAGCCCAGCGAATTCGGATATGCGATAGTTGTGATGTTGCGAACTTTCGGTTCTTTCGTCTTCACCACCACAATCTGCAGAAGCAAATTGCTTGGGTGTTATATGGTCAAGCCTCACGGGCAATTAGTATTGGTTAGCTCAACGCCTCACAGCGCTTACACACCCAACCTATCAACGTCGTAGTCTTCGACGGCCCTTTAGGGGATTCAAGATCCCAGTGAGATCTCATCTTGAGGCAAGTTTCCCGCTTAGATGCTTTCAGCGGTTATCTCTTCCGAACATAGCTACCCGGCAATGCCACTGGCGTGACAACCGGAACACCAGAGGTTCGTCCACTCCGGTCCTCTCGTACTAGGAGCAGCCCCTCTCAAATCTCAAACGTCCACGGCAGATAGGGACCGAACTGTCTCACGACGTTCTAAACCCAGCTCGCGTACCACTTTAAATGGCGAACAGCCATACCCTTGGGACCGGCTTCAGCCCCAGGATGTGATGAGCCGACATCGAGGTGCCAAACACCGCCGTCGATATGAACTCTTGGGCGGTATCAGCCTGTTATCCCCGGAGTACCTTTTATCCGTTGAGCGATGGCCCTTCCATACAGAACCACCGGATCACTAAGACCTACTTTCGTACCTGCTCGACGTGTTTGTCTCGCAGTCAAGCGCGCTTTTGCCTTTATACTCTACGACCGATTTCCGACCGGTCTGAGCGCACCTTCGTACTCCTCCGTTACTCTTTGGGAGGAGACCGCCCCAGTCAAACTACCCACCATACACTGTCCTCGATCCGGATAACGGACCTGAGTTAGAACCTCAAAGTTGCCAGGGTGGTATTTCAAGGATGGCTCCATGAGAACTGGCGTCCCCACTTCAAAGCCTCCCACCTATCCTACACAAGCAAATTCAAAGTCCAGTGCAAAGCTATAGTAAAGGTTCACGGGGTCTTTCCGTCTAGCCGCGGATACACTGCATCTTCACAGCGATTTCAATTTCACTGAGTCTCGGGTGGAGACAGCGCCGCCATCGTTACGCCATTCGTGCAGGTCGGAACTTACCCGACAAGGAATTTCGCTACCTTAGGACCGTTATAGTTACGGCCGCCGTTTACCGGGGCTTCGATCAAGAGCTTCGCTTGCGCTAACCCCATCAATTAACCTTCCGGCACCGGGCAGGCGTCACACCCTATACGTCCACTTTCGTGTTTGCAGAGTGCTGTGTTTTTAATAAACAGTCGCAGCGGCCTGGTATCTTCGACCGGCATGAGCTTACGGAGCAAGTCCTTCACCCTCACCGGCGCACCTTCTCCCGAAGTTACGGTGCCATTTTGCCTAGTTCCTTCACCCGAGTTCTCTCAAGCGCCTTGGTATTCTCTACCTAACCACCTGTGTCGGTTTGGGGTACGGTTCCCAGTTATCTGAAGCTTAGGAGCTTTTCTTGGAAGCATGGCATCAACCACTTCGTCGCCTAAAGGCAACTCGTCATCAGCTCTCGGCTTTGAGATCCCGGATTTGCCTAAGATCTCAGCCTACCACCTTAAACTTGGACAACCAACGCCAAGCTGGCCTAGCCTTCTCCGTCCCTCCATCGCAATAACTGGAAGTACAGGAATATTAACCTGTTTTCCATCGACTACGCTTTTCAGCCTCGCCTTAGGGACCGACTAACCCTGCGTCGATTAACGTTGCGCAGGAAACCTTGGTCTTTCGGCGTGCGAGTTTTTCACTCGCATTGTCGTTACTCATGTCAGCATTCGCACTTCTGATACCTCCAGCAAGCTTCTCAACTCACCTTCACAGGCTTACAGAACGCTCCTCTACCGCATCACCAAAGGTGATACCCGTAGCTTCGGTGCATGGTTTGAGCCCCGTTACATCTTCCGCGCAGGCCGACTCGACTAGTGAGCTATTACGCTTTCTTTAAAGGGTGGCTGCTTCTAAGCCAACCTCCTAGCTGTCTAAGCCTTCCCACATCGTTTCCCACTTAACCATGACTTTGGGACCTTAGCTGACGGTCTGGGTTGTTTCCCTTTTCACGACGGACGTTAGCACCCGCCGTGTGTCTCCCATGCTCGGCACTTGTAGGTATTCGGAGTTTGCATCGGTTTGGTAAGTCGGGATGACCCCCTAGCCGAAACAGTGCTCTACCCCCTACAGTGATACATGAGGCGCTACCTAAATAGCTTTCGAGGAGAACCAGCTATCTCCGAGCTTGATTAGCCTTTCACTCCGATCCACAGGTCATCCGCTAACTTTTCAACGGTAGTCGGTTCGGTCCTCCAGTCAGTGTTACCTAACCTTCAACCTGCCCATGGATAGATCGCCCGGTTTCGGGTCTATACCCAGCGACTAAACGCCCTATTAAGACTCGCTTTCGCTACGCCTCCCCTATTCGGTTAAGCTCGCCACTGAATATAAGTCGCTGACCCATTATACAAAAGGTACGCAGTCACCTAACAAAGTAGGCTCCCACTGCTTGTACGCATACGGTTTCAGGATCTATTTCACTCCCCTCTCCGGGGTTCTTTTCGCCTTTCCCTCACGGTACTGGTTCACTATCGGTCAGTCAGTAGTATTTAGCCTTGGAGGATGGTCCCCCCATGTTCAGACAAAGTTTCTCGTGCTCCGTCCTACTCGATTTCATTGATAAGAGATTTTCGTGTACGGGGCTATCACCCACTATGGCCGCACTTTCCAGAGCGTTCCACTAATCTCAAACCAACTTAAGGGCTGGTCCCCGTTCGCTCGCCACTACTAAGGGAATCTCGGTTGATTTCTTTTCCTCAGGGTACTTAGATGTTTCAGTTCCCCTGGTTCGCCTCTTGCACCTATGTATTCAGTACAAGATACTCAGCTTATGCTGAGTGGGTTCCCCCATTCAGAGATCTCTGGATCACAGTCTGTTTGCCGACTCCCCAAAGCTTATCGCAGGCTACCACGTCTTTCATCGCCTCTGACTGCCAAGGCATCCACCGTATGCGCTTCTTCACTTGACCATATAACCCCAAGCAATCTGGTTATACTGTGAAGACGACATTCGCCGAAAATTCGCATGTTGCTCTTTCGAGCAGAACTCACAAATTTTACCTTAGCCTGATCCACCAGCAGTGAAACTGGTGTTCAGTCTATTTCTATCACATATCCGAATTTTTAAAGAACGATCTGACAAAAGCCAGAAATCAACATTCAAGCCGAATGTTCATTTCTAAGTTCTGACAAGTTACTGCAAAAGTGGTGGAGCCAAGCGGGATCGAACCGCTGACCTCCTGCGTGCAAGGCAGGCGCTCTCCCAGCTGAGCTATGGCCCCGTATTCTACGGCTGAACCATGTAATGGTAGGTCTGGGCAGATTTGAACTGCCGACCTCACCCTTATCAGGGGTGCGCTCTAACCAACTGAGCTACAGACCTATAACAGGGTCGCGTTACAGCATCGTCTTTATACAAAGAATCAAGCAATTCGTGTGGGAGCTCATCAGCAGGCTGATGTCGTCGATTAAGGAGGTGATCCAGCCGCAGGTTCCCCTACGGCTACCTTGTTACGACTTCACCCCAGTCATGAATCACACCGTGGTAACCGTCCTCCCGAAGGTTAGACTAGCTACTTCTGGTGCAACCCACTCCCATGGTGTGACGGGCGGTGTGTACAAGGCCCGGGAACGTATTCACCGCGACATTCTGATTCGCGATTACTAGCGATTCCGACTTCACGCAGTCGAGTTGCAGACTGCGATCCGGACTACGATCGGTTTTGTGAGATTAGCTCCACCTCGCGGCTTGGCAACCCTCTGTACCGACCATTGTAGCACGTGTGTAGCCCAGGCCGTAAGGGCCATGATGACTTGACGTCATCCCCACCTTCCTCCGGTTTGTCACCGGCAGTCTCCTTAGAGTGCCCACCATAACGTGCTGGTAACTAAGGACAAGGGTTGCGCTCGTTACGGGACTTAACCCAACATCTCACGACACGAGCTGACGACAGCCATGCAGCACCTGTGTCAGAGTTCCCGAAGGCACCAATCCATCTCTGGAAAGTTCTCTGCATGTCAAGGCCTGGTAAGGTTCTTCGCGTTGCTTCGAATTAAACCACATGCTCCACCGCTTGTGCGGGCCCCCGTCAATTCATTTGAGTTTTAACCTTGCGGCCGTACTCCCCAGGCGGTCAACTTAATGCGTTAGCTGCGCCACTAAAATCTCAAGGATTCCAACGGCTAGTTGACATCGTTTACGGCGTGGACTACCAGGGTATCTAATCCTGTTTGCTCCCCACGCTTTCGCACCTCAGTGTCAGTATCAGTCCAGGTGGTCGCCTTCGCCACTGGTGTTCCTTCCTATATCTACGCATTTCACCGCTACACAGGAAATTCCACCACCCTCTACCGTACTCTAGCTTGCCAGTTTTGGATGCAGTTCCCAGGTTGAGCCCGGGGCTTTCACATCCAACTTAACAAACCACCTACGCGCGCTTTACGCCCAGTAATTCCGATTAACGCTTGCACCCTCTGTATTACCGCGGCTGCTGGCACAGAGTTAGCCGGTGCTTATTCTGTCGGTAACGTCAAAACACTAACGTATTAGGTTAATGCCCTTCCTCCCAACTTAAAGTGCTTTACAATCCGAAGACCTTCTTCACACACGCGGCATGGCTGGATCAGGCTTTCGCCCATTGTCCAATATTCCCCACTGCTGCCTCCCGTAGGAGTCTGGACCGTGTCTCAGTTCCAGTGTGACTGATCATCCTCTCAGACCAGTTACGGATCGTCGCCTTGGTGAGCCATTACCCCACCAACTAGCTAATCCGACCTAGGCTCATCTGATAGCGCAAGGCCCGAAGGTCCCCTGCTTTCTCCCGTAGGACGTATGCGGTATTAGCGTTCCTTTCGAAACGTTGTCCCCCACTACCAGGCAGATTCCTAGGCATTACTCACCCGTCCGCCGCTGAATCAAGGAGCAAGCTCCCGTCATCCGCTCGACTTGCATGTGTTAGGCCTGCCGCCAGCGTTCAATCTGAGCCATGATCAAACTCTTCAGTTCAATACTGCTTGGGTTTTTAAGAAACCCTAAACTTGGCTCAGCAATCTCAAATGACTATGTGATTTCTCGCATGGTCACTTGTGATGCTGATAATCTTTCTGACTATCAGTCCGTACTCACAAGCACCCACACGAATTGCTTGATTCGATTTGTTAAAGAGCGTTTGGTTAAGAGCTTTTCGTCTCAACCGAGGCGCGCATTCTACGCTTTCCTCAGAGCCTGTCAAGCGTTTATTTTGAAGTTTTTTGCGAGAAACTCGTTCAACTTCAAACACTTGGCTCGCTGCGATCTCTCGTAGCGGGAGGCGAATCATACAGCACTTAGAAGCGCTGTCAACCACCATTTCAACCGCTATCGATCAGGCGATCGAAGCACCACCAGTACTACCTGGATTAAGCAACTCTTTGAATTTCAAGGAGTTTCTCATTCCGACTACGCTGGAAGTGGGGCGCATTATAAGGGGATTCAAGAGGGCGTCAAGGCTTTATTTCAAATCACTGAACATACATGCAAGTAGGTGTTTTGGCGGGCACCTTGCACCTCACCCTTGCAATTGCGCACTATATTGCACACCCACACCCATCATTAAAAGGATTGCCGCGCACAAATGAACACCCAGCCCCGCAGCTTGGCCACCATGCTGTTTCCTATAGGCCTGCTGCTTATCGCCATGGCATCGATACAGTCCGGTGCCTCCCTGGCCAAAAGCATGTTCCCGATCATCGGCGCACAAGGCACCACAACCCTGCGCCTGATCTTCGCCAGCATCATCATGCTTCTAATTCTGCGCCCCTGGCGCGTACGGATGACCACCAAGACGCTGCGCAATGTGATCATCTACGGCATGGCCCTGGGCGGGATGAATTTCCTCTTTTATATGGCACTGCAGACAACACCACTGGGCATCGCCGTAGCCCTCGAGTTCACCGGCCCATTGGCCGTAGCGCTTTTCGCGTCGCGGCGCGCCATTGACTTCCTGTGGATTGCACTGGCAGTCAGCGGCCTGCTGCTGCTGATCCCGGTCGGCCATGGCGGCCAGCCCCTCGACCTCACGGGCGCCGCCTATGCACTGGGTGCCGGCGTGTGCTGGGCCCTGTATATCCTCTTTGGCCAACGCGCCGGAGCAGAACACGGGATTCAGAGCGCAGCACTGGGTGTAGTGGTCGCGGCGATATTTGTTGCGCCGATCGGTATCGTTCATGCCGGCACCGCACTGTTGACACCTGCGCTCATACCACTGGCCCTAGGGGTCGCAATACTCTCGACCGCCCTGCCCTATAGCCTGGAAATGGTCGCCCTGACCCGCATGCCAGCCCGCACATTCGGCACTCTGATGAGCATAGAACCGGCCATTGGTGCCCTTTCCGGTTTATTGTTCCTGGGCGAGTTGCTGAGCGTAACCCAGTGGCTGGCCATTCTCGCCATCATTGCCGCATCAGTGGGTGCCACGCTGTCCATGCGCCGCGACGCGAAGCCCCCTGTTGCAGCCGACTGATTTGAGAAATATTTTCATTTGACCCGGAATTGGCCATTGTAGCGCGCAGTCCTGCTGATTAAGCTGTCACAAAACCATAATCTTTACGCTATCTACTTGCATGCACACGGATGTCAAAGGCTATTCAGGAAGAACCGAAGCGATAACGACAGGGTCAGACAACTGATCAACCCTGCATTTAAGGACAGGAATGAAACGTATTTTGCTCATCCTGGCCGTCTTGGCCATTGCCGGATGTGCCGCAACGGCCAAGACTGAGGTCAAAAAAGGGAAGAAGGGCCTGCACATCAACTGCTCCGGCCTCTCCTCATCCTGGGACAAGTGCTACAGCAAGGCCGCCACGGCCTGCAGCACACGCGGTTACAAGGTCATCGCCCGTTCTGGAGACACCGACGAAGAGCCGGGTGATTACCTCTTCGGCATCAACCCAGCCGGGTATACCAGCCGCAGCATGATCGTCATCTGCAAGTAAACAGAAAGGGCAGCTCGTGAGCTGCCCTTCTTTTATCTACTGCCCACCGCGGCTGCTCACAATGCTGCTGTGCGAGCTTCAAGCCAAGCCGATGCGTCGCCTGACAGCAGGGGAGCAAGGCGCTCGCGAACCGTCGCGTGGTAGCCGTTGAGCCACGCCAGTTCATCCTTGGTGAGGCACTCGGTGAGCAGGCAGCGTGCATCGATAGGGCATAACGTCAGGGTCTCGAAATCGAGGAAATCACCGAACTCACTTTTGCCCGATGCCCGGTTGACCACCAGGTTCTCGATGCGCACCCCCCAAGCGCCAGGGCGATAGGTCCCTGGCTCGATGGAACTGATCATCCCTTCCTGCATAGCGGTCTGCGGCGCGGTAGCAGCCTGATAGGCAATGACCTGCGGCCCTTCATGCACATTCATGAAATAGCCGACACCGTGCCCGGTACCATGGCCATAGTCGACCTGATCCGCCCAAATCGGCGCCCTCGCGATAGCATCGAGCAAGGGCGAAAGAATACCGCGCGGGAATGTGGCGCGTGACAGAGCGATCATACCCTTGAGCACCCGAGTGCAATCCTGCTTCTGCTCAAACGTCGGAGTGCCCACCGGAACCATCCGCGTGATGTCGGTGGTTCCGCCCAGATACTGCCCTCCCGAGTCGATAAGCAGCAAGCCATTGCCTTCAATGACCGCGTGAGATTGCTCGGTGGCACGGTAATGGGGCATTGCACCATTGGCATTGAAAGCTGCAATGGTCGAGAAACTCAGCGAGACGAAGCCGGGGCGCCGTGCACGCGCAGCACTCAGTTGTTCATCGATGGTCAGTTCGGTGATGGGTTCCTTACCTTGACTCGCCTCAAACCAGGCGAAGAACTCACACAGCGCTGCGCCATCCTGCTCCATGGTGTGGCGTATATGGACCAGCTCATCTTCACCCTTGCGTGATTTGCTCAATGTGGTCGGGTTCGGCCCTTCAATCAGCGAAACCTGGGGGCCTAGGTTCTTGAGCAGGCCACAGGTCACGCGCGCAGGATCGACCAAAAGCCGGCCGCCGGCAGGTACCTGTGACAGCGCTTCGCCGATCTCCGAATAATCACGCACCTCGATACCATCGGCTTCCAGTACATGGCGCAAATGCGCGTCAAGCTTTCCAGCGCCAACGAATAAAGCGGCGCGCTGCTGGCTGATCAACGCAAAGGAAACGAATACCGGGTTGTAGGAGACATCACTACCGCGCAAATTGAACAGCCAGGCGATGTCATCCAGGGTCGCAATGAAGTGCCAGTCTGCGCCCTTCTCTTCCATGGTGCGGCGCAACTGGGCAAGCTTTTCCGACCGACTGACTGTGGCGTGAGGCGGCAGGTGCTGATACACAGGGTTACTCGGCAGCGCAGGGCGCTCTTCCCAAACCTCGGCAAGCAAATCCTGGCTGGTTACCAAGCGAATGCCGCGCCCCCTGAGGCGCTCCTCGAGCTGGCGCGCAGACGCCAGCGCCATGACCGCCCCATCCACGGCCACTGTTCCTTTGGCCGGGACATTGTCGCCCAGCCATTCCAGCGCACCCGGCTTACCCGGCTGCAGCTTCATGAGTTCGATGCCGCTACCCGCCAACTCCTTGATAGCTTGCTCCCAGTAACGGCTATCGGCCCACACCCCTGCAAAATTTGCAGTGACCACCAACGTACCCACCGAACCATCGAAGCCCGACAGCCACCGCCGCCCCTGCCAATAGCCCGGCAGGTACTCAGAAAGATGAGGGTCGGCTGAGGGCACCAGCAGGGCATCGACCCCCTCCCTGGCCATTACCTCGCGCACACGCATCAGGCGCTCGGGAACCCTCTGCTCACGGGTGGTATGAACGTTCATTCGCACTCCTGCGGTAACATCTTGGTTGATCCAGATGCACGATAATGGAACAGCCAACCTCACCCTGCAATCGCGACGACTGACTCGCGGCCTGCAAGCCATCGTTGCGCGTGCAAAGGAACAGCGGTTCCTGCCACTACGAACCATCGATCGCTTCCACCTGAACTTCCCCAAACCATGGGCTTCACAATCAGTACATTCATTGCAGACAGGCTGATGCCCATGCCCAGCACCTGCGAATCAAAAGCGGGGGTCGTCCTCCTCGATGCTCGCGATCACACCCCTGAGCACGAACACGCAGTGCACCTGAAGCTGGCTGATGGCCTGGCCGAGCTTCTAGGGTGCGCGCGAGCAACCCCTGATCTGCCACCCAAAGCCGCCGACCACTATTACTACCTACCCACTGAAACCCTCATCGACCCGCAACGTTATGCCCACCTCGGCATCCGAACGGAACATGACCTGTTCGGGGGCTTGGTCAGTCATCCTTATATGGCAACCAAAGCGATCTCCCACCCGCTGCCTGCCAATGCCACCTTCCCCCCAGGCTGGACTGACGACTTCGCCCGCCAGGCCAGCGATGCCCTGCTGTGCGGTTACACCGTATTCAGCAAAGCCGATGCCCGGCGGGCCGCGCAGTTACTGCTGCGCGATGGCGCAGTACGGCTCAAGCCGGTGCTGGCATGCGCGGGGCGTGGGCAACAGGTGATCGTTCAACTGGATGAACTGGAACCATTGTTGGCCAACATTGATGATCAGGGCCTGGCCTTGTGGGGGCTGGTGCTGGAGGAGGACCTCAGTGAAGTGGAAACCTTCAGCGTTGGCCAAGTGCGTGTCGCCGGCCTGACCTGCAGCTACCTCGGCACCCAGCAGTTGACCCAGGACCACCAAGGTACCGAGGTATACGGAGGCTCCGACCTGCTGGTGGTGCGCGGCGACTACCAGGCCTTGTTGCAACTGCCACTGGAGGACCACCTGCGCCTTGCCATCAACCAGGCCCTGACCTATGAGCATGCAGCCGAGCAGCACTTCCCAGGCTTCATCGCCTCCCGGCGCAACTACGACATCGCCCGCGGCAAAAACCCTGAGGGCCACCTGCGCAGTGGCGTACTTGAACAATCCTGGCGTTTGGGTGGGGCCAGCAGCGCTGAGCTGCTGGCCCTGCAGGCCTTTGCCGATGACCCGGCACTGCAACGGGTGCGAGCCTCCACCCATGAAATATTCGGTACACCCAACCTTCCCACTGACGCCACCCTCTTCTATCAAGGAAACGACAGTGAACTCGGACAATTCTGCAAGTACGCGCGGATTCGCGAGTATGGCCATTCAGAGTGAAACCGTCGAACTGCAGGTCGACGACGACAGCATCGCCGGTACCTTGGTCAGCCCCGGAAGCAAGATGCCCGGGATCCTTTTCGTACATGGCTGGGGCGGTAGCCAGCAACGCGACCTTGCACGGGCCCGGCATATCACAGGGCTCGGTTGCGTGTGCATGACCTTTGACCTGCGGGGCCACGAAAAAACCGAAAGCCAGCGCCTTACGGTTACACGCGAGCAGAACCTCAAAGATTTGCTGGCTGCTTATGACCGCCTGGTCAGCCACCCCGCGGTGGACAACAGTGCGATCGCCATCATCGGCAGCAGCTATGGCGGCTACCTAGCCACCTTGCTGACCCTGCACCGCCCAGTGAAGTGGCTGGCTCTGCGCGTACCTGCGATGTACTGGGACGACGAATGGGACAAGCCCAAACAGACCCTGGACCGTCAGCGCCTGAAAGCCTACCGCCAGCGCCTGCTTGGCCCAGGTGACAATCGCGCCCTGGCTGCCTGCGCGGGGTTCGCTGGCGATGTGCTGCTGGTCGAGTCGGAACAGGACGACTATGTGCCGCACACCACGCTGATGAGCTACCGTTCGGCTTTCGTCAGCGCCCACTCGCTTACCCACCGCATCGTCGACGGCGCCGACCACGCACTATCGAGCGAGCAAAGCCAGAAAGCCTACAGTTCGATCCTCGCATCGTGGATCAGCGAGATGGTGATAGGCGCGCGCCTGGACCGCTATCCCCACTATGCCCCTTGGTATGCCTGAGGCGCGCCGACCTGGCAGTGCAGGCCACCGTCGACACCCCGCGCCAGGCTTCGTAACGCCTGATAAGCGGCAAAGTTGACGCTGCGCGCCTGATGTCGACGCACGATTTCGAGGAAGGGCTCTTCGACAAAAGACGCAGTTGCCGCTACCCAAGCCTGTCGTGATTGCCACTGTAGACACTGCAATACGCGGCTACCGTCATCGCTGGCCTGGATGCTGACTTCTTGCAGTCCCTCAAAACGCGAGGCCAGCTCCTCAGCGCGAATTACCAATGCGTGGGCAAGTGCCTCCTGGCGGGTGGCAGGCACTTCATATTCGATCATCTGGGTGAACCACAGCGGTTGCGGCATGGCCAACATGGGCAGTCTCCTTGCTCCGGACGCTTGCAGCGCGATGATCGGCAGGGTAAAACCTCCAGTTAACTCAAGGTCAAGAGCTTTTTCGCATGCCCAGACATACGCCGACCACCCACGAAAAGCTGCTCAGTGTCGGCCAACTGGCCGCGCGCAGCGGTGTGGCGGTAACCGCTCTGCACTTTTATGAAACCAAAGGCCTGATCCAGAGTTCCCGCAACGCCGGCAACCAGCGCCGTTACCCGCGGGCGATGCTGCGCCGCGTGGCGGTGATCAAGATGGCTCAGCGCTTGGGCATCCCGCTGGCCAACATCGCCAGGGCCCTGGCGACGCTACCAAATGATCACATTCCTACCGCCGAGGACTGGCGACGATTGTCCGAAGGCTGGCGCGAAGACCTCGATCGGCGCATTGGCGAAATGATCCTGTTGCGCGATCAACTTGACGGCTGCATCGGCTGCGGTTGCATGTCGCTGAAGGACTGCCCGCTTCGCAACCGCCAGGATCACCTCGCCGGCGAGGGGCCCGGGCCGCATCTGCCCTGAACTACGCATTCATCCCGCGCACCGCCTATAACTAATGGCACCCGATGCTACTGACCCAGGAGGCAACATGAGCAAGCAGGCGCTGATCATCATCGACATCCAGAACGACTATTTCCCCGGAGGCAAGTGGCCCCTGGAAGGCGCCAACCCGGCGGCCGACAATGCGGCAAAGCTGCTGGCCGCGGCACGCCAGCGAGGCGACCTTGTGGTGCATGTGCGGCATGAGTTCGAAAGCGAAGACGCGCCGTTCTTCGCTCCCGACACCCAAGGCGCTGCGATTCACGCAAAAGTCCAGCCGCTGGAAGACGAGCCCGTCGTGCTCAAGCACAAGGTGAATGCATTTCTTGATACCGATCTCAAGCGCACGCTCGATGACCAAGGTGTAAAAACACTCACCATAGTCGGCAGCATGAGCCACATGTGCGTCGATGCCGCCACGCGAGCAGCAGCTGACTTTGGCTACGATGTCACGGTGGCGCACGATGCCTGCGCCACCCTGCCTCTTGAGTTCAATGGCAAGCAAATACCGGCAGCCCAGGTGCACGATTCGGTGATGGCTGCACTCGCGTTTGCGTACGCCAAAGTGGTGAAGACCGATGAGCTTCTGAAAAACTGACCGTTCAAATTACCACGTTGCGTACGAAGCGCGTCGGCACGGCACCATCGTTGCGGTAGGCATAGCGGCAGTTACTGGGAAATACATGGAACTGACCGACGTGCAGACAGTGCTCGATCTGCTCGATGATCAGCGTCAGTTGCCCTTCAGCCACATAGATCTGCTCGCTCCAGCCCTCGGCATCGGCTTCACTGGTGTAGCACTCTCCCGGCGCCAGGGTCCACTCCCAGATCTCCACCTCTCGCCGAGCGGTGCTGCTGGCCAGCAGCACCGCCTTGCTCTGGGGATGCTCACCGGCCCAGGCCAGTTCGTCGATGCGGCTGGTATCGCGCTGGTCGGGCGCCTGGATCAGCCGGCTGAAGGCAACCCCCAACGCTTCAGCTATCAGGTCGAGCGTAGTCAGGCTGACGTTCTTCTCACCAGCCTCGATCGCCACCAGCATGCGCCGGCTGACACCTGAGCGCTCGGCCAAGGCACTCTGGCTCATCCCCACCGCATTGCGCAGACCACGAACGTTGAGGCTCACATGCTGGAGCACCGAAGCACGGTGCGCGGAATCTTTGTGCACTATATTGCTCACTTTTAAAGGTTGCGCAGTATACTGCCCACTTTGCGGCGATTGTGCGCTGCCACTTCCGAGTAAGCAAGACCATGAGCCAACCGATCAACCGCCAGCAGACCACCGTATCCTTGCGCCTGAGCAAGGCCGAGGTGCTACTGGTGTTCATCACCATGCTGTGGGGCGGCACATTCCTGCTGGTGCACAACGTCATGACCGTGAGTGGCCCGATGTTCTTCGTCGGCCTGAGGTTTGCTGCAGCCGCCTTGTTCGTCGGCCTGGTCTCGATACGCGCGCTGCCCGGGCTGACATTCACCGAATTGAAGGCCGGCGCGCTGATTGGTGCGACCATCATGCTCGGTTATGGTTTGCAAACCATGGGCCTGCAAACCATCAGCAGCAGCCAGTCGGCCTTTATTACTGCACTGTATGTGCCCTTCGTACCGCTGTTGCAGTGGCTGGTGCTTGGCCGTCGGCCAGGGCTGATGCCAAGCCTGGGAATCTGCCTGGCGTTCCTCGGCCTGATGCTGCTCGCTGGCCCCGAGGGCGGTACCCTGCGTTTCAGCGAAGGCGAAATCGTGACCCTGGTAAGCGCCGTGGCCATTGCGGCCGAGATCATTCTGATCAGCCGGTATGCCGGGCAGGTCGATGTGCGCCGCGTCACCGTAGTGCAACTGGCCACCGCCTCGCTGCTGTCGTTCCTGATGATCGTACCGACTCAGGAGCGCATCCCCGACTTCTCCTGGCTATTGTTGCTAAGTGCACTGGGCTTGGGTGCCATGAGCGCAGTGATCCAGGTGGCGATGAACTGGGCGCAGAAATCGGTATCGCCAACCCGCGCCACACTCATCTACGCCGGCGAGCCGGTGTGGGCTGGCATCGTCGGCCATATCGCAGGCGAGCGTCTGCCCGGTGTGGCACTCATAGGCGGCCTGATGATCGTCATCGCCGTGGTGGTCAGCGAACTTAAAGTTCGACGCCTGCGCAATGAAAGCGAAGAGCTTGAGGTAGAGGGCGAACGCGAAGGCGGGCTGTAAAGTAGTGAACGGCAGCTATGCTCTGTAAAAAACTGTTATAAAAAAACAGCTTGTCACACCCTGTTTGTATGATTCTGCGACAGCTTGCGTGTTGGTGATCAACTGCACGGCACGTATGATCCTTGGCAAACCTTTCCAGAATAGAACGCTATGTCCTTGATAGTGCTACTGCTTCTGCCGTTCTTGGGCAGTTGCCTGGCAGCTGTGCTGCCGCACAACGCACGTAACGCCGAGTCCATCCTGGCTGGGCTCGTGGCCCTGGTCGGCACCGTCCAGGTAGCACTGCTGTACCCCCAGGTTGCCCACGGCGGTGTCATCCGCGAGGAGTTTCTCTGGCTGCCCAGCCTGGGCCTGAACCTGGTCCTGCGCATGGACGGCTTCGCCTGGCTGTTCTCGCTGCTGGTACTGGGCATAGGCACCCTGGTGTCGCTGTACGCGCGCTACTACATGTCGCCACAGGACCCGGTACCACGCTTCTTTGCCTTCTTTCTGGCGTTCATGGGCGCCATGCTCGGCCTGGTGATCTCGGGCAACCTGATCCAGCTGGTGTTTTTCTGGGAGCTGACCAGCCTGTTCTCGTTCCTGCTGATCGGCTACTGGCACCACCGCGCCGACGCCCGACGCGGCGCCTACATGGCGTTGATGGTTACCGGCGCCGGCGGCCTGTGCCTGTTGGTCGGCGCCCTGTTGCTTGGCCATGTAGTGGGCAGCTATGACCTGGACAAAGTGCTGGCTGCCGGCGAGACCATTCGCCAGCACGCGCTGTATCCAGTGCTGCTGCCCCTGATCCTGGTCGGAGCATTGAGCAAGAGCGCGCAGTTCCCCTTCCAGTTCTGGCTACCTCATGCCATGGCAGCACCGACCCCGGTTTCAGCTTATCTGCACTCGGCAACCATGGTGAAGGCCGGGGTGTTTTTACTGGCCCGGTTGTGGCCGGTGCTTTCGGGCAGCGAGGAGTGGTTCTGGATCGTCGGTGGCGCGGGGGCCATAACCCTGCTGCTGGGGGCCTTCGCAGCGATGTTCCAGAATGATCTCAAGGGCCTGCTGGCTTACTCGACCATCAGCCACCTGGGCCTGATCACGCTTCTATTGGGTTTGAATAGCCCACTCGCCGCAGTGGCCGCCGTGTTTCACATACTCAACCATGCCACTTTCAAGGCCTCGCTGTTCATGGCCGCCGGCATCATTGACCACGAAAGCGGCACCCGTGACATCCGCCGCCTCAGCGGGCTGATCCGTCTGGTGCCCTACACCGCGACCCTGGCGATGGTGGCGAGCGCCTCGATGGCCGGCGTGCCATTGATGAACGGTTTCCTGTCCAAGGAAATGTTCTTCGCCGAAACCGTGTTCATCAGCTCCACCGCTTGGGTCGAGGCCGCGCTGCCGGTAATAGCCACCTTGGCCGGCACTTTCAGCGTTGCCTACGCTTTGCGCTTCACCGTTGACGTGTTCTTTGGCCCTGCCGCCCAAGACCTGCCTCACACACCTCACGAACCACCACGCTGGATGCGCGCGCCAGTCGAACTGCTGGTGCTTACCTGCCTGGTGGTGGGTATTTTCCCTGCCCAGTCGGTCGGCCCGTTACTGGCCGCTGCAGCCCTTCCAGTGGTGGGTGGTACTCTGCCGGAGTACAGCCTGGCCATCTGGCACGGCTGGAATGCCCCGCTGATCATGAGCCTGGTGGCCATGAGCGGCGGCATCGTGCTCTACCTGCTGCTGCGCAACCAGTTGCGCCGAGGGCGCTTCCCGTATCCACCCCTGCTTGAGCATTTCAATGGCAAGCGCCTGTTCGAGCACGGCCAGGTGCACCTGATGTTACTGGCACGGCGCATCGAGGGGCTGCTGACCACTCGCCGCCTGCAGGCGCAACTGTTCATGCTGGTGCTTGCCGCCTTCCTCGCGGGGCTCACACCAATGCTGTACAGCGGCCTGAGTTGGGGCGAGCGCCCTAAAATCCCGGGCTCAGGTGTGTTCGTCGCCCTTTGGCTGATCGCTATCGCCTGCGCCATTGGCGCCGCCTACCAAGCCAAGTATCACCGTTTGGCCGCCTTGATCATGGTTGGCGTCTGCGGCCTCATGACCTGCATCACCTTCGTATGGTTCTCCGCACCTGACCTGGCGCTGACCCAACTGGTCGTCGAGGTTGTCACGACGGTACTGATCCTGCTCGGCCTGCGCTGGCTGCCGCGGCGTATCGAGGGCGTCTCACCGCTGCCCGGCAGCCTCGACCGTGCCCGCATGCGGCGCGTGCGCGACCTGCTGCTGGCAATCCTGGTCGGCGGCGGCATGGCGCTGCTGTCCTACGCCATGCTGACACGACCAACGCCGAACGACATTTCCTCGTTCTACCTGAGCCGAGCCTTGCCACAAGGTGGCGGTACCAACGTGGTCAACGTGATGCTGGTTGACTTCCGCGGCTTCGACACCCTGGGCGAGATCACCGTGCTGGTGGCCGTCGCCCTGACCGTATTCGCCCTGCTGCGCCGCTTCCGCCCACCCAAGGAGAGCATGCAACTGCCAGCTCAGCAGCGCCAGCTTGCACCCGACGTGGTCACCGACCTGATCAACCCGCGCCATGCCACCGACACAGCTTTGGGCTTCATGATGGTGCCTGCGGTGCTGGTACGACTGCTGCTGCCGATCGCCCTGCTGATCTCGATGTACCTGTTCATGCGGGGCCACAACCAGCCTGGCGGTGGCTTTGTCGCTGGCCTGGTGATGTCGGTGGCATTCATCCTCCAGTACATGGTCGCAGGGACCCAATGGGTCGAAGCCCAGATGAGCCTGCGCCCACTGCGCTGGATGGGCACCGGGCTATTGTGCGCAACACTGACAGGGGTCGGCGCCATGCTGCTGGGCTACCCGTTCCTGACCACGCATACCGCCCACCTGCACCTGCCAGTGCTGGGCGATGTGCATGTGGCCAGCGCGCTGTTCTTCGACGTGGGCGTGTACACCGTTGTGGTCGGCTCGACCCTGCTGATCCTCACAGCCCTGGCACACCAGTCGGTGCGAGCCTACCGCCCGGGTAATCCGTCCAAACCCAGCCAAGCAGGAGCCGCCTGATGGAAGAAGTCATCGCAGTCGCCATCGGCGTACTGGCAGCATCGGGCGTGTGGCTTATCCTGCGCCCACGGACCTATCAGGTGATCATGGGCCTGTGCCTGCTGTCGTATGGCGTCAACCTGTTCATCTTCAGTATGGGCAGCCTGTTCATCGGCAAGGAGCCGATCATCAAGGAAGGCGTGACACAGGACCTGCTGCACTACACCGACCCACTGCCCCAGGCGCTGGTTCTGACGGCCATCGTCATCAGCTTTGCCATGACCGCCCTGTTTCTGGTGGTGCTGCTGGCATCTCGCGGCCTGACCGGCACCGACCACGTGGATGGCCGGGAGCGTGATGAATGAGTGAGATGAGCCGACTGATCATCGCCCCCATCCTGCTGCCGTTGCTGACCGCAGCAGTGATGCTGATACTGGGCGAGAAGCACCGCCTGCTCAAGGCGCGCCTCAACCTGCTGTCCACCTTCAGCGGCCTGGTCATCGCCGTCAGCCTGCTGCTGTGGGTGCGCGTCCAGGGCCAGGCGGAATCGATCGGTGTGTACCTGCCGGGCAACTGGCCCGCGCCTTTCGGCATCGTGCTGGTGGTTGATCACCTGTCGGCGCTGCTGCTGACTTTGACCGGGGTCATCGGCATCAGCGCCCTGCTGTTCGCTCGCGCCCGCTGGGACAGCGCCGGCGCCAGCTTCCACGCACTGTTCCAGATCCAGCTGATGGGCCTGTATGGTGCCTTCCTGACAGCCGATCTGTTCAACCTGTTCGTCTTTTTCGAAGTGCTGCTAGCGGCCTCTTATGGCCTGCTGCTGCACGGATCGGGGCGAGCGCGGGTGCGGGCCGGCCTGCACTACATTGCCATCAACCTGTTCGCTTCTTCGCTGTTTCTGATTGGCGCCGCGATGCTTTACGGCGTAACCGGCACCCTCAACATGGCCGACCTCGCGCTGAAAGTACCGTTGGTGCCCGAAGCCGACCGTGGTTTGCTGCACGCGGGCGCGGCAATCCTGGCCATAGCCTTCCTGGCAAAGGCCGGCATCTGGCCGCTGAATTTCTGGCTGGTTCCGGCCTATGCCTCGGCCAGCGCACCCGTAGCCGCATTGTTCGCCATCATGACCAAGGTTGGCCTGTACGCTGTGTTACGGCTCTGGTCCCTGTTGTTCTCGGGTCAAGCCGGTGCATCGGCGCATTTCGGCGGGCAATGGCTGATCTATGGGGGCTTGGTCACGCTTGCCATCGCAGCCGTGTCGATACTTGCCGCACAACGCCTGGAGCGCATGGCAGCACTGAGCATACTGGTTTCGGCAGGCACCCTGCTTGGCGCGATCGGCTTTGCTCAGCCAGCCCTGACCGGAGCAGCGTTGTTCTATCTGGTCAATTCAACCCTGGCACTGTGTGCATTGTTCCTGCTCGCCGAGCTGGTGGAGCGCTCTCGCTCGGCCAATGAGCCACCACTGGAGGACGAAGAAGGCAGCATGCCCTCGCCACTCGAGTCGTTGCACCCACCTAAAGGCATAAACCTCGACGATGAGCAGAAGGCAGTCATAGGCCAGATCATTCCCTGGACCATGGCGTTCCTGGGCCTGAGCTTCATTGCCTGTGCGTTGCTGATCATCGGCATGCCACCGCTCTCCGGCTTCGTCGGCAAACTCAGCTTGATCAGCGCGCTGTTCAACCCACTGGGGTTGGGCGTGCCGGCCGAGCAACCACTGTCAGCAGCCGGCTGGGCGCTGGTAGCCCTGCTCATCCTGTCCGGCATGGCCTCGTTGATCGCTTTCGGCCGCGTGGGCATCCAGCGCTTCTGGAAGCCTGAAGAGCGGCCCTCCCCCGCGCTGCGACACTACGAATGCCTGCCGATCGTCATTTTGCTGGGCCTGTGCATCATGCTCAGCTTCAGAGCCGAGCCGCTGCTACGTTACACCCAGGACACTGCAGCCAGCCTGCAGACCCCTGACACCTACATCAGGGCCGTAATGGCTGTACAGCCTATCCCTGGCCCGACCACGCTCGACGCACAGGTGCAGCCATGAGCCGACTTTTCCCCGCACCGCTGTTGTCTGTAGCACTGTTCATACTGTGGTTGCTGCTGAACCTCTCGGTCAGCCCGGGTAATCTGCTGCTCGCAGCCGCGCTTGGCTTTCTGGCGCCACTGCTGATGGCACCGTTGCGCCCCCAGCACGCCCATGTGCGCAGGCCGCTGGTGATAGCGAGCCTGATTGGCCGGGTGGGTATCGATGTCATCCAGTCCAACCTGCAAGTAGCCCTGCGCGTGCTGCGCGCCGGGCAACATCCGCCTCGCTCTGCCTTTGTCCATATCCCGCTGGACCTGCGCGACGCCCACGGCCTGGCGGCACTATCGATGATCACTACCGTAGTGCCCGGTACCGTCTGGTCAGAACTGGCCCTGGACCGCAGCGTCCTGTTGCTGCACGTGTTCGACCTCAAGGATGAGAACGCTTTTATCGAGCACTTCAAACACACCTATGAACGACCGCTGATGGAGATTTTCCAATGACAGGCCTGCTAGCCTATGCAGTGCTCGCCAGCTTGTTCATCTTCGCCTTGGCCATGGGCCTGACGCTGATCCGGTTGTTTCGCGGCCCCTCCGCCCAGGACCGGGTACTGGCACTGGACTACCTGTACATCCTGGCCATGCTCATGATGCTGGTATTGGGAATCCGCTATGCCAGCGATACCTACTTTGAAGGTGCTCTGCTGATTGCGCTTTTCGGCTTTGTCGGCTCGTTTGCCCTGGCCAAGTTCTTGCTGCGTGGTGAGGTAATAGAATGACCGAAGTTCTTGAACTACCGCTCTGGCTCGAGCTAGTTACCGCTGCCCTGCTGCTGCTCGGCAGCCTGTTCGCGTTGATCGGGGCCATTGGCCTGCTGCGCCTCAAGGATTATTTCCAGCGCATGCACCCACCAGCACTGGCCTCGACCATCGGGGCCTGGTGCGTTGCCTTGGCTTCGATCATCTACTTCTCATGGCTCAAGCAAGGCCCTGTACTGCACGCTTGGTTGATCCCAGTTCTACTGTCGATCACATTACCGGTCACTACGCTACTATTGGCCAGGGCGGCACTGTTTCGCAAACGCATGTCCGGGGAAGCAGTACCCGAAGAAGTCAGTAGCGGCCAAGCGGGGGGCAATTGATGTGCGGCACGCTCATTCCTGGGTGATCCGCTGCAACTCCCGGCGCACCATGGCGACGTAGGGAGGCGGGCCTGATTGATAGAGCTGGGCCGCCACCCAAGTCAACCAGGCGGCCTGCATCTCATCGCGCCGCGCCAGCAAACGTTCTGCCTGAGCCACGGCCATGGCCTTATGTTGTCGATGGAACGCGGCACGGCTGCCATCCGCCTCCTGCCCCTCGTTCATTCACTCGCCTTGAACGTGGTCAACTCGCCCTTGCGCCATTTTGCGACCTTACCGGTCACGGCCTTGAGCAGCTTGCCAAGGCCCTCTTGGACTTGCTGTTGAGCCGCGAACACCAGCATTACGCCTTGGCCTTCACGGAACACGATACCTTCACCCTCCGGCACCGAGACAAAGGCATAGTCCCCCACGCCGTAGACGTTCAGTTTGATCTCACGAAAGCGCATTTCCAACTTGCCGCCTTCACGACTGGGCAATACGGCAGCACGAAAGTGGTCACCCACCTTCAATTCCAAACGCTGCTTGTCATCGACCACCAACGCACTCTCGGTGTCGATTTCGGCCATATAGAGGCCTTCAGGGTTCTGCTCGGTGACATAAACGAAGCGGCCCTGAAACAGCTTGGCCAACTTACCGCGCAAATCGCCAAGGGCGAACAAAGCGTGGGTATCCAGAGTACTGACTGCCAATGAAGTAATCCTCAAACCGGTAACATCCGCCCCCACTCACCACCGGTGAGGCACGGCCCTTTCATTTCGATAGGCGAAAAGAGTAATGAAGCGATGTGCATAACGTCTGTGCCTTCTGGCTATACAGCATGGAGGAAACTTTACTCCTGCTTGCCAGACTTTGCCCAAATGGCGGGTTTAGGCACATTCCCCAACCGGGAAGCGTAATGCCCTACAACTATTCCGTCAGAAAAGATGCGATAGATAACGCCAGGCCCTTCGGCAGAACGGGCTCTGCAATCCATCAGCGCATTACTGGGAAAGAAATATGCACGAAAACACAGAAACACGTCGAGAGGCAAAGCGCATTTATTCTCGCTCCATACCGCGTTACGTCGTCATACCTGCCGGCATCGAGTTCTTCCACGTCACTGAAAGCGCTACCGGCAGAGTAAAGGGGTTTCGACGTCGTCACCATGAAGCCTGCGAACTGGCCCGTAGCCTCGAAAACTGAACCACAGTCAGGCAGCGCGGCCTTTCTCCAGCTGTTTAAGCCAGGCCGCCTGACACTCCAGCGCCTCACCACGTGTTGCATACGCAGTGCCGCGACGCTCGCCATTCACCAGCACCACCCAACATACTCGGCGGCCCAGCGCCTGCAGGGTAGCGGGCACACCTGAGCCAATCATCACGGCCACATCGACTCGGCTATTCATCATTCCCTCCGGAATTTACTTAGCAACCTAACGATAGAGCCATGATACGCCCGCCAACACGCCGGAGAAAGCCAACATTGGTACAGCAGTATTGCGCCAGCAGCAACAAAGTGGCCGGTACAAGGTAGCAAGCGCAAAAAGCCCCAAGGATCGCTCCGTGGGGCCTGGCACACAACGCTCGGTCAGATCTGGCGCTGGTGGCGATCGAGCTGCTCGTGGCGCTCCTGGGCTTCGATGCAGTACTTGGTGGTCGGGCTGATCAGCAGGCGCTGCAGGCCGATCGGCTCACCACTGTCGTCACACCAGCCGAAGCTTTCGTCAGCGATACGGCCCAAGGCCATTTCCAACTGCGGTAGCAGGCGCTGGTCACGCTCGATGGCATTTACCAGCCAGTGACGTTCTTCTTCGACCGAGGCCACGTCGGCAGGATCCGACGGGGTATCCAGGCTTTCGATAGTGGCACGGCTCAGCTCGATGCGTTCATGGGTTTCTACTTTCATCGCCTGCAACAGGCCAGTGAAGAAGGCCAGTTGTTCAGCGTTCATGTAGTCATCGGCCGACATGGCCAGCAACTGTTCCTTGGTCATCGATTTCTCTATGAAAAAATGTGCATTTGGGCGATTCGTGTGTCGCCGACACCTGGGCATCGGCACCAGAATTCTTCAAGCGCCAATCGGCACTCTTTTGCAGGGGGCGGCAGTCTAAGGCCCCTCGTCGCAAGGGGCAACACCAATGACGGGGTAATTGAGCGAAATGACGTGGTTTGCGCCTGACGGGGGCGGTTTGCCGATTCGCGGTACTGCTGGCAGTACATCTGTATAGCCCCGACCCATCCCTCAGACGGTTTCATGGCGCCCTTCTCACACAAAGATCCCAGCCATGACGCCCTCTATCAGACTCCCACGCAGCCCCACATTGCCTTGCGCCGTTGCCGACAGGTTCGCAAGCCGCCCCACTCTGTTCGAAGTGGCTGCACGACTGTTGGTCGAGCACTGGCATGACTATGGCCTGGATACCCGCCTCGACCCATTGTCCCTGCAATTGGCCAGTTTCGGGCAGGTGGAGGATACAGCCTACATACGCCCTTTGTACCAGGTGCTGGTAGAGCGCTATTGCCGGCGCGAAACACTCAACCTGACTGCAAAGCAGGACGTACTCTGTCGCAACCATATGGTCGACCCGTCTCACCCCGTTCCGGTTGACCTACATGCGCTCGAAAAGCTCTTGAACGACTGCGGGCCCATCCTACTGGATACCTACCGCAGCGCGATCATTGACTACTGGTGCGACGCAGACAACCAAGGGGAAACCCCTTGGTTGTGGCTCGCCCGGCACCTGCAGGGGCTGCTGCGCAGTGCCGCCGAACAAGCCAGCGCCGAGGACCGGCTGGTCGCTGCAGAACCAGCACTCAAGTCCTTGTCCAAAGGAGCGGCCGGGCCTGCCGACCTGCTCACCCTTTCCAGCAGCCAAGGCATTTCCATCAAGACACTGGCATGCAACTTTTCCGCCGACTGGCAGCAAGACCCCTTCCTCGCCAGCGCTCTGCTGATCGAACGTGCCGAGGCACCTGGCCAACAGCCCTTTACCCTGTTGTTTACCCCAGTGGGGCGGCTACTGTCGTTTTCTTCGCGCGCACAGTTGCTGGAGGGCATCGCTCGGCACTGGCCAACAGTCTTGGCCAAGTCGCCGCCAACCGTGCACCTGGGCACTCCCGAGGGGCAGTTGTTCCACGCCCAAGCCGCAAACCTGCTGCAGCAACAACTGGAAGGCATGGACCTGGCCGCCTCTGCCTTCAATGACCAAAGCAGCGCGCAGCAGCTTGCCGACGCCCTGGATCGCCTCACCTCCATGGCGCATATATGCAGCATCAAAGACCAGGCCCGCCAGGAAGCGCTAGCCAACCAGTTGCCACGCTGGATACAGAATGCAGCGCCCCTGGCCTTGATCGTTTATAGCTCGATGCTTAGGGATGTCGCTCGTAACACCTTCCAGGCCGAGGGCAGGACTTGGTTGAGCGGCGTGCCAAACGCACAGGCGTTTGCCTGCGAGCGCCTGGCCGAACTGATCCGCCGTGATCACCCGGAGTCCACCTTGGTTCCAGCAGCTGTGCGCGTGATCAATCATCAGGTTACCTCGACCGGGATCCCGCTTCCTGGCGAAATATCCAACGGTGGGGCCATCAAACCTGTCAGCTTTACCCTGGCACAGCTGGCCATCGCCAATCTAGGGCTGCTCCGACCTGGCGAAGTCACATTGGAAACCACAGACGGTCAAGCCATACCTGGCTGGCTCGACACGCTGGCACTGCGCGCCCTGATAACCGAGGCGGACATTGGTGCCACCTACCCTGCGCGGTTACGCGCGCTGCTGCTCGATGACGTGAAGACGCGCGCCAGCCGCGAAAGACTGTTCGCAAAACAGCTGAGCACACAACTGCCAACAAAGATCATGAGCAGTTACCTTGAGCATGGTCGGCCCACGCCGACGGCAGTGCTGGCAACGGAGCAGGTCTTCGCGCCCCTGCCCAACGAGCACAGCACGTGGGTATTGCGGCCCTTGGGTCTGCTGCGAACGATGGACGCGGCCGCCGATCATCCGCTCAACACCTGGCTCATCGAGGATGACTCCCTGAAATGCACACGTTGCCTGCTGTACCGCCCCCTGCACAGCGAGCCAGTAGTGGAATACGCCGACCGCACCGCATTACTGGTGGCTATCGGGGAGGCCGGCGAGCTGCAGGATGATGTGCTTCATCGCCTGCCTGAGCTGGACCAGCGCATCTATGCCCACGGTGGCTTCAGGGAACCACACCTGTTCCACCCTCTGGACGATGACTGGGCGGTACCGTGGGGCAAGCCAGCACCCGTTACCTTGTCGCGCGAAGCCGCCATAGCCAATCCTGCGCGTGTCATTTACCAGGCCTGCGTGCTGGAGACCCTGAGCAACTTCAAGGCGCAATCGGCAAGCAGCGCGCAATCCCGCTGGCAGCGCTGGGAGGAACTGGGCTGGTTGCTGCTCAACACCGTATTACCGTTTGTCGAAGGGCCGCTGGCCGAAGCAGCCTGGCTGGCTCAGATGGAAACTGCATTCGCTCGCCTGTTTGTTGCCAGTGATCAAGCCGGGGCAGATAACCACACGGGCGACTGGATCCAACTGTTGGTCAATGTTGCTTTTCTGATCTTCACCCATACCATGAAGCGGCAGGAACTGGATCACCCGCTGGACGCACTTCATGCGCCTGGCCAACCTGATGTATCAGTATCGGCTCCTGTGGTGCTTACCCGCCCGACTCCGGCACAACTCGACTTCAGTTGGGCTCAGCCCACGCTCAGGCTTGACAACAACCAGGCCCGAGCGCTTGCCGCCCTGCGTTCAGATGTATCACCAACGGCGCTCGGCTCGCCGACTCCGAGTGGACCGATGCGTGGCTTGTACGTGCATGGCGGTCACCTCCTGGTGCAGATCGAGGCCGCGGTGTTCAAGGTTCAGTTGGACACGACGCTTGACCAGTTGCGTATTGTTGGCGGCGAGAAGGATGAGAAACCAGGACCATTGCTAAGACGCGACGAGGCGGGGCGCTGGCAACTGGACCTGCGCCTGCGTCTGCGTGGCGGCATGCCGCCTTCCAAGCGGATCGCCCAGCTTCGGGAAGCGCGTAAACAGAAGACTCAGGAGATGATCGAACGCGTGGCGAACGACTCTAAGAGCATCGCAGACCAATTGCCTTATCTGGACAAATTGCGCGATCTGGCAAAGCGTTCAGATGAACGGAGGGTGCTACAAAACTGCCTCGCCAAATTGCAGGCCTTTGAAACGTTGGTAAATGAACATATTCAGCGCTTTGAGCAACTGAATGAACTGGCGCCTGTGGCCGACTACAAGTCCAAGCGCGCCGGCACGCTCTATCATCACCTCAATTGCCAACTGCAAGTCAGTGATGTGCTAATGCGCCTATACAACCCCGAGCGAGCTCATCTGTTGGACATGATCGAGCACAAAAGCAAGGAGACACCGCAGGACCAGGCCATTCTTGCAACGCGGCTGGGTAACTTGGCACCACTGATCGATAGCCTGTTCGACAACGCCACCGCGTTCAATCTGACCCTGGAACAGCTACGGCAGCTGGCCAGCCCTTCGCTACCCAGTGCAATGAAGATGGTGGAAAAACTGCAGCAGTTGAAGCAAACCCCGCAAGGCAGATCGTCGCCCTTGCACTGGCGCCTGATGCGCATCGAAAACTGTATCAACCGCTTGGCGCTGGAGCCACTGGACGATGCGGGCCAATACTGGCTCAACCGTACATGGGGCAACCTGGAGTTGGCCATCGGCCAGCAGTTGCAGTTGAACAAACGGATCAACGCCAGTGACGAAGCCAAGCGTCGCTTGCTGGAAAATATCGTACAGCATCTGCAAAGTGCCAAACGCCAGGGGCTGAACCTGCAAAGTCAGTTCGACGAGCCTGCGATCCCCCCGGCCTTGATTACTTTACGTAGTGATATCAGGGAGTTGACCACAAACACGGTCAGCGAGCTCGCAGAATACCCCGAGCTGCCCCAAAGTAGCTCCGTAAGGCAGCTCAGCCAGCATTTGCCCGGCCTTATCGAAACCCGCGATGATGGGTTGCTGCTGGGCCAACCGCGTACCGACGACAACACCATCATCGATATTCCTGGCAGCGATGACGGCGCGGTTGTACGCAGTTACAAGCGAGAGAATGAGCAATGGCTGCCTACTCCTGCAGAGCAGCACAGGCCGGGGCCTCAGCCCCCCAGGAAGCTCAAAACACTGTTCAAGGAAAGCAACAAGCGCCTGGCCAGCGCCAGAAAGAGCCTGGCCGTCATGCAAGGCATCAGGGCCGACACCTGCCTGCCAGTGGAGATCGAGGAGATACTACTGCAGCATCGCGATGAACTTGACCGTCAACGCGCGGCGATCGAGCTGCGCTTGACCCGCGACAACCAGACTGACGAAAGCACTCACGGTGAAGATGCCGCACTGATCATAAAAGACATCGAAGACGTGTCGGCTACGCTGACGAAGCAGGCGGTCGAGCAGCGAACACGTGTAGCGCTTTTGCAAAAGCCACGGATGGGTGAGCTAAGCTTTTTGCTCGAACATCATCAGGTACTAATCCGTAGCACTGGACCTAGGCGGCAACTGGCAAAGGTTGCAGGGCGGCCTGCTGATTACCTGCAAGAATACGCCATCAGCCATGATGGCACTGACCTCTGGTTCGCACATTTCCATTATCCGGACATTGATGCGGAGCGAACCGCCTACACCGCCGGGCATCTGAAAGCGGCAGAACAGCGCTATGCACAGGGCCGCCTCATAAAGGACGCGTCCGGGCCTGCGGTCGAGGTGTACCGCAGCCCGATCGACCTGGCTGCGGCCAAGCAGTACTTCTTCAACCATTAGCCGTGATCTCCGGCAGGGGCAGTTTCGCTGCACCTGCCGGCACTGGTCAGCAGTCCTTGAACTGCGCATCACGCTTGGCAATGAAGGCAGACATACCTTCCTTCTGGTCTTGAGTTGCAAACGCCGCATGAAACACCCGACGTTCGAAGCGCACGCCTTCACTGAGAGTGACTTCAAAGGCCCGGTTGACGCTTTCCTTGACCATCATGCTCACCGGGATCGACTTGCCAGCAATGGTGGCAGCCACCTTCAATGCCTCCTCGACCAGTTCGGCCTGTGGCACCACGCGCGCAACCAAGCCTGCACGCTCCGCCTCCTCAGCCCCCATCAGCCGCCCCGTCAGGCACAGCTCCATGGCCTTGGCCTTGCCTACGGCCCGGGTAAGGCGCTGGGTACCACCCATGCCCGGCAGTACGCCCAGATTGATTTCCGGCTGCCCGAACTTTGCGTTGTCGGCCGCCAGAATGAAGTCGCACATCATCGCCAGCTCACAACCACCGCCCAACGCAAAACCCGATACCGCAGCGATGATCGGCTTGCGGCGATTGGCAATACGATCGGCATCACTGAACAGGTCATCGACGTAGATCTGCGGGTATTTGAGCTCGGCCATTTCCTTGATATCGGCACCGGCGGCAAAGGCTTTGGCAGAACCGGTCAGCACCACGCAGCCGATATTCGGGTCACGCTCGAGCTGGTCCAGGGCCTGGTTGATCTCACTGACGATCTGCGCGTTGAGCGCATTGAGCGCCTGGGGCCGATTAAGGGTAATCAGGCCGACCTTGCCGTGGATATCCAACAGGATGGTTTCGAATGCCATGCAGACTGCTCCTTCAAAGATTGCGCGCAATGACCATGCGCTGAATGTCGCTGGTGCCTTCGTAGATCTGGCAAACCCGCACGTCGCGGTAGATCCGCTCCAGCGGGAAGTCACTCAGATAGCCATAACCGCCTAATGTCTGCAAGGCATCCGAACAGACCTTTTCGGCCATTTCCGAGGCGAACAGCTTGGCCATCGACGCTTCCACCAGCGCAGGGCGCCCGGCATCGCGCAGTGCTGCGGCGTGCAGCACCATCTGCCGTGCCACGGCGATTCTGGTGGCCATGTCCGCCAAGCGGAAGGCTACCGCCTGGTGCTCGATCAAGGGTTTACCGAAACTGCAACGTTCCTTGGCGTAATCACGGGCCACTTCGAACGCAGCACGGGCCATGCCCACCGACTGCGAGGCAATGCCGATACGCCCGCCCTCAAGGTTGGCCAGGGCGATCTTGTAACCCTGCCCCTCCTCGCCCAGACGATTGGCAACTGGAACGCGCACATTGTCGAAAACGATCTGGCAGGTGTCGGATGCGTGCTGGCCGAGCTTGTCTTCGACCCGCGCCACCTGGTAACCCGGCAAGTCGGTGGGCACGATGAAGGCGCTGATACCACGCTTGCCTGCCTCTGGGTCGGTGACAGCGAAAACGATCACCACACCGGCGTTCTGCCCGGAGGTAATGAACTGTTTGCTGCCGTTGAGCACATAGTGGTCGCCATCCAGCCGCGCACGGGTTTTCAGGCTGCTGGCATCGGAACCGGCCTGGGGCTCGGTGAGGGCGAAGGCACCGATCATCGACCCGCTGGCCAGCGGTGCAAGGTACTGCTGCTTTTGCAGCTCGCTGCCGAACTTGAGGATGGGCACGCACCCTACCGAATTGTGCACACTCATGATGGTCGAGCAGGCGCCATCGCCAGCAGCGATTTCTTCCAGGGCCATGGCATAGGCCACGTAGCCGGTGTCACTGCCACCATACTGCTCGGGTACCAGCATGCCGAACAGGCCGAGTTCGGCCATCTCCTGGATCGCTTCCCAGGGGAAGCGGTGTTCCTTGTCCCATTGTTCGGCAAAAGGCTTGAGGCGTTCCTGGGCAAAAGCCCGGACCGCATCGACGATCTGTTGTTGCTCGTCAGTTACCAGCATGGTTCACCTCAATACAGACATTCGACAGCCATGGCCGTGGCCTCGCCACCGCCGATGCAGATGGCCGCAACGCCGCGGCGTAGGTTGTTCTGGCGAAGGGCCGACAGCAGGGTTACCAGGATCCGCGCGCCCGACGCGCCGATCGGGTGCCCCAGGGCGCAGGCACCGCCATGAATGTTGACCTTCTCGTGAGGCAGGTCGAGTTGCTTCATGGCGGCCAAGGTGACCACGGCAAAGGCTTCGTTGATCTCGAACAGGTCGACCTCGGCCAGATTCCAGCCAGTGCGCTTCATCAGTTTGTCGATAGCGCCGATAGGCGCCGTGGGGAACAGTGCCGGCGCGTCGGCGAAGGCAGCGTGCCCATGGATCACAGCCAAGGGCGTCAGGCCGCGTTGCTGCGCCTGGGAGCGGCGCATGAGCACCAGTGCCGCAGCGCCGTCGGAGATCGAACTGGCGTTGGCGGCAGTGACGGTGCCGCCCTCTCGGAACGCCGGCTTGAGTTGCGGGATCTTGTCCAGGCGCGCCTTGGGAGGCTGCTCGTCGTCCTTGACCAGGCGCTGTTCCTTGCCTTCGCTGACCTGTACCGGAACGATCTCGGCGCTGAAGCGGCCTTTGCTGATCGCCTCTTGGGCGCGGGTCAACGAGGCGATGGCGAACTGGTCCTGGGCTTGGCGGCTGAACCCGCCGGCCTGGGCGCAATCCTCGGCAAAGGTGCCCATCAGGCGGCCCTTGTCGTAGGCATCTTCCAAGCCGTCCATGAACATGTGGTCGATGATCCTGCCGTGGCCCATGCGGTAGCCGCCACGGGCTTTGTCCAGCAGGTAGGGCGCGTTGGACATGCTCTCCATCCCGCCCGCCACGACCACATCGGCGGTACCGGCCAGCAGCAGGTCATGCGCCATGATCGCGGCCTGCATGCCAGAGCCGCACATCTTGTTGAGGGTCGTGCACGTGGTGTGCTTGCCCAGGCCGGCGCCCAGCGCAGCCTGGCGCGCGGGGGCCTGGCCCAGGCCTGCCGGCAACACACAGCCGAACAGCACCTGCTCGACACTGGCGGCATCCAGCCCGGCACGCTCGACTGCAGCGCGAATCGCAGCAGCGCCCAATTGCGGCGCGGTAAGGCTTTTCAGGTCGCCTTGCAGGCCGCCCATGGGCGTGCGCACGGCGCTGACGATGACAATCGGATCATTGGCGAGGGTCATTAGGGTTTCTCCTTACTTGGCAGCCATGCGCAGTGCACCGTCGAGGCGGATCACCTCGCCGTTGAGCATGCTGTTCTCGATGATGTGGCGGGCCAGCGCCGCGTATTCGCCTGGCCGCCCCAGGCGCGGCGGGAACGGCACCCCGGCGGCCAGGGAGTCGCGCACTTCCTGGGTCATGCCGGCCATCATCGGGGTTTCGAAAATACCCGGGGCGATGGTCATCACACGAATGCCGTAACGCGCCAGCTCGCGGGCAACCGGCAATGTCAGGCTGGCGATGGCGCCCTTGGAGGCGGCGTAGGCAGCCTGGCCTATCTGACCGTCATAGGCGGCGATCGAGGCGGTATTGATGATCACCCCGCGCTCGCCGCTTTCGTCGGCAACGCCTTCGGCCATGGCAGCAGCGGCCAGGCGCAGCAGGTTGAAGCTACCGACCAGATTGACGTTGATGACCTTGGCGAAACTGGCCAGGCCGTGTGGCCCTTGTTTGCCCAGCACTTTTTCGGCACCGACGATGCCCGCACAATTGACCAGCCCGTGCAGGCTGCCAAAAGCCGTTACAGCGGCATCGACGGCGGCCTGGGCCGCTTGCTCGTCGCTGATGTCGGCGACCGCAAAGCGGGCGTTGTCACCCAGCTCGCGGGCCTTGGCCTCGACGGCCTGGGCATTGAGGTCAACCAGCATGACCTTGGCGCCGGCCTCGACCAGCATCTGCGCGGTGGCAGCCCCCAGCCCGGAAGCTGCGCCGCTGACGATAAAGTGTTTGTTGGCGATGTGCATGATCGGGTTCCTTTCAGGCGCGGGCAGGGGTGGCCTGTTGCGCTTGTTGTTTGGCAACTTCCTGATTGCGCAGGATGAAGCGTTGCAGCTTGCCGCTCGGGGTCTTGGGCAGCTCGCTGACGAATTCGATTTCCCTGGGATAGGCGTGGGCATACAACCGCTGGCGAACGTGCTGGCGCAGGGTCTCTTCCAGCTCGACACTACCGTGCACACCGCTGGCCAGCACCACAAAGGCCTTGATCAGTTCGGTGCGCTCCGGGTCCGGTTTGCCGATCACTGCGGCTTCGATCACCGCCGGGTGCTCGATCAGTGCGCTCTCCACATCGAACGGCCCGACGCGGTAGCCAGAGGTGGTGATCACGTCGTCGCTGCGGCCGACGAAGCTGATGCTGCCGTCGGTGTTCAACTCGACGGTATCGCCGCTCAGGTAATACTTGCCGACGAAGGCCTTGGTGGGCAGGCCGTGATAGCCACCGAACCAGCAAAGCGGCGACTGCTCCCGATCCACTGCCAGAATGCCAGGCTGCCCGGCGGGCAATTCGGCGCCCTGCTCGTCCAGCACCACGATGCGGTGACCTGGGATGGCGAAGCCGGCAGACCCTGCCCGCACGGGATGCTCAAGGCCGTGGTGGTTGCACAGCACCATGCCCAGCTCGGTCTGCCCGTAGTGGTCATGGATGGTCACGCCCAACTCATCGGCGAACCAGCGGATCACCTCGGGGTTGAGCGGTTCACCGGCACTGCTGACGACCCGCAGGCGGCCCTGGACCGGCGTTGAGAACGCCTTGCCAGCGGCGATCAGCAAGCGATATGCGGTGGGCGAACCTGCCAGGTTGGTGATGCCCAGCTTGTCGATCACCCGCGCGCAGCTTTCGACACTGAACGGGCCATCGTAGAAGGTGGTGGCGTGGCCCAGCGACAACGGCCCGGTGACCGCGTAGTAAAGGCCATAGGCCCACCCTGGGTCGGCCAGGTTCCAAAAGTTGTCTTGTGGCTGCAGGCCAATGGCATCGCGCATGTAGCCCTGGAACGCGACGATCGCGCGTAGCGGCACTTCCAGGGGTTTGGCAGGGCCAGTGGTGCCCGAGGTGAACATCAGCAGGAAGGGATCGTCGCCCGAGCGCATGACTGGCTCGCAATCGGCAGGGGCGGCATCGAGCAGGCGCTGGAAGTCCAGTTCACCCTCCTCAGCGCCGACGATGATCGGCACGGGGCACACGGCCAGATCGTCCAGCTTGGCGCGGTTGCCACGGTCGGTGACCACCACCTTGGCATGCGACTGCTCCAGGCGGTGCTCGATAGCTTTGGGGCCAAAGGCAGTGAACAACGGCTGGTAAACAGCGCCCAGGCGCCAGGTGGCGAGGATGGTCACCAGCAACTCGGGGGTGCGTGGCATCAGCCCTGCTACCCGGTCACCGGCCTGCACGCCTTGGGCCCTCAGGACATTGGCAAAGCGGGACGCCATGGCTTGCATCTGCCCGAATGTGTAGAGCCTGCCATTGCCCTCGCGGTCCTCGTAGACCAGGGCGATACCACCTTGGGCCACATGGCGGTCACAGCATTCGACGCAGGCATTGAGGGCTGCAAGACTGCCGTGCAGGCCCATTGCGGCCTCGGCATGATTGAATGAAAGGACGGCGTCGCCATACTCGCGCATCGTCAGACTCCTGGGTTCTTATTGTTGGAGTGCACCATCGGTCTGACGATGTTCGCGCCGCCTGCCTACCTGGGCAATGGCCAAAGCTGTCAATCTGAATGAGCGTTTTGGCCGCGTGGCTTCTCAGCCTTCGCGATGCGCCAAGCGCCCGCCGGAGCATTGCTGGTGCAGGGCCGGTTTACACCTGCAGGAAGACACTGCGGTAATGCCCCGGATTGCACCCGAACCATTTGCGAAACGCCTTGTAGAACGAACTGCTGTCGGCAAAGCCCAGCCTCTCGGCGATTTCGCCAAGCCCAAGCTGCGGCTGCGCCAGCCAGGCAATCGCCAACTCGCGGCGAATGCTGTCTTTGAGCGCCTGGTAGTTTTGGCCCTCCTCGCTCAAACGGCGCCGCAAGGTTGACGCCGACATGCACAACGTTGCCGCCAGTTGCTCGGCGGCAGGCCACTGGCTGGGGGTTTGCTGGCTCAGCGTCTGGCGGATACGGCGGGCCAGGCTGTTAGGGTCGCGATACTTCACCAGGATGTTGCCAGGTGCCTCTGCCAAAAAACGCTGAAGCTCGTCCTCGCTGCGGCGCATCGGCATGTCAAGGCAGTCCCCGGCAATGATCATGCGGGTCAAGGGGCGTTCGAACTGCAGGTTTTCCGAGAACATCACCCGGTAGTCATCACAGAAAGGCGGCTCGGCGCACCGCAAGTCAATCGCAAGGATCGGAATACGCCGCCCTGCCAACCAGCAGGCGACGCCGTGGACGATCATCCAGAAGGTGAAATAGGTGAACGCACGCCGAGGCTGAGCATTGGGTTCAACGATGACGATTTCGGCCAGGCTTTTCTGGCGCACCAGTACCGGTTGCAGGTCCTGCAGCATCAGCGAAAGAAACACCAACGCCGTTTCCACGCCAGCCTGCAGGGTGGGCTGGGCCATGCTCGCCCGGCACAGGAATGCCAGGCTTCCGGTACGCAGCCCACGCGGGTCCATGGCGAAGAATTCATCGTTGCAGCGTTGCGCCAGCAAGCGCCAGAGCCGGGAGTAGGCCTCGGCGCTGACGCGCGCATCAGCCTGGTCGAGTTGACCGATGTCGATGCCGGCCTGCGCCAGCAGGCCGGCATCCGGCTCACCCGCCGGGCAGGTCTGCAACAGGGCTTCGCGCACCAGTTGCATGGAGATGGTGTCTTTCTCGCTCATCGGCCCTCCTGGCTGTTGCGTGCCGCCCATGTTAGGCCCGCATGGAAAAAACACCAGCCTTGGATTACAGGCTGGCAGCCAGGGCCAGGAACGCCTGGATCAGCCGCAGCTCGCGGCGCCGCTCCAGGCACCCCACCAGGTGCTGGTTGCGCAAACCGTGCCCGGCCAGCGGCCGCGCCACCACACGTGGGTCATTGGCCACCTCGGTCGAGGAAACGACACCAATCCCAAGCTCCGACGCCACTGCCTCGGTGACTGCCTCACGGCTGTCCAGCTCCAGCAACACCCTGGGCCTGACCGACGCCTGGTCACACGCCTTGTCGAAGGTACGCCGGGTGGTCGAACTGGGTTCGCGCAGCACCATGATCTGCTCATGCAAAGCAGCCAGTGGCAAGTCACCCTGCCCGCTGGCCCAGGCATGGCCTGCCGGCAGCAGTGCGCATAAATGCGACTCGCAGAGGTTTTGCAAGTAAAGGCCCTTGCGCGGTTCGATTTCGGTCAATACGGCCACGTCGGCATGCTCTGACAACAAGGCGGCCAAGGTCTCCTGAGCATTGCCCAGGCGCAGGTTGACGGTGATGCCCGGGTAGCGTTCACGCAATAGCGCCAGCATCGGCATGACCCGGTGCGGCCCATCTGCGGCCACCTCCAGGCGGCCAGTGAGCAGTTGGCGATTGGCCTCGAGCATCGCCTGCGCCTCTTCGGCCAGGCCGAACATCGCCCGGGTGATGGCAGCCAGGCGGGTACCCTCCTCGGTCAGCTCGACCCGCCGCGCCGTGCGCCGTAACAGGGTGATCTGGTAGTGCTCTTCCAGCGCCTTGACGTGCCCAGTCACCGCCGGCTGGCTGATGAACAAGCGCGCAGCGGCACGGGTGAAACTGCCCTCACGGGCGACGGCGTCGAAAGCGCGAAGCTGGAACAGGTTCATATTTATCGGCCTGACTTATGGCTGGCATAACAACAAACAATTTGATTGATAGCTTGGTCAATTGCAACCTAGCCCCCGTAGTTTCAGCGCCAGCTTTTTCGGCTGACCACCTGCAGCTTGTGAGGAACCACGCAATGAGCAACGCCCCGATCCTGCTGACCCCCGGCCCACTGACCACCTCCCTGCGCACCCGACAAGCCATGCTAATGGACTGGGGCTCCTGGGACCGTGATTTCAACCAACTGACCGCCAGCGTCTGCGAGCAACTGCTGGGGATCGTCGACGGCAGCGCCAGCCACCACTGCGTACCCCTGCAAGGCAGCGGCACCTTCGCCGTGGAGGCCGCCATCGGCACTCTGGTACCGCGCGATGGCAAGGTACTGGTGCTGATCAACGGCGCTTACGGCCAGCGCCTGGCGAAAATCTGCAAAGTGCTGGGGCGCAACTTCAGCACCTTCGAAACCGCCGAGGACCAGCCGACCACCGCTGCCGACGTCGACCGCCTGCTGGCGGCGGACCCCAGCGTGACCCACGTGGCGCTGATCCACTGCGAAACCAGCACCGGCATCCTCAACCCGCTGCACGAGATCGCTCAGGTGATCAAGCGCCACGGCAAGCGCCTGATCATCGATGCCATGAGCTCGTTCGGCGCCCTGCCGATCGACGCCCGCGAAATCCCCTTCGAGGCACTGATCGCCGCGTCCGGCAAATGCCTGGAAGGCGTCCCCGGGATGGGCTTCGTTTTCGCCGAGAAAACCGCACTGGCCGCCGCCGAGGGCAATGCCCACTCGCTGGCCATGGACCTGCACGACCAGCACGCCTACATGGCCAAAACCGGCCAATGGCGCTTCACCCCGCCCACCCATGTGGTTGCTGCCCTGCACGAGGCGCTGCAGCAGTACGCCGAAGAAGGTGGCCTGCCGGCGCGCCACCAGCGCTACGCCGACAACTGCAAGACCCTGCTCGACGGCATGGCCGCCATCGGCCTGCGCAGCTTCCTGCCAGCCGACATCCAGGCGCCGATCATCGTCACCTTCCACGCCCCGAATAACGCCCGTTACCAGTTCAAGGACTTCTACGAACGGGTCAAGGCCAAGGGCTTCATCCTCTACCCCGGCAAGTTGACCCAGGTCGAGACCTTCCGCGTCGGCTGCATCGGCGTGGTCGGGCCGGACGGCATGCAAGCCGCTGTGAATGCCGTGGCCGACGTGCTGCGGGAAATGGAAGTACTGGACATCTGACCCTCTGCCCATCCGATTTCAGGAAATAGCGCACATGAACTACAGCAACCCCACCCAGCTGCAAGCCGCCATCCTCGACTGGGCCGGCACCGTGGTCGACTTCGGCTCTTTCGCCCCGACCCAGATCTTCGTCGAAGCCTTCGCCGAGTTCGACGTCCAGGTTTCCATCGAAGAAGCCCGCGGCCCGATGGGCATGGGCAAGTGGGACCATATTCGCACCCTATGTGACGTGCCGGAAATTGCCGAACGCTATCGCAACGTGTTCGGCCGCACGCCGACCGACGAGGACGTCACTGCCATCTATAACCGCTTCATGCCGCTGCAGATCGAGAAGATCGCCGTGCATTCGGCGCTGATTCCCGGTGCTCTGGACACCCTCACCGGCTTGCGCCGGGACGGCCTGAAAATCGGCTCATGCTCGGGCTACCCGAAAGTGGTGATGGACAAGGTGGTGGAGCTGGCGGCCCAGAACGGCTATGTCGCCGATCATGTGGTGGCCACCGACGAAACCCCGAACGGCCGCCCGTGGCCGGCACAGGCACTGGCCAACGTGATCGCCCTGGGCATCGACGACGTGGCGGCCTGCGTCAAGGTCGACGACACCGTGCCGGGCATCCTCGAAGGCCGCCGTGCCGGCATGTGGACCGTGGCTCTGGTGTGCTCGGGCAACGCGCTCGGGCTGACCTGGGAGGGGTACCAGGCGTTGAGCGCTGAGAAGCTGGAGAGTGAGCGCAAGCGCATTCATGCGCTGTTCGCAGGGTCACGCCCGCACTACCTGATCGACACCATCAATGAACTGCCCGAGGTGGTCGCCGATATCAACCGGCGGTTGGCCAAGGGAGAGATGCCGCAGGCGTTCTGACCGATCTGTGTTGCAGCTTTCGCCGGCAAGCCGGCTTCCACAGCTACCCCGCCGTTTTCACGAACGGTGGGGTAGCTGTGGGGCCGGCTTACCGACGACAAGGCCGGCTCAAACCGCCCGGTTCAGCTTCACCCAAGAGGCAAACTTGTCGATGAAACCCTGCAGAAACGGCCGGGTCTTGTCATTGAGCTTGCCACTGTCCTCGAAAAGGCTGGCCGCCCCACCGATATAAGCTTCGGGCATCTGCATGCACGGCATGTCGAGAAACACCAGCGACTGGCGCACGGCATGGTTGGCCCCAAACCCGCCAATGGCACCGGGCGAGACGCTCACCACCGCCGTAGGTTTGCCACCCCAGGCGCTTTGCCCATAGGGACGTGAGCCCACGTCGATGGCATTTTTCAGGCAGCCCGGTACAGAGCGGTTGTACTCCGGGGTGACGAACAGCACCGCGTCGCTGCGCCGGATCTCGTCGCGAAAGCGCCTCCACGGCTCGGGCACATCCGCAGCCTCGACATCCTCGTTGTACAGTGGCAGATCGCCGATTTCGACGATTTTCAAGGCAAGACTGGACGGTGCCAGCTCTGAAAGGGCACGGGCCACCTTGCGGTTGTACGAATCCTTGCGCAAGCTGCCGACGACGACCGCTACCGAATACACCTGGCTCATGGCGATTTCCAACCTTTGCTGGGTTAAGAGACGTTGTAGTTATAGATGACCATTGCTCGGCGCTTAGGTTTTTTTCCTCCGCCAGAAAACTTCCAGGTACCATCCACGGTCTATTCCTGCAGACATTTCCTACGCAATTCAGAGGTTTTCACTTAAATGGCAGCAGTAATGGTCGGCCAATTCCACGCCCGTGACGCCGAAGGCCGTATCTACCCCGTCCACGAGTTCCAAGAGTCCACCCTGCAGACCGACGGCAGCGTACAGGGCGCACCGGTCACCACCTATCGCCTGGCCATCGGCGACCGAGTCAACCACTTGGGTGAAGACCGTTTTGAACTGGTACAGACCGGCGTCGAGATCATTCGCATTCCTTGACGCAATCGACCGTATAGCTTCCGGCTTCGCTCTGCAGGCCGTGCACATCGGCGACAAAGCCGGGAAAACCGCTGTTGAAGGCGCGGGCAAACGCCAGGTAGTCGAGGATCGAGCGGGTAGCTTCAGTGAACCGCTCCCCCGGCATGATCAAGGGTATGCCCGGCGGATAGGGCACCAGCATGACTGCCGCGACACGGCCGAGCAATGCCTCTATCGGCACCGCTTCCACCTCACCGCGCACCATATGGTCATATGCCCGGGCCGGGCTGAGCGCCACTTCCGGCAAGCGACTGAACAACCCTTTGAGCTGCTTGGCCGTGGCATTGACGCGATAGCAGTCATGCAGCTGGTTGCACAGGTCGCGCAGGCCGATACCGTGGTAGCGTGCCGTGTCGACTGCAACGATGCTCGGCAGGCACTGGCTTAACGGAGTATTGCCATCATGATGGCGTTTGAACTCCAGCAACTCGGTCAGCAGCGTGCTCCACTTGCCCTTGGTAATGCCCATCGAGAACAGCACCAGGAAGCTGTAAAGGCCGGTCTTCTCCACCACCAACCCGCGCTCCCAGAGAAACTTGCTGACCACTGCCGCCGGAATGCCCTGCTCGTCCAACACGCCGTCGGCACGCAACCCCGGCATCACCAGGGTGACCTTCAACGGGTCAAGCAGCACATAATCGCCCGCCAATTCGCCAAAGCCATGCCACTGCGCCCCAGGCTGCAGCAGCCAGTCCTGCGCAGCGAGCTGATCGACGCCTTCTGCCCCAGGCGGCTGCCAGATACTGAACCACCAATCGGTGGCCGCGATATGTGCACGCAGGTTAGCCAGGGCGCGACGAAAGCTCAGTGCCTCGTCAAACATCTCTTGCAGCAGCGAACGCCCCGCGGGCCCCTCCATCATGGTCGAAGCCACATCCAAAGAAGCCAGGATGCTGTACTGCGGTGACGTCGAGATATGCATCATGAAGGCTTCATTGAAGCGATCTCGGTCCAGTTGCCGCTGGGCGCCGTCCTGTACATGGATCATCGACGCCTGGCTGAAGGCCGCCAGCAGCTTGTGCGTCGAGTGCGTGCTGAACACCAACGGGCTGCCCTCGGTGCAGGCCGTACCCATCGCATAGCGCCCCGTGAAGAACTCATGAAACGCCGCGTAAGCGAACCAGGCTTCATCGAAGTGCAGCACCTGCGCGCTGCTGCCCAGAGCTTGCTTGATCAGCCCGGCGTGGTAGCACAGCCCGTCATAGGTTGAGTTGGTCACCACCGCCAGCTTGATGCGCGGTTCGCGCCCCTTGGCCAAGGGGTTGGCCAGCACCTTGGCCTGGATCGACTCGGCGCTGAATTCGCTGAGCGGGATCGGCCCGATGATGCCCAGTTCGTTGCGCTCGGGGCATAGGTAGATGGGAATGGCGCCGGTCATGATGATGGCATGGACCACCGACTTGTGGCAGTTACGGTCCACCAGCACCAGGTCATCACGGCCGACCATGGCATGCCAGACAATCTTGTTGGCGGTGGAGGTGCCATTGATCACGAAGAAGGTATGGTCGGCGCCAAAGTTGCGCGCCGCCCTGGCTTCGGCCGCTGCCAAAGGGCCAGTGTGATCGAGCAGCGAGCCCAGTTCCGGCACCGAGACGGACAAGTCCGAGCGCAAGGTATTCTCGCCGAAGAATTGATGGAAGGCTTGGCCCACCGGGCTTTTGCGGTAGGCCACGCCACCGCCATGGCCGGGTGTGTGCCAGGAATAATTGGACTGCGCGGTGTGCTGTACCAAAGCCTTGAAGAAAGGCGGCAGCAAGCCGTCGAGGTAGTTGTGTGCGGCACGTGCTACCTGGCGGGCGAGGAACGGCACGGTGTCCTCGAACAGGTAAAGGATGCCGCGCAGCTGGTTGAGCTCGCTCATCGCTTCGGCGGGAGCGTTTTCCAAGGTGACCTGTTCGCCCAGGGCGAAGATTGGCAGGTCAGGAGCACGCTGGCGGGCCAGGCGGATCAACTCGGCCATGTTCTGCAACAGGTGAGTATTGTCGCCAATGCCTTCGGCGGCGATCAGCATGCAGGCCAGGCCGTGGTGGGTGGCCGCGACCAGACGGGCTTCGGCATTGTCTGCCGCGGCGAGAATGGCGAAGCCGTCCTGACGCAGTTCATCGGCAATCCCCCGCACGCGCTCGCCGGCAACGCTGTCGGCCTTGATGGCACGGTGGACGATGAGGATGGGGAACTTGAGGTCCTTGTACATCAGGCTGCAACCTCCGAAGGACAGAGCGTCTTTCACAGGGTAGTAGAGCCTGGTGCTGTCAGTACGGCCCTGTCGCAGGCACGCCGGTGCCTACGCGAATTTGCAGTTCAGTAAAGAGCTTGTGGGAGCCAGGTTGCGGCGATAAGGCCAGGGCAGACTCAGCATCAACCGGCAGGCGTTTCGGTCAATACCTGCCACATCGACGGCCCGCCCGCCGACTTGGCGATAGCCGCCAGGCGCTCTGCATGCGCCTCCAGTTCCTCGGCAGTGGCCATGATCACCCGCCCAGGCGCACGCCCGGTAATCCGGCGGATCTCGCTGCCACCGCTGCCCTGCCCTTCATTGTCGCCGTCCGCCCCATTGCCAGCCAGCGAAAGGCTGGTCTGGCCACCGGTCATTGCCAGGTAGACGTCAGCCAGCAGCTCCGAGTCGAGCAACGCGCCGTGCAGCTCACGGCCGGAGTTGTCGATATCGTAACGCTTGCACAGCGCGTCAAGGCTGTTGCGCTGCCCCGGGTGCCGGGCGCGGGCCAGCAACAGTGTGTCGAGGATGGTGCAGTGCTGCGAGATGTCGGCGCGGTCGCGCTGGCCGAGCAGGGCGAACTCGTTGTTGATGAAGCCGACGTCGAACGCCGCGTTATGGATGACCAGCGTGGCACCCTGAATGAATTCGAAGAATTCCTCGGCCACATCGCCGAAGCGCGGCTTGCCGACCAGGAACGCGTCGGTGATGCCGTGGACATTGATCGCGCCCTCGTCACTCTCGCGGTCCGGTTGCAGATAGACGTGGAAGTGCCGACCGGTCAGGCGCCGGCCAATGACTTCGACGCAGCCGATCTCGATGATCCGGTGGCCTTCGCTGACCGGCATGCCGGTGGTTTCGGTATCGAGAATGACCAGGCGTTTATCTTGCTGCTGCTCCACGCGGGGCGCTCCAACTTGCATCAGTTACAAAGCCGAGGATTGTACCGCAGCTCAACGTTTGGCGCGTACCTCGTCGACGCCACGGTTGGCCAATTGGTCAGCGCGCTCGTTACCGGGGTGGCCGATGTGCCCGCGCACCCACTTCCAGGTGACCTTGTGGCGGTTGACCTGCTCGTCGAGCTGCTGCCACAGGTCGGCGTTCTTCACTGGCTCCTTCGCGGCGGTCTTCCAGCCGCGCTTCTTCCAGTTGACCATCCACTCGTTGATGCCCTTCATCACGTACTGCGAGTCGGTGGTCAACACCACCTCGCATTCGCGCTTGAGCGCCATCAAGCCCTGAATCGCGGCCATCAGTTCCATGCGGTTGTTGGTGGTTTCGCGTTCGCCGCCCCACAGTTCCTTTTCGACGCCCTTGTAGATCAACAGGACACCCCAGCCACCAGGGCCTGGATTGCCCTTGCAGGCACCATCGGTATACAACTCGACGCTATCGCTCATGTACCACTCATGTTCAGTGCTTTTCGGTATCCGGGCTGACCACGGTGCGGTTGACCTTGGCCAATGGCAAAGGCAGCAACTTGCCCATCGGTTCGCGGCGTTCCTGGCGCAGCGGCCTCAGGCCAACCACCATCTTGCGCGCCACCAGCAGGTAAACCCCGCCACCAGAGCTCTGCCAACCGCCTGCCACCCGTTCCCAGCCCGCCAGGCGTTGTTGCCAGGCCGGTGAGGCAAGCGGCGGACGATAGCACCCGAAGCGGCGTTTCTCCAGCGCGAAGCCCAGCAGGTTGAGCCAGTCACCGACCCGTGACGGCGAGATGCAGCGGGCCTTGCGCAGCGCGCCGTGGCTGAAGAAGTGGCGTATGCCCCAACTGCTCCAGGGGTTGATGCCGACGATCAGCAGATGCCCGCCGGGGCGTACCGCACTGGCGGCCTCGCGCAGCAAGCCATGGGGCGACAGGCAGAAGTCCAGGCCGTGCTGCAGCACCACCACGTCGGCAGCGTGCTCGCTCAAGGGCCAGGCCTGTTCCTCACAGACGATCTCCACCCCCGGCAGCGGCGCGCCCAAACGCACGTTGCGCTGTACCTGGGGGGCGCTGGGCGGAGCCTCGGCGCAGGGGCCGTAATGCACCAGGTAACCCCCGAAGAAGCGCCCGAGCTCCTCCTCCAACAATTTTTCCTCTTCTTTGAGCATCAGCTGGCCGAGCGGGCCGTGGAACCAGTCACGGGCCAGGCTGATCAGCTCGATCCAGGCCGGGTCGGCCTGGGCAAAGGGTTGGTCGGTCATTTGCGCTCTCCCTCGAAGGTTCTCGCACCGCGCCATCGCGGCTAAGATGGCCTCATGTGCCACGCTAGGCGATACGGATCCGCACCATGATACAGATCGATGCTCTCCCCGCTTTCTCCGACAACTACATCTGGTTGTTACAGGATACTGCCAAACGCCGCTGCGCGGTGGTCGATCCTGGTGATGCCGCCCCCGTGGAGGCATGGCTGGCCGCCAATCCCGACTGGGTGCTGGAGGATATTCTGGTCACCCACCACCACAATGACCACGTGGGCGGTGTCGAGCGGCTGAAAAAACTGACCGGTGCGCGGGTCAGCGGCCCGGCCAACGAGCGTATTCCGTGCCGCGACCTTGCCTTGGACGAAGGTGACGAAGTGACCGCGGTGGGCGTGACCTTCCAGGTTCTGGCAGTACCGGGGCACACGCTGGGTCATATCGCCTTCTTCAGCGACCAACCTGCGACACCGGTGCTATTCAGTGGCGACACGTTGTTCGCCGCCGGCTGCGGGCGGATGTTCGAAGGCACGCCAGAGCAGATGCAGCCTGCCCTCGCCAGGTTGGCCGCGCTGCCGGAGCGTACCGAGGTGTACTGCGCCCACGAGTACACCCTTAGCAACTTGCGCTTCGCCAAGGCCGTGGAGCCACAAAACCCGCACGTTCTGCAACGTTTCGATGATGTTACCCGGCTGCGCGCCGAAAATCACATCACATTGCCATCAACCATCGGCCTGGAACGGCTGACCAACCCCTTTCTGCGTACCTCTGAAACATTAGTTAAACAAAAAGCTGACGAATGGAAGGGACATTCAAACACCACGCATGTCGCTGTTTTTGCTGCCTTGAGGTCTTGGAAGGACACCTTCTGATAACCTGAAGATATATCGCAACATGTGCTCGAAGGTTGACCCGGCGGGATGCGGTTTCTAGAATCGCCGAAATTTTTTGCCCGGATACCCGTCCCCGCCGATGTCTTCCCGTAGCCGCAGAACCGCTCATTCAGTCGCCCTGACGCGCCTGGCCCAAATCAGTGCGCTGGCGCTGGCCGCCACCCTGGTGGGCTGCCAGAGCACCCGTCAGCTCGACGAATCCGACAGCGTTCGCGCGCACAGCTACCAGGCGCGGATCAAACACAAACCCGTTCCGCTCGCGGTCAAACCCGCCGAGCAGGCGCCGCAGGATGTGTGGGAGCGCATGCGCCAGGGCTTCGCCCTGCAAGACACCATCGACGTCAACCCGCGCATCGAGCAGCAGCGGCTGTGGTTCGCCAGCAACCCCTCGTTCCTCGAAAACGCCGGTGAGCGCGGTAGCCTGTACCTGCACTACATCGTCGAGCGCCTGGAAGAACGTGACATGCCGCTGGAACTGGCCCTGTTGCCGGCGATCGAAAGCGCCTACAACCCCATGGCCTACTCGCGCGCCCATGCTGCAGGCATGTGGCAGTTCATCCCCTCTACCGGGCGCCACTTCAACCTGCGCCAGACCAATTTCTACGATGGTCGCCGCGACATCACCGCGTCGACCAACGCCGCGCTGGATTACCTGAGCCGCCTGCACGACATGTTCAACGGCGACTGGCTGCTGGCACTGGCCGCCTACAACGCCGGGGAAGGCACCGTCAGCCGGGCGATCGAGCGCAACGAGAAACTCGGCCTGCCCACCGATTACTGGAACCTGCCACTGCCACAGGAGACGCGCGACTACGTGCCCAAGCTGCTGGCCCTGTCGCAGGTGGTCCTGACCCCCGAAGCCTACGGCGTGAACCTCAACCCGATCGCCAACGAGCCCTACTTCGAAGCTGTCGCCATCAAGGACCGCCTGGACCTGTCGCGGGTAGCCGCCTTCGCCAACATCGACGAAGACGAACTGATCCAGCTCAACCCGGCATTCAAGAAGCGCATGACCGTGGATGGGCCCAAACAATTGCTGGTACCGACGGCCAAGGCGCAACTGCTGTCCGACAGCCTGTCCAACCTCAAGCCTGAACAACTGGTCAGCCTGCAGCCGAACAAAGCCGTGTTCGCACGCGCCGTGGCCGAAGCCAAGGCACCTGCCAGAGCGCGCAGTTACCGCGTAAAGCGCGGCGACAGCCTGAGCACCATTGCCAGGGCCAACCGGGTTTCGGTCAAGGATATCCAGCGCTGGAACAAACTATCGGGTAGCCGTGTAAAGGCCGGCCAGGTGTTGGCACTGCGTGGTGGTAGTGCGGCAGGCAACCGGGTGGCGGCATCCTCCAAGCGCTCTACCCAGTACAAGGTCCGCAAGGGTGACTCGCTGTATCTGGTGGCAAAACGTTTCAATGTTGAGATGAAGCACCTCAAGCGCTGGAATCCGCGCAGCGGGCACGCCCTCAAGCCAGGCCAGACCTTGACCGTCTACCTGGGGCACTGATGGCAACCCGGGGCTGCTCCGCAGCCCCTTGATCTCCTTCCAGACACACCCTTTTTCCAACCCCGCCAAGCTGTTACTGTAGCCCGACCAAAGCCCAACGCCTCTGGATCGGATGCCGACTTGATACGTCCCCTCCTGCTGTCACTCAGCCTGGCCTTGAGCTTTCCCGCAGCCGCGATGGTGAGCGAAAGCCACGGATACGCGCAGTTCGGCACGCTCAAGTACCCAGCCACATTCACCCACTTCGACTGGGTCAACCCGCAAGCGCCCAAGGGCGGCACCTTGCGCGCCATGGCATTGGGCACCTTCGACACGCTCAACGCCTATACCTTCAAGGGTTCTAGCCCGGTCACAACGCCGAACTTCCTGCAGTACGGTGTCAACGAGCTCAACGAAACACTGATGGTCGGCACCGGCATGTATGACCCTTCCGGGGACGAGCCCACCTCCAGTTACGGCCTCATCGCCCGCTCGGTGGAGTACAGCGAGGACCGCAGTTGGGTGGTGTTCAACCTGCGCCCGCAAGCGCGCTGGCATGACGGCAAACCGATCACTTCTGCAGACGTCGCCTTCTCTTACCGCACGCTGCTCAAGGACGGCCACCCGATCTACCGCACCAACCTGCAGGAAGTGCAGCGCGTGGATATCCTTGGCCCGCTGCGCATCCGCTTCGTGTTCAAGCGCGCTGGCAACCCGCTGCTGATCCTGCGCCTGGGCGAGATGCCGGTGCTGCCCAAACACTACTGGCAAAACCGCGATTTCAAGGCCACCACCTTCGAGCCGCCGCTTGGCAGCGGCCCCTACCGCATCACTCAGGTGCAGCCCGGCAGGCGCCTGGTGTTCGAGCGGGTAAAGAACTACTGGGGCAAGGACCTGGCGGTAAACCGCGGCAAGTACAACTTCAACCGCATCGAATACGAGTTCTATCGGGACGCCACAGTCGCGTTCGAAGCCTTCAAGGCAGGCGAGTTCGACATCTATATCGAGCATCAGGCAAAGAACTGGGCCAACGGCTACAACTTCCCGGCACTGCGCCGTGGCGAGGTGATAAAGGCCCAGATCCCCCATCGCATCCCGACCCAGACCCAGGGGCTGTTCATGAACAGCCGCCGGGCCACCTTCAGCGACGCCAGGGTACGCCAGGCGCTGGGCCTGATGCTCGACTTCCAGTGGACCAACCGCGCCCTGTTCAGCAGCGCCTACCGGCGCTCGACCAGCTACTACCCCAACAGCGAGTTTGCCGCCAGCGGCCTGCCCACGGGCAAGGAGTGGCTGCTGCTGGCGCCGTTCCGTGACCAATTGCCGGAAAAGCTGTTCACCCAGCCCTATCAGGTCAGCCACACCGATGGCCGCGGCATCGACCGCCAGAGCCTGCGCCAGGCGCTGAGCCTGCTCGGTCGCGCCGGCTGGAAGCTCGACGGCCAGCGCCTGGTGAACGCACAAGGCCAGCAATTGCGCATGGAGCTGCTGCTGGTGAATCCCAACCTCGAACGCATCCTGCAACCTTATGTCGAAAACCTGGCGAGCATCGGCATCGATGCGCGCTTGCGCACCGTGGACCGTGCCCAGTACAAACAACGCCTGGACCAGTTCGACTTCGACATGATTCTGATGACCTTGAGCCAGACCTTGAGCCCCGGCCTTGAGCAGTGGCTGTACTTCCATTCCAGCCAGGCTGCGACCAAGGGCAGCAAAAATTATGCTGGGGTCAAGGATCCGGTGGTCGACCACCTGCTCGACACCTTGCTCGCCGCACGCACCCGCGATGACCAGGTCGCCGCCGCCCGCGCCCTGGACCGCGTGCTGTCCTGGCAGTACTACATGATCCCCAACTGGTATCTCGACAATCACCGCCTGGCCTACCGCAACCGGTTCGGTTTCGTCACCACACCGCCCTATACCCTGGGGCTGAATACCTGGTGGCTAAAGACTTCGGAGAAAGCCCAATGATGCCAACATACCGCCTGCGCCAGCTGGCAGGCAGCCTGCTGCTTGCCTGCCTGAGCCTACCGGCAATGGCCGCGCCACAACACGCACTGACCCTTTATGATGAAGCGCCGAAGTACCCGGCCGACTTCAAGCACTTCGACTACGTCAACCCCGACGCGCCCAAGGGCGGCACCTTCCGCCAGTCAAGTTTCGGCGGCTTCGACAGCCTCAACCCGTTCATCAACAAAGGGGTGGCCGCCGAAAACCTCAGCGCCATCTACGACACCTTGATGCGCCAGAGCCTGGACGAGCCGTTCACCGAGTACGGCCTGGTTGCCGGCAAGATCGAAAAGGCCCCGGACAACAGCTGGGTGCGCTTCTACCTGCGCCCCGAGGCGCGCTTCCACGACGGCCACCCGATGCGGGCCGAAGACGTGGTGTTCACCTTCAACGCCCTGATCAAGGACGGCGCACCGCTGTACCGCCAGTACTATGGCGATGTCGCCCAAGTCGTCGCCGAAGACCCGCTGCGCGTGCTGTTCACCTTCAAGCACAAGAACAACCGCGAGTTGCCGCTGATCCTCGGCCAGTTGCCCGTGCTGCCCAAGCACTGGTACGAAGGCCGCGAATTCAACCGCGGCAACCTGGAAATCCCGCTCGGCAGCGGCCCGTACAAGATCACCGAGGTCAAGCCCGGCCGCTCGATCCGCTACGAGCGGGTCAAGGACTACTGGGCCAAGGACCTGCCGCTCAACCGCGGCCAGTTCAACTTTGACGCCATGACCTTCGACTCCTACCGCGACAACACCGTCGCGCTGGAAGCACTCAAGGCCGGCCAGTTCGACTATGGCCTTGAGACCAGCGCGAAAAACTGGGCCACCGCCTACAACGTTCCCGCCGTACGCGATGGCCGCCTGATCAAGGAAGAGCTGCCCAACGGCAACCCCACAGGCATGCAGGGTTTCATTTTCAACCTGCGTAAACCGGTGTTTCAGGACATCCGCGTGCGCCAGGCGCTGAGCCTGCTGCTGGACTTCGAGTGGACCAACAAGCAGTTGTTCAACGGCGCCTACACCCGCACCGGCAGCTACTTCGAAAACTCCGAAATGGCCGCCCAGGGCCTGCCCTCGCCTGACGAGCTGAAAATCCTCGAGCCTATGCGCGGCAAGGTCCCCGAACAGGTGTTCAGCGAGGCTTTCCACAACCCGGTCACCGACGGCAGCGGCATGATCCGCGAACAGCAGCGCCAGGCCTACAAGCTGCTGATGGACGCTGGCTGGAAGATCGTCGACGACAAGATGGTCGACAAGAACGGCAAACCGGTGTCCATCGAGTTTCTGCTGGCCCAGACCGAATTCGAGCGCATCCTGCTGCCGTTCAAACGCAACCTGGCCGACCTTGGCATCGACCTGAACATCCGCCGCGTCGACGTTTCCCAGTACATCACCCGCCTGCGCTCGCGTGACTTCGACATGATCGTCAGTGGCTATCCGCAGTCCAGCTCCCCAGGCAACGAGCAGCGCGAGTTCTGGTCCAGTGCCGCTGCCGACAACCCCGGCAGCCGCAACTTCATGGGCCTGCGGGACCCGGCCATCGACCAACTGGTCGAAGCGCTGATCAACGCCGATTCCCGACAGAGCCTGATCAACCACGCCCGCGCCCTGGACCGCGTGCTGCTGTGGGGTTACTACGTGATCCCCAACTGGCACATTAAGACCTGGCGCGTGGCCTACTGGAACCACATCGGCCACCCCAAGGTTTCGCCCAAGTACGACATCGGCATCGACACCTGGTGGATCAAGCCCGAGGTGACGCCAGCCGTGTCCGAAGCGCCTGCGCAAGAGGCCAACTGACATGCTGGCCTACATCCTGCGTCGCCTGCTGCTGATCATCCCGACCCTGTTCGGCATCCTGGTGATCAACTTCATCATCGTCCAGGCCGCCCCCGGCGGCCCGGTGGAACAGATGATCGCCAAGCTCGAAGGTTTCGAGGGCGCAACCAGCCGGATTGCCGGCGGCGGCGCCGAAGTCTCCGTGGCCGGCTCCAACTACCGCGGTGCCCAGGGCCTCGACCCTGCCCTGATCGCCGAAATCGAGCGCATGTACGGCTTCGACAAGTCGCCCCCCGAGCGTTTATGGATCATGGTCAAGAACTATGCCCAGCTGGACTTCGGCGAGAGCTTCTTTCGCGATGCCAAGGTCATCGACCTGATCGCCGAGAAGATGCCGGTGTCGATTTCGCTCGGGCTGTGGAGCACGCTGATCATGTACCTGGTGTCGATCCCCCTGGGTATCGCCAAGGCGGTGCGCCACGGCAGCCACTTCGACGTCTGGACCAGCTCGGCGATCATCGTCGGCTATGCCATCCCGGCGTTCCTGTTCGCCATCCTGCTGATCGTGCTGTTCGCCGGCGGCAGCTACTTCGACTGGTTCCCGCTGCGCGGCCTGACCTCGAACAACTTCGACGAGCTGTCCACCACCGGCAAAGTGCTCGACTACTTCTGGCACCTGGTGCTGCCGATCACCGCCCTGGTGATCGGCAACTTCGCCACCATGACCCTGCTGACCAAGAACAGCTTCCTCGACGAGATCAACAAGCAATACGTGGTCACCGCCAAAGCCAAAGGCCTGAGCCGCTCGCGGGTGCTGTACGGCCACGTGTTCCGCAACGCCATGTTGCTGGTGATCGCGGGCTTCCCTTCGGCGTTCATCGGCATCTTCTTCACCGGCTCCCTGCTGATCGAGGTGATTTTCTCCCTCGACGGCCTGGGCCTTATGAGTTTCGAGGCGGCCATCAACCGCGACTACCCGGTGGTGTTCGGCACCTTGTTCATCTTCACCCTGCTAGGGCTGGTGGTGAAACTGATCGGCGACCTCACCTACACCTTGGTCGATCCGCGCATCGACTTCGCCAGCCGGGAGCACTGACATGGCCTTGTCCCCTCTCAACCGTCGGCGCTTCGAGCGCTTCAAGGCCAACCGACGCGGCTGGTGGTCGCTGTGGCTGTTCCTCATCCTGTTCGGCCTGAGCCTGGGCGCCGAGCTGATCGCCAACGACAAACCGATTGCCGTGCGCTACGACGGCGAGTGGTTTTTCCCGGCCTTCAAGCGCTACCCGGAAACCACCTTCGGCGGCGAGTTCCCACTGGAGGCCAACTACAAGAGCCCGTATATCCGGGAGCTACTGGCCAAAAAAGACAGCTTCGTGCTGTGGGCCCCGATCCCGTACAGCTACCAGAGCATCAATTACGACCTGCGCGTACCCGCCCCTGCGCCACCCTCGGCGGACAACCTGCTGGGCACCGACGATCAGGGCCGTGATGTACTGGCGCGGGTGATCTACGGCTTCCGCATTTCGGTGCTGTTCGCCCTCACCCTGACCATCCTCAGTTCCATCATCGGCGTCATCGCCGGTGCCCTGCAGGGCTTTTACGGTGGCTGGGTGGACCTTGCCGGCCAGCGCTTTCTGGAGATCTGGTCCGGCTTGCCGGTGCTGTACCTGCTGATCATCCTTGCCAGCTTCGTGCAGCCCAACTTCTGGTGGTTGCTGGGCATCATGCTGCTGTTTTCGTGGATGAGCCTGGTCGACGTGGTGCGTGCCGAGTTCCTGCGCGGGCGCAACCTCGAGTACGTGCGCGCCGCCCGTGCCCTAGGGATGCGCAATGGCGCGATCATGTACCGGCACATCCTGCCCAACGCCATGATTTCAACCATGACCTTCATGCCCTTCATCCTCACCGGTGCCATCGGCACCCTGACCGCCCTGGACTTCCTCGGTTTCGGCCTGCCACCGGGCGCGCCGTCGCTGGGCGAACTGGTGGCCCAAGGCAAGTCCAACCTGCAGGCGCCATGGCTGGGCATCAGCGCCTTTGCCGTATTGGCGATCATGCTGAGCCTGCTGGTATTCATCGGCGAATCCGCCCGCGATGCCTTCGACCCGAGGAAGTGAGATGAGTGAACAGAACCTGATCGAAGTGCGCGACCTGGCGGTGGAGTTCGTTACCGGCGAACAGGTCAACCGTGTGGTCGATGGCATCAGCTTCGACATCCGCAAGGGTGAGACCCTGGCGCTGGTCGGCGAGAGCGGTTCGGGCAAGTCCGTTACCGCCCACTCGATTCTGCGCCTGCTGCCCTATCCACTTGCACGCCATCCCAGCGGCAGCATCGGCTATGAAGGCAACGACCTGCTGCAGCAAGGTGAGAAGGCCATGCAGAAGATTCGCGGCAACCGCATCGCGATGATCTTCCAGGAGCCGATGACCTCGCTGAACCCGCTGCACTGCATCGAAAAGCAGATCAACGAAATCCTGCTGCTGCACAAGGGCCTCACCGGCAAGCAAGCCACTGCGCGCACGCTGGAGTTGCTGGAGCTGGTGGGCATTCCCGAGCCGCGCAAGCGCCTGAAGGCCCTGCCCCACGAGCTGTCCGGTGGCCAGCGGCAGCGGGTGATGATCGCCATGGCGCTGGCCAATGAGCCGGAGTTGCTGATTGCCGATGAACCTACCACCGCACTCGACGTGACCGTGCAACTGAAGATTCTGGAGCTGCTCAAGGAACTGCAGGCGCGGTTGGGCATGGCATTGCTGCTGATCAGCCATGACCTGAACCTGGTAAGGCGCATTGCCCACCGTGTTTGCGTGATGCAGCGTGGGCAGATTGTCGAGCAGGCCGATTGCGCGACGCTGTTCAGTGCGCCGCAGCACCATTACACACAGATGCTGATCAATGCCGAGCCCAGCGGCTTGCCGGCACATAACCCGGTTGGCGCACCGCTGCTGGAAGTGAACGACCTGAAGGTATGGTTCCCGATCAAGAAAGGCTTGCTGCGCAAGACGGTTGACCATGTGAAGGCGGTGGACGGGATCAACTTCAGCTTGCCGCAAGGGCAGACACTGGGGATCGTGGGTGAGTCGGGATCTGGCAAGTCGACGCTGGGGCTGGCGATCTTGCGCCTGATTTCGAGCCAGGGGGGCATCCGCTTCCATGGCCAGGCGCTGGAAGGCTTGAACCAGAAGCAGGTGCGGCCACTGCGACGTGAGATGCAAGTGGTGTTTCAGGACCCCTTTGGTAGCCTCAGCCCACGTATGTGTGTGGCGGATATCGTTGGTGAGGGGCTGCGGATTCACAAGATTGGTACAGCCGCAGAACAGGAAGCGGCAATTATCGCGGCGCTGGAAGAGGTAGGCCTGGACCCACGCACGCGCCACCGCTACCCGCATGAGTTTTCGGGTGGGCAACGTCAACGTATCGCCATCGCCCGGGCGCTGGTGCTCAAGCCGGCGTTGATTCTGCTGGATGAGCCGACGTCTGCGCTGGATCGTACGGTGCAGCGGCAGGTGGTGGAATTGCTGCGCAACTTGCAGCACAAGTACAACCTCACCTACCTGTTCATCAGCCATGACCTTGCCGTGGTCAAAGCGTTGAGTCACCAACTGATGGTGATCAAGCAGGGGCATGTTGTGGAGCAAGGCGAGGCTCAGCAGATCTTCCATTCACCCCAGCATGCTTATACGCAGCAACTGCTGGAGGCGGCGTTTTTGCGTCATGACACTGAACGGTGACTGCCTTCCAGGGCCTGATGGTTTTACCCGTATCAAGGCAGAGGTTGTGCGCCCAGAGCACGGAGCAGCAGGCTGTTTCGCTGCCGCCTAGATCGCCCGTCTCGGCTCTGATAATAGCCTTGATGCATGAGTTCGAATCCCTGGAGGAGCTGTTTTACCAGCTAAAAGCCTCTGGCAAAGCAATCAGGAAGGTGGCCTACGTGCTTGTCACGGTGTACGACAACGCCCGTGGGCCTAAGGCGCGAAAGGCGTAGCCTTCGGGCAAACCTTTGCTATTGCAAACACCTCCACCACGCACGACAATAAGATTCATTACCAATCGCGAACCATTCCATCCAAAATGCCCGCCAACGACCTCTCTCTGCGTAGCGCCGTCAATCACCTGTATTGCGAGCATCACAGCTGGCTCAATGGCTGGCTACGCAAGAGGCTTGGCAACGCATTCGATGCCGCGGACCTGACGCAGGATACGTTCGTGCGGGTGATCAAGGCACGCAGCGCACTGGACATTCGCGAGCCGCGCCCGTACTTGTCGAGGATCGCCAAGGGCTTGCTGATCGACCTGTTTCGTCGGCGCTCACTGGAACAGGCATACCTGGAAACCTTGGCAGCCTTGCCGCAAGCACAGCACCCGTCGCTGGAAGAGCAGGCGATCATGTTGCAGGCACTGGTAGAAATCGATCGCCTGTTGCAAGGGCTGGGGCCGAAGGTCAGGCAGGTGTTCATGCTGTCGCAATTCGACGGGCTGACCTACCCGCAGATTGCCGAGCAGCTGAACATCAGCGTGCGCAGCGTCAACAACTACATGGCAAAGGCAATGGAGCATTGCTGTTTGATGCAGATGCAATTGGCATGAGCCTTTCGCCCGCCGAGTTGCAGGCCATCAGTGCAGCAGCCCGCTGGTACGCGCGGCTGCAGTCTGGCATCGCCACCGACGCCGATCGCAGCGCCTGGAACGACTGGCTGGCTGCCGACCCGGTCAATCGCCAAGCCTGGCAGCGGATGACCGCTGTGGGGGAGCAGATGGCAAGCGTGCCGGGTGCGCTGGCCGCACCCGCCCTGCGTGGTGCCGCACGTTCCCGCCGGCAGCTGTTACGCAGCGTATTGGTATTAGTGCCAGCCACCTCGCTGGGCTGGCTGGGGTGGCGTAGCAACAGCTCGCAACAGCTGTTTGCCGATTACCGCACCGCAGTGGGTGAGCGCCGTACCTTTCGTTTGGCCGATGGCAGTTCACTGCTGCTGAACACCGACACCTCTGTAAACCTCAAGTACGACGGCCAGCAACGGGTGCTGGAACTGCTTCGCGGTGAAATTCTGGTATCGACCGCTAACGACCCAGCACAGCGGCCATTCAAGGTAAGCACCACACATGGCGAGGTCCGGGCGCTGGGCACGCGCTTTATCGTTCGCACACAAGCGCTGGGCGGTGAGGTGGCAGTCCTGGAGAAAGCGGTAGAAGTCAGAGCGTCCAGCAGCGCATTGACAGTGCGCGTTGAGGCCGGGCAATCCATCGCCTTCACCGACCTCACGGTGGGGCAGCTACGGCGTAATGACGCTACGGTGGGAGCCTGGCAACACGGCAGCATCATTGCCATTGATCGCCCCCTGGTCGAACTGCTTTCCGACCTGTCGCGCTACCGCACCGGCGTGCTGCGCTGTGATCCGCGTATTGCGCAAATGAGGGTCTCTGGCGCGTTCCCAATCGATGACACCGACCTGGCGTTGGCTGCGCTGGAAAGCGGGCTTTCATTACGCGTCACGCGTTACAGCCGTTTCTGGGTCAATGTGTCGCCTCCTGTCGTCCCGCCTCAGTAATTAAAAAATTCTTTTTTGCACTTTTCTTACGCATCGTTCGGCTCATCCCCCATTGGGTGTCATCGATCATTTTCAGGGGGGGATTAGGATGTCTGAGGTATTCAAGCGTGGTCGTCTGGCGACCGCGGTAAAAGTCGCGCTGCTGGCAGTAACCACTGTCGGAGCCTGGTCCACAGCAACGGTCGAGGCAGCCGTGGCGGCCCAGCACAGCGCAGTGCGGTCGTTCGACATCCCTGGTGGCAGCCTGACCGAAGTCCTTGGCCACTTCGCCAGCGCGGCGGGGGCGGCGATTTCGTTTGATGCCAGGCAAACAGACGGCTTTAGCTCCTCGGGGCTCAAAGGTACCTTCGGTGTCATTGAAGGCTTTAGCCGGATTCTGGCCGGCAGCGGCCTGCAAGCCCAGGCGCAGTCCAACGGCACCTATGTACTGCGGGAAGTGCCTTCCGCTGGTTCGGCAATGGAACTTGGTGCCACCAACATCACCGGCCAGGTGCTGGGCGCCACGACAGAGAACAGCGGCTCGTACACCACGGGCGCGGTCACCATAGGCAAAGGTGAGCACTCGCTCAAAGAGACGCCACAGTCGGTGACGGTAATGACCCGCAAGATGATGGACGACCAGAACCTGTACACCATCGACCAGGTCATGGAGAAGACGCCCGGCATTACCGTGTACGACTCGACCATGGGTGGCAAATACTTCTATTCACGCGGGTTCCGCATGTCGGGCCAGTATCAGTACGACGGTGTGCCGCTGGACATGGGCAACCTCTATGTCCAGGCCGACAGTTTCAGCAGCGACATGGCGTACTACGACCGGGTCGAAGTGCTGCGCGGCGCAGCGGGCATGATGAAAGGCTCCGGCGGCACTGCCGGCGGGGTGAATTTCGTGCGCAAGCGCGGCCTGGCAGCTGCGCATACCGACATCACCCTGTCCGGCGGCAGTTGGGACAACTACCGCGGGCAACTGGACACCGGCGGCCCGCTGAACGCATCCGGCACTCTGCGCGGCCGGGCAGTGATCGCCGAACAAAGCCGCCACTATTTCGTGGACGACGCCAACCGCAAAGATCAGGTGTATTACGGTGCGCTCGACTTCGATCTGAATGCCGACACCACCCTGGGGCTGGGCGTTGCCTATGAAGACGTGGATGCCAACCCATGCTGGGGTGGCCTGCCGCGCTACCGCGATCGCAGCGACTTGAAGCTGAGCCGCTCAACCTGCCTGGACCCCTCATGGAACACCTGGCGCAGCCAGCGCACCACCGTGTTCAGTGATGTGTCCCATCAGCTTAACGAAGACTGGAAACTCAAGGTTGCCAGCGTCTATACGAAGAACACCCAGGACATCAAGTACGCGTTTGCCTCAGGTGCAGTGACGCCCGGTACCAATACCACTGGCATGCTGGGCAGCATGTATGACTACGACCAGGTCGATTACGGCCTGGACGCCTACGTCGGTGGCACATTCGATGCGTTTGGCCAACAACATGAACTGGTGCTAGGCATGAATGCGAGCCGTTCGAACAAGGACGACTTCTACTCAGTGGCCTTTCTGCCGCAGCGCCAGAATGTATTCAACCCCGACAAGTTCATCCCTGAGCCCGACGACAGCTACTTCATCGACAACTCATCTCGCGGCGGGCCGGTGAAGTCCAAGACTACACAAAAAGGCCTCTACTCGACCCTGCGTTTGAAACTGGCCGACCCACTGACCCTGGTGGTTGGCGGCCGGGTGAGCTGGTACACCTCCACGACCGACTCCGACTTTATCAACACCGGTACGTCGGAGCATTCCAGCACCCGCGAGACCGGGCAGGTCACGCCCTTCGCCGGGGTACTGCTGGACTTGAACGAAAACCTTACCGCTTACGCCAGTTACTCGGACATCTTCACTCCGCAAGGCAACTACCGGTCTGAAGACGGTTCCGCGCTCAAGCCGCTTGTGGGCCAGAGCTATGAATTGGGGATCAAGGGGGCCTGGCTGGAGGGGCGACTGAACGGCGCCTTCAACCTGTTCCGTACTATTCAGAAAGACCAGGCGCAGACCGATTACAACTCGTCATGCCCGTCATCCGATGGTTACTGCTACGTCAACGCCGGCAGGGTACGTGCGCAAGGTTTCGAGGCGGAGCTCAGTGGGGAAATCATCGAGCGCCTGCAACTGCTTGCGGGATACACCTACACCCAGACCAAGACCCTGGACGACATCGACAGCAGCCTGAACGGAGCGGCGTTCAACAGCTACGTGCCTCGGCATGTGTTGCGCCTGTGGGGCGAGTACACCCTGAGCGGCGCGTTAGAGCGGTTGTCTATCGGTGCCGGGGTCAACGCGCAAAGCGACAACTTCCGCGTCTCGCCCGCCAGTGGCGAAAAAATCGACCAGGCGGGCTATGCGATCTGGAATGGGCGTATCGGTTATCGCATCGATGACACCTGGTCGGTAGCGCTCAACGGTAACAACCTGTTCGACAAGCGCTACTACGCCAGCATCGGCACCGAAACCTTCGGCAACTATTACGGTGAGCCACGCAACTTCATGGTATCGGTCAAAGCCAGTTTCTGATGCTGACGCTGTCATGACAGCCTTTCGGAACGGCCTTGCCGCTCAGACGTGGCGCCACGTCTGAGCGTTGGCCACCCTCAGAAACCAATCGCGGCCAATGTTACTCAGGCTTGGACAGCGCGGCCCTCCAGTGCTTCGCTGTCAGCCACCATCCCCTCCCGCATGCGCTGCGCATCGCGGCTGAAACACCGCGACGCGGCCAGCAGAAACACCATGGTCAACATCAGTGCCACCGGTATCAGGTACATCGCGTCGTGCAACCCCTGGGCCTTGAACGCCTCGCTCATCATCACTTCCCCCGCTGCGTCCATGGCTGCGACAGCGAAATGGTCCGAAAGCCCGCCCACCACCACCGGCCCTAATCCACCGCCAAGCAGATACAGCCCGGCGAAATACAGCGCCATGGCCGTGGCGCGCAGGCGGGGCTGCACCACGTCCTGGATGGCGGTGTACACGCAGGTGTAGAAGTTGTACGAGAACAGCCAGCCCGCGCCGAACAGCGCCACGAACAGGCCCAGCTCGATCCGCCCAGCGTGCAGCGCCCAGGCAGTGGCCAGCGTGGCGACCAGCATGCTAAGCACGGCGAACATCAGCCGGCCATTGGCAAAGCGCTGATGCACCTTGTCGGCCACCCAGCCACCAAGGGTAAGGCCTACTAGACCGGTCACACCGACAATGACCCCGGTGGCCACTGCGGCTTGTTGCAGTTGCAGCTCGAAGTACCGCTGCAGCATGGGCACCATGAACGAGTTGCAGGCGTACGAAGCAAAATTGAACGTAAGGCCTGCGAGCACCAGCCAGGCGAAGGTGGGCACGCTAAGTACGCGGCGCAGGGGCCGGTCCAGTGGAGCCTGGGAGACGGCTACGGTTTCTGCCGCACCGCGTGCCGGTTCGCGAATCAGGAACAGGAACAGCGCCAGCACCACACCCGGTACTGCGGCAATGAAGAACGGTGCGCGCCAGCTGCCGAAGGCCTGCACCATGGCGCCGATGGTGAAGAAGGCCAGCAACAGGCCCAGCGGCAGGCCGAGCATGAAGATACCCATCGCCCTTGCCCGCCGCTCGGCAGGGAACAGGTCACCGATCAGCGAATTGGCGGCGGGCGCATAGCTGGCTTCACCGATGCCCACCCCCATGCGCACCAGCAGAAAGCTCCAGAAGCTCCCAACCATGCCGTTGACTGCCGTCAGCCCGCTCCATGCCATCAGGCCCCAGCCCATAAGCCGGCTGCGCGAGCCGGTGTCGGCCAGCCGTGCCAATGGCAGGCCAGCGATGGCATAGACCAGCGTGAAGGCTGTGCCGATCAGGCCGATCTGGAAGTCGCTCAGATGCCACTCCAGGCGAATCGGTTCGATGATGATGGCGGGTATGGTGCGGTCGAAGAAATTGAACAGGTTGGCCAGGAACAGCAGGAACAGGATGCGCCAGGCGTTGTTCGCTTGGATGGCGGTCGGCATAGTCAGGTCCCTCGTTATTGTTGTTCGGGGCTTCCAGCACGCCACACGAATCTAGAGGGGGAACTGCGCATCGTCTGCCACCATTGACCGCGCTGATATCGAGCGATGCCCGGTGAGCAGTACGCTGGCCCGGTTCAACGCAAATCCTGACTCACTCGCTCTACAGCGTTCACCACACCCGTCGCGCCCTGCAGGATCACGCCAATCGCCTCACCTGCCTGCGAGGCGAGCTGCAGGCTCTGCGTGGCGTGATCCCGGCTGGTTTCTATCTCGCCAACCGCCTGGCTAGCGAGTGTCTGGTTATGCGCCACCACCGAGACGATCTCATCGGTAGCCGTGCTGGTGCGCGCCGCCAGTTTTCGCACTTCGTCGGCAACCACGGCAAACCCCCTGCCCTGCTCGCCGGCGCGGGCCGCTTCGATGGCTGCATTGAGCGCCAGCAGATTGGTCTGCGCAGCGATGCCGCCGATGGTCTGGACGATCGAACTGATCAACACCGATTGCTCGCCCAGTGCAGTGATCGTCGTGCCGGCCGATTGCAGTTGCCGGGTCATGCCCTGCATGGTCTGCTCCACTTGCTGCACCACCGCCGCGCCCTCAGACGCTCCGCCAACGGTATTGCGGGACACCTCAAGCGCCATCTGCGCGGCCTGTTTGATGGCCTCTTCGCGCTGGACCTGTGCGGTAACCACCGAGGCGAACTTGACCACCCGCACCAATTTTCCCTGCGCATCATTCACCGGGTTGTAACTCGCTTCCAGCCACACTTCGTTCCCGTGCCGGTCCAGGCGGCGGAAACGGCCGGTGACGTAGCGGCCGGTATTGAGCGTTCGCCAGAATTCTGCATATGCCGGGCTGGCGGTATCTTCTGCGCAGCAAAACATCCTGTGATGCTTACCCACCACTTCATCGAGACGGTATCCCATGCCCGCCAGGAAGGTGTCATTGGCGGCCAGCACATTGCCTGCCAGATCGAACTGGATGACCGCGCTGGAGCGCAACAACGCGTCGAGCAGCGCCTGGTTCTCCCGAGCCAGCCCGACCTCTTTGGACACGTCGCGCCCGTATGCGCGGACCTCGCATACCCGCCCTTGTGCATCCAACCGCGGATACCAGCCCAGGCGCCACCACGCCGACTTGCCATTGGCCGCATTCAGGCTCATGTCATCGTGCAGCGGCACACCATTGGCAAGCGCGCTGGCCAACCCGCGCAAGGCCTCAGCGGGAAGCCACTGCCTCAGGTAAGTGCCGGTCAAGGCATCCACAGTGACGCCGAACGCAGCAGCACTGGAAATGTTGCAGTCGACGATCCGCCAATCGGCGTCGAGCCGCAGAAAAAAACCCGCCTGCTCTATTTGCTCCAGGCATTGCCGAAGGCTTTCCAGTTCGCGTTCACGCTCGGCGAGCGTGGTTTTCAATTGCCGGTTGAACATGCTGGCACCTGCTGAGAATAGCGACGAATAAGTCAAATCTGCGACCAGCGGAGCCGGTTGTTGCAGTACCACGTCTGGAAGGCGGCCAGCGGCATGGGCCTTGCCAGGTAATAGCCCTGCGCCTGGGTACAACCCCAGGCCTTGGCACAGGTGAGCTGTTCAGCGGTTTCGATGCCTTCGGCCACAACCTGGTAACCGAGCTGGTTAGCCAACCCCACCAGCGACTGCACCAATAGGAGGTCCTTGGCACTGTGCGTGGCTTTCTGGATCAACGAGCGGTCCAGTTTCACTAGGGTGGCAGGAATGCGGCTGAGGTAAGCCCAGTTGCTATAACCGGTACCAAAGTCATCGATGGCGATGTCGATCCCGGCCTGACGTGCACGCAGCAATTGCCGCCGTACTTCTTCGGGATGCTCGATAAGCACGCTTTCGGTGAACTCCAGTTGCAGGCGCCACGGCGCGATGGCCCTGTGCTGGAGCTCGGCAAGCAAGGTGTCCATGAATGCCGCGCTCTCCAGGTCGCGCGCGGTGACATTCATGCTGATGCGCAAGTCTGGCGCCTGAGCGTGTTGCAGGATGTTCAACACCGCGCGCATCACCCACAGACTGATCGACGCTATCAGCGCGGTTTTCTCGGCCAGGGCGATGAACTCGGCAGGGGAAATATCCCCCAATTGCGGATGACGCCAGCGCAACAGCGCTTCAGCGCTGTTGCAGGTATGGCCTTGCAGTTCGACTCGCGGCTGCAGGTGCAGGCTGAGCTCGTCATCGCTCTGCAGCGCCGCCCCCAGTGAGGTCAACAGGGAGAATGCCCTGCGCTGCGCGGCGTCCACCTCCGGCTGATAGTGCGCGCAGCGGCCAGGGTTGCCACGGGCTGCGTCAGCGGCGCCGACCGCACGGCGCAACCAGTCAAGGCTGCCATCGTCGTCGCAGCGGGTGACCGGCGAAATACCGACCGCGGCGTCCAGGAGCACGGGAATCTGATGACACTGCACAGGGTCGCTCAGCACACCGATTACCCGCGCGCACATTGCCAGAGGGTGCTGATGCACGATAACGGCAAACCGGGTGGGGCTGATCTTGTACAACGCAAGGTCCGGGTCAAGCTGGCTGACGATCAGGTCTTTCACCTGAAGGGTCAGGTCGTGGGCGAAGTTGTAGCCCAACACCTTGATCATGTGCGTAAGCACCTGCGCCGGCATGATGTCGAACACCACCACGGTCAGGGCATCATGGCGTTCAAGGCGCGTCTGCACGTCGCATTCAAGTTTTACCCGATTGAACAGCCCTGTCGGCTGGTCGTAGAAATTTCGATGGCGTATACCGGCAATGATCTGCACTGCCATGTCTGCGAACGCCTGCAACATCCCGCGCTGAGCATCATCCATGGCCTCACGCGGGACCGTATCGATGATGCAGAAACTGCCAATCGCGACCTGTTTGTCCACCAGCAGCGGAGCGCCGCAATAGTAGCGAATGCCGGGTGCACCGGTGACCAGCGGGTTTTCGGCAAAGCGCGGGTCCTGCGTCGCATCCAGTACTTCCAGCGGCTGCGCCTGAAGAATGGTATGGGCACAGAACGCCACATCCCGCGGCGTGCTGTCGGCCTCCAATGCGGTCTTGGCCATGAACCACTGCTGGCACTCGCTGACGATCGAGATCAGGCACATCGGCGCATTGAAGTAGCGGCCGGCCCATTCGACCAGTGTGCGCAGCTCGGTGCTGCAGTCCTGGTGCGCAACACACCACTCAGCGACCGCAGCCAAGCGCTGCTCTTCATTGGACGGCATAGGGGCGACATTCATGTTCATTTCACCTGCCCCTATCGGAATGGCAACAAGGTTATGGCTATGGGCCATTACTGAGACTTCATCACTCCTTTGAACGTTCCGCGCTCCTGCGAGGAAATCAACAGTACCGACAAAACCTGTACAAATCCAGAGCGTTGTACAATTTTTTATTCTTAGCAAAGACTTATTCGCCGTGAATACGGCAAATTCCCGGCTGTATACCTGTACAAAATAAAATTGGCGTACAAAGAAAAGACCGGCGTTGCCCTAAGGCAACGCCTGACACGGAAGCGTAACTGGGGGCGATGTTGCTGAGTGAAAACGCTCAGTTGGCTGATGGCTGCGACCATTCAGAGGAGAGGGCGCAAGGGAGGGCGTCTCATGGTGCGCAACAACGAAGGTGCAGCTTGACCGGCAATGGCCCTAGCAGGAAGGCGCAACCAGCCTGTACCCCACCCCGGCCTCGGTAATGATGAACCGCGGTGCGGTTGGATCATCCCCCAGCTTCTGCCGCAAGTGCCCCACTACAATCCGCAGATAATGGGTGTTCTCCACGTGCGTCGGGCCCCAGATATCCTTGAGCAACTGCTGCTGGGTAATCACCCGCCCCGGGTGCCCGGCAAGTTGCGCCAGCAACGCATATTCCTTGCGGGTCAGCGCCACCTCAGCGCCCTCAAGCGTCACCTTGCGAAACGCGAAGTCCACGGTCAAAGGCCCGAAACTCGCCGTCACCTCGCTCCCACCCGCTTGCGGTACCTGGCGCAACAGCGCGCGCACCCTGGCCAGAAACTCCTGGATGCCGAACGGCTTGGTCACATAGTCATTGGCCCCGCTATCCAGCGCATCGACCTTCTGCACTTCACTGGCGCGCACCGACAGCACCATTACCGGCACTGCACTCCACTCGCGTAACTCGCGCAGCACCTGCTGCCCGTCCATGTCAGGCAAGCCGAGGTCAAGCACCACCAGGTCAGGCTTGGCCAAGGCAGCCTGAGCCAGCCCTTCGCTACCGGTGGCCGCCTCGATCACCTTGTAGCCCTGAGAGGCCAAGCTGATGCGCAGGAACTTGCGGATCTGCGGTTCATCGTCGATGACCAGGAGGGTGGCGGACTGGCTCATGGGGTTTCGCTTTCGGCTTCGGGTTGTGGGGGCAGCGGCAAGCATAAAGTGATGCAGGTGCCATGGCCATCGATGCCTTCGCTGACCAGGATCTGCCCACCATGGGCGCCGATCATGCCCTGGCAGATCGCCAGGCCCAGGCCGGTGCCCTGCCCGCCTCGGTCGCCGCGGGCCGCGGTGTAGAACATGTCGAAGATTTTCTCGCGTTCAGGCACGGGGATGCCAGGCCCTTGGTCGCTGACCGCGAACCGCAATTGCTCGTCGTGCACCGACACCTGCAGTTCGAGGCGGCCCTGGGCGGGCGAAAAGCGCGCTGCGTTTTCCAGCACGTTGATCAGCGCCTGCTCGATCAGCGCGGCGTGCACGAACAGCAACGGCAACTCGGCGGGCACCTCGGTGTGCACCCGCAGGGGCGCGAGCACCACGCGTAGGCGGTTCAGGGCACTGCCGACGATATCGGCCGGAGCGACCCAGTCGCGGGCCAGCTTGAGGCCGCCGTGGCCCAGACGGGTCATGTCGAGCAGGTTCTGGATATAGCGGTCAAGGCGTTCGGCTTCGTTGCGGGTACCCTCCAACAGTTCGCGGCGGTCTTCGGTGGGGATGGCTTCGCCCAGCGCCAGCAGGCTGTCGATACTGCCACGCATGGCGGTCAGCGGAGTACGCAAGTCGTGGGAGACAGAGGCCAGCAACGCGCTGCGCAACTGCTCGGTCTCGCCGTGCAGACGGGCGGCTTCCAGTTGTTCGGCCAGGCGAGCCCGGGCGAGGGCCTGGGCCAGCGGTTGACCAAGCGCCATGAGCAGCCGGCGCCGCTGGGCACTGAGAGGTTCGCCGGACTGGGGGCGGACACCGAGCATGGCCAAGGGATGATCGTCGACGGTCAACGGCCACCACCACCATCGGCCATCAGGCAGGGTGTCGCTGCCATGGCCGGCGGCCTGCCCATGTTGCCAGGCCCATTCGGCGGCGGCGCGTTCGTTGTCGCTCAGGGCCTGGGCCTGGCCGCTGGCCACGTGCAACTGCCCTTCGGGATTGCGTTCGAGCAGGCACACGTGCACGTCCTGCCAGCCATTGAGGTGCTGGCCGGCGGCGTTGAATACGGCTTGCCGGTCGGTGGCGACCGTAAGCCGTCGCGACAGGTCAAGCAGCTGGTTGGTCTGCGCCTGGGTTTCGCGAAGGGCCTGCAACTGCCGGCGCTGACGCGCAGCGAGGTTGCCGGTAAGCGCAGCCATGAACAGGAAGAACACCAGCGTCAGCACGTCTTCTTCGCGCTGGATGCTGAAGGAAAAATTCGGCGGGATGAACAGGAAGTCGTAGGTCAGGAATGACAAGGCAGCACAGGCCAAGGCCGGGCCCAGGCTGCTGCGCACCGCAACCAGAAGTACGGCGGCAAGGAACACCAGCGAAATATTGGGCAGCGCCAACACGCTCGACACCACCCAGGACAACCCCGTCGCCAGCACGGTCGCGGCCAGTGCCAACAGATAGTGGCGCCATACCCACACCCGCCGCGCGGCCGAACTTGTCGGTGCCGGCTGGGCATCGCGGTCAAGCACGTTGATCTCAAGCCCGTGGCTTTCGCGCAGCAACCGCGCAGCCACGCCTGCGCCGAACAGTCGACGACGCAGGCGGTCCCGCGACTGACCTACCAGCACCAGGCTGGCTCGGCGCTCGCCGGCATGCTGGATCAGCGTGCGTGCCACCTCGCCTGCGCGCAGCAGCACCACTTCCCCGCCCAGGCGCTCAGCCAGTTGTTGAGCCGCCTGCAAACGCTGCCGTGCGGTTTCGTCGCGCAGCCGCCCGTTGTCCACATGCACCAGGCTCCAGGGCAAATGCCGACGCTGCGCAACCCGGCTGGCATGGCGCACCAGGCGTTCGGCCTGATCGTCACCATCGACACCCACCAGCAGACGCCCGCGCAGGGCCGGCGCCTCTTGCCCACGCTGACGGTAGCCGTGGGCCAGGTCGGCATCGACCTGCGCGGCGGCGGCCTGCATGGCCAGCTCACGCAGCGCGGTGAGGTTGGTCTGGGAAAAATAGGCATCGATCGCAGCCCGAGCCTGCTCGGGCACGTAGACTTTGCCCTCACGCAGACGTTCGAGCAGCTCGCGTGGCGGCAGGTCGATCAGCACCAGCTCGAAAGACTCCTGCAGCACCCAGTCCGGCAGCGTTTCACGCACGTGCACGCCAGTGATGTCGCGCACCTTGTCGTTGAGGCTTTCCAGGTGCTGGACGTTGACCGTGGTGTACACATCGATCCCGGCGGCCAGCAGTTCCTGAACGTCTTGCCAGCGTTTGGCGTGGCGGCTGCCCGGGGCGTTGCTGTGGGCCAGCTCATCGACCAAGGCCAGGCCGGGGGCGGCCTTCAGCAGGCCGTCAAGGTCCATTTCCTCCAGGGTGACACCTCGGTATTCGCTGCGTAGCAGAGGATGCTGGGCGAGGCCTGAGAGGAGTGATTCGGTTTCGGCACGACCGTGGGTTTCGACTACGCCTGCCAGTACCTGCACGCCCTGGCGCTGTTGGGCGTGGGCGGCCTGGAGCATGGCGTAGGTCTTGCCTACGCCAGGGGCTGCACCGAGAAATACCTTGAGCCTGCCACGGCCTTCGCGCGGCAGGTTGGCCAACAGCGCGTCTGCGCGGGCTGCGTCACTCATGCTTCATCCTTCAGTGGTGCCACGATCGGCATTGTCCGGGCCTGCTTCATCGCGCCAATTTGCTCAAGGCCTGGTTAAGTGCCAGAACGTTGACCACAGGCGGCCCGATCAATGGGTGGAGGGTGGCCCCTTCCAGCAGGGCTTGCAAGCGCTCTACCGGTATCTGGCGCGCCGCCGCCACCCGCGGAATCTGGTAGGCCACGGCCTGCGGTGGCAAATGCGGGTCCAGGCCACTGCCCGAGGTGGTCAGCAAGGCTTGGGGCACCGGCCCCTGCCCTGCCTGATACAGCTTCGCGGCATCGCCCGCTACCCGTTCAGCCAGCGCCGGGTTGCTTGGCGACAGGTTGCTGGCACTGCTGGCCACGGTGGCATAAGCCCCCGCCGAAGGCCGCGAATGAAACCAGCCATCCCCCTGAAAATCCTGGGCGATCAGTGCCGAGCCGCGCACCTGGCCCTGCTCATCGCGGACCAGGCTGCCATTGGCCTGTTCCGGAAAAACCACTTGGGCAACACCGGTCACCGCCAGCGGATACAGCGCGCCGGTGACCACCGCCAACAACAGGATCAGGCTCAACGCCGGGCGTACATATGTGTTCATGGTGGCCTCCTCAGACCAGGTGCAAAGCGTTGAGCAACAGGTCGATCAGCTTGATCCCGGCAAATGGCACGATGATGCCGCCCAGGCCGTAGATCAGCAGGTTGCGCCGCAGCAGATGGGCAGCACTGGCCGCCTGCACGCGCACGCCACGCAGCGCCAGGGGGATCAGTACGATGATGATCAGCGCGTTGAACACGATGGCCGAGAGGATCGCACTCTGCGGGCTGGCCAGCTGCATCAGGTTGAGCACGCCCAGTTGCGGATAAATGGCGGCGAACAACGCCGGCAGGATGGCAAAGTACTTGGCCACGTCATTGGCGATGGAAAACGTGGTCAGCGCGCCACGGGTCACCAGCAGCTCTTTACCGACCTGGACCACGTCCAGCAGCTTGGTCGGGTCGCTGTCCAGATCGACCATGTTGGCGGCTTCGCGCGCGGCCTGGGTGCCGTCGTTCATGGCCATGCCCACGTCAGCCTGGGCCAGGGCCGGGGCATCGTTGGCACCGTCGCCGCACATGGCCACCAGGCGGCCGTCGTTCTGCTCCTGACGGATGCGCGCCAGCTTCTTCTCCGGTGTGGCTTCGGCCAGCACGTCATCAACACCGGCCTCGGCGGCGATGGCCGCGGCCGTCAGCGGGTTGTCGCCGGTCACCATCACCGTGCGGATACCCAGCTTGCGCAGCTCGGCGAAGCGTTCGCGGATGCCAGGCTTGACCACGTCCTTGAGGTGGATCACACCGAGCAGGCGCTTGTCCACGCACACCAGCAGCGGCGTACCACCACTCTGGGCGATGCGTTCAACTTCGCGGGCCAGCGCCAGGGGCATTTCCAGGCGCTGCATGCCGACGAAGGCGAGGACTGCATCAACGGCGCCCTTGCGGTAGCGATGCTGCTGGAAATCGATGCCCGACAGGCGTGTCTCGGCACTGAAGGCAATGGCGTCGAACTGCCCCACGCCCGGTTCGACGAAGTCATGCAGCTGGCGCAGGTACTCGACAATCGACTTGCCTTCGGCCGTGTCATCGGCCAGCGACGCGAGCAAGGCGCCCTCGCCCAGCTCCTTGGCGGTCACCCCGGTGGCTGCATGCAGGGCGCTGCAACGGCGGTTGCCAAAGGTGATGGTGCCGGTCTTGTCGAGCATCAGCGTGTGCACGTCACCGGCCGCCTCCACGGCACGGCCCGAGCGGGCGATCACGTTAAGGCGCACCAGGCGATCCATGCCAGCGATGCCGATGGCCGAGAGCAGGCCACCAATGGTGGTCGGGATCAGCGTCACCAGCAGTGCAGCCAGGAAAATCAGTGGCAGACTGCCGCCGGCGAAGTGGGCGAATGGCTGCAGCGTGACCACTACGATCAGGAAGATCAACGTCAGGCCGATCAGCAGAATGTCCAGCGCGATTTCGTTGGGCGTCTTCTGTCGCTTGGCGCCTTCGACCAGGGCGATCATGCGGTCCAGGGTCGACTCGCCAGGGTTGCTGGTGATGCGAATGAGCAACCAGTCGGAAACCAACCGGGTATTGCCAGTGACGGCCGAGCGGTCACCGCCGGATTCGCGAATCACCGGCGCAGACTCACCGGTGATGGCCGCTTCGTTGACCGCAGCGATGCCCTCGAGCACCTCGCCGTCACCCGGGATCATCTCACCGGCCACGACACGGACTACGTCGTCCTTGCGCAACTGCGCAGCGGCAACGGTCTCGAATGTGCCGTCGCGCATGCGTCGCTCTGCGGTCAGCCCTTGGCTGCCGGCCTTGAGGCTGTCGGCGCGGGCCTTGCCGCGGCCTTCTGCCAGGGCTTCGGCAAAGTTGGCGAACAGCACGGTGAACCACAGCCACACCGCGATCTGCACGGCAACGCCGGTGCTCACGTTAGTGCCGGGGGCAAAGCACAGCACGGTGGTCAGGACGGCAGTCAGCGCGACCACCAGCATGACCGGCGAGCGCTTGAGCTGACGCGGGTCAAGCTTGACGAATGCTTGCACCAGCGCCGGGCGCCACAGCGCGGCGAAGCGGGTCTGGTCCTTGGCGCTGTGCCGGGCGTTCACTTCAGGAATGGGCATGTTCATGGTCGGTTCCTCAGAAACCCAGGCTCAGGTGTTCAGCGATTGGCCCAAGGGCCAGGGCCGGCAGGAAGGTCAGGCCGCCCACCAGCAGGATGGTCACCAGCAGCAGGCCGGTGAACAGCGGGCCGTGGGTAGGGAAGCTGTTCAGCCCTTGCGGCGCGCTTTTTTTCGCTGCCAGGCTTCCGGCCAAGGCCAGGATCGGCAGGATGTAGCCAAAGCGGCCGATGAGCATGGCCAGGCCGATCATCACGTTGTGGAACACGGTGTTGGCGCCGAACCCGGCGAACGCCGAGCCGTTGTTCGCGGCGCCCGAGGTGTAGGCGTACAGCAACTGGCTGAAACCATGTGCACCCGGATTGCTGACCGCGCCGGCAGGGCCCGGCAGGCTGGCGGCAATGGCACCAAGCACCAGCACGCCGACCGGCATCACCAGCAAGGTTGCCACCAACAGTTGCACTTCCCGGGCCTGCAGTTTCTTGCCGAGGTATTCCGGGGTGCGGCCGATCATCAAACCTGCCAGGAACACCGCGATCAGCACGAACAGCAACATGCCGTAGAGCCCCGCGCCAACGCCGCCGAAAATCACCTCGCCGACCATCATGTTGACCATGGCGACCATGCCGGTAAGCGGGTTGAGGCTGTCGTGCATGGCGTTGACCGACCCGTTGGACGCTGCGGTGGTGGCTACCGTCCACAACACCGAGCCGGTAGTGCCGAAGCGGCTTTCCTTGCCCTCCAGGGGTGCGCTCTGCTGAACCTGCGCGCTGTCCAGCGCCGGGTTGGGCTGGTGCTCCGACCACAGCGCGGTCGCGCCGCCAATCAGGAACAGGCCCAGCATGCAGGCCAGAATCGCGCGGCTTTGGCGCAGGTCCTTGACGTAATGGCCGAAGGTGAAGACCAGGGCGGCCGGGATCAGGATGATCGAAGCCACCTCGAACAGGTTGCTCCAGGCCGTTGGGTTCTCGAACGGGTGTGACGAGTTGACGCCGAAGAAGCCGCCGCCGTTGGTCCCCAATTGCTTGATGGCGATCTGGCTGGCGGCAGGGCCGAGCGGAATCGTCTGGTCAGCACCTTGCAGGGTCACCGCATGGGCGTAGTCGGCGAAGGTCTGCGGCACACCCTGCCAGACCAGCAGCAGCGCGAGCACCAGGCACAACGGCAACAGGCCGTAAAGGGTGGCACGGGTCATGTCGACCCAGAAGTTGCCAATACTGCTGGTCGAGCGCCGGGAGATGCCGCGGCACAAGGCGACCAGCACGGCCAGCCCGGTAGCGGCGCTTACGAAGTTCTGCACGGTCAGGCCGAGCATCTGGCTCAGGTAACTGACCGAGGCTTCACCGCTGTAAGCCTGCCAGTTGGTGTTGGTGACAAAGCTCACCGCAGTGTTGAAAGCCAGCGACCATTCCTGGCCGGGCAGGTGTTGCGGGTTGAGCGGCAGGTAACCTTGCAGTAAAAGTACGCTGAAGAGCAGCACGAAACCGGCCAGGTTGAACGCCAGCAGCGCCAGGGCGTACTGCTTCCAGTTCTGTTCCTGATCGGCGCGCACGCCGGCCAGCCGATAGCAGCCCCGCTCCACCGGCCCAAGTAGCGGCGTCAGCCAAGTCCGCTGGCCCTCCATGACGTTGAAGTAGAAGCGCCCGAGCCAGGGTGCCGGCAGCAGCACGATGGCGAAAAACGCCAGCAGCAACGCGAAGTCATAACTGTGCATGGCCGCTCCCTAGCTGCGATCGGCGCGCAGCAGCGCCATCAGCAGGTAAACCGCCAACGCCACTGCCAGTAGCAGTGACAGCCCGTCGAGCATGTTCATGTGTGGATCTCCCCTGGTTACGGCTTGGGCCGCTTTGGGGGAATTGTCCAAGGGAGGGGCGTAAAGGGGCGAGATCGAGGGGTGGGGCTGGAAATAAAGAATGCGTAAAGATCAGATTTGTCGTGTTACCTGCACCGGCCCATGCGCAGGGCAAGCCCGCCCGGGCCGACGCAAGGTTAACGTTGTGGCGTTGGCTGCCCGGCGTTGCGGCTCCAGTCCAGCAGCAGGCTATACCCTACCGCCAGCAGGGTTGGCCCGATGAACAGGCCAATGAAGCCAAAGGCAATCAAACCGCCAAACACCCCGAGCAGCACGATCACCAGCGGCAGGTTGCCGCCCCTGCTGATCAGGTAAGGCTTGAGCACGTTGTCCACGCCACTGATGACGAAGGTGCCCCAGATACCCAGGAACACCGCCATGCCGTACTCACCCTGCCATACCAGCCAGGCAGTTGCGGGTATCCACGCCAGTGGCGGCCCCATGGGGATCAGGCTGAGCATGAAGGTGACCAGGCCCAGCACGATGGCCCCCGGCACACCGGCGATCAGGAAGCCGATCAAGGCCAGCAGTGCCTGTGCCGCCGCAGTACCGATCACCCCGTTGACCACCCGTTGCACGGTGCCCGCCACCAGCTCCAGGTAATACTCGGCGCGCTCACCTACAAGGCGGTTCAGCAAACGCAGGACGAACGCCGCCAGGCGCGGGCCGTCACGATAGAAGAAGAACACGAAGACCAGGCTCAGCGTCAGCTCCAGCACACCACTGCCGATCTGCGCACTGCGTGCCAGCAACCAGTTGCCGACCTGGCCCAGGTGAGGCTTGACCGACGCGATCAGCGCGGCGCCCTGCTGGTCGAGAGACTGCCAGCCGCTGACCAGGCGTTCACCGACCAGGGGAATGCCGCCCAGCCACGCGGGGGCATCAGGCAAGCCATCGACCTGCACGTCGCGCACGAAGGCGGTGGCGTCCCGAACATGGTCGGCGAGGTTGAAGCCCAACCACACCAACGGCAAGGCCACGATGAGTATCCAGGCCGAGGTCAGCAGGCCTGCCGCCAGTGTTTCACGCCCACCCAGTGCGCGTGTCAGCAGGCGCATCAGCGGCCAGCTGGCAAACGCCAGGATAGCCCCCCACAACAACGCGGAAATGAAAGGTGCCATCACCCACAACGCAGCGCCGAGCAAGGTCAGCAGGATAATCTGGATCAGCAGGCGATCATTGTTGGCCATGGTGGCGCTCATTCAACGGATCAGTTCCAGGTGCAGGCCATCGGTGGGGGCATTGCCGACTTCGAGCCGGTTGCTGCGTACACCGGCCCTGACCAGCTGCTCGCGCCAGACCTCAGCCTGGGGACCGCTGAGGCTTGCACGCAACGTGCTGTCCAGGTTCAGGCTGCGACCCAACAAGGTCACCCAGGAAGGTTGCGGCACAGCCAGGTCGGGGTAGTCGAGCTTGCCCGTGTCGCGCATTTCGCGCAGCACCGTAGCCGGCGTAGGCATCAGTTCACCCAGCGGGCTGCTGGCGACGAACTCTTCCACGTGCAGGTAGGCGCGGCGGTTGCCGCGGGTAACGCTGTAAAGCGCTACCAGGGTGTCTGCCTCTTTGGCGGAGCGGCGCAGGAGGATGAACGCCTGCTGCTCGTCACCGCCATTGAGCCGCGCGCTGCCGAATACCTCATTGCCCCACAGGCTGGCTTCGCCACAATCGCGGCCCTGACACCAGAACAATGGGTAACCGCCATCGCGCTGCAACGCTTCGCGGGCACTGGTGAAGGCTTCACGAGCCGTACGCTCGGCCGGCAGTTCGTAAGTGATGGAACTTACCTGCCCTCGGCTCTCGACCTTGTCATCCACGCGCAGACGGCCGCTGATCTTGCGTAGCGGGCCCATTGGGTAGACCCGCTCCTGCTCGACTGCCGGGCGTTGTTCGACCACTTTGGCATCCACGGGCACGGGCAGGGCGCCGGCCCACAGCAGCGGGCTTACGAGCGCCAGGCAGGCGCCGGCAGTACGAATCATGACGGGCACGCTCATCGGCGACCCGCGCGGCGGCGAGCGCCGTAATGAAGCTCCAGGATGTCTGGCAGTTGCATGGTTGTCTCCCTGTTCAACCCGCCAAGCCTCGACACTTGTCCGGCTCAAGTCAAGCAAAGCCAAAGAAGCGATTGATACAGTCTGCGACAAGGGCCGCGCCGTGTTCATCGTTCAGGTGCAGATGATGGCCACCGGGCAGCACCTTCTGTTCAAAGGGTAGCTGTTGCAGCAGCTCAGCGTGGCGCGCCAGCATGCCGTCGGCCGCCACCACCAGGCACGCCGGGCAGTTCACCCGGCGCACGTAGGCCATGGCCTGGGCATGGCTCAAGCGCACCGGCGATGGCAACGTCAGGCGGCTGTCACTGCGCCAACTGTAACCGCCAGGCACCGGCATCAGGCCGCGCTGGGCGAGCAACTCGGCAGCGTCCCGGCTGACCGCGACCATGCCCTTCATGCGCGCCTGCACGCCCTCCTCCAGGGTCTTGTAGACCGACTTGCGTTTGCCATCCAGGCGCAACTGGGCTTGCAGCGCCAACCCCAGGCGCTCGCCGGCATCCGCTTCGGCGCCGGTCGGCGGGATGACGCCGTCGATCAGCGCCAGATGGCTGACCCGCTCTGGCAGGGCGGCGGCCAGCTGCACAGAAATGATCGCCCCCAGCGAATGCCCCAACAGGGCAAACCGTTGCCAGCCCAGTTGTTCGGCAACCCGCAGTACATCATGGGCGTAGTCGGCCAGCGCATAGCCGGCGCCTGGCGGGCGGTGCTGCGAGTAGCCATGCCCGGCAAGGTCCAGGGCGAGGATGCGCAGGCCTTTCAATTGCGGTGCGAGGCGGGCAAAACTGTTGGCATTGTCCAGCCAGCCATGCAGGGCGATCACCGGCAGGCCGTCTTCGGGGCCGAACAGGTGAGCAGCCAGCTCGATATGACCCAGGCTGAGGCGGACTTCCTCCACGTGGGCACTCATGCCTGGCCCCAGCGGTCGAACAGGCCTTTGATCAGGCTGGCAGTGTCCGTCGGCCGCTCCAGGGGGAACATGTGCCCACCGGGTACGCTGTGGTACTCGCCCTTGGGCATGCCGCGCACAGCCAGCGTGTGGTGGCGACGAATCACGTTGCTGCGCTCACCCCGCACCATCGCCAGTGGCACCTGAAGCTGCCGCGCAGGGGCCGGGCTTGCGTGAGGGATGCTGCGGTAGATGCTGATTTCGGTAGCCGGATCGAAGCGCAGGCGTACCCCCTGCTCCATGTCTTGCAGGCCATGCTCGAGGTAGGCTTCCAGGCAGTCGGGGTCGAAATGCCGGAACAGCTTTTTGCTGGCGAAATAGTCCCGTGCGCTGGCGCGGTCGCTGAACGCCTCGCGCCGGCCCAGCGTGCGGCCTGCAGGGGTGATGCGGTCAATGAAGCCAAAGCGCTTGGCGGTGCGCAGCAACCACTGATCGGCGCGGGTCAGCACCGGTGAGTCAAGCATGACCACACCGCGGTAGTAAGCAGGACACCGCAGGGCTGCATGCAGGTGCAGCACACCACCCAGCGAGTGGCCGACACCCCACACCGGCTGATCCTGCCTGGCCAGGTGGTGTAAAAGCTCATCCACCAGGCTCTGCCAGTTCTCATTCACCGGAAAACGGGGGTCATGGGCATGCTGGGGCAGATGCTGCACCTGGTAATCCGGCGCCAGGGCCGCGAACAGCTTGCCGTAGGTGGCCGACGGAAAGCCGTTGGCATGGGCGAAGAAGATCTGCTGCGACATGGCACCTGGTCCGGTACGAGGATGATGGCCCATTGTCGGCATCCCGCGGGCGCTCGGCAACGTCCGTAAAGGTCATCGGCGAGGGCGATCAGGTCACCAGGCGCTGACGAAGCCGGGCTGCGAGTAATCGGCTGGGGCACGGCAACAGGCGCAAACGCCCGTTGCCGATCAATCAAGGGGCGTGCTGCAGGGCCTGCAGGGTCATCAGCCCCGCCAGCGGCCAGTCGCCTTCAAGCTGCGCCAGGCTGGCGGTGCTCAAAGGCGCAGGCTGTTGCGCGTGGCCATGCTCCAGCATGCCGACCAGCGCACCCACCAACGGCTGGTGGCTGACCAGCAATACGTGCTCAAGCCCCAGGCGTTCGAGTTCAGCGATCACCTCCTGCACATTGCTGTCGGGCGTCAGCCAGGGCACGGTGCGCACCGGCTCGGCGAAACCGAGGGTGTCATGCACCAGGGCGGCCGTTTGTTGAGCACGCACGTAGGGGCTGGCAATGATGGCCTGCAGCGGCTGGCCGAGCAGATGCGCAGCACTGTGCAGCACCTGCTCGCGGCCGTGGGCAGTCAGGCGCCGCTCGGCGTCGGTGTTGGCCCTGGGCTCTGCCTCACCGTGGCGCAATACCCACAGCTTCACAGTTTGGGCTCCTCATCGCGCACCGGGTGGGGTGCAGGGGCAACGGCATGCGGCGCTTCGCCTTCCGGCGCACGCGGTGTGGGCCAGTCTGCGAAAGGCCACGGCTTGCTGTCGGTATGGAAGGTGCCAAAGCGACCGATCTGCGCCAGGTACTGGCTCAGGCTGTCGCCGAAGTTCATCAGGCTGGCGCTCGGTGCGCCGTAGATCAGACGGTAGATGAGCTGCACCAGCACCAGGCCGCCGAGCAGCAGCTCGGCCAGTTGCCACACCACCAGAAACACCAGCATCCACAGCACGCGCAGGATGATCGACTCGCGCTGGGCGCGCTCAGGGGTATCGTTCATGTGTCGCTCCTTGTTCTGTTCAAAGCCGCTAAAGGCTCAGTTGAAACCGCTGATGGAAATGAAGTCGACGTCGGTCTTGGGCTCGGCGCGCATCAGGCGCTCGATCACCTGGTTCAGCGTGCGGCCTTCGAAGAGGATGGCATGCAGCCCTGCTACCAGCGGCATGTAGACCTGGACCTCTTCAGCCTTGGCCTTGAGCACCTTGAGGGTATTGACCCCTTCGGCCACCTCGCCCAGGCGACTGACCGCCTGCTCCAGCGTCAAGCCCTGGCCCAGGGCGTGACCGACCTGGTAGTTGCGGCTCTTGGGCGAAGAACAGGTGACGATCAGGTCGCCGACCCCGGCAAGGCCGAGGAAGGTCATGGGGTTGGCGCCCTGGCTCACGGCGAAACGAGTCATTTCGGCCAGCGCACGGGTAATCAGCATGCTCTTGGTGTTTTCGCCCATGCCCAGCGCCACGGCCATGCCAGCAATGATCGCATAGACGTTCTTCAGAGCCCCACCCAGCTCGACACCGAAGCGGTCGCTGCTGGCGTAGACCCGGAAGGTACTCCCGTGCAATACCGCCTGCACGCGCTGGCAGAGGTCTTCATCTTCACTGGCGACCACGGTAGCGGTGAGCGCATGCTCAGCGATCTCGCGGGCCAGGTTTGGCCCGGACAACACACCGATTCGCGCATCGGGCGCGATCTCTTCGAGGATCTGGCTCATCAGCTTGAAGCTCTGCGCTTCGATGCCTTTGGTCAGGCTGACCAGGCATTTGCCGCGCAGCAACCCGGCATGCGGGGCCAAAACGCTGCGCAAGGCGCTGGAGGGCAGCGCGACGAAGATCAGGTCGCTGTAGTGCAACGTGGCCAGCAGGTCGTTGACCGGCTCGACGCCGTCATGCAGACGGATGCCTTTGAGGTAGCGCGGGTTTTCGCGATTGACGCGCATGGCCTCGGCCTGCTCAGGGTCACGCATCCATTGGCGTACCGGCACGCCGTTCTGCGCCAGCAGGTTCGCCACGGCGGTGCCGAAGCTGCCGCCTCCCAGAACTGCAACAGGTTGCTGTTCAGTCATATTCAATCCGTTAAAGCCATAAGTTAAGTGGCGACCGGGCCATTATACGGCAAGCTGCAAGCTGCAAGCTGCAAGACACAGCGCCCTCATTGGCCACAAGGTTTTCTTGTAGCTTGCAGCTTGCTGCCTGTGGCTGGCAAAACCCCCATGGTCAGTTAACATGCCTGTTTCAACTCTGATACAAGGCCGTATCGTGTTCCATGGCACGCCTCCCTACCCTCGCCTGTTGCTGCTGACTGCCTTGCTCGGCAGCCCGGCCGTGGCCGACGACCTGTTCATCGACAACGCCGACCTGCCACAGGTTCTGACCGCCACGCGGCTGAAACAATCCCCGGCCGCCGTGCCGGGCAGCATGACCGTGCTCGACAGCGAACTGATCCGTGCCAGCGGCGCCCGCGACATCCCCGAACTGCTGCGCCTGGTGCCGGGGATGATGATCGGCTACGGCGCCGGCAACCAGCCAACCGTCAATTACCACGGCACCAACGTCAACGAAGCCCGGCGCATGCAGGTGCTGATCGACGGCCGCTCGGTGTACCGTGCGGGCCTGGCCACGGTGGACTGGAGCGACATCCCGGTGGCGCTGGAGGACATCGAACGCATCGAGGTATTCCGCGGCCCCAACACCGTCAGCTACGGCGCCAATGCACTGATGGCGGTGGTCAACATTCTCACCCGCAATCCGGCGGACAGCCATGGCACGCGCATGAAGCTGACCCGCGGCCAGGATGGCATCGATGACTACTACCTCAGCCACGGCTTCGGCTGGGACGGCGGTGATCTGCGCCTGTCGGTGTCGGGCCAGAAAGATGACGGCTTCGATGAAAACCAGTTTGGCCAGGATTACCGCGACAGCCGCCGCCTGAACCGCTTCAACCTCAGCGTCAGCCATAGCCTCGCGACAAATCAGACCCTGGAATGGCAACTGGCAGCCAAAGAGGGCAGCAACCAGCGGCCCTATACCTACCAGCCCGTATTCCCCTTCGTCACCGAAAGCGGCAACAACGCCGACGTCAACGCCAAGGACTACGCAGGCTCCGTGCGCTGGAACATCGACTTCAACCCTGACCACAGCCTGTACGTGCAGGGCTCGGCCCAGCACTTCGACCGCCAGCAGGTCTGGCGCGCCTGCGACGCAGCGCTGTCGTTCAGCCCGGAACTGACCCGGCTGTGGCAGCTCAACCCGAATTTTGCCGAGCAGGTCGCCCGCGGCGCCAACAACCCGCCCAACAGCAGCAACCCCGAAGAGCAGGCGCTGGTCGATGCCATCAAGGACCAGTGGAACAACCAGGGCGGCAGCAACGTGGTGTGCGGCGATGTCGACCAGAGCACCCGTGAAACCCGCTACGACCTGGAAATCCAGGATACCCTGAGCCTGACCGACAACCTGCGCCTGCTCAGCGGCATGAACTACCGTTATGACCGCGCCGACTCACAGACGTATTTCGACGGCGGCCTGGACGATCAGACCTGGCGCCTCTTCGGCCAGTTGGAGTGGCGCGCGGACGATCATTGGATCCTGCAGGGCGGCGCGATGTTCGAAGACTCGCAACTGTCCGGCAGCTCGCTTTCCCCGCGCATGGCAGTCAACTACCTGATCACCCCGCGCCACGGCTTGCGTGCGGTGTACTCCGAGGCAGTGCGCTCGCCGGACATGTTCGAAAACAACGTCAACTGGAGCTACACGGTCAAGAACCTGACCCCTACTGCGTTCGGCCAGCAGAACGGCGAGTATTTCGTCAAGACCCGCGGCCCGGGCGACCTCGACCAGGAACGCATGCGTTCACGCGAGCTGGGCTACAACGGCCAGTTCACTGCTATCGACCTGAACATGGATGTGAAACTGTTCTACGACGAGATCACCGGAATGATCAGCGAGCCCCTGAGGAACAACCAGTACATCGCCAGTAACGCCAACAAGGCCCGATTCAGCGGCAGCGAGGCACAGCTGGACTGGCGCCCTACCCGGCGCGACCGCCTGCGTTTCACATATGCCTATGTCGATGCCTGGGCCAGCAACCCCGCCGACAGCGCCAACACCGCCCGCAACAGCGGCTCGGCGGGCTGGATGCGCGAATGGGGTGATGGCTGGTCCAGTGCGCTGTTCTACTACGGCGACGATGCCCTTAACCAGTATCGCTACGAGCGCCTCGACCTGCGTCTGGCCAAACGCTTTCGGATCGAGGGCAGCACCCTTGAGCTGGCTGCGTTGTGGCAGCAGCGCCTGGACGACGAGCCGACCACCACCCTCCAGAACCGCTATGACAGCCGTCACCGCCTGAGCGTCAGCGCGGAGCTGGAGTTCTGATGGCCCGCCTGCTGCGCCTGCTGGTGTTCTGCCTTTGGCCATTAGGCTCGCTGTCCGCCAGCGAAATCCTGTTGGTCGGTGGCGAGGAACAGCCCGGCATCCGTAGCTTTGTCGCGGCCCTCGAAAGCCGCCGCAACCAAGATCAGGTACGGTTTCAGACCGTCGCCGAACTGCCGCGCCCAGGCAAGCTCAAGGCCGACCTGCGCCTGGTGCTGCTTGACAGCGCCGCACTGGAGTGGCGCCTGGCCGAAAGCAAAGGGCCGGCGGCCCTGGCCATGCGCATCAGCCGCGTGCAGGCCGAGCAGCGCCTGGGAAAGTCGCGACCGGCGTACCTGACGCTGCTGTGGAGTGACCCGCCCCTGGCCCGCCAGTTGCGCCTGGCCCGCTACCTGTTGCCGCAGGCCCAACGCATCGGCGTGCTGTACGCAGAACACAGCCATTTTCTGCTTGATGAACTACGCCAGGCAGCCCGGCCACTGGGGCTGGAAATCGTCGCCCAGCAATGGCCGGACCCGCGCGACAGCCGGCCGCTGCTGGATCTGTTGGGCAATAGCGACGTGCTACTGGGCCTGGAAGACCCCGACCTTTACAACTCCAAGACCGCCAAGAACCTGCTGCTCAGCACCTACGGCCGGCAGATGGCGCTGATCGGCCCGAACGCCGGCTTTGTCCGCGCCGGTGCCCTGGCCAGTACCTACAGCGACCAGGAGGACTGGCTGGCGGTGCTCGACCAACTGCTCGACCGCCCGCCAGCGCAATGGCCGCGCAGCCTCTACCCCGCACGTTTCGGGGTCAGCGGCAACCAGCAGGTGGCTCGCGCCCTGGGCCTTGAACCGATCGATCCGAACGCCACTGCCAAGGTTTTGGCTGAAGGAGAACCCACCCCATGACTAGACGCCTGAGCTGGGATATCCACACCCGTACGCAGATCATAAGCCTGGGCCCTGCGCTGCTGCTGACATTGCTGCTGATCAGCTTCTTCACCTTCGTGCGCATCCAGGACTTGCGCCAGGAGCTCAACCATACCGGTCAGCTGATCGCCAATCAGTTGGCTCCAGCGTCCGAGTACGGTGTGATCTCGGGTAACAACGAAGTGCTCGAAGGCCTGATGCGCGCCACCCTGAGCATCCCCCACGTGCGCTTTCTGGAAGTGCAGGACAGCCGCAACCACATCCTGGTGTACGTCGAGCAGTCAGACGAGAGCGCTAACCGGGCACAACGCGTGGAGGTGTTCCAGGCGCCGATCCGGCTTCAGCAAATACGCCTGGACAACGACTTCCTGCAGCAGGGCAAAGCGCCGTCGCCGGCGATCGGGGACGATTATCTGGGGCGGGTGATCGTCGGCATGTCGGACGACGCCTTCAGCCAGCGCCAACAGGAGATCGTTATCAAGGCTGGCATCCTGGCGCTGTTCGCCCTGTTGTTCACCTTCCTGCTCGCACGGCGCCTGGCCATGAGCCTCGCAAAGCCGATCAGCGACATGGGCCATGCGGTAAAGGCCATCCAGCAAGGTGACTACAACACCCCGCTGCCGGTGGTCGACGACAGCGAGCTGGGCCACCTGGCACGCCACATCAACAACCTGGCCAGCGCACTGGAACAGGCCAGCGCAGAACAGAAACAGGCCATTGCCCAGTTGATCCAGGCCCGCGAGGAGGCCGAGCAGGCCAACGGCGCCAAGTCGGAATTCCTCGCGATGATGAGCCACGAGCTGCGCACCCCCATGAATGGCGTGCTGGGCATGCTGCAGCTGCTCGAAACCACCCAGTTGACCAGCGAGCAGGCCGAGTACACGGCTGTGGCCAGCGAATCCACCGGGCACTTGCTCAAGGTGATCAACGACATTCTCGATTTCTCACGGATCGAACGCACCACGCTGCAACTGGAGCATATCGACTTCAATCTCGGCGAGCTGATCGCCAGCAGCGTGCAGTCCTTCCAGCACAGCGCACAACAACGGGGCCTGGATCTGCAACTGCAATTACCGGCCCAGAGCGAGCGGCTGCAGGTGGTGGGCGACCCGACGCGCATCCGCCAGATCCTCCTCAACCTGGTCGGCAATGCCCTGAAGTTCACTGAACGCGGCCAGGTGCAGGTCGAAGCGCGTTGGCAGGCGCTCGATCGTCAGACGCTGTGGTTCACGTGCAGCGTGCGCGACACAGGCATCGGCATCGACAGCGAACGCCTGGAAATGATGTTCGTCGCCTTCCAGCAGGCCGACAGCTCGATTTCCCGGCGCTATGGCGGTACTGGCCTGGGGCTGTCCATCGCTCGCACCCTTGCTGAACGCATGGGCGGCAAGCTGCGTGGCGAAAGCCACGAAGGGCTGGGCTCGACCTTCACCCTGGAAATGCCGCTAGCCCTGGCGAGCCCTGCGCCTGCGACATTGCCCGGCGCGCTGGCGGCTCACACACCGCTCGCCAAAGGCGAACGGATCCTGCTGGTGGAGGACAACCCGGTCAATCAGAGCGTCATCGAAGCCATGTTGCGCAGCTTGGGGCTGGAGGTCAGCGTGGCCCATGACGGCATCCAGGCCGTGGAAAAGGTCAGCCAGCAGCACTTTGCTGCCATCCTGATGGACTGCCGCCTGCCGCAGGTCGATGGTTATGAAGCCACCCGACGCATACGCCTGCTGCCCAACGGCGGCCAGTTGCCGATCATCGCCTTGACCGCCAACGCCCTGCAGGGTGACCGGGAACGTTGCATGGCCGCCGGCATGGACGATTACCTGAGCAAACCGTTGCGCCGCACTGACCTGCAGCAGGTGTTGCAACGCTGGTTACCCGGCCGGACAGCCGCGACTGGCGATAAATGCTAAAGTGCGGCAGTCTTAAGGACTGGACAGGACCTTCATCGGCCCTGAAAATAGACGTTTCAGTGCACACCTGTACTTCTTTCGCCAGGTGCGCTGTGACTTTCACCACAACGCAATAGTCTACCTGTAGGCTGCCGCCCGGACTGATGCCGGGTTGGCCGGGAAGATTCATCCCCTGCCACAGGGGGTTATTGAGGAGCTCGCATGACCAAACAACACGCCTTTACTCGGGAAGACCTGCTGCGCTGCAGTCGCGGTGAGCTGTTCGGCCCAGGTAATGCGCAACTGCCCGCGCCGAACATGCTGATGGTCGATCGCATCACCCATATCAGCGAAGAAGGCGGCAAGTACGGCAAAGGTGAATTGGTCGCCGAGCTGGATATCACCCCGGACCTGTGGTTCTTCGCCTGCCACTTCGAAGGCGACCCGGTAATGCCGGGCTGCCTGGGCCTTGACGCCATGTGGCAGTTGGTTGGCTTCTTCCTGGGCTGGCAGGGCCTGCCTGGCCGTGGCCGCGCCCTGGGCTCGGGTGAAGTGAAATTCTTTGGCCAGGTATTGCCTACTGCCAAGAAAGTCACCTACAACATTCACATCAAGCGCGTCCTGAAGGGCAAGCTGAACATGGCCATCGCCGATGGCTCGGTCAGCGTTGACGGCCGCGAGATCTACACTGCCGAAGCCCTGCGGGTCGGCGTGTTCACCTCCACTGACAATTTCTAAGGGTTATTCGCATGCGCCGCGTCGTTATCACTGGTCTGGGCATCGTATCGTGCCTGGGCAATGACAAAGCTACCGTCACCGAAAACCTGCGCAACAGCCGTCCGGGTATCCGTTACAACCCGGAATACAAGGAACAGGGGCTGCGTAGCCAGGTTTCCGGCTCCATCGACCTCAACCTCGAAGAACTGATCGACCGCAAGGTCTACCGCTTCGTCGGCCACGCTGCGGCGTATGCCTACCTGGCGATGCAGGACGCGATCAAGGACGCCGGCCTGACCGAAGAGCAGGTTTCCAACCCGCGTACCGGCCTGGTGGCTGGCTCCGGCGGCGCCTCGACCCTGAACCAGATGGAAGCGCTGGACACCCTGCGCGAGAAAGGCGTCAAGCGTGTCGGCCCCTACCGCGTCACCCGCACCATGGGCAGCACCGTTTCGGCGTGCCTGGCCACCCCGTTCAAGATCAAGGGCCTGAACTACTCGATCTCGTCGGCCTGTGCCACCTCGGCACACTGCATCGGCACCGCCCTGGAGCAGATCCAGTGGGGCAAGCAGGACATCGTCTTCGCCGGTGGCGGTGAAGAAGAGCACTGGAGCCAGTCGTTCCTGTTCGATGCCATGGGCGCCTTGTCGACCAAGCGCAACGATACTCCGGAACTGGCTTCGCGCGCTTACGACGCCGACCGTGATGGCTTCGTCATCGCTGGCGGTGGCGGCATGGTCGTGGTCGAGGAACTGGAACACGCCCTCGCCCGTGGCGCCAAGATCTACGCCGAAATCGTCGGCTACGGCGCGACGTCCGACGGCTACGACATGGTTGCCCCAAGCGGCGAAGGTGCCATTCGCTGCATGCAGCAGGCACTGGCCACTGTCGACACCCCGATCGACTACCTGAACACCCACGGCACCTCGACTCCGGTCGGCGACGTTGCCGAAATCAAAGGTGTTCGCGCCGTGTTCGGCGACAAGGCACCGAAGATCAGCTCGACCAAGAGCCTGTCGGGCCACTCGCTGGGTGCTGCCGGCGTCCACGAGGCGATCTACTGCCTGCTGATGATGGAGAACAACTTCATCGCCGGCTCCGCCAACATCGACGAGCTGGACCCGGAAGTCGCTGACCTGCCGATCCTGCGCAAAACCGAAGAAAACGCCAAGATCGATACGGTCATGAGCAACAGCTTCGGCTTTGGCGGCACCAACGCCACCCTGGTGCTCAAGCGCTGGACTGGCAAGTAATGCCTTGATGCGGTAAATGAAAACGCCCCGACTGGTTCGGGGCGTTTTCTTTTGTGTTTGCCTGTGCCGCGTAGCGTTCGGGCAGACCGTCAGCGAGCCTTGGGCAAGACCGCCAGGAAGTTGTCCCGCGCCACCTGCTTCGCCACCCCTTCCGGCAAGGCATCCAGAAACGGCTTGAAGCTGTGCATCTGCTCCCCCACGCTGCCAAACTTGCCCACCACGTCAGACCCAAGCATGAACCGCTGCGCGAAGCGCTCGACCAGCGCCAGCCACTCCTTGCGCGGCACACCCTTGTCATCCAGCAGGTAGGGCTCGAGCACAGTCCACGACAAGTCGATGTAAAGGTTCGGGTAGTCGTTGAGCAGGCGCGTCAGCACCGGCAATAGAAAGTCCATCTGCGTCTGATGCCGATGAATCTCCATGCTCGTGCCCGCGTGCGCCCAGATGAACCGGGTATGCGGATGATTGCGCAGCGGTTCCTCGATCTCGGCCAGGTAAAGCGGGTTGCGCTCACGCTTGGAGGTGATGTTCGAATGCAGCAGTACCGGCATGTCGCGTTCGGCTGCCAGGTGATAGATACGGGTCATGGCCTCGTTGTTGGCGCGCGGCGTATCACCGCTGGTCAGCGCAGTAAGGTCGTCGTGCCGGGTAAATACTTCACCTATGCCCTGCCAGAGGCCAGGGTAGAGATCGAGCATGCGCTCGATATGGCTGACCGCATTCTTGTCTACCGGATTGAAACCGGTCAGGAAAGGATGAAAGCGCTTGCGCTGCTCGGCCGGCAGCTTCTGCAGCGCCGCCGCCACGTAGGTATCGGTGGCGCTGTACCAGTAGGCGTCGGCATCGTCACCGGCGTAATAGCGCGGCCGCTTGGGCTCATCCTCGTGCCATTTCTTGGCCACCGGAATGCCAGAAATCATCGAGTGCTCGACACCCGCTTGATCCATGGCCTTGATCAGGGCAGCCATACCCTCGGTCTCTTGAAAGAAGTCCACATAGTGCAGGTGGGCGTCACTGTAGCGGTAATCACGCGCCTGTGCCGCCTGGCACAACGTTGCGCTCAACAGCAGGCAGGCCAGCGCTCTGGCGATCATGGGCAGCATCCTTCTCTGTGTATGAACAGAGTAGACCTGGCGGCCAAGCCAGCGGTTCAGCCATGCACGGCAAACCGCTATGCTGGTGCTATTTCCCGCCGCCTGGAGCACAGCATGAGCAGCCCATTGGTGATCCGCCCGCGCGCCGAGTCGGTCGAGGGCCAACCGATCCTGCGCCCACTACCGTCGGCGCAGTGCCGCAGCGTCGGCCCGTTCGTGTTCTTCGACCACATGCTCGAGACCGACTATGCGCCGGGCCACGGCATGGATATTCGCCAGCACCCGCATATCGGCCTGTCGACGCTGACCTACCTGTTCGAAGGGGCGATCCTGCACAAGGACAGCCTGGGCTCGAATCAGCGCGTGTTGCCTGGCGATGTGAGCTGGATGACGGCCGGCAGCGGCGTGGCGCATGTCGAACGCACCCCGGCCGAGGCGTTGGCACACGGTTCGCGCCTGCATGGGCTGCAGGTGTGGCTGGCGTCGCCCCGCGCGCTCGAGCAAGGCGCACCGAGCTATAGCCATCACGCCGCGGCCAGCCTGCCAGTGAGCGATAACCTGGGGGTACGCATCTGCATGATTGCAGGTAGCGGTTTCTGCCTGGAATCGCCGGTGCCAGTCCTCTCCCCTACCCTTTACGCGCATGTGCAGATGCAATCGGCGACCACGCTGGTGGTACCTGATGAGCATGCGCAACGGGCGCTGTATCTGCTCGACGGCGAGCTGATGATGAATGATGAGGAAGTCGAGGCGTGCAGCTTGGTGGTGCTGCCTGAGGGCGAAGAGATTGCCTTGTATGCCGAGGGTGAATGCCAGCTGGTATTGATCGGCGGCGAGCCACTGGATGGGCCACGGCGGATGAACTGGAATTTCGTGGCCAGTGATCCGCAACTGATCGAACACGCCCGGGCGAAATGGGCTGCCGGCGATTGGCCGGTGGTGCCGGGGGAGACTTCGCGGATCGAGCTACCGCGTTAAAGTGGGGCCGCTTTGCGGCCCCACTGCACCGTCAGCGCTGGAACACTTCAGTGAGCAAATTGTGCATCGAGCGGAACGCCCGCTCCGAGGTCCTGCGGTCATACTGCATCTTGCCCGGCACATTGGCATTCGGGTCGGTGAACGAGTGCACCGCGCCGCCATAGCTCAGCAGCTGCCAATCCACCTTGGCCGCATTCATCTCTTCCTCGAAGGCCGGCAGCTGCTCCCTCGGCACCAGCGGGTCGGATGCGCCGTGCAGCACCAGCACCGAGCCCTTGATGTGCTTGGCATCTTCAGGGTTCGGGGTATCCAGCGTGCCATGGAACGACACCGCAGCCTTCAGGTCTGCACCGGTACGGGCCAGCTCCAGGGCGCAGCAGCCGCCAAAGCAGAAGCCGAAGGTTGCCACCTTGCCAGGCTCCAGTAACGCCTTCGACTGTGCCAGCAGCTGCGCCAACGCCTCCTTCATGCGCTTGCGCAATTCGCCACGGTCATTCTTCAACGGCATCATCGCCGTCCCGGCTTCGTCAGCATTGGACGGACGCACCGATTGCCCGTACAGGTCGGCAATCAGCACCACATAGCCTTTTTCGGCCACTTCCTTGGCGATGCGCTCGGCACCTTCGCCAATGCCCATCCAGTTCGGCGCCATCACCAGGCCCGGTCGCCCCAACGCACCTGGCTCATACACCAGACGGCTTTCATAGGCCTTGCCGGACAGGTGATAAACCAGCGATTCGACGATTACCTTGCTCATCAAGCACTCCTTGGGCATTCACCATTAAAAAAGCCCGCCGAAGCGGGCTTATCGATGCATCAACTCAAGCAGACAGCTCGACCAACAGCTTGTTCAGACGACGAACGTACGCCGCCGGATCCTTCAAGCTGTCACCGGCCGCCAGGGCCGCCTGATCGAAGAGGATGTGCGACAGTTCGGCAAAGCGGTCTTCACTCTGCTCGTTGTCCAGCTTTTCAATCAGCGGATGAGTCGGGTTGAATTCGAAGATCGGCTTGGAGTCCGGCACCTTCTGCCCGCTGGCTTCGAGGATCTGGCGCATCTGCAGGCCCAGGTCCTGCTCACCGATGGCCAGGATTGCCGGCGAATCGGTCAGGCGGTGCGACACACGCACTTCGGCGACGCTCTCACCCAGCGCAGATTTCAAGCGCTCGACCAGGCCTTCTTTTTCCTTGGCGACTTCTTCCTGGGCCTTCTTGTCCTCTTCGGAGTCCAGCTTGCCCAGGTCCAGGTCGCCACGCGCGACATCGACGAAGGCCTTGCCGTCGAACTCGTTGAGGTAGCTCATCAGCCACTCGTCGATGCGATCGGTCAGCAGCAGCACTTCGATGCCTTTCTTGCGGAAGACTTCCAGGTGCGGGCTGTTCTTGACCTGCGCGTACGACTCGCCGGTGAGGTAGTAGACCTTGTCCTGGCCTTCCTTGGCGCGCGCCAGGTAATCGGCCAGGGAGACGCTCTGCTCGCCGCTCTCGTCATGGGTGGAGGCAAAGCGCAGCAAGCCGGCGATCTTCTCCTTGTTGGCGAAGTCTTCGGCCGGGCCTTCCTTCAGCACCTGACCAAAGTTCTTCCAGAAGCCCTTGTACTGCTCAGGCTCGTTCTTCGCCAGCTTCTCCAGCATGTCCAGCACACGCTTGGTCAGCGCAGTTTTCATCGAATCGATGATCGGATCCTTTTGCAGGATCTCGCGGGAGACGTTCAGGGACAGGTCATTGGAGTCGACCACACCCTTGATGAAGCGCAGGTACAGCGGCAGGAACGACTCGGCCTGGTCCATGATGAACACGCGCTGCACATACAGCTTCAAGCCGCGCGGCGCTTCACGCTGGTACAGATCGAACGGCGCGCGGGCCGGCACGTACAGCAGCGAGTTGTATTCGAGCTTGCCTTCGACCTTGTTGTGGCTCCAGGCCAGCGGGTTTTCGAAGTCATGGCCGATGTGCTTGTAGAACTCCTGGTATTCCTCGTCCTTGATTTCGGTACGCGGGCGGGTCCACAGGGCACTGGCGCGGTTGACGGTTTCCCATTCTTCGGCCGGCTGCTCTTCACCTTCGGCCGCCGCCTGCTCTTTGGGCAGCTGGATCGGCAGGGCAATGTGATCGGAGTACTTCTTGACCACGTTACGCAGGCGCCAGCCATCGGCGAATTCCTGCTCGTCCTTCTTCAGGTGCAGGACAATACGGGTACCGCGCTGTGGTTTTTCGACGGTGGAAACTTCGAAGTCGCCCTCGCCCTTGGACGACCAGTGCACGCCCTCGGCAGCCGGCTGGCCGGCGCGACGGCTGAACACGTCGACCTTGTCGGCCACGATGAAGGCAGAGTAGAAGCCCACACCGAACTGGCCGATCAGGTGCGAATCCTTCTTCTGGTCACCGGTGAGGTTCTTCATGAAGTCGGCCGTGCCGGACTTGGCGATGGTACCCAGGTGAGTGATCACATCTTCGCGGCTCATGCCGATGCCGTTGTCCTCGAGGGTCACGGTACCGGCGTCCTTGTCGAAACTCAGGCGGATTTTCAGGTCGGCGTCGTTTTCGAACAGCTCTGGCTTGGCCAGGGCTTCGAAACGCAGCTTGTCGGCGGCGTCGGAAGCGTTGGAAATCAGCTCACGCAGGAAGATTTCCTTGTTCGAGTACAGCGAGTGAATCATGAGGTGCAGCAGCTGCTTTACCTCGGTCTGGAAGCCCAGGGTTTCCTTTTGTGTTTCCACACTCATGGTCTTCAAAACTCCGATCTGATGGCAGTGGGCGCCGGCAGCCGAATCGGCATGCATTAATGGCGGATGTCATGCAGATGGGGGCAGCCCCGACGATTTCAAGGGCTTTTGGGGCTCAATCTTGAAATGCGCACGGGCAGTGGCGATCGGCGATTGTCGATCGCCCTGCCAGGCGGTGATCGCCACATTGGTCACCCGCCGGCCTTGGCGCCAGAGCTGGCACTGCGCGTAAGTGTCGCGAAAGAGCCCGGCGCGCAGGTAGTCGATGGAAAAATCGATGATCTTGGGGATGCTGGCGCTCTCGCTGTAGATCAGCAGATACAAGGCGGCAGAAAGCTCCATGAACCCAGCAATCACACCGCCATGAATGGCCGGCAGCAACGGGTTGCCGATGTTGTCCGGGCTGGCCGGCAAGCGGAACAGCAGGTCATCGCCCTGGCGCTCACAGGTGATGCCGATCAGGCTGGCGTAGGGTATCAACGCCAGCAATGGCTGGTAATCGCCCACGGCATGCGCCGCGTTGAGCTGTCGACGTACGTCTTGTGGAATCATGCCCCGCCCTCCTTCAGCCCCTTGCCGAACCGGATGCCGCCCTTGACCTCCTGCCCCAGGCGCATGAAGGTACCGACAACCTGGCAGATCGGCTGGGCGGGGTCGTCCTGATAGGCCATGCCACGGGTGAAAATCACGTCTCGGGTGACCCGATAGCACTGGGCATGACCATAGATGGGCTTTCCCGCCTCTGCCGGATGCATGTAGTCGATACGAAGGTCCAGCGTTGGACATACTTCAAAGCTCGGCAGCACGCAAAGGGTGGCCATCCCGCAGGTGGTGTCCATCAGCGTGGTCAGGGCACCACCATGCACTGCGCCGGTCTGCGGGTTGCCAACGATGGCTGGCGACCAGGGCAAGAGCAGCGTCATGCCATCGGCGTCCGCATGCTCCACGCGCATTTGCAACACTTGACAATGTTTCAGTGCCGACAAGAAACGCTCGGCCATGGCCATCAAGCTTGAATCGGTCATCGGTACACTCCTCTTCACAGCCACTGGCGCCTGCGACATCTGCATAAGTGTGATAAAAAGTCTATCCGCGATGCGGTGTTATATATCTGTAACTGATACGGAACTATTGCCGCATGGCTGAACTCGAAGGAACAAGTCACTTATTCCACCAAGGAGAAACACCCAATGCGTAAACCATTTGCTTTTGCTCTGATGCTGGCTGCTGCCATGGGCCTGGCTGCTTGCGATAAAGCGAGCGAAGACAAAGCCCAAGACGCACAGGAACATGCCGAGCAAGCCCAGGAAAAAATGGGCGAAGCTCAGGATAAAATGAACGACGCCGCCGAGGAAAACGCCGAAGCTGCCAAAGATCAGGCTGAAGCCGAGCAGAAGGCTGCTGAAGAAGCCGCTCCGGCAACTCCGGCTACTGCACCGGCTGAGCCTGCCAAGCAGTAATCGCGACGCACAAAAAAACCCGACATTGTCGGGTTTTTTTGTGCCTGCCAGTTATAGGTTAAACGTTTCATGTGTTTGTACCGAGGCCTTCCTTGCTGGTCTCGGTAGGCGCACTTTCCGTTGGCGTGAACACCATCACTTCCAGCACATCGGAGTGGAACTCCCGGCGATACAGGATCAATACCACTCCTACACTCACGACCATGAACAACCACGGGCTGATGAACCAGGTGAGCATGGCCATGCCGAAGTAATAAGACCGCAAGCCAAAGTTGAACTGATTGGCCGCCAGCGACAACACCCTCGCCGCCCGTGAAGCGAAAGCCTTGCGCTCAAGCTCACTGACCAGCCGCTCGCCTATCATGGGCGCAGACCCCACCAGCACTGCTGCGAAGTTGTACTGGCGCATGCACCAGCTGAACGTAAAGAACGCATAGACGAAAACCATCGCCAGGCAAAGCAGCTTGATTTCCGACATGCCTTGCGAGGCCTGCTGCACCAGAGGCAGGTCGGCCAGCAGCGACAGGGCGCGGTCAGAGGCCCCCAGAACAGTCAGGATGCCGGCCAGAATGATCAGGGTACTGGAGGCAAAGAACGACGCGTTGCGCTCCAGATTGCCAATTACACTGGCATCGGCGATGCGGTTGTCGCGCAGCAGCATGCGGCGCATCCAGTCTTCCCGGTACAGATGCAGCACACTAGCCAGGCAGGCAGTGTCGCGGCCCTTCCAGATGGCATAGCGGGTATAGCCGCCCCAGCATAGGGCGAACCAGCAGAGGGCCAACACGTTGTGAAGGTTGCTTTGGATGAAATTCATGCAGTTTTCCCGAAGGCCAGGGCAGACAAGGATAGGGACCGCATTTCGACGCTTGCAAGCACGCAAAGGCACATCGGCGCAATAAAAAACCCCGCACCCTTGAGGATGCGGGGTTTGGTGTATCGGCCTTCGCGGGCACCCTACGGCTTGTGGCCGGTGCCAACGGCAGGCGTCAACCTATCAGGCCAGCGCTTCGCGCGGCTTGCCAAGCATGCGGTCGCACGCCACAGCCGCCATCAGTGTCACCACCGACGGCACCAGCCAGGCCAGGCCCTGATCGCTCAGCGGCAGGTGGGCCATGAAGTCCGGCAGCACGTGGGCAATGCTGCTGCCCTTGATCGCGTCAACCATGCCGAACAACAGCGACACCAGCATGACCGGCGCCAGGATACGTGTTGGCGAATTCCACAGGTCTTTGACGAAGCTCAGCCCTACCACCACGATGCACGGTGGGTAGATGGCGGTCAGCACCGGGATCGAGAACATGATCAGCTTGGTCAGGCCCAGGTTGGAAATCAGCAGCGAGAAGCCCGCCAGGATCACCACCAGCGCACGGTACGACAGCGGCAGGATCTGGCTGAAGTACTCGGCGCATGCGCAAGTCAGGCCTACGGCAGTCACCAGGCAGGCCAGCGCGATCAGTACCGCCAGGAAACCGCTGCCAAGCGAACCGAAGGTGTGCTGTACGTAGGCGTGCAATACCGCTGCACCGTTGGTGGCTCCAGCCGCGATATCATGGCTGCTGGCTCCCAGGCGGAACAGGCTGATGTAGACCAGCGCCAGGCCTACACCGGCAATCAGGCCGGCAATGATGGCATAGCGGGTGATCAGCTTCGGCGACTCGACACCCCGCGAACGGATGGCATTGACGATCACGATACCGAAGACCAGCGCACCCAGGGTGTCCATGGTCAGGTAGCCATCGGAAAAGCCTTTGGAGAAGGCCGCAGCTGCATAGGCAGGCTGTGCTTCACCAATGGTGCCGGCCGGCAGCGCGAACGCCGCGATGCCAAGTACCGCCAGGGCGATAATCTTCAGCGGCGCGAGGAAACGGCCCACGGTATCGAGCAACTTGCCCGGGTACATGGACACCGCCAGTACCACGATGAAGTACACCAGGCTGTAGAGGAACAACGCCAACGGGCTTTCACCGGTGAGCGGTGCCACACCCACTTCGAACGACACGGTCGCGGTGCGCGGGGTTGCGAACAGCGGGCCGACCGACAGGTAGCATACCGCCGCCAACAGGCCGCCGAAGAACTTGCCGATCGGGCTGCTGAGCGCATCCATGCCACCACCGACCTTGGCCAGTGCGACCACGGTGATGACCGGCAGGCCCACAGCCGTTACCAGGAAGCCCAGAGCGGCCATCCACACATGCGGCCCGGACTGCAGACCGACGATGGGCGGGAAGATGATATTGCCAGCGCCCACAAAAAGCGCAAACGTCATAAAGCCAAGCGCCAGGATATCCTGGCCTTTTAAAACTTTCATTTAGGGTAGTACCACACTGCTGAAATCGGGATTCGAGAAGGGATTTCCCCTTGAGTGAGGGAAATGCTGCCCGGCTTGATAGGCCAGACCCGTTTAGCGTGTCGTTCCCTTTTGGGGTACGGGCACAAAGTGAACGCGTAGATTAACCGTTTTACCCGCCAAACGCACTGGCACAGTGCTGCTTGTCCGATGTGCGTACATGTTTGTCGTCTGGTTGACCGTGTTCGACGACAATTTATTGCTGATTCGAGCGGATGTCTGGTTGAAAATCCTGATCAGGGTGATCGAACTTTCCGAAGGTGGGGGCGCAGCCTTCACAGCCGCACAACGACAAAGGCCACCCGAAGGTGGCCTTTGTGCGCGTGGGGGTACTACATATTACTTTGTGTTACTTACTTCTTGGCTTCCCAGCCAGTCAGCTCGGCCAGGGCCTTGCCGATGTCAGCCAGGGAACGCACGGTCTTCACACCAGCGTCCTGCAGGGCCGCGAACTTCTCGTCCGCAGTGCCCTTGCCGCCGGAAATGATGGCGCCAGCGTGGCCCATGCGCTTGCCCGCAGGTGCAGTAACACCAGCGATGTAGGAAACGACAGGCTTGGTCACGTGGGCCTTGATGTAGGCCGCGGCTTCTTCTTCAGCCGAACCGCCGATCTCACCGATCATGACGATCGCTTCGGTCTTCGGGTCTTCCTGGAACAGCTTCAGGATGTCGATGAAGTTCGAGCCTGGGATCGGGTCGCCGCCGATGCCCACGCAGGTCGACTGGCCAAAGCCGGCGTCGGTGGTCTGCTTGACCGCTTCGTAGGTCAGGGTGCCGGAACGCGAAACGATACCGACCTTGCCTGGCAGGTGGATGTGGCCTGGCATGATGCCGATCTTGCACTCGCCCGGAGTGATGACACCTGGGCAGTTAGGGCCAATCAGGGTAACGCCCAGCTCGTCGCACTTGACCTTGGCATCCAGCATGTCCAGGGTAGGAATGCCTTCGGTGATGCAGACGATCAGCTTGATGCCGCCGAAGGCTGCTTCCAGGATCGAGTCTTTGCAGAACGGAGCCGGAACGTAGATCACCGAAGCGTCAGCGCCGGTAGCTTCCACGGCTTCCTTGACGGTGTTGAACACCGGCAGGCCCAGGTGGGTGGTGCCACCCTTGCCCGGGGTAACGCCGCCGACCATCTTGGTGCCGTAGGCAATGGCCTGTTCGGAGTGGAAAGTACCCTGCGAGCCGGTGAAGCCCTGGCAGATGACTTTGGTGTCTTTATTGATCAGGACGCTCATTACTTGCCCTCCGCAGCTTTGACAACTTGTTGAGCAGCGTCGGTCAGGCTGGTTGCCGCAATGATGTTCAAACCGCTTTCTGCCAGTACTTTTGCGCCCAGTTCGGCGTTGTTGCCTTCAAGGCGAACGACGACCGGAACCTTGACGCCGACTTCTTTCACTGCACCGATGATGCCTTCGGCAATCATGTCGCAGCGAACGATGCCGCCGAAGATGTTGACCAGTACGGCCGCGACATTGCTGTCGGACAGAATGATCTTGAACGCTTCGGTAACGCGCTCTTTGGTAGCACCGCCGCCTACGTCGAGGAAGTTGGCTGGCTTGCCGCCGTGCAGGTTGACGATGTCCATGGTACCCATGGCCAGGCCGGCACCGTTGACCATGCAGCCGATGTTGCCTTCCAGGGCAACGTAGTTCAGTTCGAACTTGGCAGCGTGGGCTTCACGAGCGTCGTCCTGCGACGGGTCGTGGAAGGTCTTCAGCTTGGGCTGACGGTACATGGCGTTGGCGTCGATGTTGATCTTGGCATCGAGGCAGTGCAGGTCGCCGTCGGCCTTGATCACCAGCGGGTTCACTTCCAGCAGGGCCAGATCGTGATCCTTGAACAGCTTGGCCAGGCCAACGAAGATCTTGGCGAACTGTTGAACCTGCTTGCCTTCCAGGCCCAGCTGGAATGCCAGTTCACGACCCTGGAACGGCTGAGCGCCGACCAGCGGGTCGATGGTAGCCTTGAGGATCTTCTCAGGCGTTTCGTGAGCGACTTTCTCGATGTCCACGCCACCTTCGGTGGACGCCATGAACACGATACGGCGGCTCGAACGATCCACTACAGCGCCCAGGTACAGCTCTTTGGCGATGTCAGTGCAGGATTCGACCAGAATCTTGGAGACGGGTTGACCGTTGGCATCAGTCTGGTAGGTAACCAGATTCTTGCCCAACCACTGTGCAGCGAACGCCTTGGCGTCTTCCTTGCTGCGAACCAGCTTGACGCCGCCCGCTTTACCGCGACCACCAGCGTGGACCTGGGCTTTGACAACCCACTCGGAACCGCCGATCTTGTCGCAGGCTTCTGCAGCTTGCTCAGGGGTATCGACAGCGAAACCCTTGGAAACTGGCAGGCCGTACTCAGCGAACAGCTGCTTACCCTGATACTCGTGAAGATTCATGCTTTTTACCGTCTTCGTTAGGTACTGCGCTTCGGCGCTGCGCCATTACTGGCGCCGCACCACCTGTGACCGTTGACCCCGGGTTTTCCCGTGTGATCCGGTCCGGCGGACGTTCCGCGGTGAGTCATGCACGCAAGACTCACGACGGGCAGCCCGCCGTGGTTTCTTATAATTAACGCTTCTTACGGTTGGCCACGTGAATGGCGCCGCCATTCACTGCCAGCGCTGCTTCATGCAACGCTTCGGACAGGGTTGGATGGCTGAAGACCATCATGCCCAGATCCTCGGCACTGGTGCCGAATTCCATTGCGATTGCGCCCTGCTGAACCAGCTCGGCAGCCGACGGGCCAATCACGTGTACACCCAGTACGCGGTCGGTCTTGGCATCAGCGATGACCTTGACGAAACCACCGGTGTCGTTGGCCGCCATCGCACGGCCGCTGGCCGCGAACGGGAAGGTGCCTACGTTAACCTCAACACCCTCGGCCTTCAAGGCTTGTTCGGTCTTGCCGACCCACGCGATTTCCGGGTGGGTGTAGATAACCGAAGGGATCAGGTCGTAGTTCATCTGGGCCTTGTGGCCCTTGATGCGCTCGACGACCATGATGCCCTCTTCCGAGGCCTTGTGCGCCAGCATCATGCCGCGGACAACGTCGCCGATGGCATAGACGCCCGGTACGCTGGTAGCGCAGTGGTCGTCAACGAAGATGTAGCCACGCTCGTCGATGTTCACGCCGCTGTCGGAGGCCAACAGGTCGGTGGTCACCGGGCGACGGCCGACCGCGACGATCAGCTTGTCGAAGGTGATCTTCTGCTCGCCTTCGGCGTTGGTGTAGGTCACTTCGACTTCGTTGCCGTTGACTTTCGAGCCGGTGACGCGAGCGCCCAGCTTGATGTCCAGGCCTTGCTTGGTCAGGGTCTTCTGGGCTTCTTTCGACACTGCGGTGTCAGCAGCCATCAGGAAGGTGTCCAGGGCTTCCAGGACGGTGACTTCAGCACCCAGGCGAGCCCACACCGAGCCCAGCTCCAGGCCGATCACGCCAGCACCGATCACGCCCAGACGCTTGGGAACCGATTGGAATTCCAGGGCGCCGGTGGAGTCGACGATGACGTTCTGGTCGACCGGAGCCGGCGGAATGTCGATCGGACGCGAGCCGGAGGCCAGGATCACGTTCTCGGCTTCGATGATTTCGGTGGTGCCATCAGCCTTGGTGACTTCGACTTTCTTGCCAGCCAGCAGTTTGCCGTGGCCCTGGATCGAAGTGACGCCATTGGCCTTGAACAGGGTGGCAACGCCACCGGTCAGGTTCTTGACGATGCCAGCCTTGCGACCAACCATCGCGGCCACGTCCATCTTCACTTCGCCAGTGGAGATGCCGTGGACGTTGAAGCTCTCTTTGGCTTCCTTGTACTTCCAGGAGCTGTCCAGCAGCGCCTTGGACGGAATGCAACCTACGTTCAGGCAGGTGCCACCCAGGGCCAGCTTGCCCTCGGCGTCGGTGTACTTCTCGATACAGGCAGTCTTCAGACCAAGTTGGGCAGCCTTGATGGCAGCCACATAACCGCCAGGACCTGCACCAATCACCACTACGTCGAATTTCTGGGTCATAAAAGATTCCTTTTTAGCTTCAAGCGGCAAGCTGCAAGCCGCAAGTCCAGCAGGCTTCGGCTTGAAGCTTGCGGCTTGCAGCTTACAGCTGCGCGATTAGATGTCCAGCAGCAGGCGGGACGGATCTTCCAGCAGGTTCTTGATGGTGACCAGGAAGGTTACCGCTTCCTTGCCGTCGATCAGGCGGTGATCGTACGACAGCGCCAGGTACATCATCGGGCGGATTACCACTTGGCCATTGATGGCCATCGGACGCTGGATGATGTTGTGCATGCCGAGGATGGCGGCCTGCGGCGGGTTGACGATCGGGGTCGACATCATCGAGCCGAAGGTACCACCGTTGGTGATGGTGAAAGTGCCGCCGGTCATTTCTTCGATCGACAGCTTGCCGTCACGGGCCTTCTTGCCGAAGGTGGCGATGCCGTTCTCGATTTCAGCCAGGCTCATCGATTCGGCGTTGCGCAGTACTGGCACCACCAGGCCACGGTCGCTGGAGACGGCAACGCCGACGTCGGCAAAACCGTGGTAGACGATGTCGTTGCCGTCGATCGAGGCGTTGACAGCAGGGAAACGCTTCAGCGCTTCGGTAGCGGCCTTGACGAAGAACGACATGAAGCCCAGGCGCACGCCGTTATGGGTCTTCTCGAACAGGTCCTTGTACTTCGAACGCAGGGCCATGACTTCGGTCATGTCGACTTCGTTGAAGGTGGTCAGCATCGCCATGTTGGACTGGGCTTCAACCAGACGCTCGGCGATCTTGGCACGCAGGCGGGTCATCGGCACACGCTTCTCGGTGCGATCGCCAGCAGCGGCCACAACCGGGGCGGCAGCGGCAGGCTTGGCAGCCGGAGCAGCGGCAGGCGCGGACTTCTTGTTGGCAACTGCAGCAACCACGTCTTCCTTGGTGACGCGGCCACCTTTGCCGGTACCGGCAACGGTAGCCAGGTCGATGCCGTTCTCTTCAGCCAGCTTGCGCGCGGCCGGAGCGGCAACCGGGTCGTCTTCGCCGGCATCGGCGGCAACGGCTGCCGGAGCAGCGGCGGCCGGAGCGGCAGCAGGCGCGGCGGCAGCAGCACCACCTTCCACGATCGAACCCAGCACTTCGTCGGACAGGACGGTATCGCCCTCGCCCTTGACGATGTCGCCCATCACGCCATCGGCGGTAGCCAGTACTTCCAGGACGACCTTGTCGGTCTCGATGTCGACGATCAGCTCGTCACGCTTGACGGCTTCGCCCGGCTTCTTGTGCCAGGTGGCAACGGTGCCATCGGCAACCGATTCCGGGAAGGTTGGGGCTTTGATCTCGATAGCCATTATCAGTGTTTCCTTAAATTCGGTTTCAGGTGCGCGAAGGCGTTAGACAGTGAAGGCGTCTTGCAGCAGTTTTTCCTGCTGTTCGGCGTGCTTCGAAGCGTAACCACAGGCTGGCGCGGCGGAAGCGTCGCGGCCGGCGTATTCCAGGACCAGCGCCTTGTTGTGGCGGCCCAGGATACGGCGCATGTGGTGCTGGCTGCTGTACCAGGCGCCCTGGTTCATCGGCTCTTCCTGACACCAGACGGCATGCTTGAGGTTGGTGTACGGCGCCAGGATGTCGACCAGGTCGTCTTCCGGGAACGGGTACAGTTGCTCGATACGCACGATTGCGATGTCTTCGCGGCCTTCGGCACGGCGTTTTTCCAGCAGGTCGTAATAGACCTTGCCACCACACAGCACCAGGCGTTCGACCTTGGCAGGATCCAGGGTGTCGATTTCCGGGATCACGGTCTGGAACGAACCTTCTGCAAGGTCCTCCAGGGTCGAGACGGCCAGCTTGTGGCGCAGCAGCGACTTGGGCGTCAGCACGATCAGCGGCTTGCGCAGCGGACGGATGACCTGACGACGCAGCAGGTGGTAGATCTGTGCCGGGGTGGTCGGTACGCAAACCTGGATGTTGTGCTCGGCGCACAGCTGCAGGTAACGCTCCAGACGCGCGGAGGAGTGCTCCGGGCCCTGCCCTTCGTAACCGTGAGGCAGCAGCATGGTCAGACCGCACAGGCGGCCCCACTTGTGCTCACCGCTGGTGATGAACTGGTCGATCACCACCTGCGCACCGTTGGCGAAGTCGCCGAACTGAGCTTCCCAGATCACCAGCGCATTCGGCGTGGTGGTCGAGTAACCGTATTCGAAGGCCAGTACCGCTTCTTCCGACAGGAAGGAGTCGTAAAGGTCGAAGCGCGGCTGGCCCGGGAACAGGTTCTGCAGCGGCACGTAGGTGCTGGCGTCCTTCTGGTTGTGCAGCACCGCGTGGCGGTGCGAGAAGGTGCCACGGCCGATGTCCTGGCCGGTCATGCGGATCGGGTGACCTTCGAACTGCAGGGTGGCGTAGGCCATGGTCTCTGCGTAACCCCAGTTGATCGGCAAGCCACCGGCCTGCATCTTCTGACGGTCTTCGTAGATCTTCGACACCTGACGCTGGACGACGAAGCCTTCTGGCAGCTCGAGCAGCTTGGCCGACAGGTCCTGCAGGGTCTTGAGGTCGAAACGGGTGTCGTGACGCGCAGTCCAGGCGTGGCCCAGGTACGGACGCCAGTCGACGAACAGCTCGCGGTTCGGCTCCTTGACCAGGCTCTTGACCACGTGCAGACCGTTGTCCAGGGCATTGCGGTACTCGTCGATCTTGGCCTGGGCGCGCTCGGCATCGATGCGACCGGCCTGGATCAGCGCCTCGGCGTACAGCTCACGGGTGGTGCGCTGCTTGCTGATCTGCTGATACATCAGCGGCTGGGTACCGTTGGGCTCGTCGGCCTCGTTGTGGCCGCGACGACGGTAGCAGACCAGGTCGATGACCACGTCACGCTTGAACTGCATGCGGTAATCGATGGCCAGCTGGGTCACGAACAGCACAGCTTCCGGGTCATCGCCGTTCACGTGCAGGATCGGCGCCTGGATCATCTTGGCAACGTCGGTGGCGTACTCGGTGGAACGCGAGTCCAGCGGGTTGCTGATGGTGAAACCAACCTGGTTGTTGATCACGATGTGCACGGTGCCGCCGGTCTTGAAACCGCGGGTCTGCGACATCTGGAAGGTTTCCATGACCACGCCCTGGCCTGCGAAGGCAGCGTCACCGTGGATCGAGATCGGCAGCACCTTGTCGCCGGCGGTATCGTTGCGGCGGTCCTGACGGGCGCGCACCGAACCTTCGACCACGGGGGAGACGATTTCCAGGTGGGACGGGTTGAACGCCATGGCCAGGTGAACTTCACCACCGGTGGTCATCACGTTCGAGGAGAAGCCCTGGTGATACTTCACGTCACCGGAGCCCAGCTCGTTCATCTTCTTGCCTTCGAACTCGTCGAACAGCTCGCGCGGGTTCTTGCCGAAGGTGTTGACCAGCACGTTCAGACGGCCGCGGTGGGCCATGCCAATCACGACTTCCTTGGTGCCGTAGGAGCCGGAACGCTGGATCATTTCGTCCAGCATCGGGATCAGGCTTTCGCCACCCTCAAGGCCGAAACGCTTGGTGCCCGGGTACTTGGTGCCCAGGTACTTCTCGAGACCTTCACCGGCCGTCACGCGCTCGAGCAGGTGGGCCTGCACGTCGGCGGAGAAGTCCGGGCGGCCGCGCACGCTTTCCAGGCGCTGCTGGAACCAGCTGCGCTGCTCGGAATCGACGATATGGGTGAACTCGGCGCCAATGGTGCGACAATATGTCTTCTGGAGCGCCTCGACGATCTCGCGTAGGCTCGCTTCCTCTTTGCCGATGTACAGGTCGCCGGCACGGAAGGTCGTATCAAGATCGGCATTGGTCAAGCCGTAGTGATTGATCGACAGGTCTACGGGCGCAGGGCGCTGCCACAACCCCAAGGGGTCGAGCTTGGCAGCCTGATGGCCGCGCATACGATAGGCCTGGATCAGTCGCAGAACTTCAACCTGCTTCTTCTCGTGTTCACTGCTCACGCTCCCGGCAGATACCGGTTGGGCGCGGCGCTGGTTCTTTGCCAGCAGTACGAAATGGTCGCGGATTGTCGAGTGCGATACATCGGTAGCGGTGCTGCCGTCGGCGGGCAACTTCTGGAAGTAAGTGCGCCACTCTTCTGGCACAGCGTTAGGGTCGTGCAGGTAGAGTTCGTAGAGCTCTTCCACATATGCAGCGTTACCACCTGAAAGGTGGGCGCTTTCCCACATGCGCTGCATCACGCTTTCTTGCATGCTTGGTCACCCTCGGTTAGGGGACTGATCGGCGAGAGCCACAGCAAACCTGGAAAAGTCCGAACACAGCGACTGAACCACGCCACTTGGATCCTGCTGATTTTCCGGGTACCAGCCCGGAAAGCCCCTGCTGGTCTCATATCTTCATAGGTATCGAGCGCGGGCTTTTTGGGCCCTTGCTCAGGTTTTACCTCAGTGCGGGCTCACCACCCGCACCTCGGCTTACTGCAGTTACAACGCTTTGAATCAGGTGCCGCTTTGCAGCAGCATGTTACGTACGTGGCCGATTGCCTTGGTCGGGTTCAGACCCTTCGGGCAAACGTTGACGCAGTTCATGATCCCGCGGCAGCGGAAGACGCTGAACGGGTCATCCAGGGACGCCAGGCGCTCCTGGGTCTTGGTGTCACGGCTGTCGGCCAGGAAGCGATAGGCCTGCAGCAAGGCGGCGGGGCCCAGGAACTTGTCCGGGTTCCACCAGAACGATGGGCAGGAAGTCGAGCAGCAAGCGCACAGGATGCACTCGTACAGACCGTCCAGCTTGTCGCGATCTTCCGGCGACTGCAGACGCTCGATGGCCGGGGCCGGCGTGTCGTTCTGCAGGAATGGCTTCACCTTCTCGTACTGCTTGTAGAAGATGCTCATATCGACGACCAGGTCACGAATGACCGGCAGGCCAGGCAGCGGGCGCAGAACCAGCTTGTTGCCCTTGACCACGCCGGACAGCGGCGTGATGCAGGCCAGGCCGTTCTTGCCGTTCATGTTCATGCCATCGGAACCGCAAACGCCTTCACGGCAGGAGCGACGGTACGAGAAGCCCTCGTCCTTCTCCTTGATCAGCGCCAGCACGTCCAGCACCATCAGGTCCTTGCCGCCGGTATCGACGTCGAACGACTCCATCTTGGGCGCCGAGTCGGTATCCGGGTTGTAGCGATAAACTTCGACTTTCAACATAGCAGTCACCCTCAATAAGTCCGGACTTTTGGTTCGAAGGCTGGAACAGTCTTCGGCGCAAAGTTGACGCCACGCTTGGCCACGCGCTTCTCACCCGGGTAGTACAGGGTGTGGCACAGCCAGTTTTCGTCGTCACGGTCTTCGAAGTCTTCACGGGCGTGAGCGCCGCGGGACTCTTTACGGGCTTCGGCCGCGATGGCGGTAGCTTCGGCGACTTCCAACAGGTTCTGCAGCTCCAGCGCTTCGATACGCGCGGTGTTGAAGGCCTGGGACTTGTCGTTGATCTTCACGTTGGCGATGCGGTCACGCAGACCAGCCAGCTGTTCGATACCCTTCTGCATGTATTCGCCAGTACGGAATACACCGAAGTAGTTCTGCATGCAGCTTTGCAGCTCACGCTTGAGGCTTGCGACGTCTTCGCCAGTGGTACGCTCGTTGAGCTTGTTCAGGCGGTTCAGGGCGACGTCGACATCGGTATCGCTGGCATCGCGGTACTCGACGCCTTCGCTCAGCGCCTTCTCCAGGTGCAGGCCGGCGGCGCGGCCGAATACGACCAGGTCGAGCAGCGAGTTACCGCCCAGGCGGTTGGCACCGTGAACCGATACGCACGCCACTTCACCCACGGCGAACAAGCCCGGAATGATGTGGTCCTTGCCTTCGGCGTCCATGGTGATGGCCTGGCCATGAATGTTGGTGGCAACACCACCCATCATGTAGTGGCAGGTCGGCACGACCGGCACCGGCGCTACAACCGGGTCGACGTGAGCGAAGGTCTTGGACAGTTCGCAGATGCCTGGCAGGCGGCTGTGCAGCACTTCCTCGCCCAGGTGGTCCAGCTTCAGCAGTACGTGGTCCTTGTTCGGGCCCACGCCGTTGCCAGCGATGATCTCTTTGACCATGGAACGGGCGACCACGTCGCGGCCGGCCAGGTCTTTGGCGTTCGGAGCATAACGCTCCATGAAACGCTCGCCGTGGGCGTTGATCAGGTAGCCACCCTCACCGCGGCAACCCTCGGTGACCAGTACACCAGCGCCGGCGATGCCGGTCGGGTGGAACTGCCACATTTCGATGTCCTGCACCGGCACACCGGCACGCAGGGCCATGCCGACGCCGTCACCGGTGTTGATCAGGGCGTTGGTGGTCGAGGCGTAGATACGGCCCGCACCGCCAGTGGCCAATACGGTGGCCTTGGACTTGATGTACAGGGTTTCGCCGGTTTCGATGCAGATCGCGATCACACCCACGAACGCGCCGTCCTGGTTTTTCACCAGATCGACAGCGTAGTACTCGTTCAGGAAGGTGGTGCCCGCTTTCAGGTTGCCCTGATAGAGGGTGTGCAGCAGTGCGTGGCCGGTACGGTCGGAAGCAGCACAGGTACGTGCAGCCTGGCCGCCCTTGCCGAAGTCCTTGGACTGGCCGCCGAACGGACGCTGATAGATACGACCGGTTTCGGTGCGCGAGAACGGCAGGCCCATGTGGTCCAGCTCGAAGACCGCAGCAGGGCCTTCCTGACACATGTATTCGATAGCGTCCTGGTCACCGATGTAGTCGGAACCTTTGACGGTATCGTACATGTGCCAGCGCCAGTCGTCGTTCGGGTCGGCCGAAGCGATGGCGCAGGTGATGCCGCCCTGGGCGGAAACAGTGTGCGAACGGGTCGGGAAGACCTTGGTGACCACGGCAGTCTTGTGACCGCCCTGGGCCAGCTGCAGCGCTGCGCGCATGCCGGCGCCGCCGCCACCGATGATGATGGCGTCGAAGGAAATGGTTGGAATGCTAGCCATGGATCAGATACCCCAGAGAATCTGCACACCCCAGACGAAGTAAGCGAACATCGCAACGCCGCATACCGCCTGGAACAGGAAACGAATCGCAGTTGCCGACTTGCCGAACGACATTGGCGTCAGGTAGTCGGTTGCAATGGTCCACATGCCGACCCAGGCGTGAGCGCCCAGGGCAACGAGGGCCAGCAGACTGAAGATCCGCATCGCGTTATTGGAGAACAGACCATGCCACTGGGTGTAGTCGATGCCTGGGTGGGCGACCACGTAGCCGATCAGGAAGAGAAAGTAAGCCGCGAGAACGACCGCCGAGACGCGCTGCGCCATCCAGTCATAGAGGCCCGAACGCGACAGGTTCGTGACATTGGTTACCATACCCAAACTCCCACCAGAACGATCAGCACCACGGAGATGACGATCACGATTTTCGAGCCCAGCTTGCCGCCTTCCAGCGTCTCACCGATACCCATGTCCATGATCAGGTGACGCACACCTGCCACGAGGTGATAAAGCAGGGCGGATAGCAGGCCCCAGGTCACGAACTTGGCCAGCGGGCTGGTCAGACACGCCTTCACCTCACCGAAGCCTTCCTCGGAACCCAGCGACTTGCCCAGTGCATAAAGCATGATGGCAAGGCCAAGGAACAGGATGACGCCGGAGATACGGTGCAGGATGGACGTGTACGCTGTGACAGGGAGCTTGATGGTCCTTAGGTCTAGGTTTACAGGTCGTTGGCTTTTCACGGCTTTTTTCACACTGAAGAGCCCCTAGCGAATCAGGGCAAAGTTGTTGGTAAGTGTACTGGTCAGGTACCCACCACCCAGGGAACGGCGACCCCCAGCAGTTCGGGCTTGCAAGCCCCTGGCGGTCGGGTGCCGAGTATAGACAGTTAGGCTGCTTATGACAACGTGACGGGGTAGCCCAAATAGCGCATTGCCTTTAGCGAGCAAAAGGCGTAAATGGGCGAGAATTTCGTGAAAAATCAGGCCTCAGAGCGGGTTTCAACCAGCCTTTAGGCAAATTGACATTCGAATTTACTTCTCTATAGTGGTGCGGGCCCTGCGTGGGGGGTCTGTCTGATGATTTCAAGCATTAATAGGAGGCCACATGGCTGACAAAAAAGCGCAGTTGGTCATCGAGGGCGCTGCCCCCGTCGAGCTGCCCATTTTAACCGGCACCGTTGGTCCTGATGTAATCGACGTCCGCGGGTTGGGGGCCACTGGTCACTTCACCTTCGACCCTGGTTTCATGGCGACCGCTTCGTGCGAGTCGAAGATCACCTACATCGACGGCGACAAGGGCGTACTGCTGCACCGCGGCTACCCCATCGAGCAGCTCGCCGAGCAATCGGACTACCTGGAAACCTGCTACCTGCTGCTCAATGGCGAACTGCCCAACGCCGAGCAGAAGGCCCAGTTTGTCAGCACCGTCAAGAACCACACCATGGTTCACGAGCAGCTGAAGTCCTTCTTCAACGGTTTCCGCCGCGACGCCCACCCGATGGCCGTAATGTGCGGCGTAGTCGGCGCCCTGTCGGCGTTCTACCACGACTCGCTGGATATCAATAACCCGCAACACCGCGAAATTTCCGCGGTGCGCCTGGTCGCCAAGATGCCGACCCTCGCCGCGATGGTTTACAAGTACTCCATGGGCCAGCCGATGATGTACCCGCGCAACGACCTGTCGTACGCGGAAAACTTCCTGCACATGATGTTCAACACCCCGTGCGAGATCAAACCGATCAGCCCGGTACTGGCCAAGGCAATGGACAAGATCTTCATCCTCCATGCCGATCACGAGCAGAACGCCTCCACCTCCACCGTCCGCCTGGCCGGCTCTTCGGGTGCCAACCCGTTCGCCTGTATCGCCGCCGGTATCGCCGCACTGTGGGGCCCTGCCCACGGCGGTGCGAACGAAGCCGTGCTGACCATGCTCGATGAAATTGGCGATGTCTCGAACATCGACAAGTACATTGCCAAGGCCAAGGACAAGAACGACCCGTTCAAGCTGATGGGCTTCGGTCACCGCGTGTACAAGAACCGCGACCCGCGCGCCACCGTGATGAAGAAAACCTGCGACGAAGTCCTGGGCGAACTCGGCATCAAGAACGACCCGCAGCTGGAACTGGCGATGCGCCTGGAAGAGATCGCACTCACCGATCCGTACTTCATCGAGCGCTCGCTGTACCCGAACGTCGACTTCTACTCGGGCATCATCCTCAAGGCGATCGGCATCCCAACCAGCATGTTCACCGTGATCTTCGCCCTGGCACGTACCGTGGGCTGGATCTCGCACTGGAAAGAAATGCTTTCCAGCCCGTACAAGATTGGCCGCCCGCGCCAGCTGTACACCGGCGAGCTGCCGCGTGACATCGTTGAGCTGAAGGACCGCAAGTAAGCTTTTGAAGCCGAACGCAAAAGGCTGCCCTCGGGCAGCCTTTTTCATTGCTTTGCCCCTGCCCTGACTTCAGTTCTTCTCTGCCCGCTCACGCAAGCTTTTCAGGGTATTGAACGGCGCATCCACTACAAACTTGTTGGCTACCATCGCGGGCACACTGCCACCCGGCTCGGTATGTACCTGATAGGTCACTTCTGTACTCTCCCCTTTGGGCACCAACTTCCAGAAGCCTTCGACTTTCGCCACCCGTACATACCCCTTCTCTTCGGGCAAATAGGTCGGCTCTTCCTTGAGGTTACGCGTCAGGCTGCCATCAGCGCTTTTGACGGTAGTGACATGCAACACCGAATCGCGCGGCGTTACCGGCCACGGCGTATTGAACTGGGTGTAGGTCCAGCTCTGGTCACCTTCGTGCTTGAGCAACTTCTGCGACTTGCACTCATGTATCCAGGTGCACGCCCCTGCCACGTCTTCCTGCAGAGCCTGCACCCTGGCCAACGGCGCCTTGATCAGGGTCACACCACGGTAGGCCTTGTACTTGGACCCCGGCACTTCACTGAGAGAGACCTTGATCCCCTCCTCGTCCTTGGCCACTTGCCAGCTCTCGGCCCAGGCGGCCGGCGCCATCAGCAAGCCCACGCCACATAGCAGTGCAATACGCTTGAACGATCTCATCATCTTTATCCTTGTTGTCGAAGATCCAGCCTTGTCACGCCGCCGTCATCTGCTCCCACCAACCGAGAATCCTGATTGCCTCGTCGCGATCATTGCCGCACACCTCGATATCCGCCTTGAACCCACCACAGACCGCCGGCCGCTCGGGCTTGCCGAACAGGTCGCAGAGGTTGTCGGCGGTCAGGTGCAGGCAGCGCATGCCAGCCGGCTTGCCGTCTGGCATGCGCGGCATTGCGGAAGTGATGGACGGGGCGATGCAGCAGGCACCGCAACCCTCACGGCATTTCATAAAATCAGGACTCCCTGAAACAAAACGGGACGAACGTCCCTGGATACTAACCGCTCAAACATACGTTTGAAATTGCTGGCCCGATGAAATCTGCAGTGACCCGGCAGTCAGTTCGCCCAGGCTATTGGCGGAACTCAAACTCGATCGCCGCCCCTTCCACATCACGCCGGCTGTCATTGCGCAACTGCAGCTGCATCTCGTTGCTGATCAAGCGACCATTGAGCTGGAACGGGCTGTCACCGCTCTGCGGTTTGTCGGTAAACATGGCCGGCAGCAAGGGCTTGCGGCGCGTGACTGAACTGCCGACGCTGGGCTCAAGTTGGTTGACCATCTCGGCAGGCAGGCTCAGATCCAGGTGCGCCGCGGGCAATTGCTGGGTTGCCGCCTTGCTGGCGGGCTTGCGCGCAGGCGACACCTTGGCGTTGTCCGCTTTGGCAGGCTGCGCAGCGTGGGCCACACCAGAGGTCAAACACACTGGCGCGAGGCAAAAAACCAGGGCAATACGACGCAACAGTTTCATGGACATCGATAGGCAGGCTTCAAGAGTGCGTATGCTCTCTGTTCCGCCTGCGCCTGGCAAGCCTTACAAAAGCGCAGTTACAGACTCCCTGCACAATTGCTGGGCCAGCATTCCCAGCGTCATCACCGCCCGTTCGGCTTCCTTGTTCCATGGAATACCGCAGTTGAGACGGATGCAGTGGTTGAACTGCTCGGTATTACTGAAGATAAGCCCAGGGGCGATACTGATCCCCTGCTCCAGCGCACGCACATGCAGCTCTTGAGTGTTGACCCGCCCCGGCAGGCTGACCCACAGAATGAAGCCGCCCGTGGGCCGGGTCATCTGCGTACCCTCGGGAAAGTGCTGTTGCACAGCCAACTGGTAGGCACTGAGGTTCTTGCGGTACTCCTGGCGGATATACCGCAGGTGGCGATCATAGCCACCGTTCTCCAGGTAAGCCGCCACCCCCATCTGCGTGACACTGCAGGCCGAGTGGGTGGTGAAGGTCTGCAGCCGCTGGATTTCGTCCTGGTATCGCCCCGCTACCATCCAGCCAACGCGCACGCCAGGTGACAATGTCTTGGAAAAGCTCGAGCAGTAGATCACACGGTCCAGCCGGTCGAATGCCTTGAGCGCTTTGGTCTTGCCCTGCTCGAACATCAACTCGCCATAGATGTCGTCCTCGACGATCTGGATGTCGAAGTCCGAAGCCAGGCGCAACAACTGCTTCTGCCGCTCTTCGGGGATAGTGCCGCCCAGCGGGTTGCTAAGGCGTGTGGTCAGTACCAGCGCCTTGATCGACCATTGATTGGCCGCCAGTTGCAGCGCTTCCAGACTGATGCCGGTGGACGGGTCGCTGGGGATCTCGATCACCTTCAGCCCGAGCAAATCAGCCAGCTGCAGCAGGCCGTAATAGGTGGGCGACTCCGCAGCAATCAGATCCCCCGGGCGGGTCAGTACGCGCAGTGACATTTGCAGGGCATCGACACAGCCATGGGTAACGATCACTTCACTGGGATCGACCAGCACGCCCGCATCACGCATGCGGATAGCGATCTGCCGGCGCAACGGCTCGAAGCCCGGGCTGAACATGTAGCTGAAAGCACGCGGGCTGTGAAAACGGGTGACCTTGGCAATCTGCTGATGCAAGGCCCGCACCGGCAAGTAGTCGACATGAGGAACGGCGGCACCGAACGCAAACACGCCATCACGACGGGCCTCGGTCAGCACCTGCTGGATGATGCTCGCGCGGGTGACCAGGCCAGGGCGCTCGACTCTGGCAATATCCGGCGTCTGCGCAGTCAACGCCGGGGTCTGGTGCACGTAGTAGCCAGACTGCGGCCGGGCGCGGATCAGCCCCTGGTCTTCGAGATTGGCATAGGCCTGCAGTACCGTGGCATGGCTGACGTTGAGCTGGGCGCTCATCTTGCGCACGGACGGCACGCGCTCGCCTGGCTGATAGACACCACGGCGGATGTCATCGGCCAGTTGCTGGGCGATACGCTGATACAGCAGCAGGTTGGTCATGGCGATATCTCGACGCGCGGACGGCTCATTGTTCTTGTACGACTCACTTACGGTAGAGGATACCGTAACAGTTGCAAAGTGTACTGGGACAGATTGCACAATAGTCGACATTACAGTGGCGTGGCCGCTATCGAAAGGGTTAACCAGCGCGCCTCTTCTCAAGCCGCGAAGAGGCGCCAGCGGTCAGCGTGCCGGAGCAAGCCTGCCCTTGTCATCGGAGAAGACGATCTCCACCCGGCGGTTCTGCGCCCTGCCCCGCTCCGAAGCATTGGCCTCGATCGGGTACTGATCGCCATACCCTTCAACCTGCAGACGCTTTTCGTCGACACCCAGGTCGACCAGCATGTCGGCCACTGCCTGCGCCCGGTCGCGCGACAGCTTGAGGTTATCTTCCGGCGCGCCGGTGTTGTCGGCATAGCCCTCGATCCGCACCACCCTGCGCGGGTTGAGCTGAAGGAACTGGACCAGCTTGAGCACCGTGCGACTGGCCGAATTCTTGAGGTCCGCACGACCAGTGTCGAACAGCACATCACCCAAGGTCATCACCAGCCCGCGATCAGCCTGCTGCGAGGCCAGCGCCGCAATCTGCGCTTCCACCCATTCACCCTGCTGCTGCACGCTGGCCAGCTTGGCCTCGCGCAGGGCCAGCTGCAGGCGCTGACGCTCAAGGTCGAGCTTGGCCAGACGCTCCTGACTCAGCGCCAACTTCGCGTGCTCACCGGCAATTTCGCTGTAACGCTGGCTCAGATACGCATAGTGGCGCACGTCACTGCCGGTGCCGATGTAACTGGACAAGCGCTCGGCGCGGGCCAGCGACTCACCGGCGCGGATCACATCACGCGGTGCGCTGCGCAGCACAGCGGAATCATCCTTGACCTTCTGGAAGGCCGCCGAGGCATCGTCCAGCGCCGCTGCACTGCGCTGACTGGCGCACCCCTGCAGCCCGCCAGCCAGCGCCAGCAATGCCAGCGCCGCCATGGGTTTGAAGCCCTTCATGGCTGCACCTCCAGCTGCTTGCGCAAGCGCTTGACCCGCGACTGCAATACGCCGAGCTGCTCCTCACTCTTCTGGTTCAGTACGCGCGCCTCGGCCAGGCGGGCATCGAGTTCGGCCTGCTCGGCACGCATGCGGGCGTCGCGGTAGTCCTCGGTCAGCATGTCGCTCTTGGCGCGGGCGAGCTTGTCTTCGGCAAGCTTGAGCGCCTCGACCTGGTCGGTGGCACCGACCGCTTTTGCCTGTTCCAGCGCCTGCTCGGAAATACGCATCTGTTCATTGGGCGCCGGGTCGTTGGCGCAGCCGGCCAGGCCGAGCATGGCCACGGCAAGGATCAGTGATTGGGTTCTCACGCACTCTTCCTACTGTTTGGGGGCGTCCGCCTGCACATCCATCTGCGCTTTCCAGCGCTCGACATTACGTTGCAGCACGGCTTCAGACGCACCGGAGATCGGCAATTCTGTCAGCTTTTTTGCCAGTTGCCCACGCAACCAGGTGTCATTGCATGCCGAGTTGTGCGAGACAGCCAGGTACAGCCCTGGCCGGTCGACCGGCAGGCCGCGGGCGATCAGGTCATTGCTCATACCCAGGCTTTGGGTCATGGCCATGCCCGAGTAACGCCCAGCCAGCACGTAGTCGACCTGGCCCAGCACCAGCTTCTGGAATGCCTGGGTCAGGTTCTGCGCCGGTACCAGCTTTAACTGCGCCTTGGCGAATGCACTGAAAGCCGGGGTCAGGCGGGCGCGCTCCGACAGGCTACCCTGGTATCTGGCCAGATCCGCGGGGCCGTTGAATTCCACGTCGGCGTCATGGCGCGTCCAGACCAGGTATTCATTGAGCTGCAAGGGCGGGTGGATGTAATCCAGTGCGGTCAACTGCTCCACCTGCAGGGGGGTGTCGAGCAACAGATCCATGCGCCCACTGCGCACCTCTTCCAGCGCCTGATCGCGCCTGCCGGCATTGAGGACTTCCACTTTCAGCCCCAGCTCCCCGGCCACCTTGCGCAACAGATCGACGTTGGCGCCAATCAGGTGTTTCGGGTCTTTCGGGTCTTGCCAGGAGTAAGGTGGAGCATCCGGGCTGCCAGTCGCCACCAGACGCTCACACTTGCCAGCCGCCATCGCCAGCGGTGAAAGCATCGCCATCGTGCACACCAGCACCTTGCCTGCTTCACGAAACGCCATCCTTCACTCCTTGCCCGCATAAAAAAACCCGGCCCTCGTTACAAGGGCCGGGCTTCTTTATAAGTGAAGCAGGCGGATCAGACCAGCTTTTCCAGCTCCGGAACCGCTTCGAACAGGTCAGCGACCAGGCCGTAGTCGGCCACCTGGAAGATCGGCGCTTCTTCGTCCTTGTTGATCGCAACGATCACTTTGGAGTCCTTCATGCCGGCCAGGTGCTGAATCGCGCCAGAGATACCGACGGCGATGTACAGCTGCGGGGCAACGATCTTGCCGGTCTGGCCGACCTGCATGTCGTTGGGTACGAAGCCTGCGTCGACCGCAGCGCGCGAGGCACCCACGGCAGCGCCGAGCTTGTCGGCCAGGCTGTACAGGTGCTTGAAGTTGTCACCATTGCCCATGCCGCGGCCACCGGAAACGACGATCTTGGCAGCGGTCAGCTCTGGACGGTCGGACTTGGCCAGTTCTTCGCCAACAAAGGCGGAGATACCGGCATCGTGCGCGGCGCCTACCGCTTCAACGGCAGCGGAGCCACCTTCGGCGGCCACAGCATCGAAGCCGGTGGTACGCACGGTGATCACCTTCACAGCAGCGCTCGATTGCACGGTGGCAATGGCGTTACCGGCATAGATCGGGCGCTTGAAGGTGTCGGCGGATTCAACCGAAATGATCTCGGAGATCTGGTCGACGTCCAGCAGCGCGGCAACGCGCGGCAGGATGTTCTTGCCGTTGGTGGTGGCCGGGGCCAGTACGTGGCTGTAACCCTTGGCCAGCTCGACGATCAACGGCGCGACGTTTTCGGGCAAGACGTGGGCGTAGGCTGCGTTGTCGGCAACCAGTACCTTGCCAACGCCAGCGATCTTGGCAGCGGATTCGGCAACGCCACCGACGTTCTGGCCAGCGACCAGCACGTGCACATCACCACCGATCTTGGCGGCTGCGGCGACAGTGTTCAGGGTGGACGGGGCTACGGCACCGTTCTCGTATTCAGCGACAACCAGGATAGTCATTTAGATTACCTTCGCTTCGTTCTTCAGCTTCTCGACCAGTTCGGCCACCGACTTGACCTTGATACCCGCGCTGCGGGCAGCAGGCGCTTCGACTTTCAAGGTCTTGTTGGTGGAGGCGAGCGATACGCCCAGCGCGTCTGGAGCCAGGGTCTCCAGCGGCTTCTTCTTGGCCTTCATGATGTTCGGCAGCGACGCATAGCGCGGCTCGTTCAGGCGCAGGTCGGTGGTGACGATCGCTGGCAGGTTCAGCGATACGGTCTGCAGGCCGCCATCGATTTCACGGGTGACGTTCAGCTTGTCGCCAGCCAGTTCAACCTTGGAGGCGAAGGTGCCCTGGGCGTAGCCAGTCAGCGCCGCCAGCATCTGGCCGGTCTGGTTGTTGTCGCTGTCGATGGCCTGCTTGCCGAGGATCACCAGCTGCGGCTGTTCTTTGTCGACAACGGCTTTGAGCGCCTTGGCCACGGCCAGGGAATTCAGTTCGTCAGCAGCTTCGACCAGGATGGCACGATCGGCGCCCAGGGCCAGGGCAGTACGCAACTGCTCCTGAGCAGTGGCCGGGCCGACGGAGACGACGACGATCTCGCTTGCCACGCCCTTCTCTTTCAGGCGCACGGCTTCTTCCACGGCGATTTCGCAGAAGGGGTTCATGGACATCTTGACGTTTGCAAGGTCGACGCCGGAGTTGTCCGCTTTGACGCGAACCTTGACGTTGTAGTCGACCACTCGTTTGACAGCTACAAGAACCTTCATGGATTCCTCGTTACTCTCCGGTGAATAGATAGTCGCCTGGGGCTAAGCCCTGCGATGCGCGTGGGTACAAGGGCACCTCTGAAAACGATGCGCGAGGTGCAATCTTCACGGTGACCGATCAGTCCTGTTGAGACTCTTGCGGCAAATACCCGCGGGTCATTTCCTGTGGTGGCGTGTAAACTCCACTACAAACCGTGTTTTGGCCCGAAAGCCTTACCCCACACCTGGTCTTTAGAGGTGTACCTGCGCCCGGCGATGAGCCTACGGCGAACGTAAAACCGCTCGTATCTTGACCGCAACACCCAATCCGGTCAATACGGCAAATCGGTCACCCTCCAGCCGCGTTCCTTTGATTTTACTGGCCTGCGGCAAATTCAAACAAACGTTTGTATTGGACCCGCCAAGTGGTGTAGATATAATGCGCGGCCAAGACAAAACGGTGTAGTCCATCCTCTGTGCCGCTACAGCTCCGCTCCCGTGAAGCGCGGCGCGCATGATCACGCCACACCCATAAGACAAAGCAACAGCACGAGCCTTGATGAGTAGGAGAGAACCAGTGGAACGCGAATACATGGAATTCGACGTGGTCATCGTCGGCGCTGGCCCGGCAGGCCTGTCAGCCGCCTGCCGCCTGAAGCAGAAGGCCGCCGAAGCCGGTAGCGAGATCAGCGTCTGCGTGGTCGAGAAAGGCTCCGAAGTCGGCGCCCACATCCTCTCCGGTGCAGTGTTCGAGCCCCGCGCCCTGAACGAGCTGTTCCCCGACTGGAAAGCACTCGGCGCACCGCTCAACACCGAGGTCAAGCGCGACGACATCTACGTGCTCAAGGACGCCGGCAACTCGACCAAGGTCCCTGACCTGTTCGTGCCCAAGACCATGCACAACCAGGGCAACTACATCATCTCGCTGGGCAACCTGTGCCGCTGGCTGGCCCAGCAGGCCGAGAATCTGGGCGTGGAAATCTACCCGGGCTTCGCCGCCCAGGAAGCGCTGTTCGATGAAAACGGCGTGGTCCGCGGCATCGTCACCGGTGACCTCGGTGTCGACCGCGAGGGTAACCCGAAGGACGGCCTGTACACCCCGGGCATGGAACTGCGCGCCAAGTACACCCTGTTCGCCGAAGGTTGCCGCGGCCATATCGGCAAGCAACTGATCAAGCGCTTCAACCTCGACAGCGAGTCCGACGTCCAGCACTACGGCATCGGCCTGAAAGAAATCTGGGAAATCGACCCGGCCAAGCACGAACAAGGCCTGGTGGTACACACCGCCGGCTGGCCGCTGGACGTGATGAGCGCTGAAAACACCGGCGGCTCGTTCCTTTATCACCTGGAAAACAACCAGGTGGTGGTCGGCCTGATCGTCGACCTGTCCTACAGCAATGCTTACCTGTCGCCTTTCGACGAATTCCAGCGCCTCAAGCATCACCCCGTGATGAAGCAGTACCTCGAAGGCGGCAAACGCATCAGCTACGGCGCCCGCGCCATCTGCAAGGGCGGCCTGAACTCGCTGCCCAAGATGGTGTTCAACGGTGGCGCCCTGATCGGTTGCGACCTGGGCACCCTGAACTTCGCCAAGATCAAAGGCAGCCACACCGCCATGAAGTCCGGCATGCTCGCGGCCGAAGCGGTGGCCGATGCGCTGATCGCTGGCAGCGAAGGCGGCGATGCGCTTACTACCTATGTCGACGCCTTCAAAGCCAGCTGGCTGCATGAAGAACTGTTCGCCAGCCGCAACTTCGGCCCGGCGCTGCACAAGTTCGGCCCGATCCTCGGTGGTGCGTTCAACTACATCGACCAGAACTGGTTCGGTGGCAAGCTGCCTTTCACCCTGCACGACACCAAGCCGGACTACGCCTGCCTCAAGCTTGCGGCCGACTCGAAAAAGATCGACTACCCAAAACCAGACGGCAAGCTCAGCTTCGACAAGCTCAGCTCGGTGTTCCTCTCCAGCACCAACCATGAAGAGGAACAACCCTGCCACCTGAAGCTGACCGACCCGAGCATCCCGATCGCCAGCAACCTGCCGCTGTACGACGAGCCAGCCCAGCGTTACTGCCCGGCGGGCGTGTACGAAGTGGTCAGCCAGGAAGACGGCAGCAAGCGCTTCCAGATCAACGCGCAGAACTGCGTGCACTGCAAGACCTGCGACATCAAGGACCCGGCCCAGAACATCACCTGGGTTACCCCTGAAGGCGCCGGTGGGCCGAACTACCCGAACATGTAAGCCCGGCCCTTGCAGCAAGAAAAAGCCCCCTGGCCTCACGGCCCGGGGGCTTTCTCGTTCAGGGCTGCCTTAGGCCGTACGGACTTCCTCGAACAACTCCGGATGACGGTCGAGCAGCTTGAACAGTTTGACCAGAGCAACCGGCGGCCTGGTTTTACCATTTTCGTAGCGAGAGAACGCATTGACCCCACCGCCAAAGATTTCGCCGGCTTCACGCTGGTCGAGGTCGAATTTCTTGCGCACAGCGACAATGAAGTCGGGGTCCACTGCCGCGGCATTGACTTGGCGATTGAATGCGGACATCAAAGTACTGATGCGCATCGCTTCATCATGGCTGAGAACCGCCTCCCCACAGACTGCACAGTATTCGCCACTGACATTTGGGATAACGGTCGCTTCACCTTTGTATCGATAGGGCATGTCCCGGGTATCAGGTGCAAGCTCCGCCCCCCCACAAACTGGACATTTCATGATTACAACTCCTTGAAAGACACGATGAGCACGTCATCCACCACAGACAGTTTCAGGTACACGTATCCCTTGCCCGTAAGGGGGCGATAAACGTCCTGCCATACGCGGTAATCACCGTGACATGTCATGCTTTTGTGAAAGTCTCTGCGCTCCAGACCGTTGATTATCTGGAGCATGTCCGGGTAATCCATCCCCAGTGCCAGGGCGCCCCGCAAAGAGGCGGTTGTCGGGCTGACGCGCCCAGCGCTGACCAAGGCCCTGATCCGCTCCAGCGAACAATGAGGCGTTCTCTTTTCCATGAGAAATTAACCTTCCAGGTTAAATTTGGCTAATAGGTTATTCCAATAGCCCCCACCCGGAAGTCTGCCTCACCGCCCGCCAGGCGTTACCCGTTCATTTGTCACCGCACATGAGCGGCATGGGCTCGGCCGCGAATGCCAAAGGTTCCCGGCGGCCAAAGTAGAGGGCCGTGAGCAGCCCCACCGCGCCCATGAGCAGACAAAAGCCAACGCACACCCACGGGCTCCACGGCATCAACGCTATCAACGCCAACGGCGTGGTACTGGCCCACAAGGCGTAGGCCACGTTGTAGGTAAAGGAAATGCCCGACACCCGGATCTGGGCCGGGAACAGCCCGACCATTACCGACGGCACCACACCCACCACACCACAGCAAAGCCCAGCCAACGCGTAAGCCAGCCACGTCATGCCCCACTGGCCCACGAGGCTCGCATACAAGGCACCGATACCCAGCGGCAGCAGCACGCTGTAGATCATCAGCGCCCGCCAGGCGCCCAGGCGATCGACCAGCAGCCCGGCGAGCACACAACCGATATTGAGAAAAACGATACCTACGCTGCTCAGGGCGAACGTGTGCGCGGCGGTCATGCCGAAGCGCTGCTGCATTACCGTCGGTGTGATCACCACCAGCACCACCACCGCCGACGTCAACACGCAGGTCAGCAGCGCAGCCGGGATCAACGCCCCACGATGCTCGCCCAGCACCCGTCGCAGCGGGAACTTCACCGGCTGCTCCTTGCGCTCGCGCAAGGCCAGAAACACCGGTGTTTCACTCAGCCAACGGCGCAACCACACGCCGATCACACCAAATACCCCGCCAAGCAGGAACGGGTAACGCCAGGCGTAATCGAGGATTTCCTGGGCGGTAAACACCTGGGCCAACAGTGTCGCGGTCAGTGCCCCCAGCAAATAGCCAAAGGTCAGCCCGGCCTGCAGGAAGCCCAGGGCGTAACCCCGCCGCCCTTGCGGTGCGTGTTCGGCAACGAATGTCCAGGCACTGGGCACCTCACCACCGACCGCAGCGCCCTGCAGAATGCGCAACGCCAGCAAGATCAGCGGCGCCGCGTAACCAATCTCGGCATAGGTCGGCATCACCCCGATCAGCAGGCACGGCAGCGCCATCATCAGGATGCTCAGGCTGAATACCCGCTTGCGGCCCAGGTGATCGGCGAAGTGCGCCATGACGATGCCACCCAGCGGCCGCGCCAGGTAGCCGGTGACGAAAATCCCGAAGCTTTGCAGCAGGCGCAGCCACTCAGGCATTTCGGGTGGGAAGAACAGCTGGCTGAGGGTCAGGGCGAAGAACACGAAGATGATGAAATCATAGATTTCCAGCGCGCCGCCCAGCGCCGCCAGGCCCAGGGTCCGGTGGTCGCCACGGCTGAACCGGGGCGGGCGAGCGGTATCGATGGCAGTCATGGCACAGGTCCGCAAATCGGCAAAGGGCAAGAGGATAGCAAATAGCTGCCCCCTTGCCCCGTCCGCTGCGGCTATCGGCTGAAGACCGTGTGGGCGAAGTTCCTGCGCGGGTAGGCCGGCGGGCCACTACTGGAAAGGCCGGACGGCAAGGCCAGCTTGCCGACCACCACTGGGCCATCGATGAGCGCCATGAAGGACTCAAGGGCCTCGTTGTCCGGCACCTGCGGCAGGCTCACATTCACCGCCTGGCGCTCGGTCTGCGGCACGCTTGGGACCTTCAGATGCCGCGAGTGATACAGCAAGGCATGCTGAATCTGCGTGCTCACCCGGCAAAAGCGCGCCAGGTCGACACCTGCATGGCTGGCCAGTTCGATATTGCCCACCAGCAGGTTGAACGGCTGCAGCGCGCAGTGCACCAGGCGCTGCAGCTCGTCGAAGGAGTCCACCGGGGCAATCCGGTAATAGCCCAGGCCATTGAGCAGCCTCTCCAGCTGCAAGCGCTGGGACGGATGCTCGTCGGCGATCAGGATGCGCAGGGTCTTGTTGGTCATTGTCGGACCTGGGCAGTCAGGTGAATAGGGACACACTCCCTGACCAAACTGCGCCAGTAACAGGCAACCACCAGGGCGGCGCCTGGCGGGGTCAATCTAGATAGTTGTCTTGAAACAGTTAGAAATCAAGTTGCCAGCACACAGAATTTTCACCGGCACACCACCGGTTTTCAGGATTCCCACTGGCGCATGCGCACGCGGCAGTGCTTCATGGCGTTGACGATGTGCTTTTCCACCAGGCTGCGCGAGATGCCCAGGTGCTCGGCGATCTGCTGATGCGACAGGCCTTCGAGCTTGCGCAACAGGAAGCTGTCACGGCAGGGCTGGCTCAATTCATCGAGTGCTTTTTGCATCAGCGCCAGGCGCTGGTCCAACTGCATGTTCTGGGTGGGGGCCGGGGTGTGCCAGCGCTCGTCCAGGTCCAGCACCTCCAGCGGTTCGGACTGGCGCAGCAGGTGGCGGCGATGACGGTCGATCACAAGGTTCAGCGCCGTGCGGTAAAGGAACGCGCGCGGGTGCTCGATCTGCTGCGTACCGGTGCGTTCGAGCACCCGCAGATAGGCATCGTGAGCCACATCTTCAGCGGCCTGGCGGCTGCCCAGGCGCGCGGAGAGGAAGCTCACCAATTCGCGATAGTAATGTTCCACGACGGCACCTGGGGTACGTCCTGACAGGCTCGGACAGGGTCATGTGATATCAGCGTGGGATCTTACAAATTATAATGATTCTCAGCAACTCTCCTCCCCCCAGCGCCAGCCCATCTAAATCCGCCCCGCGCGCCTTCGTTTAACTGGCACCTCCGTGCGCACCTTGACCTGGCTGCGTGTGGCCACCCTTTGGCTGGAAGTCCGCATGAGACGCATACCCAACATTCGCCGCCACCTGCTGGCTGGCAGCTTCGGCCTGCTGGCCCTTGGCAGCCTGCTGGCCTGGAAGGCGCTCCCTCTGGGTGCCGTGCCCGTGAGTACCGTCGCAGTCGTCCGCGCGGACATCGAAAGCAGCGTCACCGCCCTGGGTACCCTGCAGCCACGACGGTATGTGGATGTAGGCGCCCAAGCCTCCGGGCAGATCCGCAAGCTGCACGTGGAGGCTGGCGATCAGGTGCACACGGGGCAGTTGCTGGTGGAGATCGACCCTTCTACCCAGCAGGCCAGGCTGGACGCCGGGCGGTTCTCGATCGACAACCTCAAGGCGCAACTGGCCGAGCAGCGCGCCCAGTACCTGCTGGCCACGCAGCAGTACCGGCGCCAGCGCGAACTGGCTGGCGCGGGCGCCACACGCGAGGAAGACCTGCAGGCGGCCGACGCCCAGCTCAAGGTCACCCAGGCCCGCATCGACATGATCCAGGCGCAGATCCGTCAGGCCCAGGCCAACCTGCGCAGCGACGAGGCGGAGCTTGGCTATACACGCATCTATGCGCCGATGGACGGCACCGTGGTGGCGGTGGATGCCCGTGAAGGCCAGACCCTCAACGCCCAGCAGCAGACGCCTCTGATTCTGCGAATCGCCAAGCTCTCGCCGATGACCGTGTGGGCCCAGGTGTCCGAAGCCGACATCGGCAAAGTCAAACCTGGAATGACCGCCTATTTCACCACCCTGGCCGGCGGCAAACGCCGCTGGAACAGCACCGTGCGGCAGATCCTGCCGATTCCGCCCAAGCCGCTGGCGCACACCAGCCAGGGCGGCGGCGGCCCTGCCAGCGCGATCGCCGGTACGACAGGCAGCCAGGTGGTGCAGTACACCGTGCTGCTCGACGTCGACAACCCTGATGGGGCGTTGATGGCCGACATGACCACCCAGGTGTTCTTCGTCGCCGGCCAGGCCAGCCAGGTACTCACCGCGCCGCTGGCGGCACTGGACGACAGCGAGGCCGATGACCTGCGCATGGCCCAGGTACTGGGCCAGGATGGCAAGGTCGAACAACGCACAGTGCGCATCGGCCTCAGCGACCGGCTGCGGGCGCAAGTGCTCGATGGCCTCAGCGAAGGCGAGCGCCTGGTCATCGGTGCGCCCCTGGCCAGCGGAGGTTGAATGGCCGTTCCCCTGATCGAACTGCGCGACATCCGCAAATCCTACGGTGGTATCGACACCCCCAAGGTCGACGTACTGCGCGGCATCAGCCTGAACATCCACCCCGGCGAGTTCATCGCCATCGTCGGTGCGTCGGGTTCGGGCAAGTCGACGCTGATGAACATCCTCGGCTGCCTCGACCGCCCCACCTCGGGCCACTACCTGTTCGCCGGCAAGGACGTTGCCCACCTGGGCAGTGACGAACTGGCCTGGCTGCGCCGCGAAGCCTTTGGTTTCGTGTTTCAGGGCTACCACCTGATCCCTTCAGGCTCAGCCCAGGAAAACGTCGAGATGCCGGCCATCTACGCCGGCACCCCGCCCGCCGCGCGCCACGCCCGCGCAGCCGCCCTGCTTGAGCGCCTTGGCCTGGCCAGCCGCACCGGCAACCGCCCGCATCAGTTGTCCGGCGGCCAGCAGCAACGCGTGTCGATTGCCCGCGCGCTGATGAATGGCGGCCATATCATCCTTGCCGACGAGCCGACCGGCGCCCTGGACAGCCACAGCGGTACCGAGGTCATGGCCCTGCTGGACGAGCTGGCCAGCCAGGGCCATGTGATCATCCTGATCACCCACGACCGCGAGGTGGCGGCGCGGGCACGCCGGGTGGTGGAAATCCGCGACGGGCTGATGATCAGCGACTCGGCCTGCGACCAGCCTCCCGCTGCTGCACAACAAGGCCTGCAGGCCGATGACCTGCGCCAGCGCCTGGACCGCGGCGCGACCGTGCGTGGCGCATGGAAAGGCGAGCTGCTCGAGGCCTTGCAGGCAGCGTGGCGGGTCATGTGGATCAACCGGTTCCGCACCGCCCTGACATTGCTTGGCATCGTCATTGGCGTGGCTTCGGTCGTGGTCATGCTGGCCGTGGGCGAAGGCAGCAAACGCCAGGTCATGGCACAGATGGCCGCGTTCGGCTCCAACATCCTCTACCTCAACGGTCGCCCGCCGACGCTGCGCGAGCCAGGCGGCATCGTCACCCTCGATGACGTCGCCGCCATCGCCGAACTGCCCCAGGTTCGGCGCGTCATGCCGGTCATCGGCGGCGACCTGATGGTGCGCCACGGCAACAACAACCAGAGGTTCTACGTTGGCGGCAACAACGTCGAATTCCCCGCCATCCTCAACTGGCCGGTCGTGCAGGGCAGCTTTTTCAGCGAAGCCGACGAACGAAGTGGCGCTGCCGTGGCGGTCATCGGCCAGAAAGTCCGCGACAAACTGCTGGCACCCGGCACCGACGCGCTGGGCCAGTACCTGCTGATCGGCAACGTGCCGTTCCAGGTCGTCGGCCTGCTCGCCGGCAAGGGCGCAAGTTCGGGTGACCAGAAGAGCGATGAGCGCATCGTGGTGCCCTATTCCGCCGCCTCCATGCGCCTGTTCGGCAGCCACGACCCGGAATACGTGATCATCGCCGCAGCCGACTCGGCCCGGGTCGCCGAGACAGAAACAGCGATCCACCGCCTGATGCGCAAGCGCCATCAAGGCAAGGACGATTTCGAGCTGACCAACGATGCGGCACTGATCCAGGCCGAGGCACGCACACAAAACAGCCTGTCGCTGATGCTCGGGGCGATCGCTGCGATCTCGTTGCTGGTCGGCGGTATCGGCGTGATGAACATCATGCTCATGACCGTGCGCGAGCGCACCCGTGAAATCGGTATCCGCATGGCCACCGGCGCACGCCAGCGCGACATCCTGCGCCAGTTCCTCAGCGAGGCGGTCATGCTGTCGATGGTCGGCGGGTTGACCGGCATCGTGCTGGCGCTGCTGATCGGCGGCGCGCTGATACTCGCCGAAGTCGCCGTCGCCTTCGCCCTGCCCGCCATCCTTGGCGCCTTCGGTTGCGCCGCCATCACCGGCGTGGTGTTCGGTTTCATGCCAGCACGCAAGGCCGCCCGACTCGACCCGGTCAAAGCCCTTACCAGCGAATAATCCATGACATTGCCAAGCCGCATCAGCCTCTTGACCCTGTGCCTGGGCCTCACCGCCTGCAATACACCCCCTGCGCCCTCAAGCGGCATCAGCGCACCGCAACACTGGCAAGGCGAGGCAGCTGCGCCCGCCATCGCACTGCCATCGGGGCACTGGTGGCAGGCGTTCGCCAGCAGCGAGCTGGACCAACTGGTCAGGCGCGCACAACACAACGCCCATGACCTCGCCGCTGCCGCGGCCCGCGTACGCCAGGCCCAGGCCCGCGCCGTGATCGCTGGCGCGCCGTTGCTGCCAGAGGTGCAAGGGGGCCTCGATGGCAGCCGCCAACGCCTGCTGCACGGCGAAGGGTCTGACCAGCTGGACGTCAGTAGCAGCGAGCCCACCTACACAGCCTTCGGCCTGCAACTTACCGCCCGCTACGAACTCGACTTCTGGGGCGGCCTGCGCGCGGCTCGGGCGAGCGCGCTGCACGGCCTCGACGCCAGCCGCTTCGACCGCCAGACAGTGGAGCTGACCCTGGTCAGTGCGGTTGCCGACAGCTACCTGCAAGGCATCGCCCTGGAAGAACAGCTGCGCATCGCACGCCTTAACCTGCGCAATGCACGTGAGGTGCTCAACCTGGTCGAAACCCGCCAGCGTGCAGGGTCCGCCACCCGCCTTGAACTGGCCCAGCAGCGTAGCCTGGTGGCGGCTCAGGAGCGCCAGGTGCCGCTGCTCGAGCAAAAGCGGCAAGACAGCCGCATCACCCTCGCCACCTTGCTCGGTGACCCGGTGCAGGCCTTGCCGGTCAGCCACCAACCGATCACCACTGTGCAGTGGCCGGCAATCGGCAGCGGCGTTCCCAGCGAACTGCTGACTCGCCGCCCCGACATCGCCGCTGCCGAAGCGCGCCTGGCCGCCGCCAACGCCAATGTGCAGGTGGCCAGGGCGGCCATGCTGCCGAAGCTGACGCTTGGCGCCAACCTTGGCACGGGCGCGAACACCTTTGCCCAGGTGCTCGACAGTTCCTACTACACACTCACCGCCGGCCTGGTCGCGCCCATCTTCAACAACGGCCGGCTGCGCGCCTCACGCGCGCTGGCCGAAGCCGAGCAGGACGAACTGCTGGAAAACTATCGCAGCAGCATCCTCGCCGGCTTTGCCGATGTTGAAAAAGCCCTTAACGCCATTGAGGGTGTGGAGCGTCAACGGCTGTGGCAGGACGAGGAAGTGTTGCAGGCACGCCAGGCCTTCGACCTGGCACAACAGCGCTATGGGGCTGGCGCCGAGACCCTGCTGACCGTGCTGGAAACCCAGCGCACGCTTTACCTGGCCCAGGACCAGCAAGCGCAGTTGCGCCTGGCCCGCCTGCAGGGCAGCGTGGCGCTGTACAAGGCGCTTGGGGGCGGCTGGCAGGTACCGCACTGAAAAGGCCGCGCACGGCTTGCGGCCAGTGTGTTCAGCGCTGAGCCAGTTTCAGATTGCGCGCGTACCAGGGGCGTTGCGGGACTTTCGGCCGCAGCTTGGCGAACAGGTCATCGTCGCCAAAGATGATGCGCAACGCCAGCTTCATGGTCTCAGGGTCCATCTCCACGCTGCGCCCAGGCCGCAGCCCCGGTACCGTCGAGCAACCGTGGGTGTCTGGCCCCAGCCACGGGTCGGCCACTTCGACCCAGCGCCCAGGCGCGAACCACGGCACACCATTGACTTCCAGGCGCCTGACCTGGCCCGGGTGGACCCGCTCATGGGCACGGAACCAATCCTCGATACGGTCGTCGATCCAGCCGTGGAAGTGCCAGAACACCGGGTTCACATGGGATGAAAACGGGTCGCCGAGGAAGTCGTTCTCGGCCTGGAACCAACGCGCGGCAAAATCCTCCGGTTTGCGAGCGAAAGGCACTGGCAGGCCACTGGAAGGGTCGCGCGGCACCGAAGCCCAGCGCATGTGCAGCCAGTCGTGCAAACCCAGCTCCATTTCCGAACCGAACTGCCCCAGCGTAAGCGTGCTCAGGTAGTGCGGATCAGTGTACTTCGACTCCCAGACCTGGAAGTTGGCATGGAACGTTTCGGGCGTCTTTATATCGCGCACCCATTGGGTGTACGCGGCATCGTCCGAAGCCAGCCAGGTAGGCGGTAGGGCATTGCCATCATGGTTGTCGAAATAGCGGGCGAAGCCGATACGGTCGCGCTCAAGCTCCGGCTGCGGCAGCGGAAAACGCGGCCAGGAGGGTAGGTCCTGGAGGGCCCGGGCAGCACCCAGCATGTGCCGGTGCATGAAGAAAAAATCCACGCCCGAACCGTTGCGGTCCTTGTGCCGGCCCCGCGCATCGCGTTCATGGCCCCGCGGCCCTGGCTGCCAGCCCAGGCCGCGCAGCGCTGCCTGTTTGTCCTCGTCCAGCTTGTGCCACTTGTCGCGCGCGGCATGCCAGAGCTGGTGGAACAATCGATGCTCCGGCGCGATCAGCCTCGCCAGCAAGGCCGGTGCCAGGGGCGCCCGTTCGCGGGCCTCGGGGAAAGGCCGCTTGAGCGCTAGAAACCGGTTGTCCTGCTCGGGCAGCGTCAATGCGCGGTTCAGCGGCAGGATGCGGCCATTGAGTGTCGCCTGACCGGCGTTGCCGAACCCGCCCCAGGCTTCGTCGAGGACCACCTGGCACTCATAGTTCGCCTGCTCCTGGCCCGGCTGCGTCGAAAACAGCCGCCAGCGCAGTGTCCCTGGCTTGTCCCCCAGCAGGTCGCCCATCACGCGATAGCGCGGCTCTTGCGGACCACGCAGGCGCTCGGGCGTGTCCAAGTAACCACGCAGGCCACGCCCACTGTGGGCAACGTCCAGCAACAGCTCCAGCTCCCCATCAGGCAAACCGTGCAGCCCTGCGTCCCTGCCCTGCGCTGTCCAGAGCCAGCACCCGCGCAAGTTGTCGCCCAACTGCTGCAGGGGCGCATCGGCAAGTTCGACAACGGCTTCGCCCGGGGTTTCAGGATACTGCTCGTCGAACTGCTGGCGCTGCACGTGCCGCACATACAGCGCACCGGGCACCGCCATGCCTGTCAATGCCACACCGGCGATGAACCCGCGTCGAGAAATCGTCATTGCACTACCTGAGCATTCATTGCGGCCATGGAGCACGGCCCGTCCAAGGCTAGAACGTTGTGCAGTACGCAAAATTTACCGCCGCAGGCAGACGGCCTGTGACGCAGCCAACGATAAATTTGCCCCGCCGTTGTTCGTCCACCTGATACCCAAGCCCTGCCCGCGCAGCAAACCCTGAGCCGGCAGCCGCCCCGATCACCGCGCAACGAGATGGCAATGACCAAGACCCGTTCCCGCAAAGCCCTGTACATCGGCCTGCCCCTGGCCCTGACCGTTGCCCTGGCAAGTGCCGCTGGCTACTTCTACTGGCGGCACCTGCACGCAGGCTACCCGCTGAAGATCGTGCAGCAGGCTGAGGAGCTGCACGAGCACATGCTCTCGTTCGACAGCCATATCACCGTGCCATTGAGCATGGGCAGCGAGGGGCACGAAGTAGACAAGGATGGCCCGGGCCAGTTCGACCTGGTCAAGGCCAACCGCGGCCGCCTCTCTGGTGCCGCCCTGACCGTGTTCGGCTGGCCGGAAATCTGGAACGGCCCGAACGCCCCGCACCGCCCCACCCCCGGCTTCGTCGATGCCGCCCGGCAAGAACAGGAAGGGCGCTACAAGATCATCACCGGCATGGTCCGCGACTTCCCCAACCAGGTCGGTATCGCTTACACCCCTGACGACTTCCGGCGCCTCAACGGCGAAGGCAAGTTCGCCATCTTCATCAGCATGCTCAATGCCTACCCGCTGGGCCACGACCTGTCGCAGCTTGACCTGTGGGCAGCACGTGGCATGCGCATGTTCGGCTTCAGCTACGTCGGCAACAACGACTGGGCCGATTCTTCGCGGCCGCTGCCGTTCTTCAACGACACCGCCGACGCCCTCGGCGGCCTGTCACCGCTGGGCGAGCAGGCAGTGAAACGCCTGAACGACCTGGGGGTGATCATCGATGTGTCACAGATGTCCACCTTGGCACTCGAAGATGTCGCTCGCCTGTCGCGCGCGCCAATCATCGCTTCGCACTCGGCACCGCGGGCGATGGTGGATATCCCGCGCAACCTCTCCGACAAGGAGATGCAACTGATCAAGCAGAGCGGCGGCGTGATCCAGGTGGTCGGCTTCGGTCAGTACCTAAAGCCGTTGACCCAGCCGGTGGTGGACAAGCTCGATGCCCTGCGTGCGCGCTTCGACTTGCAACCATTGCAAGGCCTGACCAATGCCCTGATGCCGGGCGACGCGGTGATCGCCATCTGGCCCGAGGCACGCTTCGGCGAGTATGCAAGCTCGCTGTACGCCATTCTCGAAGACGAACCCAAAGCAACCTTGAAACAGTATGTCGACGCCATCGACTACACCGTGAAAAAGGTGGGTATCGACCACGTCGGCATCGCCTCGGACTTCAACGATGGTGGCGGCCTGGAGGGCTGGAAGGACGTCAGCGAAATTAGCAACGTCACCGCCGAACTGCTGACCCGCGGCTACAGCGAAACGGACATTGCAAAGCTCTGGGCGGGCAATTTCCTGCGCGCCTGGGAGCAAGTCCAGAGCGCTGCCCAGCCTGTCGCCAACCGTTGAGCCGAGCCCTGCCTACCATGAGCAACCGCCGTAGTTTCCTGAAACAGGCCGGCCTGCTGGCCGCGAGCCTGCCACTGCTGCCCCAGGCCCTGGCTGGCGCCAGCACACCACTGAGCGGCCCCGACAAATGGCGCAACCTGCGCACGCTGTTCCCGCTCGACCCACAGGTCGCGCACTTCGCCAACTTCCTGGTGACCGCCCACCCGCGCCCGGTACAGGCAGCGATCGACCGCCACCGTGCCGCGCTGGACCGCAACCCCGCCGCCCTGATGGACTGGGAAAGCCAGTACGAATGGCAGCGCGAGGACGAGGTGCGCGAGTGGGCCGGGCGCTACCTTGAGGTCAAGCCGCGCCAGGTGGCCCTGACCGGCAGCACCACCGAAGGCCTGGCGATGATCTATGGCGGCCTGAAGGTCGGCGCCCACCAGGAAATCCTGGTCACCGAGCACGAGCATTACTCCACCCACAAGGCGCTGGCCTTCCGCGCCCAGCGCCAGGGCACCCTGACCCGCAAGATCCGCCTGTTCGACGACCCATGGACAGTCTCCACCGACCAGGTGCTGAGCACCCTGGACAAAGCCATCCAGCCGCACACCCGCGTGCTCGGCATGACCTGGGTGCACTCCGGCAGTGGCGTCAAGCTGCCGGTGGGTGAGATCGGCGCGCTGGTGCGCCAGCACAACCGCAACCGCAGCGAAGCCGAGCGCATTCTCTATGTGGTCGACGGCGTGCACGGCTTCGGTGTGGAGAACGTGCGTTTTGCCGACTTCAACTGCGACTACTTCATCGCCGGCACCCACAAGTGGATGTTCGGCCCGCGCGGCACAGGCATCATCTGCGCAGCCTCCACCGGCATGGAGCATCTCACCCCGACCATCGCCACGTTCTCCCGCGATGAAGACTTCGCCACCATCATGACCCCTGGCGGCTACCACGCCTTCGAACACCGCTGGGCCACCAACGAGGCCTTCAAACTGCACCTGGCGCTGGGCAAGGCCGACGTGCAACAGCGCATCCACCAGCTCAACAGCCTGCTCAAGGCGCGCCTCGCCGAGCACCGTCAGGTCCAGCTGGTGACACCGCGCAGCGAGCGCTATTCGGCCGGTTTCACGTTTTTCCGCATCAAGGACCGCGACGCCGACGCCGTCGCCGCCCACCTCACTGCCAACAAGGTGATGTGCGATGCGGTGTATCGCGATGTCGGCCCGGTGATCCGCCTGGCCCCCAGCCTGCTCAATGACGAGCAGCAGATCGACCGGGCCATGGCCCTGATTACCCAACAACTCTGACAAGGCATCACCATGACCGCTTCCCTGCATCGCCTGACCCTGGCCGGCCTGCTGGCCGCCTGCAGCCTGCCGGCCCTGGCAGCACAAGCCGCCGATACCCCAGGCACGGTGTTCCGTGACTGCGACAAGCTCTGCCCGGAGATGGTGGTACTGCCCGCCGGCACCTTCAACATGGGCACCCCGGCCGACGAAATGGGGCGCCAGGATGACGAAGGTCCGCAGCATGCGGTGACCTTCGCCAAGCCCTTCGCCATCAGCCGCTTCCAGGTGACCGCCGAGCAATGGGACGGCTACCTCAAGGCCACGGGCACACGCATCGCCGACGGCGACGATCGCCCTGGCCGCCGCTGCACCGCCAGCAAGCCCAGTTACAAACAGGGCCCGCAGCAACCGGCAGTGTGCATGAGCTACCACGATGTGCAGGACTACGTGGCCTGGCTGTCGAAAAAGACCGGCAAGCATTACCGCATGGTCAGCGAGGCCCAACGCGAATATGCCGCACGCGGCGCCAGCACCGGTATGTTCCCCTTCCCGATCGACCCGGACAGCACCCTGGAAATCAGCCAGCACGCCAACGTCTATGGCCCCAAGGATGGCTACAGCTATAGCTCGCCCGTGGGCAGTTACCCGGCCAACGCCTTTGGCGTGTACGACATGCACGGCAATGTCTACGAATGGGTCGCCGACTGCTACCACAACAGCTATGAAGGCGCCCCGGCCGACGGCAGTGCCTGGGGCCAGGCCAGCCGGGCCAAGGACAGCTGCAAGGTGGTAAGTATCCGCGGCAACGACTGGGGCGAGGCGCCGATCTTCTCCCGCTCCGGCAACCGCAACACCAATTTCCCGGGCCGCCTGGGTGACTGGCTGGGTGTGCGGGTGGTCCGCGACCTGTGACGGTACGCGGTTAAATTGCCCCGCGGGCCACTCGTCATAACGATGTACTTTTGCCTCTGATCCAGGAATTCAACATGACCTCCAAAACCCGCGGGGCGCTGAGCGAGCTATTCACCCTGCTCAAACCGTTCTGGCCGATCGTCACCCTGTCGGTCGTCATGGGCATGGTCGGCGGCCTGAGCGTTACCGCACTGCTGGCCACCATCAACAGTGGCCTGCACGCCGACGGCGGCCTGAGCAACAGCGTGATCCTCGGCTTCGCCGGGCTGTGTGCGCTGGCTCTGGCCAGCTCGATCTGCTCCGACATCGGCACCAACTACGTCGGCCAGCACATCATCGCCAAACTGCGCAAAGCCCTGGGCGAGAAGGTGCTGTCGGCCCCGATCGAGCAGATCGAACGTTTCCGCAGCCACCGCCTGATCCCGGTACTGACCCATGACGTCGATACCATCAGCGACTTCGCCTTCGCCTTTGCGCCCCTGGCAATCTCGCTGACCGTAACCCTTGGCTGCCTCGGCTACCTGGCCACCCTGTCACTGCCGATGTTCCTGATGATGCTGCTGGCAATCGGTATCGGCAGTGTCGTCCAGTACATCGCTCGAGGCCGTGGCATCAAAGGCTTCATGGCGGCGCGCGACGCGGAAGACCGGCTGCAGAAGCACTACCACGCCATCGCCGAGGGGGCCAAGGAGCTGCGCATCCACCGCCCGCGGCGCCAGCGCATGTTCCGCCAAGGCATCCAGGACACCGCCGACGCGATCTGCGCCACTCAGGTCCGCTCGATCAACACGTTCGTCATTGCCAAGAGCTTCGGCTCCATGCTGTTCTTCGTGGTCATCGGCCTGGGCCTGACCCTGCAGTTCCTCTGGCCAAGCGCCGACCCCAAGGCCATCAGCGGCTTCGTGCTGGTGCTGCTGTACATGAAAGGCCCGCTGGAACACCTGATCGGTACCTTGCCGGTGGTCAGCCGCGCGCAAATCGCCTTTCGCCGTATCGCCGAGCTTTCCGAGCAGTTTTCTTCGCCTGAAGCGCACCTGCTGCTGGAGGACCACGGCAACAAGCCTGTCGTGGTCGACAGCCTGGAATTGCGCGAGGTGAGCTATGCCTATCAAGCCAGCCCCGGTGCCCAACCGTTCCAGGTAGGGCCGGTGAACCTGCGCATCGCCCAGGGCGACATCGTCTTCGTGGTCGGTGAAAACGGCTGTGGCAAGACCACCCTGATCAAGTTGCTGCTGGGCCTGTACACGCCGCAACAGGGGCAGATCCTGCTCAACGGCCAGGCCGTCGACGCACAGGTTCGCGACGACTACCGGCAATTGTTCACCACGGTGTTTGCCGACTACTACCTGTTCGATGATGTGGTGCAGGGGGACACGCACATCCCCGAAGACGCCAACCGCTACCTGGAGCGCCTGGAAATCGCCCACAAGGTCAGCGTCAAGGACGGTGCGTTCAGCACCACCGACCTGTCCACCGGCCAGCGCAAGCGCCTGGCGCTGATCAACGCTTGGCTGGAAGAGCGCCCGGTGCTGGTGTTCGACGAATGGGCCGCCGACCAGGACCCGACCTTCCGGCGGATTTTCTACACCGAGCTGCTGCCGGACCTCAAGCGCCTGGGCAAGACCATCATTGTCATTTCCCACGATGACCGCTACTTCGACATCGCCGACCAGCTGGTGCGGCTGCAGGCCGGCAAAGTCGTCGTCGAACACGCACCCGCCCTCGCCTGAGCCCCACCCGGCGCGCCCCACGCGCGCCGGGTGCAGCTGTTTCGTCACCTGCCTAAATCACCCCCCTGCCCCTTCGTCTCTCTCAGTACGCTTAATTCTCCAGTGATGGCGAGACCGAGATGACACCCCAGAACCAATCCACCGATGACGCGCTGCTGGCCCTGCTCTGCGAGCTCGACGAAACCGCCGCTGCCCCTGCCGGCATCGTTGCCCACGGCGCCGACCACGCGCCGCTGTCGTTCGCCCAGGAGCAGTTGTGGCTGCTCGATCAGCTCGACCCCGATGCCGCCACCTACAACCAGCCGCGCGCCTTTTTGCTCCAGGGCCCGCTGCAGGCGCAAGACCTGCAACAGGCACTGGACCGGGTCATCGACCGTCACGACATCCTGCGTACCCGCATCAACGAGGTGCAGGGCCAGCCACGCCAGCAGGTCGACCGCGCAGCGCGGCTGAACCTGCGCTGCGTCGACCTGCGCAGCCAACCACAGCACGTGCTGCGCGAGGCGCTGCACACCGAAGCCGCCACCCCGTTCGACCTCACCCAGGCCCCACTGCTGCGCGCCTGCCTGTACCAGCTGGGCGCGCAACGCCATGTGCTGGCCCTGACCAGCCACCACATCGTCAGTGATGCCTGGTCCAATCCGGTGCTGCTGCGCGACCTCTCGCAGGCCTACGCCAACGCCTGCGCCGGCAGTGACTGTCAGCTGCCTCGCCCAGCGGTGCAGTACCTGGACTTCGCCCACTGGCAGCGCGGCGTCTACCAGGCCAGCCCGGCCCACGAACGCGCCGCCAGCTACTGGCGCCAGTACCTGCAAGGTGGCCTGCAACGGCTGGAACTGCCCACCGATCACCCGCGCGACAGCCGCCCCGCCACCGCCGCCGGGACCTGCACCCTGGCGTTGCCCGCCGCGCTGTTCAGCCAGCTGCAGGCAGCCTGCCGGGCCAATGGCCTGACGCCGTTCATGGTGCTGCTGGCCGCTTGGCAACTGGTACTTGGCCGCCATGCCCGGCAGGAGGATTTCATCGTTGGTGTGCCCAATGCCGGGCGCACCCAGGAACAGGTACAGGACCTGATCGGCTTTTTCGTCAACAGCCAGATCCACCGGGCACGCCTGGACCCGCGCCAGTCCGTGGCCGGCCTGCTCGAGCAGGTGCGCAAGCACGCCCTGGCGTGCCTGGAACATGCCGACTATCCGCTTGAGCAAGCGCTTGCCGAACAACGCCACAGCACCAACGGCGTACTGTTCCACTGCCTGTTCAACTGGACCAGCGACAATGCCGAGCAGCCCCCGGCCGGTTTCGCAGGTTTGCACATCGAGCCCTTGCCCAGTGCGCCGACTGCCGCCAAGTTCGACCTCAGCCTCAACGTTCAGGCGGGTCGCGAGCGGCTCGGCATCAGCCTCGACTACGATGCCGCGCTGTTCGAGGCAGCCACCGCTGAGCGGCTGGGCGAGGACTGGCTGGCCATCCTCCAGGCCATGCTCGACCACCCCGAGTGCGCTATCGGTGAGCTTCATGCGCAACCTGCCTTGCAGCGTGAACAGTGGCTGGCGGCCGCACAGGGCCCCGCTGGCGATGCCCTCGACGGCCTGGCCGTGCACCAGCAGTTCGCACGCCTGGCGCGCAGCCACGGCGAGGCCGTTGCGCTGGTCGCCGGCGACTCGCACCTGAGCTACCGCGCCCTCGACAACGCCGCCGAGCGCCTTGCCCGCCGGCTGCAAGCCGCCGGCATCCGCCCGGGCGAGCGAGTGGCGGTGGCCCTGGAGCGCGGCGCACCGCTGATCGTCGCCTTGCTGGCCACCCTCAAGGCCGGCGCGGCGTACGTGCCGCTGGACCCCCAGTTCCCCGCCGAACGCCTGGCCTACATGCTTGAAGATTGCGGCGCCCCCCTGCTGCTGAGCCAGGCCTCGGTGCTGGCTGCCCTGCCAACGCCAGGCCAGCAGGTACTGCTGCTCGATGACTTCGACCTGCAGGCCACGCACCAGCCCGAACCGGCCCTGGCCCTGGACTGCCCACCGCAGCAACTGGCCTACGTGCTCTATACCTCCGGTTCGACTGGCAACCCCAAGGGCGTGATGGTGCCCCATGGCGCACTGTCCAATTTCGTCGCGGCCATGGCCAAAGCCCCCGGCCTGCACCCGGGCCAGCGCCTGCTGAGCATCACCACCTGCTCCTTCGACATCTTCGGCCTGGAGCTGTACCTGCCACTGTGCACCGGGGCGTGCATGGTGCTGGCCGACAAGCACACCGTGCAGGACCCGGCGGCAATCCTCGACCTGCTGATCAGCGAGCACGTCGACGTGCTGCAGGCCACCCCGTCGACATGGCGCATGCTGCTCGACAATGACCCCGACCAACGCCTGCCTGCACTGACCGCGCTATGCGGCGGGGAAGCGCTCGGCGATGACCTGGCGGTAAGGCTGCTGGCCCGTTGCGCCGCGCTGTGGAACCTGTACGGCCCGACCGAAACCACCATCTGGTCGGCGCGCCACGCACTGGCCCGCGCCAGCGCCCGCCCCGAACTGGGCCAGCCGATCGAGCGCACCGGCCTGTTGCTGCTCGACGGCAACCTGCTGCCCAGCCCCCCGGGGGTGCCGGCTGACCTGTACATCGGCGGCGACGGCCTGGCCCAGGGTTACCACCAGCGCCCCGGCCTGACCGCCGAACGCTTCGTGCCGCACCCCTATGGCAAGCCCGGCGAGCGCCTGTACCGCACCGGCGACCTGGCGCGCCGCCACGCCAGCGGTAGCCTGGACTTCCTTGGCCGGGTCGATCATCAGGTGAAGATCCGTGGTTTTCGCATCGAGCTGGGCGAGATCGAAGCGGCCCTGCTCACCCTGGACGCGGTGCGCGAAGCCGCAGTGGTCGCCCGCGACGGCGTCGATGGCGCTCAACTGGTCGCCTATGTGGTACCCGCCAGCAGGCCCGCCGACATCCAGGCATTCACCGAACACTGCCTGGCGCCGCTGCGTGAGCAACTGCCGGGCTATATGTTGCCAGCACGCCTGCACCTGTTGCAGGCCATGCCGCTGACACCCAACGGCAAGCTCGACCGCAAGGCCCTGCCGGTGGTCGATGAAAGCCCGGCGCAGGCTCGCTACCTGGCGCCGACCACTGACCTGCAACGCCAGGTTGCGGCCACCTGGGCCGAGCTGCTGAAGGCCGAACGCGTCGGGCTGGGTGATGATTTCTTCGCCCTGGGCGGCCATTCGCTGCTGGTGGCGCGGGCAGTCTCGCGCCTGCGCCATGAGCTGGCGCTGAACTTCCCCCTGCGCCTGCTGTTCGACCAGCCGCGCCTGGGCGACTTCTGCCAGGCCCTGTCGCAGCTGCAAAGGGCCACGCCGCTGGCCCTGCCGGTGCAAACCGCGCGTGACCAACTGCCGCTGTCTTACGCTCAGGAGCGCCAGTGGCTGCTGTGGAAGCTGGCCCCAGAAAGCAGCGCCTACCACATTCCCAGCGTGTTGCGCCTGCGCGGCCCGCTGGATGTCACCGCCCTGAGCCGAGCATTCGACCAGCTGATTGCCCGCCATGAAGCGCTGCGCACCTGCTTCACCCTCGAAGGTGAACGGCCGCGCCAGCACATCCTCGCCCCCTGGTCGCTGAACCTGCAGTGCCAGTCACTTGAAGAGAGCCAGTGCCAAGCCTTTATCGCAGGCCTGCTCGGCCAGCCCTTCGACCTGGCCAACGGCCCGCTGCTGCGTGTAGGGCTGGCGCGCCTGGCGGCCGACCACCACGTGCTGGTGCTGGTGCAGCACCACATCGTCTCCGACGCCTGGTCGATGCAGGTGATGGTCCGCGAGCTGTGCGCGCTCTATCAAGGCCAGGCCTTGCCCGCACTGGCACTGCAATACGCCGACTTCGCTGCCTGGCAGCGTCGCTGGCTGGATGACGGCGAGCGCGAGCGCCAGCTGGCCTACTGGCGCACACGCCTGGCCGGCGAGCAACCGGTGCTCGAGCTGCCCTGCGATCACCCCCGTCGCGACAACGCCAAGCGCCCGGCAGCACGCTTGCATCTGGTATTGCCCACGGCACTGGGCGAAACCGTGCAACGCTTCGCCAGCGCGCACCAGGCGACAGTTCCGATGGTGCTGCTGGCGGCCTGGCAGGCCCTGCTGCACCGCTACACCGGCCAGCCGGACATCCGCATCGGCGTACCGGTGGCCAACCGCAACCGCCTGGAAACCGAGCAATTGATCGGCTTCTTCGTCAACACGCTGGTGCTGCGCGCCGACTGCACGGCCGACCTGTCGTTTGCCGGGCTGCTGGCGCAGACCCGCCAGGCCATGGTCGAAGCCCAAGACCACCAGGACCTGCCCTACGAGCAACTGCTCGAAGCCCTGCTGCCCCAGCGCGGCCCGCAACAGGGCTTGTTCCAGGTGCTGTACAACCACCACCAGGCGGCCGATGCCGCGCCACTGGGTGCGCTGCACCTGGAGGCACTGGACAGCCAGCCGCAGGAGGCCCAGTTCGACCTGGCGCTAAGCACGGCCCAGGGTGAACACGGCCTCAGCGCCAGCTTTACCTACGACCGCACGCTGTTCGACGCCACCACCCTGCAACGCCTGGCCAGGCACTGGCTGAACCTGCTCGAACAGGCCCTGGCCCAGCCAGGGCTGCCGCTCGCACGACTGGCCCTGATGGACCCGGCCGAACGCTTGCAGGTCCAGGACGCCTGGAACGGCGCGCCGGTCGCCCACCCACAAACGCAAGCGCTGGCGGCACGCATCGAAGCCCAGGTACAACGGCAGCCGCAGGCTGTTGCCCTGCGCTATCAGGGCCAGGCCTTGAGCTACGCCGAGCTCAACCAGCGCGCCAACCGCCTGGCACACCGCCTGATCGCGGCGGGCGTGGGCGCCGAGGTGCCGGTGGGCCTGGTGGCAGAGCGCGGCTTCGCGATGATCGTCGGCTTGCTGGCCATCCTCAAGGCCGGCGGCGCCTACGTGCCGCTCGACCCCGCGCACCCGGCAGAGCGCCTGGCTTTCGTGGTCCGCGACAGCGGCATCAAGGTGCTACTCGACCAGCCAGGCCTGCTCGCCGAACTGCCAGAGTACGACGGGCTGCTGCGCCTGAACCTGGAGGCCGGCTACGACGACCAGCCGGTGGACAATCCCGCGCCGCGCAGCAGCGTCGACAACCTCGCCTACATCATCTACACCTCCGGCTCCACCGGCCTGCCCAAAGGTACGCTGCTCAGCCAGCGCAATGTCCTAAGGCTGTTCAGTGCCTGCGATCGCTGGTTCCGCTTCGACCACAATGACGTCTGGACCCTTTTCCACTCCTTTGCCTTCGATTTTTCGGTGTGGGAGATCTTCGGTGCGCTCCTGCATGGAGGCCGCCTGGTGATCGTGCCGCAGTCCCTGAGCCGCGACCCGCAGGGCTTCCTGCAGCTGCTGGTGGACGAGCGTGTAAGCGTACTCAACCAGACACCTTCGGCTTTCAAACCACTGACCCAGGCCGCGTGCAGCGCCACCTCGGCAGACCTTGCCCTGCGCCTTGTGATCTTCGGCGGCGAAGCGCTCGACGTGGCTGCACTGCGCCCCTGGTTCGAGCGCTTCGGCGCACAGCGGCCACAATTGGTGAACATGTACGGCATCACCGAAACCACTGTGCACGTCACCTATCGACCGATTGGCCTGGATGACCTGAACCGCACGGTGAGCCCGATCGGCGAACTGATCGACGACCTCAGCGGCTACCTGCTCGACGGCGAACTCGAGCCGGTTCCGGCGGGCTGCGTCGGCGAGCTGTACATCGGCCAGGCGGGCCTCGCCCGAGGCTACCTCAACCGCGCCGGGCTGAGCGCCACGCGCTTCATCGCCAACCCGTTCTCCACCCAGCCCGGCAGCCGCCTTTACCGCACCGGCGACCTGGCGCGCCGCCGTAGCGACGGCACCCTCGAATACATCGGGCGCATCGACCAACAGGTGAAGGTCCGCGGCTTCCGTATTGAACTGGGCGAAGTCGAGGCCAGCCTGCTAGCGCAGCCGACGGTGGCGCAGGCAGTGGTGATCGCCGACCAGGGGCCCGCCGGCACCCGCCTGCTCGCCTACCTGGTGGCGCATGCAGGCCAGGGCGGCGACACCGGCGCCCTGCGCGCCGCGCTCAAGGCGCAGCTCCCCGACTACATGGTGCCGGCCCATTGCATGTGGCTCGAACAGCTGCCCCTGACCGTCAACGGCAAACTCGACCGCAGTGCCCTGCCGGCACCAGCCGACAGCAACGCCCAACGCACCTTCCGCGCCCCCCACACACCGTTGCAGGAGCAACTGGCCGGCATCTGGCAACAGGTGCTCGGCGTGCAGGCCGTGGGCCTGGACGACGACTTCTTCGAGCTGGGCGGCCATTCGCTGCTGGTGATCAACGTCGTTTCGCGCATCCAGCTGGAGCTGGGCCGCGAGCTGACCCCACAGGCCCTGTTCCAGCACCCGACCCTTCAAGCCCTGGCGCTTCACCTGGACACCACTACAACTGCGGTCGATGAAAACAAGCTCGACACCCTCGAAGCCTGGCTCGACGAAATGGAGGAACACTGATGGACAGCACTGCCGCTTCGAGAATCGCCAAGCGCTTTGTCCTGCTGCCGCTGGAAAAGCGCCGGCAGTACCTGATGAAGATGCGCGAGGAAGGCCTGTCGGTGGCCAGCCTGCCGATCCCTCAGGTACGTGACGCGTTCGACCGCCTGCCGTTGTCGTTCGCCCAGCAACGCCAATGGTTCCTCTGGCAGTTCGATCGCCAGGCCAGCGCCTATCACATCCCCTGCGCCCTGCGCCTGCGCGGCGCCCTGAACGTGGCTGCGCTGCAGGCCAGCCTTGAGGCGCTGGTGCGCCGCCATGACAGCCTGCGCACGCGTTTCATCGAAGACGAGCAAGGCGTCGCGCAGCAGGTCGACAGCACCGTCGCGCTGCCCCTGACGCTCACCACGCTCGATGAGCAGGCCGTACAGGCCCATATCCAGGCGCGGGTACGTGAACCTTTCGACCTGGCTTGCGGCCCATTACTGCGTGCCGAGTTGCTGCAACTGGGCAGCGATGACCATGTGCTGCTGCTGGTGCAGCACCACATCATCAGCGACGGCCGCTCGATGCAGGTGATGGTCAAGGAGCTGACCCACTGCTACGCCCGCTTCAGCCAGGGCCTGACCAGCCAGTTGCCAGAACCACAGCTGCAGTACGCCGACTACGCCATCTGGCAACGCCACTGGATGGAAGCCGGCGAGCAGGAACGCCAGCTCGACTACTGGCGCCAGCGCCTGGGCAGCGCAGTGCCAGTGCTGGAACTGCCATTGGACCGGCCACGCCCGAGCGTGCAGCGATTCGACGGTGCGCGCCTGCCGCTGGCCATCCCGCCGGCCCTGGCCCTGGCCGTGCGCCAGCTGGCCCAGGCACGCCAGGCCACACCGTTCATGGTGCTGCTGGCCTCGTTCATGGCCCTGCTGCACCGTTACACCCGCCAGCAGGACATCCGCGTCGGCGTGCCCAGCGCCAACCGTAACCGGGTCGAGGCCGAAGACCTGATCGGCTTCTTCGTCAACACCCTGGTCATCGATGGCCAGTGCCAGCCGACCCTGTCTTTCGAGCAACTGCTCGACCAGGTCAAAACCACCACCTTGCAGGCCCAGGCCCACCAGGACCTGCCCTTCGAGCAACTGGTCGAGGCCTTGCAGCCCGAGCGCAACCTCAGCCACAACCCGTTGTTCCAGGTCATGTTCAACCATCAGGTCGGCGCGCCCCAGCCGAACGAAACGGCCCTCGGCCATGGCCTGGCCATCGAGCCGCTGCCACTGGCAGGCGAGACCGCGCAGCTGGACCTGACCCTCAACACCTTTGAGGACGCCCGGGGCCTGAGTGCGAGCCTGACCTACGCCACAGCCCTGTTCGACCACACGTCCATCCAACGCCTGGGCGACCACTGGCTGCGCCTGCTGGCGCAAGTGGTGCATGCCCCGCAGCAGGCGCTTGGCGAGGTGACACTGCTGGCCGATGAAGAACGCCAGCGCTTGCTCACCCAGTGGAACGCCACCACCCACGCCTACCCTGCCACGCCGTCGATCCATGCCTTGGTCGAAGCCCAGGCACGCCGCACACCCGATGCCACCGCACTGCTGTTCGGCGACAGCGCGCTGAGCTACGCCCAGCTCAACCGTCAGGCCAACCGGCTGGCCCACGCCCTGATCGCCCAAGGCGTGCGCCAGGACACGCCGGTCGGCATCGCCGCCGAGCGCAGCCTGGAACTGGTGGTTGGCCTGCTGGCCATCCTCAAGGCCGGCGGCGCCTACGTGCCGCTGGACCCTGAATACCCCGCCGAGCGCCTGAGCTACATGGTCGAAGACAGTGGCATCGGCCTGCTGCTGACCCAGTCGCACCTGCGCGATCGCCTGCCGCTGCCGCCCCGGCTGCCCGTGCTCCTGCTCGACCAGGCGTTGGCTGCGCAGCCCGAGCACGATCCGCAGCTGCCGTGCGCGCCCGAGCAACTGGCCTACGTCATCTACACCTCCGGCTCCACCGGCCGCCCGAAAGGCGCGGGTAACAGCCACCAGGCCCTGGCCAACCGCCTGCAGTGGATGCAGGCGGCCTACGGCCTGGATGCCAGCGACACAGTGCTGCAGAAGACCCCCTTCAGCTTCGACGTGTCGGTGTGGGAGTTCTTCTGGCCGTTGATCACCGGCGCCCGCCTGGCCATCGCCGCACCGGGTGACCACCGCGACCCGGCGCGCCTGGTACAACTGATCGTCCAGCATCAGGTCACCACCCTGCACTTTGTGCCCTCGATGCTGCAGGCCTTCCTGCTCGACGACCAGGTTGCCCGCTGCAGCAGCCTGCAGCGCATCGTCTGCAGTGGCGAAGCACTGCCGGTGGAGGCGCAGCAGCAAGTATTCGCGCAACTGCCGCAGGCCCGCTTGTACAACCTGTACGGGCCCACCGAAGCGGCCATCGACGTCACCCACTGGACCTGCCGTGACGAGGGTAAGACCGGCGTACCGATTGGTAATCCGATCGCCAACCTGGCCTGCTGGATCCTTGATGCCGGCCTGCAGCCGCAACCCGCGGGCGTCATCGGCGAGCTGTACCTGGGCGGCGTGGGCCTTGCCCGCGGTTATCACCAACGCCCGGCACTGACCGCCGAGCGTTTCGTTGCCTGCCCGTTCCAGCCTGGCGCACGCATGTACCGCACGGGCGACCTGGCGCGCTACCGCGCCGACGGCGTGATCGAGTACTGCGGGCGCATCGACCACCAGGTAAAAATCCGCGGCCTGCGCATCGAACTCGGCGAGATCGAAGCGCGCCTGATGGAGCAACCCGCCATCCACGAGGCCGCCGTGCTGGCCGTGGACAACCAGCTGGTCGCCTACCTGGTGGCCAAGGCCGGCACACCGCTGCCGGAGCGCGAGCAACTGAGCCAGGCACTGCTGGCCCACCTGCCCGACTACATGGTGCCCAACCAGTGGTTGTTCCTGCAGCGCATGCCGCTGAGCCCCAATGGCAAACTCGACCGCAAGGCCCTGCCCGCCCCGGGGCTGGCTCAGGCCCAGGCCAGCTACAGCGCCGCCGAAGATGAACTGCAGGCACGCCTGGTGCAGGTCTGGCAGCGGGTGCTCAAGCGTGAGCACGTGGGCATTGATGACAACTTCTTCGAGCTGGGCGGCGACTCGATCGTGTCCATCCAACTGGTGAGCCAGGCTCGACGCGACGGCCTGCACTTCACCCCCAAAGACCTGTTCAGCCACCAGACCGTGCGCACGCTGGCCCACGTCACCCTGACCCAGGCCGAACCGGCCGAGGCCGCATACCTGCCCGCCAGCGGTCGCAGCCTGCTACTGCCGATGCAACAGCAGTTCTTCGCCCAGGCCGTACCACAGGCGCAGCGCTGGAACCAGTCGGTGATGCTCAAGGCCAACCAGGCGCTGGCCCCGGCCCATGTGCGCCAGGCACTCGCTGCACTGCTGGCCACCCACGATGCCTTGCGCCTGCGCTTCAGCCAGGTGCAAGGCGAGTGGCAGGCACACTTTGCCCCGCACGTGCCCGACGACGACGTGCTCTGGCTGTTCGAACCAAGCCAGGGCGACAGCTGGCAGGGCCTGTGCGACCGTGCTCAGGGCAGCCTCGACCTGGCCCAAGGCCCGTTGCTGCGCGCAGTGCAAGGGGTGGTCGACGGTGAGCTGCGCCTGCTGCTGGTGATCCACCACCTGGCCGTTGACGGTGTGTCCTGGCGCATCCTGCTTGAAGACCTCCAAAGTGCCTATTCCCAGGCGGCTGCCGGCCAGGCCTGCGCGCTGCCACCGCGTACCCTGTCGGTGCAGGACTGGGCCCTGCGCCTGCAAGCGCACGCACAGAGCCCGGCCGGGGAGCAGGAAGCCGCCTTCTGGCAACGCCAGTGCGCCGATATCGACAGCACGCTGCCGGTGATCGATGCCGACGCTGCGCTGCGCCTGCGCGACAGCCGCAGCGTCACCACCCATCTGGATGCCGCGACCACCACGCGCCTGCTCAAGGATTGCCCGGCCGCCTACCGCACGCAGATCAACGACCTGCTGCTGGCCGCCCTCGCCCGCGTGCTGCAACGCTGGACCGGCGCCGATGACCATCTGGTGGAACTCGAAGGCCATGGCCGCGAAGCCTTCGCCGACGTCGAGGCCGACCTGACCCGCAGCGTCGGCTGGCTGACCAGCCTCTACCCGGCCCGCATCAGCGCCGGCAGCTCGCTGGCCGAAGCGATCATGCTGACCAAGGAACACTTGCGCGCCCTGCCGGGCAAAGGTGCGTTCTTCGGTGCCCTGCGCAGCTTCGCCAGCCCGGCAATACGTGAGGCCCTGGCCGCGCTGCCCGCTGCGCGTATCACCTTCAACTACCTGGGCCAGTTCGACAGTGGCAACGACGATGCCGCCACGCTGATGCGGCCGATCCCGGCAGACAAAGGCCGCGAACACAGCGCCGATGCACCGCTGCAGAACTGGCTGGCACTCAATGGCCAGGTGTTCGACGGCGAGCTGCGCTTGAACTGGAGCTTCAGCCAGCGCATGTTCGAGCCGGCTCAACTGCAGCGCCTGGCCGATGACTACGCCGCCGAGTTGCGCGAGGTCGTGGCCCTGTGCGGCCAGGGCGTGCGCCGGGGCCTGACCCCTTCGGACGTGCCGCTGGCCCGCCTGAGCCAGGCCCAGCTGGCCCTGTTGCCCTTCGCCTGCGACCAGGTCGAGGACATCTACCCGCTGTCCACCGTGCAGCAGGGCATGCTGTTCCACACCCAGGATGCCGGTGCCGGGGACTTCTACATCAACCAGACCAGCGTCGAGGTCCAAGGCCTGGAGGCGCCGCGTTTCATCGCCGCCTGGGGCCGGTTGGTGGAGCGCCACGAGATGCTGCGCAGTGCCTTCTGGCAGGCGCCGCAGCTGAGCGAGCCACTGCAGGTGGTGCTGCGCCAGGGCCAGCTCGACGCCCGGGAGCTGGACTGGCGTGGCCAGGCCGTCGAGCCGGCGCGCCTGGCCGCCGCCGCCGAAGCCGAGCGCCGCCGCCCGTTCGACCTGCTCGCCCCGCCCCTGCTGCGCCTGTTGCTGGTGCGCCTGGATGACGAGCGCCACCAACTGATCCTGACCAGCCACCACATGCTCATGGATGGCTGGAGCCAGTCACGCCTGCTCGGTGAACTGTTCCAGTGCTACGCCGGCCAGCCGTTGCCGGCTCAGCAAGGCCGCTACAGCGACTACATCCGCTGGCTGCAGGCGCCGGCGCAACAGGCCAGCGAAGCCTTCTGGCGGCCACGCCTGGCCGAGCTGCAGGCCCCCACCCAGCTGGCCGGTGCGGCCGGCAGCCGCAGCGCCCAGGAAGGCCACGGCGCGCTCTACCTGCACTGGGACGAGCAGCGCACCACCTGGCTGCGCGAGCAGGCCCAGCGCCTGCGCGTAACCCCCAACACCCTGGTGCAGGCTGCCTGGGTGCTGCTGTTGCAACGTTACACCGGCCAACAGACCGTGTGCTTCGGCGCCACCGTGTCCGGTCGCCCGGCCAGCCTCCCGGGTGCCGACAGCCTGCTGGGGCTGTTCATCAACACCTTGCCGATCATCCAGGCACCGCACCCGGCACAAGCGGTGCAGGACTGGCTGCAACAGTTGCAGACCTGCAACCTGGAAGTGCGCGACCACGAGCACACGCCGCTGGTGGACATCCAGCGCTGGGCCCAGAGCAACGGCCAGGCGCTGTTCGACAGCATCATCGTGTTCGAGAACTACCCCATCGATGAACGCCTGCAATCGGCCGGTGCCGCCGGCCTGCGTTTCGGCGAAGCGCAACTGCGCGACGTCACCAACTACCCGATGGACTTGGCGGTGCACCTCAATACCCGCCTGCGTATCGAGTTCCTCTACCGCCTGGACCATTTCCAGGCGCAGCAGGTGCAGGCCATCCGCCGCCACTTCGAAGCCTTGCTCGAACGCCTGCTGAGCCACCCCGAGGCGGCAGTCGGCACGCTCGGCCTGCTCGACACCGTCGTGCAGCCACACGCACAGCCCTGCGATACAGCACAGCATGACCTGGCCAGCCTGATCGGCCGTCATGCAAAGGAGCGTGCAGACCAGGTGGCAGTGCGCTGCGACGGGGTGCAACTGACCTACGGGCAATTGGAAGAGCAGGCCAACCGCCTGGCCTGGACCCTGCTCGAACGCGGTATCGGGCGCGAGGACCGGGTGGGCATCGCCCTGGACCGCTCGGTGCGCACCATCGTTGCTTTCTACGCGGTGATGAAGGCTGGCGCGGCCTATGTGCCGCTGGACATCGATTACCCCGCCGAACGCCTGCAGTGGATCATCGGCGACGCCGACGTGGCCCTGTTGCTGACCGACAGCGTTATCGGCGAGCGCCTGGGCATCGCCCCCGAGCGCCGCCTGGACCTGGACCGGTGCGAGCTGTCCGCGCAGCGTCACGCGCCGCAACAGCAGGCGCTGGACGATCAGCTCAGTTACATGATCTACACCTCCGGCTCCACCGGTAACCCCAAGGGCGTGGCCGTGGCCCGAGGCCCGCTGCGCATGCACTGCCAGGCGATCATCGAACGCTATGAAATGGGCCCGTCGACCCGCGAACTGCTGTTCATGTCGTTCGCCTTCGACGGTGCCCAGGAGCGCTGGCTGTCGACCCTGATCAGCGGGGGCTTGCTGGTGGTGCGTGGCAACACCCTGTGGACCCCGCAGCAGACCTGGGACGTGCTGCATGCCGAGGCCATCAGCATCGCCTGCTTCCCGCCGGCCTATCTTCAGCAACTGGCCGAATATGGCCAGGCACAACCGGCCCCGCCCCCTGTGCGCATCTACTGCTTCGGCGGCGATGCAGTGGCCGATGCCAACTTCGAGCAGGTCAAGCAGGTGCTCAAACCGCAGTACCTCACCAACGGCTACGGCCCTACCGAAACCGTGGTCACCCCACTGCTGTGGAAGGTGCCGGTGACGGCGCGCTGCGAAGCGGTGTATGCACCCATTGGCGTGGCCGTGGGCAACCGCACGCTGCATGTACTGGATGATTGCCTCAACCCGCTGCCGGCAGGCCTGGCCGGCGAGCTGTACATCGGTGGCGAGGGCCTTGCCCGTGGCTATCACCGCCGCCCGGGGCTGAGTGCCGAGCGCTTCGTCGCCGACCCGTTCAGCGCCACTGGCGGGCGCCTGTACCGCACCGGTGACCTGGTACGCCAGCGCCCGGACGGGGTGTTCGACTACCTCGGGCGTTTGGACAATCAGGTGAAGGTCCGCGGTTTTCGCATCGAACTGGGTGAGATCGAGGCGCGCCTGCGCGATATCGCCAACGTGCTCGATGCCGTGGTGGTGGCGCGCGAGGGTGCCAACGGTAAGCAGCTGGTCGGTTACGTGGTACGTGGCGACGGCGAGCGGGCTGTCATCCCGATGCTCGAGTACCTGCGCCAGGTACTGCCGGACTACATGGTACCGGCGCAACTGATGGTGCTCGATGCCTTGCCGCTAACCCCCAATGGCAAGGTCGATCGCCGCGCACTGCCCGAGCCTCTCATGTGCGAACGCCAGTACCAGGCACCGGCGGATGACCGCCAGCGTGCGCTGGCGGCGATATGGGCCGATGTGTTGGGCCTGGAGCAGGTTGGGGTGAGTGATCATTTCTTCGAACTGGGGGGCGATTCACTGGGTGTGCTCAAGGTGCTCTCGCGCTTGCGCAACCAACCGCAACTGGGCCTGAACCTGAAGCTGCGCGACCTGATCGCCCGCCCGACCATCGCCGAACTGTGCCCGGCCGAGGCGCGCGAGCAGGCGGCGCTCGACCCACTGCTGCTGCTCAACCGCAAGGTCGAACGCCAGGCACCGCTGTTCTGCCTGCATGCAGGCTTCGGCACGGTGTTCGACTACCGCGCACTGGCTCAGCGGCTGGACGGCGTTTGCAGTGTCTATGGCCTGCAGAACCGCATGCTGCTCGACCGCCAGTGGCAGGACGAGTCGCTCGAAGCCATGGCCATCGACTACGCCCAGTACATCCGCCAGAAGCAGCCCCAAGGCCCCTACCGCCTGCTGGGCTGGTCGCTGGGTGGCACCCTGGCGCTACTGGTGGCCCGCGAGCTGGAGAGCCAGGGCCAGCAGATCGACCTGCTTGGTCTGGTTGACCCGTATGTACCGGGTGAGCCAGGTGCGGCGCTGGACGAAGACTGCGGCGGCGACCTGCGCGCCTTCCTCGCCGTGGTCAGTGGCCGCCCGGCCGACAGCCTGCCGCTGTTCCCGGTAGCGGCCAATGCCGATGCCACGCAGCTGCAGGCACTGATCGAGCGGAGCCTGGGCGCAGAGGCCATGGACGGCCTGCAAAGCAGCGAGGATCTGGCGCGCACGTTTACCGTCGCCATGACCCTCAAGGCCCTGTCGCTGCAAGTGCACGCCCTGCCTGCGGTACGCGCCAGCCTGGACTGCTGGTGGGCACAGAGCAGCGAAGCGGGCGTCTGCCAGGCCTTCGAAGCGCGCCACGCGATCCACTCCAGCCAGTGCCTGGCCGCAGATCACTACGCCATCGTCAGCCATGGTGCACTGCTCGAAACCGTGCTTCACCGCCTGCAGCCGGTGGCCGCACCAACCCTGTGAGCCTGCGCCCGGCCGCCCTGCGCGGCCGGGCCCTTATCCAACAATGTGAAGGAAACCCGAATGTCCCTGGATTGCGATCTGGAAGCGTTCCTGGAACTGGCCGAACTCGGCCGCCTGACGGGCAAGAGCCAGCCCATGCATCAGTTGGGCATCGCCCAGGCGCGGGCGGAATTTGAAAACGCCTCGCGCCTGCTCGACCCCGACCCCCCGCCCACGTCGAGGTGCGCGCCCTGCAGTTCAGTTGCCGCGATGGTGCGCAGTTGCCCGCCCGCCTCTACGTGCGCCCGGGCGTCACGCCCAAGGCCACCCTGCTCTACCTGCATGGCGGTGGCTATGTGGTCGGCAGCCTGGACTCGCATGACTGCGTGTGCCGGCGCCTGGCCTGCCTGGGTGACTATGCGGTGTTCGCTGCGCACTACCGGCTGGCGCCGGAGCAGCCGTTCCCTACGGCCCTGCACGACTGCCAGGACGCCGCCAGCTGGCTGCAGCACAGCGCCACCGAACTGGGCCTGCCGAGCGCGCTGGTGCTGGCCGGCGACAGCGCGGGGGCAACCCTGGCCACGGTGCTGGCGATCGAAGCCGCGCAACACCCGCAGGCCATGGCAGTGAAAGCGCAGCTACTGTTTTACCCTGTGGCCGAAAGCAATACCCGGCGCGCCTCGCACCAGCGGTATGCCGAGGGTTATCTGCTGGAGAGCGGCACACTGGACTGGTTCTATGACCATTACCTGGGCGCCGCCCAGGCGCACAATGACTGGCGCGCCTCGCCTCTGCTGCACCCGGCGCTGCCGGCCATGGCGCCGGCGTATGTGAACCTGGCCCAGTACGACCCGTTGTTCGATGAAGGCCTGGACTATGCGCGCAAGCTTGAGGCGAGCGGCACACCGACCACCCTGCGCATAGAGGCGGGGCTGACCCACGACTTTCTGCGCATGTCGGGGATCACCGGAGCGACTGGCGAGGTGTATGCCGCGGCAGGATGCTGGTTGGAGCAGGTGCTGGCCTGATGCGAATCTGGGGCCGCTTTGCGGCCCATCGCCGGCAAGCCGGCCCACAGGTACAGCGCAGACCTCAAGAACTGCGCTGTACCTGTGGGAGCTGGCTTGCCGGCGATGGGCCGCAAAGCGGCCCTGATTACGCTGACTGAAATCAGTACGTCGCCCGTACCGTCAGCATGAAGTTGCGTGGATCGCCATAGTAGTTGCCGTAGGTCGAGGTACCGACTGTCTGGTAGTACTTCTTGTCGAACAGGTTGTTGCCGTTGAGGGTCACGTTCCAGTGCTCGTCGATACGGTAGTCGACCATCGCGTTCCAGATCGCATAACCGCTCTGCTGGTATTCGAAAGGCACGTCGGACTGCACTACGTTGCCCAGGCTATCGTAGGTCGCTGCGGTGCCGCTGACCTTGGTCGCACTCTGGATGTCCACGCCACCCCCGACGCGGAAGTCGTTCAGCACACCCGGCAAGCGGTAGGTGGTGAACAGCTTGGCCATGTGCTTGGGCGTGACGGTGCTTAGCGCAGAGCCCGTGTCGCGGTTCTTGTTGATGTTGAGGGTGTAGCTGGCCATCATCATCCATTCCGGCAGGATTTCGCCGGAGATTTCCATGTCGATGCCCTTGCTGATGGTTTCCCCACCATTGACGTAACAGCAGTTACCGCCGAATGCCACCTGGCTCAATGGGTAGTTCGGGTCCTGCACCGCCTGGTCTTCACGCTTGGTGTAGTACAGCGCAATGCTGGTGTTGACCGCACCGCCAAACAGCTCGCCCTTGATGCCGGTCTCGTAGGTTTTGCCGGTCATCGGGTCGAGGGTGCTGCCAGAGGTCGCAGGCCCGGCCAGCAAGTTCTGCTGTGGCTTGAAGATCTCGGCGTAGCTGGCATAGGCCGCCCATTCGTCCGTCAGGTCATAGACGATGCCGCCAAACGGGGTGACCTTGGTCGGTTCGCGCATGTCCACCCGCGACTGCTGGGTCCAGGTCGACCCGGTGGCGTCTGCCGTCTGGTAGGTCTGGTCGAACTTGTAGCGCTGTGCACGGGCACCGACGATCAGGTGCAACGGCTCGGCCAGTTGCAGGCGCAGGCTCGAGTACAGGCCGTATTGGGTCTGGCTGTTGGGCTTGTAGTCGCGGCTGATGACCGGCCGGGCGCCTGGATCATCCCATGGGGTGGAATCGGGATCGAATACATTGACCGGGCCGCCGGCAGTGGTGAAGCGGCCAGTGCCGCGCCAGCGGCTGTCGATCTCTTGATAGTCGCCACCCACCACCAGGCGGTGGTCGAGGCCGAACATGCTGAAGTCGCCGGAGACGTTGACGTCCCAGAGGTTCTGCTCGCTCCACTGGGTGTTGTAGGTGCCGTAGCGGGTCACGCCGGTGCCGGTGACCGGGTTAACAGAGCCCAGCGTGGTGGCGTTGTTGGTGGTGATGGTGTCGTAGATGTTGGTGTAGCTGAGGTTGAGCTTCCAATCATCATTGAGGCGATGGTCGATCTTGGCGAAATACTCGCGGGAAAAGCCGTCCGCGTACGCCCAAGTGGTAGACAGGCCGGTATGGCGCGGCAGGCCAAGGTCTGCACCGTTGCTGTAGCGTGGCACGGCCGAGGCGGTGCCGGTCTCGTGGACCTTGTTGAAACGCAAGCCTGCGGTGAGCATGGTGTCGTCGGTGACATCGGCTTCAAGCACGCCATAGAAGAACGGCTTGTCGGTGGCACGGTTGTCGACGAAGTACTGGCGGTCCTGGTAGGCCACCACCATACGGCCACGCAGCTTGCCATCGAAGCCCAGCGGGCCGGTCACGTCCAGCTCGCTGCGGTAGTTGTCCCAGCTGCCCGCCGAGGCGGTGAACTTGAGCTGGTAGAAGTCCAGCGGGCGCTTGCGCACCAGGTTGATGATACCGCCCGGGTCACCGGTGCCGCCAAACAGTGCGCTGGCACCACGCAGCACTTCGACATGGTCGAACTCGGCGATGTCGTAGATGTTCGACGCGTAAAAGCTGCCGGCGGTGGTGCCCAACGCCATGGGGGCGGCGCCGTCGAGCTGGATGTTCTGGATCGGGAAGCCGCGTGAATAGAAGTCCTGGATACGGAAGGTGTTGCTCTGCACGGTCACACCCGGCACGGCCTTCATCGCATCGTTGATGTCGGTGAACTGGCGGTCTTCGATGACCTGGCGGGTGATCACCGACACCGATTGCGGGGTTTCCTTCAACGAGGTCGGGCTCTTCGAGCCGACGCTGGTCAGGCCCGGTGTGTAGGAGCCGGTGTTCTCGGTAGCCTGGCCCATCCCCTGGCCCATGATGGTGGTTTCGCCGATAACCAGAGCACCGGCGCCGACATCACTGGTGTCGGTGCTGATCAACAGGACCGAATTGTTCTCGATGCGGTAGGTAAGGCCTGCGCCTTCCAGCAGTTGCGCCAGGGCCTGGTCCGGCTCCATGGTGCCGCTGACCTTGGGTGCACGCTTGCCGCTGACCAGGTCGGGCGAGTAGACCATCTGCAGGCCGGTCTGCTGGCCAAGGGCGATCAGGGCCTGGTCCAATGGCTGGGCTGCGATGTCCACCGCAACCGGCTGGGCATGGGCATGGGCCATGGCCACGCTCAGCACCAGTGCCGAAGCCCGCAGGCTCCACTTCGATGGCCCGGCGGCCAAGGCTGCCCCCTTGTTTCGCATACGTTTGGACTTCATGTGCGCAACTGACTCCGACTGTTCTATGAGTGTGTAGGTGACGGTCTCGACGTACCGTTTCTATAAGGGCCTTACGCGTTCGAGCGACGCGTTTTCAGCGGCTTACAGGTAAGACGCACGAACGTGAAAAAAACTGATAACTTTTTTCATTTGCGTTCAATTGGTCGATGGCTCGGGGCTGCCTAACCTCGCACTCATGAAAAACCGGAAGGCTAATGCCAGTCGGTCAATAGATTTGCGGCCGCTTTGCGGCCCATCGCCGGCAAGCCGGCTCCTACAGGTACAGCGCGGTTCTTGAGTTCTGCCCTGTACCTGTGGGAGCCGGCTTGCCGGCGATGGGCTGCGTAGCAGCCCTATCAAACGCTGTCTGAGCTATGCCGTAAGGTTCTTCGCCTTGGCCAGCATCTGCTCCTTTTCCTCAGGGCTCATGCGCTCCAGTTGCAGGCGCGCCTGGGCAATCTTGAGCAACTGCCCGCGATTTGCCTCGTTGGCCTGCAACGCCTCGGCCAGCCCCGCCACTGTGGGGTGCTCGAAGACCAGCGCCGGCGCCACTTCACAGTTCAACAACTTACGAATCCCTGCCACCAGCTTGATGATCAGCAGCGAATGGCCGCCGGCAGCGAAGAAGTCGGTGTGGATACCGATGCTGTCGCGCCCGAGCAACTGCGCCATGCGCTGGGCCAGCAACGCCTGCAATGCATCCTGTGGTGCATCCTGCTGGCCACCCTGCTGCTGCGGCAGCTGCAGCAGCGCGCGACGGTCGAGCTTGCCGTTGGCCAGGCGCGGCAGGCTCGGCAGGCAACGCAGCTGCGTCGGTACCATGGCCGCTGGCAGGCAATCGGCCAGCCGCGCACGCAGCGAGGCTTCATCGAGCCCTTCGGCTTCGCCGTGCACGGCGTAGCAAGCCAGCAGTTCCAGTTGCCCGGGCTGGGTTTCGATCGCCAGCACCGCCCCCTGCGCCACCCCGTCGATCTCCAGCAGGCGCGCTTCCACTTCGGCCAACTCGACACGGAACCCGCGAATCTTCACCTGGTGATCCTGCCGCCCCTGCAGCAGGATGCTGCCATCGGCCTGGTAACGGGCCAGGTCACCGCTGCGGTACAGGCGCTCGCCGGCTTGCAATGGGTTGTCGATAAAGCACGACGCCCCCTGCTCGGCCCCCAGATAGCCCCGGCACAGCTGGCGCCCGGCCACATGCAGTTCGCCCAGCTCACCCACGCCCGCCAGTTGCCCTGCAGGCGTCAGCAAGTAAACGCGGTTGCCGGCCAGCACCTGGCCCAGGCTCGCCATCGGCGTCTCGGCCCGCAGTGGCTGGACCAGCACGCCGACGGTGGCCTCGGTCGGGCCATAGTGGTTGAACACCCGAGCCTGAGGCGCCAGCCGTGCGATGCGCGCCAGCAACTGCGCACTCGGCGCTTCGCCGCCCAGTACCAGGGTCGCTGGCAGGCTGGGCTGCGCGCTGTCGAGCAGCGCCGCCAAGTGCGACGGCACGATCTTCAGGCAATCGATACCTTCGTTGCGCACGAACGCGGCAAAGGCCGCCGGGTCCTGCATCACTGCGTCGCTGGCAACGTGCAAGGTGGCGCCAACCTGCAAGGCGCCGAACAGGCTGGTATGACCGAGGTCAGCCGCCACCGTGGCGCTGAACGCAAAGTGCCTGCAGGCCGAAAGGTCCAAGGCCTGCTCAGCGGCCTGCAGGTACCCGGCCAGTTGCCCGTGTTCGATGACCACCCCCTTGGGCTCACCGGTCGAACCCGAGGTAAACAGCACATAGGCCGCCGTATTGGCCGTGAGCGCTTGCGCCTCGAACGGCGCAGAGGTGTCCGCCAACTGCTCGAACAGCGTGGCATCGATCTGCAACTGCGCGCCGGCCAGGCGGCTGACCTGCTCGCGTCGCGCTGCGGGCCAGAGCGGGTCCAGCGGCAGGTATGCAGCGCCGCACTTCCAGCAGGCCAGTACCGCCGCCAGCCAGTGCGCCGAGCGCGGCAGGGCCAGGCCGACAACGCTGGCGCTGCCAACGCCCTGGGCCTGCAGGTGGGCGGCCAGCGCAGTGGCCAGCTGGTCGAGCTGCTGCCAGCTCCACCCCTGCCCTTGATCGATGATCGCCAGCGCCTGGGGCTGTTCGCGCAGCCAGCGGGCGACCCGTTCGGGCAGCAGTTCGGTGACCGCTGGCAGTGCAGCCTGGGCGTTACGCTCAAGCACCAGGCGACGCTGTTGCTCACCGACAAGGCCCAGGCTGGCCAAGGCCGCGTCTGGTGTCTGAGCGATGCTTGCCAGCAGCGTTACGTACTGCTCGAGCAGTAGCTGCGCCAGTGCCGGGCTATGCCACGAGGCCCAGTACTGCAACAGCGCCTGTGGCGCTGCGCGGTCGCTGTCGACTTGCAGCAGCAGGTCGGGGCCGACCCTCGGCGCGTCCATGCCCACTACCTGCCAACCACCGGCCAGCGGCGGGCAGGCGGGGATCAGGCGAAAACCGATGGCGGCAGGCTCCAGCGCGGGCGTGTGCTCGGGGGTGAAGTATTCCTGCCAAACTGCATGCTGCTCCAACTGCGCGGCCAGGCCGTGCAGCCAGGTACGCAGTGGCTGCTCGGCCTGGTAGTCGACAAGCACCGGCAGCTGCTTGTGATACACCCCTGCACTGTCGGCGAAATAGGTGTAGTCGCCGCGGCTGTCGTGGCACCAGTTCACCACCTGCGCAGGCTGACCATCGAGCCGCGCCAGCAGCAGCCACCAGGCTGCCTGCAACACCATGTCCAAGGGCAGGCCAAGGCCGGCCAGGTGCTGCACAACGGCCGGGGCAAGCGCGGCGCGGGCCTGCGCGCGCTCACCGCGCGGGCTGCCTTGGGGGGGGCGCCGGGGCAGTTGCTGGGCGCTTGCGGGCTTGCCGTTCAGCGCGTTCCAGTAGCTGCGCGCAGTGCTGGCGTCTTCATCCACCACCACCTCGCTGCGCCACTGCAGGTACTGTTCGAAATCGCCGTCTTCGGCTGTTCCCAGTGTGCCCTGGCAGATCGCCGCAAGGCTTGCAGCCAGGGCCGGCAGGCTGGCAGCGTCAACCAGCGCAGCGAGCACACCAAGCACCAACTGGCAGCGCCCCTCGGCCTGCTCGCACACCAGCACGGCGACGCCCGCCCCGGCCTGCACATCCACCTCACGCTCGAACCAGGCCTGGCGGCCGGCGGTATCGCCCGCCGCCAGCCACGTCAGGTCCACCGCTGCCGCCTCGCGCTGAAAAAACTGACGCAGGCCGCGATAACCGGCGGCTTGGCCGATGCGCAGGCGCAGCGCGTCGTGCTGGCCCTGCCACAGCTGCAGGGCAGCCCGCAGCGCGGCGGGCGCCGGGACGCTGTCGAGCTGCAAGGTGATGCAGCGCGCCGCGTCCTGCCAGCGGGCAGGCAGTGCAGTCAGCTCGAGCACCTGCATGGGCAACAACGGCAGGCCGCTCGATTCAACGGTGATGTTCATGCTTGCACTCCTGTGCGGTTCAAGGTGAGGGTTTCAAGGTCGGCACGTTGCATCATGTCGCCCATGGCGACGACGATCTTGCGTGGCCCCTGGAACGGGTCGCGGGCATGTGCGGCCAGCATGTTGTCGAGCAGGATCACATCACCGGCCTGCCAGTCGAAACGCACCGCGCACGCCTCGTACAGCTCACCGATCAACGCCATGTCGGCGTCTTCGATCGGGCTGCCATCGCCGTAGTACACCTGACGCGGCATGCGCTCCAGGCCATACAGCGCCAACAAGTCCTCGCGCACGTCGGCATCCAGGCAGAACACGTGGTGCAGTTGCACCTGGTTGAAGAAACTCTTCTCACCGCTGACCGGGTGCTCGATCACCGCCGGGCAAGGCGTGCGGATCTGCAGTTCGTCGTTGTCCAGCCAGCGCCACTGGATACCCGACGCCTGGCAACGGCGCTCGACATCCGCACGCGAGTCGGTCTTGAAAAAATGCTGCCAGGACACGTCCAGCTTGTCGGTGAAAGTACGTACGTAGAGCAGGCCCTTGTCCTCGAAACGCTGGCGCAGGGGTGCGGGCAGGCGCTGATACATCTGCCGGCAATCGACCACCGGGGTGGCACCGCCAACCGGCGAAGGCAGTTCACAGAAGAACAGCTGTTTGCGCGGCCAGCGGTCCTGGTGGGCACTTTCGTTGTGGAAGAGGATCATCTTCTGCTCCGGATACGGCGTAGAGCGGTAGGTGTTCTTGCCGCCTTCCTTCTTAGGCAGGTCACCGTACTGGCCGTACAGCCCAGGCTGCACAGCCTCGGCGAAGGCCTCGAAGTCCTGCGGGGTCTGCAAGCCGAAACCGCGGAACAGAATGCCGCCATGAGCCACCAGTTTGCGTTCGATCTCGGCACGGTGCTTCACCACCCAGTCGGTCAGGCTCACGCCGGGATCGACCGGCTCGATCAGCAACGGAAACGCCTGCCCCGGTACCATCGCAGCCTCGCGCACTGCGCTGGCCGGCCGGCTTGGCGTGCCGGCGCCGCGCTTGAGGAAACTGCCCAGCTTGTCCTTTTTGGGTTGCCCGCCGGCAGCGGCAGGCGCCGCCACGATTTCACTGTGAACCGCCATAGTGATCTCTCTCAGTTGGATGTGTGGGTTGCCCAGCACCTGGCCCAGGATGTCCAGCCAGCCACGCAGCAGTGCCTGGACCCGTTCTGCCTTGAACAGCTGTGTGGCGTACTGCCAGGTGACGCGCCAGCCGTCCGCGACCGGGTCGATGAACAGCGCCATGTCGAATTTCGAATAGCCGCCCGCCTGCGGCAGCACCTGCACACTCAGGTCGGCCAGGCCGCCATGCGCCACCGGCATGTCGTTCATCACGAACAGCACCTGCACCAGCGGGTTCATGCCTGGGTGGCGCGGCGCGCCAGCAGCCTCGACGATCAGGTCGAACGGCAGCGCCTGCTGCTCGCTGGCATCGAGCAAGGTGGTGCGGGTGCGCGCCAGCCACGCGGCGAAGTCCAGTTGTTCGTCCAGTTGCGAGCGCAGTGGCAGAACATTGACGAAGAAGCCGATCAGCGCCTCAAGGTCGGGGTGTTCGCGGCCGGCGACATCCGCCCCGAGCAGCAGGTCGTGCTGGCCGCTGGCGCGGTGCATCAGCAGCTGGAACGCCGCCAGCAGCAGCATGTAGGGGGTCACGCCCAATTGCGCGGCCCGTTCGCGTACCGCCACGACCGTAGTCGGCGGCAGCTCGTGATAGAGGTTCTCCCCCGCCTGGGACGCCTTGGCCGGGCGCGGCAAGTCAGTGGGTAACTGCAAGCGCCCGCTGCTACCGTGCAAGGCCGTGCGCCACCACTGCGCCGGGGCCTGCAGCAGCCCGGCACGCTCGCGCTCGGCCTGCCATAGCGCATAGTCGGAGTACTGCAGCACCAGCGGCGCGAGCACGGGCGCCTGGCCACGGGCAAGGGCGCTGTAGCTGGCGATCAGTTCGTTGACCATCAGCGCCATCGACCAACCATCGGAAATGATGTGATGCATGTTGAGCAGCAGCACATGGGCGTCGCCGGACAGGCGCAGCAGGCGTGCACGCAGCATCGGCGCCTGGTCCAGGGGCACCGGCTGACGCACGTTGGCCAGTTGCGCTTCAAGCACGCGCAGCTGTTGCTCGGCGGCAGCCAAAAGGCTCAGGTCGTCCACTGGCAGGTCCAGGTCGACCGCCGCCTGGATCACCAGCAGCGGTTCACCTTCGTCGTCACAGGCCACCGCGCTGCGCAGCACTTCGTGGCGCTGCACCAGCACCTGCAAGGCCTGCTTCAGGCATGCGGGCTGCAACGGCCCGTCCAGGCGCAGGCCCAGCGGCATGCCGTACGCCCCGCTACCCAGGGCAAACTGTTCGGCAATCCACAACCGGCGCTGGGCCAGCGACAGCGGTGCGCTGGCCTTGACGCCCAGTGCGCGCAGTTGCGGGCCGGCATCGCTTACCGGCTGCGCCTGGCGCAGGCGCTGAGCGAAATCACACAAGCGCGGGGCGCTGAACAGGTCGCGTACACCGACCCCGGTGTGGCCGTCGCGGTGCAGCCGCGCCACCACCTGCGTGGCCAGCAGTGAGTGGCCACCAGCCTCGAAGAAGTGCTCGAAACGGCCCACTTCGCGCCTGCCCAGCACACTGGCCCAGGCCTGGGCGACCTCGCGTTCGAGCGCATCCAGGGGCGCACTGAACGCTGCTTCAGAGGTGTCGACCTCGATCGACGGCAATGCCTTGCGGTCGACCTTGCCGTTGGGGTTCAGCGGCAAACTATCGAGCAGTTGCAGGCGTGACGGCACCATGTAGGGCGGCAGCACGGCGCGCAGCGCGTCGAGAATGCGCTGACGCAGCCCGGCATCGGCCTGCGAACCGCTGACCGGTACCAACCAGGCGGCCAGGTACAGGTCGGCACCTTGACCGCCCGGCATCACCACGGCCTCGCGCACCTCAGGCAGGGCCAGCAGGCAGGCTTCGACTTCACCGGGCTCGACGCGGAAACCGCGGATTTTCACCTGGTGGTCCAGGCGGCCGATGAACACCAGCTCGCCATTGGCCTGCTGCCGCACCAGGTCACCACTGCGGTACAGGCGGCCCCCGCCGACCGCGTCGTAGGGGTCGGGCACGAAACGTTCAGCGGTCAGCGCCGCCTGGCCAAAGTAACCACGCGCCAGGCAGGGGCCACCGATATACAGCTCGCCGTCAGTGCCGGTATCGAGCAGTTGCAAGGCTGCATCGAGCAGGTAAGCGGTACGCCCCGGCACCGGCGTTCCGATCGGCGCATAGCCGGTGTCGATGCGGGTAGACCCGTCGGCCTGCCACAGCAGCGGGGTGATCACTGTTTCGGTAGGGCCGTAGCCGTTGACGATACGCTGCGGCTGCAAGTGGGCCTGGATTCGCTCGAAGCCTTCACGCGCCAGCGCCTCCCCGGCCACGTTCATGCAGCGCACCGGCAGTGCCCGGCCCTGCTGATGCGCCCACTCGGCCAACTGACAGGCGTACTGGGTGGGGAAGTAGACCACGCTGGCGCGCTCGCGCTCGATCACCTCGAATGCCTGGGCCGCGGTCCAGATCTCATCGCCACGCACGATGCAGCAGGCGCCCTGGCTCAACGGCAACAACCATTGCTCAGTGCCCCAGTCGAAGTTGATCGAAGCGAAGTGCACGAAGCGGTCCTGCGCCGTCACCTGATACTGGCCGACCATGGTCGCGATGTGCGCGGCGATGGCGCCATGGGTCAGGGCCACACCCTTGGGGCGACCGGTGGAGCCGGAGGTGTAGATCAACCCCAACAGGTTGTCGGCGGTGGCTCGCGGCGCAGGGTTATCGTCCTGCGGCGCCAGGGGCTGGTCCAGCCACAACCACTGGGCCGTGCCTGCCAGCGCCAGTGGCTGCGCGGCGCTACGGGTGCCCAGCACCAGCCTGACGGCGCTGTCGTCGAGCATGTCCTGCAGACGCTGACGCGGGTATTGCGGGTCCAGCGGCACGTAGCCGGCACCGGCCTTGAGGATCGCCAGCAGGCCGACAACCATCGTCAGGCCTCGCTCACTGCACAGCCCTACCAGGTCCTCGGGGCCGACACCCCGCGCGATCAACTGTTGCGCCCAGGCGTTGGCCAAGCCGTTGAGCTGGCCGTAATCCAACGTGCCGTCCTCGGCAACCACCGCCACGGCCCGCGGGTTGCGCGCCGCCTGGGCCTCGATCAGCTGGTGTACGCCCAGTGCCGGAACAGTACCTTCAGCGGCCTGCCATTGACCCTGGCAACGCTGATGGCTGGCGGCATCCAGCAGGCTCAGCTCAGCCAGGCATGGGTTGCCAGCGCCAGCGATCGCCTGCAACAGGTGGCCAAACTGGTCGGCCAGGCGCTGCACGTCGGCCAGGCTGAAAGCGTCGTGGCGCAAGCGATAGTCGACCTGCAACTGCTCACCCATGCCCACCGACAGGGTCAAGGCGTAGTGGGGTTGCTCGTGGCTGTCCGGCACACCGAAGCGCGGCCCGTCACCGCCACCTTGCAGCACCTCGGCCACGGGGTAGTTCTCGAACGCCAGCAAGGTGTCGAACAGTGCCTCGCCAGCCCTGCCCGCCCAGCGCTGGATGTCGGCCAGTGGTGTGTATTCGTGCTCGCGTAGTGCCAGGTTGCTGGCCTGCAGCTGTTGCAGCCAGTCGTCCAGGCGCTGCTCAAGGCGCGGGGCGGCCACCAACGGCACGGTGTTGATGAACAGCCCCAGTTGCGCCTCGATGCCCGGCAACTGAGAAGGCCGCCCCGATACCGAAACACCGACGCAGACGGTGTCCTGACGGCAGTGCCGTTGCAGCAGCAAGAGCCAGGCCGCCTGCACCAATGTATTGACGGTAACCTTGCGCGCCCGCGCCGCCGCCTTGATCTGCGCCGATGCAGCGCTGCCAAGGCGTTGCTGCCACAGGCCGTAGCCAGCCGCTTCAACGCTGCGGCGCTGGCTGGCGAGCAGTGTTGGCGCCTGCATGCCCTGCAGCTGCGCCTGCCAGAACGACTGGTCCTGCTGGCGGTCACGCGTGGCCAGCCAGGCCAGGTAGGTACGTGGATGCGCAGGTGCCTGGCGGGGTGCCTGGCCACGGTAGCGTTGCATCACTTCAGCCAGCAACCGGGCATGGCTCCAGCCATCGAGCAGCAGGTGGTGATGGGTGTAGATCATGTGCCAGCGCTGTTCGCCCAGGCGCACCAGGGTGATGCCCAGCAAGGGCGCCTGATCAGTCGCGGCCATGGCCAGGCGCTGCTGCTCGGCCAGGATTTGCAGGTGGTCGGCCGACGCGGCCTGGTCGCGCCAGTCGAGCTGGCTGAACGGCAGTTGCAACTGGCGGCGGATCACCTGCACGGGTTGCTGCACGTCGACCGGCCAGTGAAAGCTGGCACGCAGCCCCGCGTGGGTGTCCAGCGCCGCCTGCCAGGCGGCCTGGAAGCGTTGCGGGTCGAGCTGGTCGATATCCAGGCGCAACTGGTTGATGTAGTCGCCGGCTGCGGCCGCATGCAGGCAATGGAACAGCAGGCCCTGTTGCAAGGGAGACAGCGGCAGGATGTCCTCGATCTGGGCCAGGTCCACTGCCAGGGCGGCGAGCCCGGTGCTGTCCAGATTGCTCAGCGGGAAGTCCGACGGCGTGGCACTGGCAACCCCCGGTTGCAGGCAGTGATCGACCAACGCGCGCAGCTGGCTGGCGAAATCGCTGGCCAGGGCATCGATGGTGGCCTCGTCGTACATCGCCTGGCTGTAGCCGAAACTGATACCCAGCTCGCCCTGGTAGACCTGCCCCTCCACGCTCAGCCAGTTGGCCAGCGGCGCGTCGCCATCCTGCCCCTGCCCGGCCCCTTGAGGGTCGGGCTGCCACAGCGCACCCTTCTCGAACTGGCTGTCGAACTGGCCCAGGTAGTTGAACGTCACCCGCGGTTGCGCCTGGCGCGCCAGTTGCTCGCGTTGCGCCGGTGTGCCCAGGTAACGCAGCACCCCATAGCCCAGGCCACGCTGGGGTACGGCGCGCAGTTGTTCCTTGATGGCCGCGATGCAGGCACCGGGCTGTGCTTGCGGACGCAAGGCGACCGGATACAGGCTGGTGAACCAGCCCACGGTACGCGTCAGGTCGATATCCTCGAACAGCTCCTCACGGCCATGCCCTTCGAGCTGCACCAGCACCTGCTGATTGCCGCTCCAGTTACACAGGGCACGGGCAAGGGCCGCCAGCAGCAGGTCGTTGACCTGCGTACGGTAGGCACTCGGCGCCTGTTGCAGCAGGGCCTGGGTAAAGGCCGGCGGGAAACTGACCCGTACCTTGCGCTCATCCGCCACGCGCGTCTGCGTTACCGCACGGTCACGTGGCAGCGCCTGCGCCCCGGCCTCGCCAAGTGCCAGCCAGTAATCGAGTTGCCCCGCACAGGCGTCGGCATGCCCGGCCAGGCGCTCGGCCCAGGCCTGGTAGCTGCTGGTCCGGGCAGGCAACGGCTGGCCCAGGCAGGCACGTTGCAGGTCTTCGAGCAGGATGCGCCAGGAAACGCCGTCGACCACCAGATGGTGGATCACCAGCAGCACGCGCTGACTGCCGTCGGCCATGGCCACCAGCATCGCCGCCAGCAATGGCCCCTGATCGAGCCGCAGGCTGCGCTGGGCCTCATCGCACAATGCAGCCAGCGCTTGCTCGCTGCCTGCCTGGCGATGCCAGAGCTGCGGCACGCCAGCAGAGGCCGGCGCGTGGTGCTGCTGCCATTGGCCATCAGCCTGGGTGAAGCGCAGGCGCAAGGCGTCGTGCTGCGCCACCACCTGAGCCAGGGCCTGCTGCAGCTGCGCCGCTTGCAGCGGTTCGCGGGGCACCAGCAGCACGGCCTGGTTCCAGTGCTGGCGCACCGGCATGGGCGTGTCGAAAAACTGCAGCTGCACCGGGGTCAGGCGTGCCTCGCCCTCAGCCGGGCGCTGGTCGGCCTGGCGGCTGTCCACGCAGCCCGCAGCCTGGGCCAGGGTGCGCAGCGTCTGGTGCTGGAACAGGTCACGCGGGCTGAGCGCCAGCCCGGCCTGACGGGCGCGGCTGACGACCTGGATGGCAATGATCGAGTCGCCACCAAGCTCGAAGAAGTTGTCGTCCAGGCCCACCTGGGCGATGCCCAGCACTTCGCACCAGACCTTTGCCAGCTGGCGTTCGGCCGCGCTCTGAGGCGCAACATGGGTACCCTGTGCCCCGGCCTCGGGCTGTGGCAGGGCCTTGCGATCGAGCTTGCCGTTGGGTGTCAGCGGCAGGCCGTCCAGTGGCATCAGCTGGCTGGGCACCATGAATTCGGGCAGGCTTTGCAGCAGCCAGTCCTTGAGCTGCCCTTGCCAGCCCTCAGGCGTTGCATTGAGCACCAGGTAAGCCACCAACCGGCGACCATCGAGGGCCAGCACCACGCACTCGCGTACCAGCGCATGCTCGGCCAGACGCGCCTCGATCTCACCCAACTCGATGCGCAAACCACGGATTTTCACCTGGTGATCGAAGCGTCCCAGGTACTCGATCACACCGTCGGCACGCTGGCGCACACGGTCACCGGTACGGTACAGGCGCTCGCCGGTGCCGAACGGGTCGGCGACGAAGCGCTCGGCCGTCAGCCCTGGGCGGCGGTGGTAGCCGCGCGCCAGGCCCACCCCGCCCAGGTACAACTCACCGGCCACACCGACAGCGACGAGCTCAAGGCCGGCGTCGAGCACATAGGTGCGGATATTGGCGATCGGCTGGCCGATAGGCACGCTGTCCTTGCCCTCTTCGACGCAGGTCCAGTGGGTGACATCGATGGCAGCCTCGGTGGGGCCATAAAGGTTGTAAAGCCCCGCTGCAGGCAAACGCGCGAACACCTGGCGCTGGGCGTCCACAGGCAGCGCTTCGCCACTGCAGACGATGCGCGACAGGGTGCTGCAGGCGTGCACACCGGGCTCATGGATGAAGGCCTGCAGCATCGAAGGCACGAAGTGCAGCGTGGTCACCCGGTAGTGCTCGATGGCGCGGATCAGGCGTTGCGGATCGCGGTGCTCGCCCGGCGCCGCGATGGCCAGGCGGGCGCCGGTCATCAACGGCCAGAAGAACTCCCACACCGACACGTCGAAGCTGAACGGGGTTTTCTGCAGCACCGTATCGCTGGCGTCCAGGCCATAGGCTTGCTGCATCCAGCACAGGCGGTTTGTCAGCGCCTGGTGGCTGTTACCCGCGCCCTTCGGGCGCCCCGTAGAGCCGGAGGTATAAATGACATAGGCCAGCTGCGTCGGCTCGACCTTGAGACCCGGGGTGCTGTCCGGCATCGTGTCCAGCACCAGGGCGTCGAGCGCCACGCACTGCACACCGTGCGGCAGCGGCAGGCTGTCGAGCAGCGCCTGCTGGGTCAGCAGCAGGCCAATGCCGCTGTCCTCGATCATGTAGGCCAGGCGCTCCTCAGGGTACTCCGGGTCCAGGGGCACATAGGCCGCACCGGCCTTGAGGATCGCCAGCAAGGCGACGACCATCTCGATGCTGCGCTGAGCCGCGACCCCGACCAGGCTGTCGCTGCCCACACCTTGACCACGCAGGTAATGGGCCAGGCGATTGGCCTGGGCATCGAGCTCGGCGTAGCTGAGCAGGCTGTCGGCGAACAGCAGTGCCGGCGCGTGCGGGGTGCGCTGCGCCTGAGCCTCGATCAGCTCATGCACGCCATACTGCAGCGGGTAGCTGGCAGCCGTGGCGTTCCAGTCCTGCAGCACCCGTTGGCGGGTGGCCGGGTCGAGCATGGGCAGTTGCCACAGCGGGCGTGCAGGGTCAGCCACCAACTCACGCAGCACGGTGAGCCAGTGGCCCGCCATGCGTTCGATGGTCGCCGCATCGAACAGGTCGGTCGCGTAAGTGAACGCAGCGCGCAGCACGCCACCCTGCTCGTACGTGTCCAGGCTCAGATCGAACTGGGTGGTGCGGCTGCGCCACTCCAGTGCGGACAGCTCCAGGCCAGAGCCCAGCGTGACCGCAGCCAGGTCGGCCACCTGCGGCTGGTGGTTGTACATCACCTGGAACAACGGTGCGTGGCTCAGGTTGCGCTCCACCTTCAACGCATCGACCAGGCGCTCGAAGGGCAGGTCCTGATGGGCCTGGGCGCCCAGCACGGTTTGCCGCACTGCCTGCAAATAGGCCAGTGCGTCAGCTTGGGCATCCGGCTGCAGGCGCAATACCTGGGTGTTGACGAACAGGCCGATCAGCCCCTCGACTTCTGCGCGGTTGCGGTTGGCCACCGGGCTGCCGATGCGCAGGTCGCACTGGCCGGTGTAACGCTGCAGCAGCACGCCGAAAGCACCGAGCAGAACCATGAACAGCGTCAGGTTGTGCTGCGCCGCAAAACTGCGCAATTGCTGAGCAAGCGCCGTGTCCACCACCAGCTCCTGGCGGCTGCCTTTGAAACTTGGCGCGGCCGGGCGTGGGCGGTCGAGCGGCAACTCCAGCACCGGCTGCTCTTCACCCAACGTGGCTTGCCAGTAGGCCAGCTGGCGTTCGAGTTCGCCGGCTTCAAGCCAGCGCCGCTGCCACAGGGCGTAATCGACATACTGGATCGGCAGCGCCGGCAGTTGCGGCTGTGTGCCAGCGGCGCAGGCGTCATAACAGCGGCTGAATTCGTCGATCAGCACATTCATCGACCAACCGTCAGCGACGATGTGGTGCAAGGTGAGCAGCAACACGTGGTCCTGCTCAGCCAGTTGCAGCAGGCGGATGCGCAGCAACGGGCCATGCTCCAGGTCGAAGGGGCACAGCGACTCGGCCTCGACCTCGGCTTGCACCCGTGCCTGGCGGGCGTCTTCGGCCAGCTCGCGCAGGTCCAGGCGCTGGATCTGCGGCGCGCCCGGGCGGTGCACCTGGCACAGGCGCTCATCGGCCTGCTGCTGGAACACACAGCTCAGGCTCTGGTGACGTTCGAGCAGGTGGCTGAACGCCTGCTGCAAGGCGGCCTCGTCAAGTGCTCCCTTGAGGCGGACCGCACCTGGCAGGTTATAGGCACCGCTGTGCGGATCCAGCTGCCAGAGCACCCACATGCGTTGCTGGGCGAACGAGGGTGCAAGACGGTCTTGCGCCGCCACCCCGGCCGGAATAGGGAACTGGGAAAAGTCGATGCCCTCTCTGGCCAGGGTTTCAAGGAACAGGCGGCGCTTTTCCAGCGGCAATTCAATGAAACGGCGGGCCAGTTGCAGGGACTTTTCGGGATTCATCAGCTTGCTTTCCGTACGAGTGGGTACCACGGGCAGTGCCCGGCTATCCCTACGAAACGGATACAACCTGCAAAAAATTAACACCGCCAACCCCCTGGCCAGCGCCGGGCGGCGCGCTAAATTTCGCAGCCCGCCCTTCGTTCCGTTCTCACACCCCTCCCCCCACGAAGAGGCTGCGCCGTGGAACTGCAACCTTTGCTGAGCAAGCTGTTCGCCAATGCCGGTGCCGTCGGCGTCGAAGGCACCTTCCAATTCATCTTCGGCCCGCAGCAGGCCTACTGGTGCGAAGCTGGTACCCAGCCGCGCACCGAGGCCGGTCGGCATGCCACGCCGGATGTCACCATCGAAGTCACCCAGCAAGACCTGCTGGGCATCATGGCCGGCAGCGCCAACGTCGAAGAGCTGTTTGCTGGCGGCCGGCTGAAAATCGGCGGCAACCTGGGCCTGGCCACCCTGCTGCCGCAAATCATCGACCTGGCGCGCAAGGGGGTGACGGCGCAGAAGACCGACATGAACCAGCGCCATGTCACGCCACCGCGCTACAGCGAACGTGTGTCGGCCAGCCTGCCACAGCTGACCGAGGTAGAAAGAATCCCCGCCGCGCAGCTGGATGCCGAGCGCTTCCAGCGCAACTTCCTGCCGTACGGCACACCGGTGGTGATCAGTGACGCCCTGCGTGAGTGGAAGCTGTTCAACCTCGACCGCCAGGCTTCGCTGGAGCACTTCGCCGAACTGCAGGGCATCACCCGCCATGGCGACTATGTGAAGAAGACCTTCTCCACCGAGCGCGACTTTCGCTCCACTTCCATGGCAGATTTCATCAACTCGCTGGACAACCCGCAGCCACGCACCGGCAACGGCGAGCCACCGGCTTACATGGGCAACAACATCGTGCCTGCGCAGTTGCTTGAGCTGATCCAGTACCCGCCCTACTTCGAGCGCTCGCTGTACATCGCACCGCGCATCTGGATCGGCCCCAAAGGCACCCTCACCCCTTTGCACCGCGACGATGCCGACAACCTGTTCGCCCAGGTGTGGGGGGACAAGTCGTTCATCCTGGCAGCGCCGCACCATCGCCCGGCACTCGGCACCTGGTCGACCTCACCCAAGGGCGGCCTGGACGGGTGCGACTTCAACCCCGATGCACCGGATTACCAGCGCTTCCCTGACGCGCGCGGGGTGACCTTCCTGCGGGTGCTGCTGCAAGCCGGCGACCTGTTGTTCCTGCCCGAAGGCTGGTTTCACCAAGTGGAGTCGGTGTCGACATCGCTGTCGGTGAATTTCTGGGTCAACTCCGGGCGCGGCTGGTAAGCGGCACAGGACGCGACAGGCATGCCGCGCCAACTCCCGTGGCAGCGGGCTTGCCGAGAAATGGGGCGCAACGCGCCCCCTCGTGAGCTCAGACCGCCGCAGCCAGTGCCTCGGCAAAGCGCTGCGCCACGTCATCGATCTGCTGCGCGCTGATGATCAGCGGCGGCAGGAAGCGCACCACCGCACCGTGGCGCCCACCCAACTCCAGAATGAGCCCGCGTTTGAGGCATTCGCGCTGTACCTTGGGTGCCAGTTCGCGATTGGCCGGTGGGTGGCCCAGCACGTCGCGCGGGCCTTGCACATCGACCAGTTCGACCCCGAGCATCAGGCCACGCCCACGGATATCGCCCAACTGCGGATAGTCGCGTTGCAGCCGCTGCAGGTGATCACGCAGGCGCTGGCCCATGGCCTGGGCATGCTCGGCCAGCCGATGCTCGACCAGGTAGTTGATCACCGCCGAACCCGCCGCCATGGCCATCTGGTTGCCACGGAAGGTGCCGGCATGGGCGCCCGGCTTCCAGGTGTCGAGCCAGTCGCGGTACACCACCACCGCCAGCGGCAGGCTGCCACCAATGGCTTTGGACAGGGTGACCACATCCGGCACGATGCCAGCGTGCTCGAAGGCGAACATCCGCCCGGTACGGGCAAAACCGCTCTGAATCTCATCGACGATCAGTGCCACACCGGCCTGCTCGGTGATACGGCGCACCCCCTTGAGCCATTCGACATCGGCAGGAATCACCCCACCTTCGCCCTGCACCACCTCCAGGATCACGGCAGCGGGCAGCGGCACGCCGCTTTCAGGGTCGAGCAGCAGGTTCTCCAGGTAATGCAGGTTGGCCTTGACCCCGGCTTCGCCACCCAGGCCGAACGGGCATCGGTAGTCGTAGGGGTACGGCATGAACTGCACCCCGTTGCCCAGCAAGGCACCCAGCGGCTGCTTGGGGCCATGGCTGCCCATCAGGCTCAGCGCGCCCTGACTCATGCCATGGTAGGCGCCCTGGAAGGCCAGCACGGTGCTGCGCCCGGTGGCGCTGCGCACCAGCTTGAGCGCTGCCTCCACGGCGTCGGTCCCGGTCGGGCCGCAGAACTGCACCTTGGCTTCACGGCGCAATGCTTCGGGCAGGATGCCGAACAGGTCCTGAACGAAGCGGTCCTTGACCGGCGTGGTCAGGTCGAGTGTGTGCAAGGGTATTTCATCGGCCAGTACACGCTGGATGGCCTCGATCACCACCGGGTGATTGTGGCCCAAGGCCAAGGTGCCGGCGCCCGCCAGGCAGTCGATGAACTGCCTGCCCTCGACATCTTCGACATGGATGCCACGGGCGCGCTTGAGCGCCAGCGGGATGCGCCGCGGATAACTGCGGGCGTTGGATTCCTGTTGCTGCTGGCGTTGCAGCAGGGGCGACTCGGTGAACTCGTACAGCGGTTGCGGCGCACTGGCCGGCGGGACCTGGGCAAGGCTGGAAGCAGTCGACATGGGTAAATCCTCGCAAGCAAGCGAATGTGCGGGTAGTTGTCGCTTGGAAAACGCTTGGCTGGGGGGAGGATTTAGCGCTTGTTATGGGATTTTTTGGGGTCTGTACCGGCGATGGGGCCGGTACAGGCGGCGAAGATCAAGCCCCCGAGCGCGCCGGCACTTGCAGCACCACCCGCAAGCCATCGCTCTGGCTGTCGAAGCGCAAGCTGCCGGCACAGCGCTGCACGATCGCCTGAACAATCGCCAACCCCAGCCCGCAGCCACCGCTCTGGCCGTTGCGCCAAAAGCGCTCGGTCAAGTGCTGCAGGTCATCAGCGGCAATACCAGGCCCATGGTCGCGCACCATGAAACCAATCTGCCCGTCGGCCATCTGCACCTCCAGTTCCACTTCAGTATCACCGCCATGGCGCAGAGCGTTGTCCAGCAGATTGCGCAGCGCCGCCACCGCCAGCGGGGCCGGCATGCCGAGGTAGATCTGCGTGGCCTGCTCGGGCAGGCGCAGAACGATGCGCCGGTTGTCACCCCCACCGGCATCCTGCACGGCCTGCCGGGCGACCTGTTCGGCGCTGCACTGCACGCCATCTTCGAACGACAGGCTGCCTTCGACCCGCGCCAGCAGCAGCAGCTGTTCCAGGGTCCGGTGCATGCGGTCGGTGCCCTGTTCTGCATGTTCCAGCGCCTGTTCGCGCACTGCGCCATCGGTCATGCGGGCCACCTGCAGGTGGGTCTTGATCGCCGTCAGCGGGCTGCGCAGTTCATGCGCGGCGTCGTCGGTCAGCCGCCGTTCGCGCTCGAGGGTCTGCGCGATGCGCAGAAACAGCTGGTTCTGGGTGTCGAGCAAAGGTTGCAACTCACTGGGCAAGCCCGCCACCTGCAACGGCTCAACGCTGTCGGCACGCCGCCTGCGCAAGGCGTCACGCATGCGATTGAGCGGCTCCAGGCCTTTGCCCAGACCGATCCACACCAGCCCCAGGCTGCCGAGCAAGGCCATCAGCACCGGCGCCGAAGCTGCCAGCAGGATCGACTGGTTAAGTGCCTCGCGCTCCATGTGACGGTCGGCAGTGGTGATGCGCACATCGCCATGGTTGTAGGTGAAGGTACGCCACAGTGCACCGTCGATGGTCTGGTCGCGGAAGCCGCTTTGTTCATCGTCCATGCCCCCATCATGCTTGTGGTTGCTGGCAAGAATCTCGCCGCGCAGCGAACTTACCTGGCAGGCCATGCCGTCGGGCACGGTGAACTGGTCGGCGGAAAAGTGCGCCTCTTCGCCCTTGGCGGTCAGCGGCTTGGGCAACTGGTCGATCAGCCCGGCAACCATGCGCGCCGAAGCCACCAGGCGCTGGTCGAGGGAGAACATCATCTGCTGGCGCAGGTCGCGCAGCATCCAGGCAGCAGCGAGCACCCAAATGATGATGAACGCGCTGCCCAGAATCAGGCTCAGGCGTACCCGCAGGCTCATGATGCGGCTTCCTCTGGCGCCTGCGCCGGGCCAAGGCGGTAGCCCAGGCCGCGCACGGTCTCGACGATGCTGTTGCCAAGCTTGCGGCGCAAGTGATGGATATGCACGTTGAGGGCGTTGCTTTCGACTTCGTCGCTGAAGCCGTACACGCAGTCCTTGAGCTGTTCACTGGACAGCACCCGGCCCGGGTTCTGCAGCAGCGCCTGGAGCAAGGCCTGCTCGCGCCGCGACAGGTCGACCGGCTGGCCGGCCAGGGTCGCTTCGCAGCTACTGGGGTCGTAGCGCAGCGGGCCATGCTCGATCACGTTCACCGCCCGCCCGGCAACCCGGCGCAGCAAGGTGTGCAGGCGCGCGGCCAGCTCGCGCAGGTCGAAGGGCTTGAGCAGGTAGTCGTCGGCACCGGCCTGCAGGCCGTCGACCCGGTCGGTGACCGCATCGCGCGCGGTGAGCACCAGCACCGGCAGATCGATGCCCTGCTGACGCAAGCGGCGCAACAGCTTGAGGCCGTCTTCATCGGGCAGGCCAAGGTCGAGGATCATCACATCGAACTGCGCGGCCTGGAGCATGGCCCGGGCGGCACCGGCGTTGGCTACGCGGTCGACGGTCAGGCCTTGGGCGGTGAGGCCGGCGCAGATGCCGCTGGCGATCAGGTCGTCGTCCTCGCAGAGCAGAACGTGCATGGTGGGGGCTCCCGGAGTGGTATGGCTGGCATTGCACTATTGGGGGATTAAGGGGGGATTATGGGCTTTTTTCCGGTAGCGGGTGTGTCGGTTGTTTGAGGCCCGACGCATGAATTCTAACGCCGGTGAGATCGAGTGCCGCCCGCGCTCAGCGGTTTACCGCCTCTGGCCGGTCCACATCCTGCAACACCCCGGCGTCCTGCACTGCAAGCCTGATGCAACTCGCCGGGTGCGCCTTCACCACCGAGCGCGCCCCCTCATCACCCGTCAGGCGTGAAAGCGCCGGCCAGAAATCGCGCCCGAACAACACCGGGTGCCCCTGTTGTCCGTCATGTTCTGGCAAGACGATCCTGGACAAATCGGCAACCGCGGCAAGCTGGCCCAACGTAGCCTGAGCGATCCAGGGCATATCGCCCAACAGCACCGCCACTGCCTGTGCCTCACTATCGATCAACGACGCAGCCCCAGCCGCCAGGCTATGCCCCATCCCCAATCCGGCATCCGGGCTGGAAATGATCCGGCATGCGCCCGGCAAGCCCAGGTCCTCGCCCCGCTCGCCATCGCGCAGTACCACGCGAACATCGCTGAACACCGAGCAAGCCCGCTCGACGCTATGCACCAGCAAGCTACGCCCGTCGCCCAACGTGGCCCGGCGCTTGTCGCCACCGAAACGCACGCTGCTGCCCGCCGCCAGCACCAGCGCGACGATCCTCACAGCGCCGCCCGCTGGATGCCGTTACGCATGCGCAGGATATCGGCCAACACTGCCAGGGCGATCTCTGCTGGGGTCTTGCTGCCCAGGTTGAGGCCGATCGGTGCGTGGATGCGCGCCAGCTCGCCAGTGCCCAGGCCACCGATGCGCTGCAGGCGTTCGCGACGCTTGTCGGAGGTGGCCTTTGAGCCCATCACGCCAATGTAAAACGCCTCGGTACGTACTGCTTCAAGCATGGCCAAGTCATCGATTTTGGGGTCATGGGTCAATGCAACCACTGCCGTGTCGGCATGGCAACCACCGTTGGCGATGAATTCCGACGGCAACTCGCGGCGCACTTCGATGCCGTCCAGCACCACGCCTTCGAGCACCTCGTCACGCGGGTCGCAGAGGATGACTTCAAAACCCAGCCCTTTGCCGAACTCGGCGCAATAATGCGCAACGCTGGAATACCCCGCCAACAGCAGCCGCTGGGCAGCGCCCACACGCAGACGCACACGGGTGCTATCACGTTCGACCCTTGGGCCCTGGCACGAGTCGTCGCTGAGCCGGCGCGTGCCGTCAGGCAGGCTCACCTCGCGCAAGAGCCGCCGCTGGCCCTGCAACGCACCAGCCAAGGCGCGCAGATGCGCCTGCACTTCGCAATCGGCCGGCAGGTTTTCCACCAGCACCTCCAGCACCCCGCCACAGGGCAGACGAATGCTCGAGCGCCGGTCGCTGCCATCGCCATAACGCACGATCGCGACCGGCTCGGGAAACTCGCCAAGGGCCACGCGCTCAAGGAAGTCTTCCTCGACGCAGCCGCCCGACAGCGAGCCCACCCACTGCCCTGCCTCGTTCACCGCCAGCAGCGAGCCCGGCGCGCGAGGCGCCGACCCGTAAGTGGCAAGCACCGTGCACAACCAGACCCGCTGGCCGTTGCCCGACCACTGCATCGCCTGGTGTACGACCTGCAGATCAAGATGTTGCACGTATTACTCCGCCTTCAGCTCAGCTAGCTGCTGTACGCTCAAATCACCCGGCAATCCGCCCCAGGCCTGACGCAGGTAGTTGACCATATCCGTGACCTGCTCATCACTGAGTTTGTCGGCAAAGCCTGGCATTGGCTGCATGCGTTCGAAGCCTGTGAATTGCTGCTCACGGATACCGTCGAGGATGGCCTTGACCAGGTTGCGCGAGTCCCCCTGACGCAGCACCGTGTTGCCCTGCATGGCCACCGCGATATGCGGCTTGCCTTCGCCGTCGACACCGTGGCAACCGGCGCAGACGTTGAGATACTGCTGTCGGCCGCGCTTGGCGCTGTCGCTGAGCCGGTCCAGGGGGACTTCCTGTATGACCTTGGCAGGCGGTGGCTGTTCACCCAACAGGTAGGTGGCCATGGCGGCCAGGTCGGCGTCCTTGAGGTGCTGGGTGCTATGGTGCACCACCGGGTACATCTCGTTGAACATGCTGCCCTGGGCGCTGATGCCGTGTTTGAGGAAGGTGGTGAGGTCGGGGTGGGTCCAGCCACGCTCGGCGAGGTCCTTGGCCAGCAGGCTCGGTGCCAGGTAGCCATTGAGCAGCCCGCCGGTCAGGCGCTGATCCTGCTGCAGCGCACCAATCGGGTTACGCGGGGTATGGCACTCGCCGCAGTGGCCCATGACTTCGACCATGTACTGCCCGCGCTGCCATGCCGGGCTCTTGCCGTCGGTGGGCTGCAACTGCACGCTCTTGCCGTACAGCATGTTCCAGCCCGACAGGCCCATGCGCACGTTGAACGGGAAGCTGAGCTTGGTCTGCGGTGCCGGGCGGTTGATCGGCGGCACGGTCATCAGGTATGCAAGGATCGCGTCCGAGTCTTCCCGCAAGATCAGGTGGTACGAGGTGTAGGGCATGGCCGGGTACAGGTTGGCGCCGTCCTTGCGCTTGCCCTCGGTGACGGCCGCAAAGAATTCGTCGGCCGTGTAGTTGCCGATGCCGTACTGTTTGTCCGGGGTGATGTTGGTGCCATAGATGGTCCCGAACGGCGAGTGGATCGGCAGGCCGCCGGCATACGGCGCGCCGCCTTCGGCGGTGTGGCAGGCCATGCAGTCGGCTGCGCGAGCCAGGTATTCCCCACGTTTGACCAGCGCCTGGTCATCTGCCTGGGCAACCATGGCGACGGCAAGGCCCAGCGCCAGCGTGAGACCGGAACGAACGAACGCCATGCTCAACCCTCCTTGACCAGGCCGAGGTCGTTGAGGACCGTGCGGGTAGCATCGTAATAGCGTACGTAGCCGGTGCAGCGGCAAATGTGATGCCCCAGACTCTCTTCGATGCGGTCTTCAAGTTCGCTCTTCTTCACCGGCTGGCGCTGGGCATTTTCCACCAGCACGGTCGCCGCGTTGACGAAGCCGGGTGCACAGTAGCTGCACTGGAAGGCGAACAGGTCGACGAACTTCTGCTGGATCGGGTTCAGCGTGAAGTTGCCGGCCTCGTCCTGCTTGGCATGGCTCTCGATGGTACGGACCTTCTTGCCGGCGAAGTAGTGGGCACCGGTGATGCAGGTGCGCACTTCTTCACTGGTGCCATCGGGGTTGTCGACGATCACCACGCAGGCATGGCAGATACCCTGGCCGCAGCCCAGGCGCGAGCCGGTGAGGTTCTGGTGTTCGTGCAGGTAATCGATCATCGCCAGGTCGTCGGGGACCTCGACCGGACCGACAGGTTGACCATTGAGGGTCAGTTGAAGCGGACGGTTAGCCATTGAGGGCCTCCTTGATGCGGGCTGGAGTAATCGGAAGATCGCGAACACGCTTGCCAATGGCATGGGCCACGGCGTTGCCGATGGCACCGACCACCGGGATCATCACCACCTCGGCAATGCCCTTGGACGGGTCGGTGGGCGACAACGGCGGGAGGATCTCGGACGTCTGCTTCCAGACGGCCACGTCCTTGGCATGCGGCAGGCGATAGCGGTTGAAGTTCCAGTCGCCCTCCCCCGGGCCACCCTCATGCAGTGGCATCTCTTCGGTCAGCGCATGGCCAATGCCCATGGCGATGCCGCCTTCGAGCTGGCCCTTGACCAGCTCCGGTACCAACACCCGGCCGCACTCGACCCAGCTGTGATGGTTGAGCACCTGGACTTCATGGGTGCCCTTGTTCACTTTCACTTCGACGATAGTGGCCACCGGGCTGTAGTAAGTGACCATGGCGTTGTTCAACTGGGTGGCCGGGTAGGCGGCGTTCTGCCGGTCGAGCAAGTGGTAGCCGTTGCTGCTCATCTGCGCTTTCTTGGCGTTTGGCGCACCGTCGCCGTATTTAACGGCCACGGCATCGAGCGGGAAACGCTCGCGCACGCCGTCGATGACGAAGTCGGCTTCTGCCCAGCTCCAACGGTTGAAACCGTGAACGCTGACGCCGGTGACCAGGCCCATTTCGTGGGCTTTCTTCGCAAGCTCGGCGAAGGGAATAGGCGCCAGCCCGTTGCCGGTCAGCTCACCATTGACCCATACCGCGTTCTCGCGGCGCACCACCAAGGGGTTGGCCTGCCCGCCGAACGGGCCTTGGCGCCACAGTGCCATGGCCGCCGGCCAGAGGCCATGATTGAACAGCACGCGCGCCGCTTCCCGGGTGGCGTGGCTGAAATAGAACGCCGAGTTGGTCGCCGACGATGGCGATGCCAGTTTGCCGACCCAGCGCGGGTTGCGCAGCGCCGCATCCTGCTCGGCCTGGCTGATCAGGTAAGGGTTGCCGCTGGTGGCCAGTTGCAGTTCAGGCCACTCGGTCACTGCGGTCTTCACCTCGTCGGCCGAGCGGCCGAGGAAGTCGCTGACCACCAGGGCCTGGGAAGTGGACATGCCGGTGCCCAGTTCGGTGCCGATGTGGCGCAGGCTGATGCGGCCATCGGCAGTGAACTCGACGCTGGCCATCGGCGCTTCGGAACCGGTGCCGAAATCCTTCTGGCAGATGGCAAAGCCCACGCCGTACCAGTGGTCCGGATCCTTGGCGTCCATCTGTCGCTTGCGCGCATCACGGTTGCGCCACCAGTCATGGGCAGCAGCCTTGTCGAGGATCTCGTGCAGGCGCAGGGCGCCGGCGGGCACTGCGCCCTGGGTGTTCTTCATGCCTGACTTCAACGCATTGGCACGACGCAGGTCGATGGCATCGACACCCAGGCGTTGGGCGACCTCGTCGACCATCATTTCGGTGGCCGCCATGGTCTGCAGGGTACCGTAGCCACGCATGGACCCTGCCTCGACGCCCCGCGAGTGGTAGGCGGTGACGGACAGGTCGTTCTGCGGCATGTAATAGATCGACTGCGCCGCCGTGGCCCCGACTGCGGCCACCGACGGGCTGTAGTTGATGCGGCCACCGCCGTCACAGCTCATGTCGGCGCGGAAGATCCTGAAGCTGTTGTCCTTCTTGTCCACGGCCAGTTGATAGCGGATGTCGAAGGCATGACGCTTGATGCCGCTCTGGAACTGCTCATAGCGGTCGTTGGCCAGGCGGACCGGCACACCAGCGCCATACAGCGCGGCAACCGCGGCATAGAACACGAAGATGTTGTTGTCTTTGGAGCCATAGCCCACGGTGTAACCCGGGTGTATGTTGAGGTGTTTGAGGGCGAAGCGCGACGGCTTGATCATGTGCACGCAGTCCTGCGCCACTTCGAACGGGCACTGGGTGGCGACCACGAAGTGCAGCGTGCCGGTGCCGGCGTCGTACCAGCCATTGCCGTTGTCGGGCTCAAGCGCCGCCGGCTCGATGGAAGGCGTCTTGTAGCGCTCATCGAACACCAGCCAGTCTTCGGGCGGGTTGTCCAGTTGCTCGCCGATGCGTTTGGCGTAGAACAGGCCCTGCTCGGTGAGGTCGCCGTGCTGGTTGGGCTGCTTGGACCACACCGGCTTACGGTTGAGAATGGTGGGGAACAGCATGGCGTTCTTCAGGCTGGAGAACTCATCGTCGTCGAACGGCGTGGCACCGCCAACGCGAACGAAGCGGAAGCTGCCATAGGGGTCGCGCTGATACAGCGGGGCCTGGGCCCCGTAGCGGATCGCCTTGTCGTTGAACTGCAGCTTGCGCTTGGCCTGGCGGAAGCGCTCGAAGTCGTTCCAGATCAGGATCGCCACCGGGTGGCCTATGAACATCGGCACCTTGCCAGGTGGCAGCAGCGGGTCGGGCGAATGAGCTTCGGGCCAGGCAATGCCGTCCTTTTCCAGGTCAGCGGAGGTGACGATGCGGTCTGGCTGCAACCCGGTGCCGAGCCACTCAAGGTCGTAACCGGCGTAGATACGGTCGGCCTTGGTGGTCTTGAGCAACATGGCGTGCCCTTGCTGCTCGGGCCAGCCGGGCATGTCCTTGGCGCGGATGTCGCGGGCAAAGACTTTGTTGCCGCACACCTTGGACAACGCGTCGTTACGGAAACGCGCCTTGCCGTCGTGGTTCATCCACTTCTGCGGCGAGGTGGTGACACGATCTTCCATCAGTGCGGCGAAGGCCTGGCTGCCGAGCGGCGCCATGCTCACGCCGACACCGGCGATCAGGCCACCTTGCAGGAAGGAGCGCCGGGAAATATCACGGTTGGACATGCTTGATCCTCTGGGCAGGCCGCTGCCTGCCCATCTTTTGATTCTTGTGCTGGAAACGCGGAAGGAGGTGAGCGCCGACACAGGGCGCCCACAGAAAACTGACTTTCACGTCAACTTTACAGCACTCAAGTAGGTTTTGGCAAAGTCAAGCAGACAGTATGTCGCGGTATGTCCACGCTCAGCTCGCACGAACGGGGCCACAGGTTAACCTTGGGTTAATCGGCTCAGGCCAGCATGGCCCCGTTCAAATCTGCCAAGGCGAAGACATGCGCGTCCTCCTGCTCTTCCTCACATTCCTTATGGCCGGCCCGCTGCAGGCCAACCCGTTCGACGTAAAGCCCGACTTCCTGCCGGTGAACCAGGCGTTCGTCCTGACCCACGACCGCCAGGCCGACGGCCAGATGCGCCTTTATTTCCAGATCAAACAGGGTTACTACCTCTACCAGAAGCGCCTGAAATTCGACGGCCTACCCGTCGAGCAGCACCCGCAACTGCCGCCGGCCCTCAACCATCACGATGAATTCTTCGGCGACAGCGCGGTGTACCGCGACCAACTCGAACTGCTGCTGCCCGCCAACGCCCAAGGCCAGTTGCGCCTGGGCTGGCAGGGCTGCGCCGACGCCGGCCTGTGCTACCCGCCGCAAACCACTGTCATCGACCTGGGCGGCAGCGCCGCGCCTGCCACTGACCAGGCCAGCGACCAAGCCCTGGCCAGCGGCCTGCAAAGCGCCAGCCTTGGCTGGAGCCTGCTGGCGTTCTTCGGCCTTGGCCTGCTGCTGGCGTTCACCCCTTGCTCGCTGCCCATGCTGCCGATCCTCGCCGGGCTGGTCATGGGCAACGGCGCCAGCGCACGACGTGGCTGGGTGCTGGCCGGGGTCTACGTGCTGAGCATGGCGCTGGTGTATGCAGGGCTCGGCGTGGTCGCCGCGCTGCTTGGCGCCAGCCTGCAAGCCTGGCTGCAGCAGCCTTGGCTTTTGGGCAGCCTGGCGGCGCTATTCGTGATACTTGCCCTGCCGATGTTCGGCGCTTTCGAATTGCAATTGCCAGCCGCCCTGCGTGATCGCCTGGACCGTGCCGGGCAGAGCACCCGGGGCGGCAACCTCTACGGTGCGGCGCTCCTGGGGGCACTCTCCGGCCTGCTGCTCGGGCCGTGCATGACCGCCCCGCTGGCCGGCGCCCTGCTTTACATCGCGCAGAGTGGCGACGTGCTGCAAGGTGCGCTGGTGCTGTTTAGCCTAGGCCTGGGCATGGGTGTGCCACTGCTGTTGCTGGTGACCTTGGGCAACCGCTACCTGCCGCGCCCGGGCGCCTGGATGGAGCGGGTCAAGGGGGTGTTCGGCTTCGTGTTCCTGGCCATGGCCCTGTACACCGTACGCAGCCTGCTCGCCGCACCGCTGCTGCTGGCCTTGAGCGGCGCGTGGCTGATTGCACTGGGCTGGGCCGCGTGGCCGGCCCTGCAGCGCTTGCCTGCCTTGCGCGCCGTACCGCTGCTGGGCGCATTGTGGGGTGGGCTGCTGCTGATAGGCGCTGCCGCCGGTGGCGATGACCTCTGGCAGCCGTTGCGCCCGTTTGCCGGTGGCCCCGCACCTTCGGCCACTCAGCACGCCGAAGATGCGTTTGTCACCGTCAGCCGCCCGGAGGACCTGCAACGTGAGCTCAATGCGGCCAAAGCCCGTGGCCAATGGGTGATGGTCGATTACTACGCCGACTGGTGCGTATCGTGCAAAGTCATGGAAAAGCAGGTGTTTGCCCGTGACGAGGTGCAAGCCAGCCTGGCCGGCGTGCACCTGCTGCGCCTGGACGTGACCGCCGATGCCCCCGCCAGCCGCGCGCTGCTGCAACGCTACCAGGTACCCGGCCCACCCAGCATCATCTGGCTCGGCCCGGAAGGCGAGGAACGCCGCGCACGGCGCATCACCGGCGAGGTGGATGCGGCCGCATTCCTGCAACATTGGGCCCAGACCAGGAGCCAAGGTTGATGCTGACTGTAACCTTGGGGCCCCTGACCATGGCCCTCAATCATCTGTTGATGCTCGCCGCCCTGGGCATCGCCAGCGTGGTCGGCTGGTGGGTCGCCCGGCGTGGCGGCGAAAGCCCGGAGTCGGCGCTATTCAACCTGTTCCTGATCGGCCTGCTGTGCGCTCGGCTGGGTTTCGTGCTGGTTTACTGGCCGATGTACCGCGATGACCTGGTGCAGGTGATCGACATCCGCGACGGTGGCTTCCTGCTCTGGTCGGGGCTGATCGGCGTCGTACTCGCCAGCCTCTGGCAAGGCTGGCGCCACCCCGGGCTGCGCCGCCCGCTGGGCTGGGCACTGTTCAGTGGCGCGCTGTTCTGGGGGCTGGCCAGCCTTGGCAGCCATCTGTACAGCAAGGGCACCGAGCTGCCAGAGCTGAGCCTGCGCAATGCCAGCGGGCAATCGGTTGCGCTGCACAGCTACCGCGGCAAGCCGCTGGTGATCAACATCTGGGCGACCTGGTGCCCGCCGTGCCGACGGGAAATGCCGGTGCTGCAACACGCCCAGGGTGAGTACCCTCACGTGACTTTCCTGTTCGTCAACCAAGGCGAGACGCCTGAAAACGTCAGCACCTTCCTCGCCACCACCGGCCTGAGCCTGACCCATGTGCTGTTCGACGGCACCGGCATCCTGGCCCAGCGGGTAGGTTCGATGGCCCTGCCCACCACCCTGTTCTACGACGCCAACGGGCGGCTGATCGGCAGCCACCTGGGCGAGCTGTCCCGGGCCAGCCTGCGCCATGCCCTGGAACCTTTCGAACGGGCCGCTGCGCCCGCCCCTGCCGCACAAGGAAAATGACATGCGACTGACTGCACTGCTGCCCCTGTCCCTGGCCCTGCTGACCGCCCCGCTGGCGCATGCCGAAACCCTGCCCAAGGCAATCGAGCAACTGCAAGCCAAGGGCGCCGTGATCAAAGGCCGCTTCGATGCACCCGATGGCCTGCGCGGTTACGCCGCCGAGTACCAGAACAACGGCATCGCCCTGTACCTCACACCCGATGGCAAGCATGTACTGGTCGGCAGCCTGTTTGACGAACAGGGCCAGGACCTCAGTGCCGCCCCCCTGGAAAAGCTGGTGTACGGGCCCATGTCCAAGGCCATCTGGGCGAAGCTGGAAAAAACCAGCTGGATCGCTGACGGCAAAGCCGATGCACCGCGCAAGGTATACCTGTTCAGTGACCCGAACTGCCCATACTGCAACATGTTCTGGCAGCAGGCACGGCCATGGGTAGAGTCGGGCAAGGTGCAGCTGCGCCATATCATGGTCGGCATCATCCGCGAGGACAGCCCAGGCAAATCGGCGGCACTGCTGGCCGCCAAGGACCCGGCCAAAGCGCTGGAACAGCATGAGAAAGCAGGCAAGGCCAGCACGCTGAAAGCGCTGGACAAGGTGCCAGAGGCGGTGCAGCAGAAACTGGCGGCGAACCTGGCCTTGATGGAAGAAATGGGCCTGCAGGCCACCCCGGCAATCTTCTATCAGGATGAGCAGGGCAACCTGCAGAGCCAGCAAGGGGCACCGCGGCCGGAGTTGTTGGGGAAAATTCTCGGCAAGCGTTAAATGTTGCAGATTTCGGGTTCTCGGTGCTCCTGAGATCGAGCGCCGCGCGGGCGGCGCTCGATCTCGCAAGCGCAACAATACCCCTCCCTGAAAGAAGGGGGACAAAGCAGGTCCCCTTCCACCCGGCTATTGAGTTGCCCACCGAAAACATCACGAAACACTAATCACAAAAAAAAACGCTATAAACGCATCGCAATCAATTCAAAGAATAAAAGCGAAAAGTACTACACCACCTCAAGAAAACGTGCCAGAACACCTCAACAAACGACAAGATCTACCCTTCCTACTTAGTCTCTGCAGGAAAAAACCTAAGCATTATTCTTACATTTAAAAACCCCAATAAACCGCCGCATCAGTTTCGCTCGCTCAGGGCAGGATTAACACAGATTGACATTTGCCAACCCTACAGCAACTCTTGACGCAGGCTTACTCTGCAGCCTGGCTGGCTTCAGTCACAGCACTTGAATTGCATCCCAGAGACGAAATGAAAACAATAAGAACCTACAACTATGAAATACTTAACTTTGAACCACCCCCAAACAACAACCCAAAGCACCGGACCTCCCCGCCTCGGCCATGCCAGAGGACAAACATCACTCTATTATTGTGCACTCAGCTCATTGGCTACACGATCATCAACGCCACCATTCAAAACAATGAAGAAAACCTCCCGAAACGTATCGAATACTGGGTGACCGCAGCCACCTCTTTGCGGGTAAATCGACTCCCACAGGCTCGCCGCTGTATGTGATACAACGCAAAACCTGTGGGAGCGGGGTAGCCCGCGAAGAGGCCGTTACAGACTAAGCTGTGGCTGTCACAACCCCTCCAGCTCCGCCATCAGATCACTCAACCGATCCACCTTGCCCTCATCCAGCGCGCTGCCCTGCAGCCCACGCACATACTCCGCCAGCTCCTCAACCGTACTGCACTCGAACATCGCCCGCAGCGGGACGTTCAGCTGCAACTGTTTCTGCACCCGCGAGGCAATCTGCGTTGCCAGAAGCGAATGCCCGCCCAGCTCGAAGAAGTTGTCGTGCACCCCTACCCGCTCGGCCTTCAGCACGTCGGCCCAGATAGCGGCGAGCACCTCTTCCAGCTCGTCGCGTGGCGCCAGGTAGGCCTGGCCATGCTGGCCGCCGATGTCGATAGCCGGCAAAGCCTTGCGGTCGAGCTTGCCGTTGGCGTTGTGCGGCAGGCTGTCGAACCAGCCCCAGTGCAGCGGCACCATGTATTCCGGCAAATCAGCACGCAGGCGCTGCTTGACCTGCTCCAGCAGCGCGGCATCGGCGGTAACGCCCTGATGAGCCACCAGGTATCCGACCAGGTGCTTGCCGTTGACACCGTCCTGTACACCCACGGCGGCGTCGCGGATTTCGACCTGCTCGTGCAGGCGGGCTTCGATTTCACCCAGTTCGATCCGGTAACCGCGGATCTTCACCTGGTGGTCGATGCGACCGACATATTCGAACACGCCATCCGGGCGCTGCCGTGCCAGGTCACCAGTGCGGTACAGGCGCTCGCCCGGCGCACCATGCGGGTGGGGGATGAAGGCCAGAGCGGTACGCACCGGGTCGCCGACATAGCCCCGGCCCACGCCGGTACCGGCTACGCACAGCTCGCCCACCGCGCCCAGCGGTACCAAGGCCTGGTCCTCGCCGTACAGATACAGGCGGTTGTTGTCGGTTGGCGTGCCGATCGGCAGGTAGCTGCCACGGGTCGAGGCCAGGTCGACGCGGAAGAACGCCACGTCATCGGAGCACTCCGCCGGGCCGTAGGCGTTGACCAGGCCGATGCCCGGGTAGCGCTGCAGCCATTGCGCGGCCAGCTCCGGCGGCATGGCTTCGCCGGTCGGCAGCATCCAGCGCAAGCCGCCCAGCGCCTGATGATCGTTGGCCAGCATGCCCTGGATCAGCGAGGGCACGCTCTCCAGCACCGTGATGCCGGTGGCCTGAACATGCGTCAGCAGGCCCTGCGGATCGTGGGCGATGGCGTTTGGCACGATCTCGACCCTGGCGCCGAACAATGGCGCGGCAAGGAACTGCCAGACCGAGATATCGAAGCTCTGCGAGGCGGTCTGGGCAATCACATCCTGCTCGCTCAGCGCCAGGTACGGCACCTTGCTCAGCTGGTTGTTGAGCATGCCGCGCTGCTCGACCATCACGCCTTTGGGCAGGCCAGTGGAGCCTGAGGTGTAGATCACGTAGGCAAGATTGTCCGGCCCACTGTGGATACCCGGGTTGTGGCTGGCGATGTTGCTCGATTGCACCTCCTCCCATATCAACAGCTGCGGCCGCGCCACGCCGGCCAGTTCGTCCAGCAACAGGCGCGCCTGCTCGGCACAGGCTGCGCTGCACACCAGCACCGGCGTGCGGCTGAGCTCGACGATACGCTGCAGGCGCGCCGACGGCAGACCAGGGTCCAAGGGCAGGTAACCGGCACCTGCCTTGAAGCTGCCGACGATCATGCCCAGCAGTGGCAGGCCCCGCTCGGCCAGCAGCGCGACCGGCTGATCGATGCCAGCACCCGCAGCGACCAGCGCATGGCCCAGGCGGTTGGCTGCCAGGTTCAACCCGGCATAGTCATAGCTCGCCTCCATGCAACGGGCCACCGTGCGCTCTGGGTGCGCGGCGACCTGTGCCTCGAACTGCGCGACGTAGCTCTGCTCCAGGGCATAGGCCCGTTCGGTGCGGTTGCACGCCTGAAGCAGGAAGCGTTCCTCTGCCTCACCCAGCAACGGCAGCTCGCTGACCTGCCCGTCGAAACCTTGCACCAACGCCAGCAACAGGCGCTTGAACTCGGCCAGCAAGCGCTCGACGGTTGAATGGTCGAAGTAGCGCTGGTCGAACGACAGGTGCAGGCCAAGGTCGTCGCCCGGGTAGCACACCGCCGTCAACGGGAAGTTGGTGTGAGTACGGCCTGAGTCCGAGCTGGCGTTGAGGTGCTGGGCGTGGTCGAGCACCGCGGTTTCCACCGGGGCGTTCTCGAACACGAACAAGCTGTTGAACAGCGGCTGGCCTTTGGGCAGTTCGCTGCACTCCTGGATCGTCACCAACGGCAGGTATTCGTACTCGCGCAGCTCCATGTTGCGCTCCAGCAGGCCTTGCAGCCACTGGCGCACGCTGCAGCGATGGCCCGGTTCGGGCAATTGCACACGCAGGGCGATGCTGTTGATGAACAGGCCGACGGTGCGCTGCATCTGCGGCATGCTCACCGGCCGCCCGGCAACGGTCACGCCAAAGGCCACGTCGCGCTCACCGCTGTAGCGGGCAAGCACCAGGGCCCAGGCCGCCTGGGCGAAGGTGTTGATGGTCAGTTGGTGAGCCTGGGCCAGTTCGCGCAGGCGCACGCCATCACTCACCTCCAGGCGGGTGTAGCAGTCACCGACCAGCATGCCGTCACCGGCATGGTCATGACGCAGCGGGCGGTCGCTTGGGATCGCCGTGGCGCGCTCGAAGCCAGCCAGGTTGGCCTGCCACCAGCGTCGTGCTTCGCCCAGGTCCTGGCGTTGCAGCCAGCCGATGTAGTCGCGATAGCGTGGCGGCATCGGCAGCTGGGCCTGGCGGCCTTCGCCGAGGGCCTGGTAGAGCTCGAAGAAGTCGTTCATCAACAACGAGCGGCACCAGGCATCGATGAGGATGTGGTGGTTGCTCATCATGAACCAGTAACGTTCATCGTCCACCCGCACCAGCCGCAGGTGGAACGGCGCCTGGCGCAGCAGCTCGAAGCCGGCCTCGCGCTCTTGCTTGTGCAGTGCTTGCAGGCGTTGTTCCTGGGCCGTGTCGTCGAGGCCGCGCCAGTCCTGGTAGTCGACAGGAGTGTTCCCCGGTTTGTGGATGATCTGCAGCATCGCTTCGCCGGCATTCCAGCTGAACGATGCCCGCAGTGCCTCGTGGCGGGCCACCACCGCCTGCCAGGCCTGGGCGAAGCGCTGCGGGTCGAGGGCGCTGTTGATGCGGTAACGGTCCTGCATGTAGTAGATGCCGGTACCCGGCTCCAGCAGGGTATGCAGCAGCAGGCCCTCCTGCATTGGGGTCAGCGGGTAGACGTCTTCGATTTCGGCAGCCGGAACCGGCAGCGCGTCGATCTGTTCCTGGGTCAGGTGCGCCAGTGGGAAGTCCGAGGGCGTGAAGCTGCCCGTACCCTGGGCCAGGCAGTGGCCGACCAGGGCCAGCAGTTCGTGGCGATAAGCCTCGGCCAGGCGCGCAATGGTCTGCTCGTCGAAACGTTCGCGGCTATAGGTCCAGCGCAGTTGCAAGGCACCGCCATAGACCTGGCCGTCGACGCTCAGCCAGTTCGGCAGTGGCGCGTCGAGGTCGTGGGCCAGGCCCGCAGGGGCATCCAGCGGCTGGAACAGCGCCGCGCTGTCGAACTGCTGGTCGAACTGGCCAAGGTAGTTGAAGGTGATGCGTGCTTGCGGCAGCGCGGCCATGCTTTCGCGCCCGGCGTCATCAGCCAGGTAACGCAGCACGCCGTAGCCCTGGCCTTTGTGCGGCACCTGGCGCAGCTGTTCCTTGATGCGTTTGATCGAGGTGGCGCGTGCGCTGTCGTCCTCACCCGCCTGAGGGTTCAGGCGCAGCGGGTAGGCGCTGGTGAACCAGCCCACGCTGCGGGTCAGGTCCATGTCTTCGAACAGCCCGTCACGGCCATGGCCTTCTAGCTGCACCAGCACCTCGTCGTCACCGGTCCAGCGGCACAGCGTGCGCGCCAGGGCAGTCAGCAGCAGGTCGTTGACCTGGGTGTGGTAAGCCGCGGGGGCCTGTTGCAACAACTGACGGGTCTGCTCCACATCCAGGGCGATGGCCAGGGTATCGGCATGCCGGTGCAGGTTGCCGCCCTGCGGGTGATCGCATGGCAGCTCATGGCGCACATCCCCCAGCTGGTCTTGCCACCAGCCGAGCTCATCGCGCAGCGAATCGCTGCCGGCGTAGCTTGCCAGGCGCGCAGCCCAGTCGGCCATGGCGTGGGTCTTGGCCGCCAGCGGCTGACCACGGTACAGCGCCTGCAGGTCTTCGAGCAGCACGCGCCAGGACACTCCATCGACCACCAGGTGATGGATCGCCAGCAACAGCCGCTGGGCGCCCTGCCCGTCGTTGACCAGCAAGGCCCGCAGCAATGGCCCCTGTTCCAGATCCAGGCTGCGTTGTACGTCGGTGTACAGCGCCTGACAGGCATTGAAGTCGGCCACCGTGGCAGTCCATAGCAGTTGCTCGCCAGGCGCTGCGGCGTATTCGCCCTGCCAGCGGCCATCTGCCTGGGTAAACCGCAGGCGCAGGCTGTCGTGGTGTGCCACCAGGGTGGCCAGGGCCCGCTCCAGCAGGGCGCTGTCCAGCGGCACGCGCGCCTGAAGCAAGACGGCCTGGTTCCAGTGTTGCGGTTGGGCCACCTCACTGTCGAAGAACCAGTGCTGAATCGGCGTCAGGCCGCTGCGGCCCTGGCGCTGGCCCTGCTCGATGCTGTTCGCCACCTCGCTGCGGCTGGCCACGGCGGCCAGTGTCTGGATGGTCTGGTGCTGGAACAGGTCGCGCGGGGTGAACTGCAGGCCCAGCTGACGGGCCCGGCTGACCACCTGGATGGACAGGATCGAATCACCGCCCAGTTCAAAGAAGTTGTCCTGCACGCCCACGCGGGAGACGTTGAGCACCTCGCGCCAGATCTGCGCCAGTTGCTCCTCAAGCGCGTTCGCAGGTGCCTGGTACTGTTCGCGGGCCTGTTCCAGGTCTGGCAGCGGCAAGGCACGGCGGTCCAGCTTGCCGTTGCCCATCAGCGGCAGGCTGCCCAGCAGTACCAGGTGCGTTGGCACCATGTAATCGGGCAGGTGCTGGCGGGTGTGCGCCTTGACCGCTTCGCGCAACCGGGCTTGGACCTCACTGTCAGCGCTGGCCTGCTTGCACACCAGGTAACCGACCAGCTGTTTGCCGCCGGGCAAGTCGTGAGCCAGCACCACAGCCTCTTCGATATCGGCATGCGCCTGCAGACAGCTCTCGATTTCGCCAAGCTCGATACGGAAGCCGCGGATCTTCACCTGCTGGTCGGCACGCCCGACATACTCCACCAGGCCATCGGCGCGCAGGCGCACCAGGTCACCGGTGCGGTACAGGCGCCCACCGTCATGGCTGAACGGGTCGGCGACAAAACGCTCGGCGCTCAAGCCAGGGCGGTCGTGATAGCCCTGGGCAAGCCCTACCCCGCCGATGTACAACTCGCCGATGCCACCTTGTGGCAGCAACGCCAGGTCGTCATCGAGGATATAGGCACTGCGGGCACCGATCACCCGGCCGATCGGCACGCTGCCGGCATCGGCGGGCAAGGTGTCAGGGGCAAGACAAGCCAGGGGCATGACCACCGTCTCGGTCGGGCCGTAGGCGTTGAAGAACTGCTGGGGGGCGAAGGCCTGACGGATACGCGTCAGGTGCTCGCCGGTCAGCGCCTCACCGCCGGTGATCACCAGGCGTACCGGCAGTTGCTCGCCCTGCCCGGCCAGGTACTGGGCCAGCTGGCTGCCGTAGCTTGGGGTGAAACCGAGGATACTGACCTGCTGCTCGCGTACCAGTTGGCAGATGTCTTCGGCGCCCCATTGCCCCTGGGCACGCAGCACCACGCGGGCGCCGCACAGCAGCGGCACCAGCAGGCGCTCGCTGGCCGCGTCGAAGTTGATCGAATAGAAGTGCAGTTCGCAGTCGTCGCTGCGCATGCCGAAGGCCTTGATCACCGCCTGGCAATGCATGGCGATTTCGCCGTGGCTGACCACCACACCCTTGGGTTTGCCGGTGGACCCCGAGGTGTAGATCAGGTAGGCCTGGTGCTGCGGCAGGTTGAGGTTGGCCAAGGGTGCATCGCTGTAGGCGGACAAACCTGCGGCGTCGTCCTCCAGGCTCCAGCGCGCTACGCCGTCGGGCAGTTCGCCAAGGGTTTCGAGCAGCGCGCGCTGGCTCAGCAGCAGGCCGATGCGGCTGTCCTCGATCATGTAACGCAGGCGGTCGAGCGGGTATTCCGGGTCGAGCGGCACATAAGCGCCGCCGGCCTTGAGGATCGCCAGCAAGCCGACGACCATCTCCAGCGAACGCTCCAGCGCCAGGCCCACGCGCACCTGCGGGCCGACCCCCCGCTCGCGCAGGGCTCGGGCCAGGCGGTTAGCCTGCTGGTCGAGCTCGGCATAGCTCAGGTGCCGGCCGGCGAAGGTCAGCGCGCCGGCTTGTGGCGTGCGCGCAGCCTGGGCGGCGAACAGGCCGTGAAGGGTCTGCTCAGGGGCGCGACCATGCTCACCCTGCAACTGGTCGAGCAATACCTGCTGTTCGGCCCCGGCCAGCATCGGCAGCTCGCACAGGCGCTGTTGCGGGTTGTCCAGCAGGCCGACCAGCAACTGTTGCCAATGCTCGGCCATGCGCGCGATCCGCGGTTCATCGAACAGGTCGCGGCTATAGGTCAGGCAGCAGCCAAGACGGCCATCGAGGTCGGTCACTTCCAGGTACAGGTCGAACTTGGTGGCGCTGGCATCGTTGACTAGGTAATCCACCTGCATGCCTGCCAGCTCACGGCTTTGCTGGAAGGCCCAGCGCTGCACGTTGCACATCACTTGGAACAGCGGGTTGTAGGCGCTGCTGCGCGGGGGCTGCAGGGCTTCTACCAGTTGCTCGAATGGCAGGTCCTGGTGCGACTGGCCTTCGATGGCGGCCCGGCGCACCTGGTCGAGCAATGCGGCTGCGGTCATCTGCCCGTCCACCTCGCAGCGCAGCACCTGGGTGTTGAGGAAGGCGCCGATCAGCCCTTCGCTTTCGGGGCGGATACGGTTGGCCACCGGCGCACCGATGCGCAGGTCGCGCTGGCCGCTGTAGCGGTGCAGCAAGGCGGCCAGGGTGGCGGTCATGGTCATGAACAAGGTCAGCCCGCGCTGGCTGTTGAAGGCATGCACGCGGGCAACCAGCGCCGGGTCCAGCTCGAAGCGGTACAGCTCGCCACGGTGGCTCTGCACGGTCGGGCGTGGCCGGTCAGCCGGCAGGGCCAGGACCGGGTGCTCATCGCCCAGGCGGGCTTTCCAGTAGGCCAGTTGGCGCGCCCCTTCGCCGCTTTCCAGCCACTGCCGCTGCCAGACGCTGTAGTCCAGGTACTGCACCGGCAACGGCGTCAGTGGCGACTCGCGCTCATCGACGAACGCTTCGTACAGCTCGCCCAGTTCGCGGGCGAAGATGTCCATGGCCCAGCCTTCGGTGACGATATGGTGCAGCGTGAGCACGAAATAGTGCTCGCGCTCCTCGGCCTTGACCAGGCAGGCACGCAGCAGCGGGCCACGCTCCAGGTCGAACGGCTGGTGCGCCTGAGCGTCGGCCAGTTGCTGCAGGCGCTGCTCGCGCAGGGCTGCTGGCAAGGTGCTGAAATCCTGCCAGTCCAGGTGTACGGCGCCTTCGCCGGCCACGCACTGGTACGGCACACCGTCAATGGCGGGGAACGTGGTGCGCAAGGTTTCATGGCGCACGATCAACGCCTGCAGTGCGCGCTCGAACGCATCCACATGCAGCGTGCCGCGCAGGCGCGCCATGCCGCCGACGTTGTAGGCCGGGCTGTCCGGCTCCATCTGCCAGAGGAACCACATGCGTTGTTGCGAATACGACAGCGGCACAGCCTGGCGGCGGTCGACGCGGGTGATCTCGCCCTGCAGGTTGCGTTCGCCGGCTTCGCGGATGCGGGCGATCTCGGCGCAGAAGGCGCCCAGCTCGCTGGCTTCGAACAGCACCTTCAAGGGCAGCTCGACATCGCAGGCCTGGCGGGTGCGCGAGACGATCTGGGTGGCCAGCAGCGAGTGCCCGCCAAGGGCGAAGAAATCGTCGTGCAAGCCGATGCGCGGCAGGTTCAGCACCTCGCACCAAATGGCCGCAACCTGCTGCTGCAACGCTGTCTGCGGCGCGACATGTTCGCGCTGCTGCCAGACCGGTGCCGGCAGCGCCTTGCGATCGACCTTGCCACTGGGCCCCAGCGGCATGTGTTCAAGCGCGATCAGTTGCGCTGGCACCATGTAGGCAGGCAGGCGTTCGGCCAGGCTGGCGAGCAATGCCTCGGCTTGCCCCGGGCCGCTGTAGTAGCCGACCAGCTGCGCGCCCACGCCGTCCTGATGGATCAGCACCAGCGCTTGCTCGACACCCGGCTGAGCAAGCAGGCAGGCTTGGACTTCTTCGGGCTCGACGCGAAAACCTCGCACTTTCACCTGTTGGTCCAGGCGGCCGAGGTATTCCAGAGCCTGGGCCTGTAACTGCCAGCGGGCACGGTCGCCACTGCGGTACAGGCGCTCGCCATTGCCATCGGCCTGCGGCACGAAGCGTTCGGCGGTCAGGCCAGGGCGGCCGAGGTAGCCGCGGGCAAGCCCCGCGCCTCCCAGGTACAGCTCGCCTGGCACGCCCGGTGCGGCCAGTTGCAGTTCGCCATCGAGCACACGGCAGATCACGTTGCCCAACGGCCGGCCAATGGGCGAGCGTTCGCCGTCTTCAGCCCGGCAGTGCCAATGGGTGACGTTGATGGCGGTTTCGGTCGGGCCATAGCGGTTGTGCAGTTGGACCTGCGGCAGCCGTTGCAGCACGCGGTCGCGCAGGCTCGCCGACAACGCCTCGCCACCGCAGAACAGCCGGCGCAAGCTGCTGCAGCCAGCGGCCAGCGGCTCTTGCACGAACACCTGCAGCAAAGGCGGCACGAAGTGCAGCGTGGTGACCCCGTGCTGCTGCACCAGCGCGGCGATGCGCTGCGGGTCACGGTGCTCGCCGGGGCCGGCCAGCACCAGCTTGCAACCGGTGATCAGCGGCCAGAAGCACTCCCAGACCGACACGTCGAAGCTGATCGGCGCCTTCTGCATCAGCACATCGCCAGCATCCAGCGCATAAGTGGCCTGCATCCACTGCAGGCGTTCGGCCAAAGCTGCATGGGTGTTGCCCACGCCTTTGGGCTGGCCGGTGGAACCGGAGGTGTAGATCACATAGGCCAGGTTGTCGCCGTGCAGGTGCAGGCCAGGCGCGTGGCTTGGCCAACTGTCCAGGTGCAGCTGATCGAGGGCAATGGCACTGACGCCATCGACTTGCGGCAGGTTGGCCAGCATGCCGCTGTTGCTCAGTAGCAGGCTGGCCTGGCAATCGCGCAGCATGTAGGCCAGGCGTTCGGCCGGGTAGTCGACATCAAGCGGCACATAGGCACCGCCCGCCTTGAGGATCGCCAGCAGACCGACCAGCAGTTGCGGCGAGCGCTCCACGGCGATGGCCACGCAGCAGTCGGGGCCGACGCCTTTGTCGCGCAGGTAATGGGCCAGGCGGTTGGCTTGTTGGTGCAGTTCGGCGTAATCCAGGCTGCCGCCTTCCCAAACCAGCGCCCTGCGCTCAGGGGTCTGGCGCGCCTGTTCATTGAGTTGCTCGACCACCAGGCGCTGCAGTGCCGGCGCCGGCGCCTGGCCCCAGGCCAGCAATTGTTGGCGGCCTTGCTCATCCAGCAAAGCGACGTCGCCCAGGGCCAGTTGCGGGTCCGCGCACACTTGCTCGAGCAGCGCCAGCAGGTGCTGTGCCAGGCGGGTGACGGTATCTTCGGCAAACAGCTCGGCGGCGTAGTCGAAGGCCAGGCTCAGACGGCCCAAGTGGTCTTCCTCGCTGTGCAGCTGCAGGTCGAACTTGGCTTCGCGGCTGTGCCACGGCAACTCTTCTGCCAGCAAACCCGGCAGGCGGCGCAGGGCCGAGAGGTCGCGCTGCTGGTGGTTGAACATGACCTGGAACAGGCCCTGCTCACGGGCGTCGGGCAACGCTTCGAGCAGTTGCTCGAACGGCAGGTCCTGGTGGGCCTGGGCATCGAGGGTCGCCTGCCTTACCTGAGCCAGCAGTTGCGCGAACGGCTGGCGGCCATCGAGCTGCGCTCGCAGCACCTGGGTGTTGATGAAGAAACCGACCATGCTCTGGGTTTCCTGGCGCGGGCGGTTGGCATTGGGTACACCGACACGGATGTCGTGCTGGCCGGTGTAGCGGTGCAGCAGGCCCTGCCAGGCTGCCAGCAGCACCATGAACAAGCTGGCCTGATGTTCGCGGGCCAGGCCCTTGAGGGCTTCGCTCAGCTTGGCCGGTACTTTGACGTTCAAGCGTGCCGCACGGTTTGCCTGCTGGCTGGAACGCGGCCGGTCCGGGTGCAGGTCGAGCACCGGTAGCGCATCGCCCAGCCGGGCTTTCCAGTATTCAAGCTGGCGCGTGCTTTCGCCTTCAGCCAGCCATTGGCGCTGCCAGTTGCCATAGTCGGCGTAACCCAATGGTAAAGGCGCCAGCGAAGCCTCAAGGCCCTGGCAACGGGCGGCATACAGTTTGGCGAATTCGTCGAGCAGGATGTTCAGCGACCAGCCATCGGCGACGATGTGGTGCAAGGTAACCCACAGCTGATGGTCTTCGTCACCCAGCCGCACCAGGGTCACGCGCAGCAACGGGCCCTGGCCCAGGTCGAACGGTCGCTGTGCTTCGGCTTCGCGGCGCTCGGCCACGTCGGTGGCTGGCAGCCCTTGCAGGTCCAGGTGCAGCAGGGTGAACGCCTGCCGGGGCAGGATGCGCTGCAGCGCCTGGCCGTGTTCTTCGCTGAACACGGTGCGCAACGATTCGTGGCGCGCCACCAGGGCCTGGAATGCGGCATCAAGCGCAGCTTCGTCCAGCTCGCCGCGCAGGTGCAGGCCGGCAGGTATGTTGTAGGCCGCCGACTGCGGCGCCAGCTGCCACAGCAGCCAAAGGCGGTTTTGCGCCAACGACTGCGGCAGGGCCTGCCCACGGTCAAGGCGGGCAATGGTCGCCGTTTCGCCACCCCCCTGGACGAGGATTGCCGCCACGGCAGCGCTGTACTGCGCCAGGGTCGGTGCTTCGAACAGGGTGCGCAGGCCCAGCGCGATACCCAGTTCATCGGCCAGACGCGCAGTCACCTGGGTGGCAGCGATGGAGTTGCCGCCCAGCAGCAGGAAGTGATCATCGGCGGCGACTGATTCGGCCTTGAGCACCTCGCACCAGAGGGCCGCGATACGTGCCTGCAGGCCGTCGCCGGCAGCGGCAGTTTCACCGGTTTCGACGGGCGTCGGGAAGCGTGCGTAGCAGTCCAGGCTGCCATCGTCCATGCGCAGGCGGCAGGCCGATCGCTGCAGCTTGCCGCTGGAGGTCTTGGGCAAGGCCCCCGGGTTGAGCAACAGGACCACGGCAGGCGCCTGCCGGCAGGCGTCGGCGACGACCTGGCGCAGCGTCTTGATCAGCGCCTCGGGGGTGGACGCCTTCTGCACGTTACGGCTGATTTCCACCGCAACACCGATCCCCTCTTCACCCTGGTCGTCCACGGCAAATACCGCTACACGGCCCTTGCGCAGCACATCGACTTCACGTTCCAGGGTTTTTTCCAGGTCCTGCGGGTAGAGGTTCTGGCCACGGACGATCAGCATGTCCTTCAGGCGCCCGGTGACGAACACTTCACCTTCACGCATGAAGCCCAGGTCACCGGTGCGCAGCCACGTCTGGCCGTCCATTTCGACAAAGGTCCGCGCGCTGGCCTCAGGGTTGCGCCAGTAGCCCGAAGCGATGCTGGGGCCAGCGGCCCAGATTTCGCCAACCCGATTGTCACTCAGCACGTCCAGGCACTGTGGCTCGACGATACGGACCGCATGCCCTGGCTGCGGGTAGCCGCAGCTCATCAGCACGCTGCCCTTGCCGGCTTCTGCACGGTTGGCGGCGAAAGCGTCGGCGTCGAGTTCCAGCGCGCCGATGCCTTGGCCACGGCGGCTGCCGCTGACGAACAAGGTGGCCTCGGCCAGGCCATAACTGGCAAAGAAGCTGCTGGGCGTGAAACCGCAGGGGGCGAACTTCTCGGCGAAGGTGTCCAGGCTGTCCTGGCGAATCGGCTCGGAGCCGGAATAGGCCACACGCCAGCGGCTCAGGTCGAGGCCGGCCAAGGCCGCCTCACTGACCCGTTCGCTGCACAGGCGGTAGGCAAAGTCCGGCCCGCCGCTGATGGTGCCGCCGTATTCGCTGATCGCCTGCAGCCAGCGCTGCGGCCGCGCGAGGAAATAGCCTGGCGACATCAGCACACACGGTACGCCACTGAAGATGGGCTGCAGCAGCCCGCCGATCAGGCCCATGTCGTGGTACAGCGGCAACCAGCTGACGATCACATCGTCGGGGTTGAGGTCGATGCCAAACCCATGGCGAATCAACTGCTCGTTGGCCACCAGGTTGCCGTGGCTGACCTGCACGCCCTTGGGCAGGGCGGTGGAGCCGGAGGTGTACTGGAGGAAGGCGATGTCGTCGCCGGCCAGCGCCGGTTCGCGCCAGTCACTGGCCAGGGCCGGGTCCAGGCCGTCCACTGTCAGCAGCTCGGGGGCGCTGTCTGCGCCGAGTGCTTGCAGGCCCTGCAGGCTGTCGTGCAGCGCTGCCACGGTCAGCAGCAGGCGGGGCTCGGCGTCGTCGATGATCGACAGCAGGCGCTCCTGGTGATGCTGGCGCGAAGACTCCGGCGGGTAGGCCGGTACGGCGATGACACCGGCATACAGGCAGCCGAAGAACGCCGCCACATAGTCCGGCCCGCTGGGGAACAGCAGCACGGCGCGATCACCGAACGCGGCGCGGGCCTGCAAGGCTGCGGCGATGGTGCGTGCACGCATGTCCAGGTCCCGGTAGCTGAGCACCGCCTGCTCGCCGGGCGCATCGGCCAAAAAGCGCAAGGCGATGCGCTCAGGGGTGTGCGCAGCACGTTGCGCCAGGGCCTGGACCAGCGAGAGCGGGAGTTCGAAGGCGTCCATCATGGGGTGTTCCTGCCAGTGTCTGGGTAAGTCGGGCCGGCTGCCGCGCGTGGTTCGGCGGGCAGCGTCCGGCGGCCGGATGTACACAGGGGAACGGATGGGCAACGCAAGAAATTACCGGGAAGTCGCAGCGACCACGCGCACGGAAAGTGACGCGCATCACGATCGCCTGCTTAGAACTGAAACTAATAGATACTCATTAACTTTCGTATTTGACAATCATTATCATTCTGAATAGTTTGTCGCACGTCGTAGGAAGCTTCCCCAAGTGGGGTGCTCCTATTCCCCTCTGTGACAAGGTGATTTCCATGGCGGAACAACTATCCACAAGTAAGTGCGATTCACCATTACTCCAGGCATTCGTCGACAACCGCAGCATCCTGGTCAAGATCGCAGCCCGCATCACCGGCTGCCGCTCACGGGCCGAAGACGTGGTGCAGGACGCTTTTTTCCGGCTCGGCGCCGCCCCCCAGATCACCTCGTCGTTCAAGGCCCAGCTCAGCTACTTGTTCCAGATCGTGCGCAACCTGGCCATCGACCATTACCGCAAGCAGGCGATGGAGCTCAGGTACTCAGGCAGCGAAGAGGAAGGCTTGAACGTGGTCATCCAGAACGCCTCGCCCGAGGCCACGCACATCAACCTGGCGGCCCTCGAGCACATTGCCGAGGCGCTCAACGAGCTGCCCCAGCGCACCCGTTACGCTTTCGAGATGTACCGCCTGCACGGCGTGCCGCAGAAAGACATCGCCAAGGAGCTGGGCGTGTCGCCCACGCTGGTCAACTTCATGATCCGTGATGCGCTGGTTCATTGCCGCAAGACCGCCAGCCGCCAGGCCTGAAGCAGCTGCAAGCTGCAAGATGAATCAGCGGCGACGCGCCCTTCTCTTGCAGCTTGAAGCTTGCAGCTCGAAGCGCCCCCTAAGCCAGCCTGCAGCGATCGAAAAACCGCTCCCGCCCCAGGATCATCAACGCTGCGCGCTTGTGCGGAAAATCGAACTCCTTGTCGCAATGGAAGCACTGGTCGTGCATGTAGCCGATCATCTTGCCATTGTCGGCACGGGGCTCGGCCACCACCCGCTGGGTGCGTGGGTCATCCAGAAACAGGTAGTGCACCAGCGCCGACAGCCAGCTGGCGACCTTGTGCGGACCGCGATGCGCCTGCTCACCCACCAGCATGTGGATGCCGCGGTCGTAGTCGTCAACTTGATAGAACGGCGCGATGCGGTCCTCCTTGGCCCAATAAGCCTCGAAGTAGGCAAATGGCTGATCGTCGAAGCAGCCGATCAAGGTCACGGTGTGCGGGTCGGCTTCCAGCTTGGCCAGGTATTCCCTGTGCTGCTCCAACGACCCGCCCTCCTGCCAGAATTGCTCCACACGCGGATCGTTCTGCCAGCGATTGAAGCGCTCCAGGTCCTGTTCGAGCTCCAGGGTGCGCAGCGACACCCAACTCCCCAGGCGCGCATCGAAGCGCCGATACACCTCGCCACGGGGCTTGGGTGCGCGGCGCGGGTGGCGTTTGCCATTGCTGATCTGCATCTGTTGCGGGTACGCGCCGCTGACCGGCTGGCCGAGCCAGGGCTGTGGCAATTGCCAGAACATGGAGCGCTCGCACAGGTATACGCCCGGCTGTTGCGTGGTGAGCAGCAGGCCGCTGGCAAGGGCCTCAGGTACAGACTGCGGCAGGTGCCAGGCAAGGCGCTGGCAGGCTGGGTCACGCGACAACAACCAATAACAGGCGGCCCACAGGGCCTGCTGTGGGCGTTCGGGGCACAGGCGTTCAACATGCACCGCCAGGGTAGCGGCTGGCGCCAGGCGCACCTGGATCAGCGGGCGGCCCTCCAGGGTCAGGCTCAACCAGCAATCGCCCTCTTCAGCGCTCAGGCTGCGCCAGCGAGGCTGTGACAAGGGTTGCGAAGCGGCATCGAACGGCATGGTCAGGGCTCACAGAAAATGAAAGAAAGGCTCACTTCTGAAAACGTCACTGCAATCGGGGAATTTAGTCATGGGGAGCGTGGACGGTGATCCGGTAAGGCTGGAAGATGCGGGCCAGCTCGCCGGTGTCACGCAGGTGGCGCAGCAGCGCGGCCAATTGCGCATCGCTGATAGGCGCGCCGGGGCGCAGCAAAGCATAGTGATGATAGACCTGGTCGATGCGCGTGGAGGCGATCAACCGGCTGTGACTGGCCGGGTTGCGCGCCAGGAAATCACTGAGGTAAGAGCGCGTCACCAGCGCGATGTCGGCTCGGCCAGCCTGGACCATCAGCAGGTTGCTGTCGTGCGAATAGGTCAGCGTGGCGTTGTAGGCCTTGCGCAGGTAGTTGGGGTCCGGATTGAAACGGGCGAATGCATAGTGGTAGCCGTTGAACAGCGCCAGGCGCTTGCCGGCGAGATCATCGAAATAATGCTGGTCCCGGCCATCGGCCTGTTTGGCCACGAACACCTCTGCATCTTCCAGGCCCATATCCACCGCCTGATGCGGTATCCGTTGCCAGCCCCACTGCGGGTTTTCGAAGATGGCCATATCGGTACGGCCTTGCTGGAAATCGCCAAAGCGCCGCTGAATCGATGTGGGCACCAGCACGAAGCGATAATCTTGCTGCAGGCGGTTCAACGCTTCGACCAGTTGCGGCAGCAGCCCGGTGTCGGCACCCTGCTCGGGGCGAACCGTATAAGGCGGAAAATGCGCAGCGCCGACCTTTACCTCGATGGCGTCGGCAGCCCAGACCGGTGCCGCCAGCCATACCGCGGCCAGCATCAACAGGGTGGTCAAAGCCTTCAGGCCGGGCGCTGGAGTCAAGACGGACACTCATCACGGTTCATACCTGGATGCGCCTAAGCTAGGCGTTTTCCTGGCAAGGCACAACTGCTGGTTATGCCAAAGTGAGGGCATTTTGCCAGGGGATGCCGTGACGCCCGACATTGGCTACGCTGCTTTGGCATGTATGGCGAGGGAGCCTGGTATGGGCCACTGGTTGGTGATCGACCTGGAAGCTACCACCGATGACGGTGGCTGGCCGGTGACGGAGATGGAAATCATTGAAATCGGCGCCAGCCTGGTGACCCGTGAAGGCCGCGAAGTGGACCACTTCCAGCGCTTCGTGCGGCCCAGGCGGCGGCCGCAACTGACGCCGTTCTGCCGCGAACTGACGCACATCAGCCAGGCCAATGTGGATAGCGCAGCGCCATTTCCCGAGGTATGGGCGCGTTTCGAACGCTGGTTGGGGCACCATCGCGGGCAATTGCAGGCTTGGGTCAGCTGGGGTGATTACGACCGCCAGCAGTTACTGCAGGAATGGCAGCAACATGAGCTCGACAGCCTGTTGCGCGACCTGCCGCATATCAACCTCAAGCAGCGCTTCGCCAAGGCTCGTCACCTGCAGCGTCCGACGGGCCTCAACGGTGCCCTGCAACTGGCCGGTATGCATTTTTGCGGGCAACAGCACCGGGCGCTGGAGGATGCCCGCAATACCGCGCGGCTATTGCCCTTGAGCCTGCCGGGCATTTGAGCTCTGGGCCGCCTGAAAGCAGATGACGGGGCGGATGGGCTTGGGCATACTGGCCAGCCCTTTTTCATCCCCTCTTTTTCAGGAGTCGCCCCATGTTCAAGGTCAACGAGTACTTCGATGGTACCGTCAAGTCGATCGCCTTCGAAGGCACTGAAGGCCCGGCCACCGTCGGCGTCATGGCACCGGGCGAATACGAGTTCGGCACCGCCAAGCGCGAAATCATGCACGTGGTTTCCGGTGCACTGACCGTCAAGCTGCCGGGCAGCGACAACTGGGAAACCTTCAACGCCGGCGACAAGTTCAATGTGGCCGCCGACAGCAAGTTCCAGCTGAAAGTGGCGGTGGACACTGCCTACCTGTGCGAGTACCGCGACTGATCTGTTGCTGCACACACGGTCGCTTGTAGGAGCGGCCTTGTGTCGCGAAAGGGCTGCGAAGCAGACCCAGCAATTGTTGTTGCGCTGCTGAATCCTGGGTCTGCTTCGCAGCCCTTTCCGACCGGTCCGGCGCCCCGGCAAGGCCGCTCCTACAGGTAGTCAGCCTCTGAGGAACCCCGCAACCTTCTCAGCCGCCGCCTGCAAATGCTGCTCATGGCTGAACCCCGAAGCCTTCAGCGGTTTCAGATCATGATCGCCTGCCACCAGCCAGCTCACCTCGATCGACGGTGACAGCGCATACCCCTGCACGGCTTCACGATTACCCAGCGCATCCCGCTCGCCCTGCACGATCAACGTCGGTGTCTGCAAGCCCGCCAAATGCTCGACCCGTGGTTTTTCCGGTTTGCCCACGGCATAGAACGGATAGCCCAGGCACACCAGCGCATCAGCACCCAACTCGTCGGCCAGCAGGCTGGCCATGCGCCCGCCCATGGACTTGCCACCAATCACCAGCTTGCCCGCGACCAAAGGTCGCACCTGCCGGTACACCTCGCGCCAGCATTCGAGCAGCACCTTCTGTGGATTGGGTGGCCGCTTGCCACCCCCAACCCTGCGCTCGGCCATGTAGGGGAACTCGAAGCGAACCACCCCTACGCCAAGCGCCGCCAGCCTTTGCGCCATTTCATCCATGAACCCGCTGTCCATCGGCGCGCCAGCGCCATGGGCCAGGATCAGGCACGCCGCAGCATGGCCATCTTGCTGATTCTGCGCCGGATTGCAGTGCAAGCCTGGGACATTTGCGATCTTCGCCCATTGATCCCCGTCAATACCGGCACATTGCCCATTAATCATGCTTGCCTCGCTGTAAAGCCTGCCAATAACCGTGGATGGGAACCCATACATGAACACAACCAGCAGTACCGCCTATAACTACAAGGTGGTCCGCCAATTCGCCATCATGACGGTGGTGTGGGGAATCGTCGGGATGGGGCTCGGCGTCTTCATCGCCGCCCAGCTCGCCTGGCCTTCCCTTAACTTCGACCTCCCCTGGACCAGCTTCGGCCGCCTGCGCCCACTGCATACCAATGCGGTGATCTTCGCGTTCGGCGGCTGCGCTCTGTTCGCCACCTCCTATTATTCGGTGCAACGCACCTGCCAGACCACCCTCTTCGCACCAGGGCTGGCCGCGTTCACTTTCTGGGGCTGGCAACTGGTCATCCTGCTGGCGGCCATTACCTTGCCGCTGGGTTACACCAGTTCCAAGGAATACGCCGAGCTGGAATGGCCGATCGACATCCTGATCACCATCGTCTGGGTCTGCTACGCCATCGTGTTCTTCGGCACTTTGATCAAGCGCACCACCAAGCATATCTATGTCGGCAACTGGTTCTTCGGTGCCTTCATCCTGACCGTGGCCATGCTGCACATCATCAACAACCTCGAACTGCCGGTCAGCCTGACCAAGTCGTACTCGGTCTACGCCGGGGCCACCGACGCCATGGTGCAGTGGTGGTACGGCCACAACGCCGTGGGCTTCTTCCTCACTGCAGGCTTCCTGGGGATGATGTACTACTACGTGCCCAAGCAGGCCGAACGCCCGGTGTATTCCTATCGCCTGTCGATCGTCCACTTCTGGGCGCTGATCACCCTGTACATCTGGGCCGGTCCCCACCACCTGCACTACACCGCGCTGCCCGACTGGGCGCAGTCGCTGGGCATGGTGATGTCGCTGATCCTGCTGGCCCCCAGCTGGGGCGGCATGATCAACGGCATGATGACCCTGTCCGGTGCCTGGCACAAACTGCGCAGCGACCCGATCCTGCGCTTCCTTGTGGTATCACTGGCGTTCTACGGCATGTCCACCTTCGAAGGCCCGATGATGGCCATCAAGACGGTCAACGCCCTGTCCCACTACACCGACTGGACCATCGGCCACGTGCATGCCGGCGCCCTCGGCTGGGTGGCGATGATCTCCATCGGCGCGCTGTACCACACCATTCCGCAAGTATTCGGCAAGGCACGCATGTACAGCATCGGCCTGATCAACGCGCACTTCTGGCTGGCGACCATCGGCACCGTGCTGTACATCGCCTCGATGTGGGTCAACGGCATCGCCCAGGGCCTGATGTGGCGCGCGGTGAACAGCGACGGCACGCTCACCTACTCGTTCGTGGAAACCCTGGTGGCCAGCCACCCGGGCTTCATCGTGCGTTTCGTCGGTGGCGCGATCTTCCTCAGTGGCATGTTCCTGATGGCCTGGAACACTTGGCGCACCGTACGTGCACCGGCCACCGAGGCCGCCCCTGCCAACGCCCAGCTGGCCTGAGGAGACCTGCCTGATGAAACATGAAGTCATCGAAAAAAACGTCGGCCTGCTGGCCCTGTTGATGGTGTTCGCCGTCAGCATCGGCGGCCTGACCCAGATCGTCCCGCTGTTCTTCCAGGACGTCACCAACAAGCCGGTCGAAGGCATGAAGCCTTACACCGCGCTGCAGCTTGAAGGCCGCGATATCTATATCCGCGAAGGTTGCGTGGGCTGCCACTCGCAGATGATCCGCCCGTTCCGCGCCGAGACCGAACGCTACGGCCACTACTCGGTGGCCGGTGAAAGTGTGTGGGACCACCCGTTCCTGTGGGGCTCCAAGCGTACCGGCCCGGACCTGGCCCGGGTCGGCGGGCGCTACTCCGACGACTGGCACCGCGCGCACCTGTACAACCCGCGCAACGTGGTACCGGAGTCGAAGATGCCGTCCTACCCATGGCTCGTCGCCCAGCAGGTCGACAACAGCCACACCGACACCAAGATGCGCACCCTGCGCACCCTGGGGGTGCCGTACACCGACGAGGACATTGCCGGTGCGCGTGATGCGGTCAAGGGCAAGACCGAGATGGACGCCCTGGTCGCCTACCTGCAGGTGCTCGGCACCGCGATCAAGAACAAGAGGTGAGTGCGATGGAAATGGATATCGGCATGATCCGCGGCGTGGGCACCCTGGTGGTGATGATTGCCTTCATCGGCCTTTCGCTGTGGGTGTTCAACCGCCGCCGCGACCATGATTTCGCCGAAGCGCGCCTGCTGCCCTTCGTCGACGACCGCCTGCCCCCTGCCGGGCAGGACACTGGCATGAGGAGTAATCCCCAATGACTACCTTCTGGAGTACGTACATCTGCGTACTGACCATCGGCAGCCTGATCGGCCTGACCTGGCTGCTGCTGTCGACCCGCAAGGGCCAGAGCAGCAACACCACCGACCAGACCATGGGGCACAGCTTCGACGGCATCGAGGAGTATGACAATCCGCTGCCCAAGTGGTGGTTCTGGCTGTTCGTCGGCACCCTGGTGTTCGCGGTGGGCTACCTGATCCTCTACCCGGGCCTGGGCAACTGGAAGGGCGTCCTGCCCGGCTACGAGAATGGTTGGACCGGCGCGAACGAATGGCAGAAGGAAATGGACAAGGCCGACGCCAGGTTCGGCCCGATCTTCGCCAAATACGCGGCCATGCCGGTCGAGGAAGTGGCCAAGGACCCGCAGGCATTGAAGATGGGCGGCCGCCTGTTCGCCTCCAACTGCTCGGTGTGCCACGGCTCGGACGCCAAAGGCGCCTATGGTTTCCCCAACCTGACCGACAACGACTGGCGCTGGGGCGGCGAGCCCGAAACCATCAAGGCGTCGATCATGAATGGCCGCCACGGCGTGATGCCCGCCTGGGCTGAGGTGATCGGCGAACAGGGCGTGGCGGATGTAGCCGCCTACGTGCTGAGCAACCTCGATGGCCGCAGCCTGCCGGAAGGCGCCAAGGCTGATGTGGCCAAGGGCAAGGAGATCTTCGCCGGCAACTGCGGGGCCTGCCACGGGCCCGAGGGCAATGGCACCCCAGCCATGGGCGCGCCTAACCTGAACCATCCGCAGGCGTTCATCTACGGTTCGAGCTTTGCCCAGCTGCAGCAGACCATTCGCTATGGCCGCCAGGGGCAAATGCCGGCCCAGGTGGATATCCAGGGCAACGACAAGGTGCATTTGCTGGCGGCTTATGTGTACAGCCTTTCGCAGGGTGATATGCCTGCAACCGTGACTGCCAAGTAACACCCCGGGGCCGCAAAGCGGCCCCAGCACCTCCCCGCCCCTAGCCCCGCCTTGCACCCCCTCCGAACAGAACTAAGCTTGTTGCCACAGTGGCCTTCGCTGTCAATCCAGCGAAGCAGACGCGGTGCATCGCCTGACGCCGCCTGGAAAAAAAGCTTGACCGATCGATCAGAAAAAGATGAAAAACGGTACACATTACAAATATTTATTTGTGTACAATCGCCCGAACCCTATTGCCGCGGGACACCGGCATAAGGGCCCGGACACGGGTCGGCGCAGGGCTCCTTGCGTTGCCATAACCCTGGCGGTTATCGATACTGGCGCCGATTTTTCAACCAACAAGAACACCAAAACCGTGGAACCTTAGAATGAGCACAGCAATCAGTCCGACTGCTTATAACTATAAGGTCGTCCGCCAGTTCGCCATCATGACGGTGGTCTGGGGGATCCTTGGCATGGGCCTGGGCGTTTTCATCGCCTCGCAGCTGGTGTGGCCGCAACTGAACCTGGACCTGCCCTGGACCAGCTTCGGCCGCCTGCGCCCCTTGCACACCAACCTGGTCATCTTCGCCTTCGGCGGCTGTGCGTTGTTCGGCACCAGCTACTACGTGGTGCAGCGAACCTGCCAGACCCGGCTGATTTCCGACAGCATGGCCGCCTTTACCTTCTGGGGTTGGCAGGCCGTGATCGTCGGTGCGCTGATCACCTTGCCGATGGGCTACACCACCACCAAGGAATACGCCGAGCTCGAGTGGCCACTGGCGATCCTGCTGGCCATCGTCTGGGTGACTTACGGGCTGGTGTTCTTCGGCACCATCGTCAAGCGCAAGACCAAGCACATCTACGTCGGCAACTGGTTCTACGGCGCCTTCATCGTGGTTACCGCGATGCTGCACATCGTCAACCACATCTCGCTGCCGGTGAGCCTGTTCAAGTCCTACTCGGCCTACTCCGGCGCCACCGACGCGATGATCCAGTGGTGGTACGGCCACAACGCCGTGGGCTTCTTCCTCACCACCGGCTTTCTGGGGATGATGTACTACTTCGTGCCCAAGCAGGCCCAGCGGCCGATCTACTCGTATCGCCTGTCGATCGTCCACTTCTGGGCGCTGATCACCCTGTACATCTGGGCAGGCCCGCACCACCTGCACTACACCGCGCTGCCCGACTGGGCGCAGTCGCTGGGCATGGTGATGTCGATCATCCTCCTGGCGCCGAGCTGGGGCGGCATGATCAACGGCATGATGACCCTCTCCGGTGCCTGGCACAAACTGCGCACCGACCCGATCCTGCGCTTCCTCGTGGTATCGCTGGCGTTCTACGGCATGTCCACCTTCGAAGGCCCGATGATGGCCATCAAGACCGTGAACTCGCTGTCGCACTACACCGACTGGACCATCGGCCACGTACACGCCGGCGCGCTCGGCTGGGTGGCGATGATCTCGATCGGCGCCGTGTACCACATGATCCCGCGCCTGTATGGCCGCGATCAGATGCACAGCGTGGGCCTGATCAACGCGCACTTCTGGCTGGCGACCATCGGCACCGTGCTGTACATCGCCTCGATGTGGGTCAACGGCATCACCCAAGGCCTGATGTGGCGCGCCATCAACGATGACGGCACGCTGACCTACTCCTTCGTCGAAGCCCTGCAGGCCAGCCACCCGGGCTACATCGTCCGCGCACTGGGCGGTGCGTTCTTCGCCTCCGGCATGCTGCTGATGGCTTACAACGTGTTGCGCACCGTACGCGCCGCCAACCCGGCAGAAGCGGATGAAGCCGCCAAGATCGTCGTTGTGGGAGCCCACTGATGAAGCATGAAGCTGTCGAGAAGAACATCGGCCTGCTGGCCTTCTTCATGGTCATCGCCGTGAGCGTCGGTGGCCTCACCCAGATCGTCCCGCTGTTCTTCCAGGACGTCACCAACAAACCCGTCGAAGGCATGAAGCCGCGCACCGCGCTGGAAGTCGAAGGCCGTGACATCTACATCCGCGAAGGTTGCGTGGGCTGCCACTCGCAGATGATCCGGCCGTTCCGCGCCGAAACCGAGCGCTACGGCCACTACTCGGTGGCCGGTGAAAGCGTGTGGGACCACCCGTTCCTGTGGGGCTCCAAACGTACCGGCCCGGACCTGGCCCGCGTCGGTGGCCGCTACTCCGATGACTGGCACCGCGCACACCTGTACAACCCGCGCAACGTAGTGCCGGAGTCGAAGATGCCATCCTACCCGTGGCTGGTGGAGAACACGCTCGACGGCAAAGACACCGCGAAGAAGCTGGAAGTGCTGCGTACCCTGGGCACGCCGTACACCGATGCCGACATCGCCGGTGCCCGCGACGCGGTCAAGGGCAAGACCGAAATGGACGCACTGGTCGCGTACCTGCAAGGTCTTGGCACCATCATCAAAAGCAAACGGTGACGCTGATGGATATCGGGATGATTCGCGGCCTGGGCACCGTCGTGGTGATGGTGGCCTTCGTGGGCCTGGCGCTGTGGGTGTTCAACCCACGGCGCAAACAGGAGTTCGACGAGGCAACCCAACTGCCGTTCGCCGATGACCCCGAGGCCAAAACGCACGTCGAGCAAGCGCAAGCAAAAGCTTCTGGGAGCAAACAACAATGACAACCTTCTGGAGTCTGTACGTCACCGTCCTGACCCTGGGCACCATCTTCGCGTTGACCTGGCTACTGCTGTCGACCCGCAAGGGCCAGCGCGAAGAGGTCACCGACGAAACCGTCGGGCATGCCTTCGATGGCATCGAGGAATACGACAACCCCCTGCCCAAATGGTGGTTCTGGCTGTTCGTCGGCACCATCATTTTCGCCCTCGGCTACCTGGTGCTGTACCCGGGCCTGGGCAACTGGAAAGGCGTGCTGCCTGGGTATTCGTACCTGGATAACGACAAGCAGACCGAGTTCACCAACGGTCAGCCCGGCTGGACCGGCGTGCACGAGTGGGAAAAAGAAATGGCCAAGGCCGATGCCCGCTTCGGGCCAATCTTCGCCAAGTATGCGGCCATGCCTATCGAAGAAGTGGCCAGGCAGCCGCAAGCGCTGAAGATGGGCGCGCGGCTGTTTGCGTCCAACTGCTCGGTGTGCCACGGCTCCGACGCCAAGGGCGCCTACGGCTTCCCCAACCTCACCGACAACGACTGGCGCTGGGGCGGCGAGCCGGAAACCATCAAGGCCAGCATCATGGGCGGCCGCCATGGCGTGATGCCGGCGTGGGCGGAGGTGATCGGCGAGCAAGGCGTGGCCGACGTGTCAGCCTTCGTGATCAGCAAGCTCGATGGTCGCAGCCTGCCTGAAGGCGCCAAGGCCGATGTCGAGAACGGGCAGAAGATCTTCGCCGCCAACTGCGTGGCGTGCCATGGCCCTGAAGGCAAAGGCACACCCGCCATGGGCGCGCCGAACCTGACCCACCCGCAGGCGTTCATCTACGGTTCGAGCTTCGCTCAGTTGCAACAGACCATCCGTTATGGTCGCCAGGGGCAGATGCCGGCGCAGGAGCAACTGCAGGGCAATGACAAAGTTCACCTGCTGGCGGCTTATGTGTACAGCCTGTCGCATCAGGAGCAGGAGCCTGAAAAGGCCGAGTGATGCCTGCACTGGCCTATCGCCGGCAAGCCGGCCCCCGCACCGCGTGGGAGCCGGCTTGCCGGCGATAGGGCCGGTAGATTCAGCGCTAGATGACCTGGATCAATTGACACCCGCCTTAACACGATCAACACCCCGAACCCAACGCGACTAAAGGTCGCAGAGCGACCCCGGCGTGCCATCAGCGGCGTATCATGGGGCGCAGCGCTAGCAGAATGCGCGAGACTGCGGCCGGCACGCACTGGCCGCGGCATTTCTCCACTGCCGTGGGACTTGATGATGAGCAAGCAAATTCCGGTACATGACGTTACCCCGCCTGCCAGCAAAGGGAAGGATTCCGTCGACCTCTACGCCTCTCGCGAGAAAATCTACACCCGCGCCTTCACCGGCCTGTTCCGCAGGTTGCGGATGGTCGGCGGGGCAGCGCTGTTCCTTTTGTACTTTGGCACTGTCTGGCTGAACTGGGGCGGCCATCAGGCCGTCTGGTGGAACCTGCCCGAGCGCAAGTTCTACATCTTCGGCACCACCATCTGGCCGCAAGACTTCATCCTGCTCTCGGGCATCCTCATCGTCGCCGCCTTTGGCCTGTTCTTCGTTACCGTGTATGCCGGCCGCGTATGGTGCGGCTACACCTGCCCGCAAAGCGTGTGGACGTGGATCTTCATGTGGTGCGAAAAGGTCACCGAAGGCGACCGTAATCAGCGCATGAAGCTTGACCGGGCCCCGATGAGCGCCAACAAGTTCCTGCGCAAGTTCACCAAGCACAGCCTGTGGCTGCTGATCGGCTTCGTCACCGGCATGACCTTCGTCGGCTACTTCTCGCCGATTCGCGAACTGGCCATCGAATTCTTCACCGGCCAGGCCGATGGCTGGGCCTACTTCTGGGTCGGCTTCTTCACCCTGGCCACCTACGGCAACGCCGGCTGGCTGCGCGAGCAAGTGTGCGTGTACATGTGCCCCTACGCACGCTTCCAGAGCGTGATGTTCGACAAGGACACCCTGATCGTCTCCTACGACCCGCGCCGCGGTGAAACTCGCGGCCCGCGCAAGAAGGACACGGACTACAAGGCCCAGGGCCTGGGCGACTGCATCGACTGCACCATGTGCGTACAGGTCTGCCCCACCGGCATCGACATACGCGACGGGCTGCAGATCGAGTGCATCGGCTGCGCCGCCTGCATCGACGCGTGCGACAGCATCATGGACAAGATGAACTACCCCAAAGGCCTGATCAGCTACACCACCGAACACAACCTGTCGGGGCAGAAGACCCACATGCTGCGCCCAAGGCTGATCGGCTACGCACTGGTGCTGCTGGTGATGATCGGCGCCCTGGCCACCGCCTTCGCCACCCGCTCGCTGGTGGGCTTCGACGTCAGCAAGGACCGCGTGCTGTACCGCGAGAACGCCCAGGGGCGTATCGAGAACGTGTACAGCCTCAAGGTCATGAACAAGGACCAGCGTGATCACGTGTACGTGCTGGACGCCGCTGGCCTGCCTGACCTGCGGCTCGAAGGCCAGCGGGAAATCCGCGTGGCCGCCGGCGATATCGTCAGCCTGCCGGTGCAGTTGTCGGTCGCCCCCGAGAAGCTGCCCTCGACCACCAACGAAATCACCTTCACCCTCAAAAGCGCCGATGACAGCGCTGCCGAGGTCGAAGCCAAGAGCCGCTTCATCGGCCCACAGATCCGCTGAGAGAGAACGCGAACCATGCCTGCCGCCACCGCCACCAGCCCTTGGTACAAGCACCTCTGGCCCTGGATCATCATCGGCATCCTCACCACCTCGGTATGCCTGAGCCTGACCATGGTCAGCATCGCCGTGAACAACCCCGACAACCTGGTCAACGACAACTACTACGAGGCTGGCAAAGGCATCAACCGCTCGCTGGACCGTGAATTGCTGGCGCAGAACCTGGGCTTGAAGGCAAGCGTGCACCTGGACGAGCTGACGGGCGAAGTGGACCTGCGCCTGGCCGGCAGCAGCGACCCGCAGAGCCTGGAGCTGAACCTGATTTCACCTACCCAGCCAGAGAAGGACCGTAAGGTGCTGCTGAGCCGGGTCGAGGCAGGGCGCTATGTGGGGCAACTGGAAGACAAGGTGGACGGGCGCCGCTTTGTCGAGCTGCTGGGTAGCGAAAGCGGCCAGGTGTGGCGCTTGTTCGAGGAGGAAAAAGTGGCGCATGGTGTGACCTTGCAATTGGGCGATGAAGCCATCCAGGGCGCTGAACACTTGTAGGAGCGGCCTTGCCGGGGCGCCGGACCGGTCGGAAAGGGGCGCGAAGCGGCCCCTGCAACCTATGCTGCCAAGCTGAGCAATCTATGCTGCGAAGCTCAAAATTTGGGGCCGCTTCGCGCCCCTTTCGCGACACAAGGCCGCTCCTACAGGGGAACGCGCCGGCCAGCCGATATATGTAAGGCAATGATGTGATGACCCAGCCCACCCCCTGCTACCACTGCGCCCTGCCCGTCCCCCCGGGCAGCCGCTTCACCGCCGTGGTCCTCGGCCAGCCCCGGCAGTTCTGCTGTCCCGGCTGCCAGGCAGTGGCCGAGTCGATCGTCGCCGGCGGGCTGGAACACTACTACCAGCACCGCAGCGACAATAGCGCCAACCCCGAAGCCCTGCCCAAGCAGTTGCAGGACGAACTGGCCCTGTACGACCGCAGCGACGTGCAACAGACCTTCGTCCGCCACCAGGGCGAGCTGGCCGAAACCACCCTGCTGGTCGAAGGCATCAGCTGCGCCGCCTGCGGCTGGTTGATCGAAAAGCACTTGCGCAACCTGCCCGGCGTGGCCGACGCACGCCTTAACCTGTCCAACCATCGCCTGCTGCTCAGTTGGGAAGACCAACGCCTGCCGCTCTCGCGATTGTTGGCCGAGCTGCGCCAGATCGGCTACGCCGCCCACCCCTACCAGCCAGACCAGGCCGCCGAGCAACTGGCCCGCGAAAACCGCAGCGCCCTGCGCAGGCTGGGCGTGGCCGGGCTGCTGTGGTTCCAGGCGATGATGGCGACCATGGCCACCTGGCCGGAATTCAACATCGACCTGTCGCCCGAGCTGCACACCATCCTGCGCTGGGTGGCGCTGTTTCTCACCATCCCGATCGTGTTCTACAGCTGCGCGCCCTTCTTCAAAGGGGCCGCACGCGACCTGCGCACCCGCCACCTGACCATGGACGTGTCGGTATCGCTGGCCATCGCCCTGGCCTTTGGTGCCGGGATCTGGACGGCCATCACCGGCAGTGGCGAACTGTATTTCGACACCGTGGGCATGTTCGCACTGTTTCTGCTCACCGGCCGCTACCTTGAACGCCGCGCCCGCGAGCGTACGGCAGCGGCCACCGCGCAACTGGTCAACCTGCTACCGGCCTCTTGCCTGCGCCTGGACAGCCTTGGCCGCAGCGAGCGCATCCTGCTCAGCGAACTGCAACGCGGCGACACCGTGCAGGTGTTGCCCGGCGCAGTGATCCCGGCTGACGGGCGCATTGTCGAAGGCCGCTCCAGCGTCGACGAGTCGCTGCTGACCGGTGAGTACCTGCCGCAACCGCGGCGGGCCGGCGACCGGGTCACCGGCGGCACCCTGAATGTCGAAAGCACGCTGAACGTAGAAATCGAAGCCCTTGGCCAGGAGTCGCGACTGTCGGCCATCGTCCGCCTGCTGGAACGCGCGCAGACGGAAAAGCCACGCCTGGCGCAGATTGCCGACCGCGCATCGCAATGGTTCCTGCTGTTCACGCTGGTGGCCGCCATCGTCATAGGCCTGTGGTGGTGGCACCTGGACCCGACACGGGCGTTCTGGATTGTCCTGGCCATGCTGGTAGCCACCTGCCCATGCGCGCTCTCGCTCGCCACCCCTACTGCACTGACCGCCGCCACCGGTACGCTGCACAAGCTCGGCCTGCTGGTCACCCGCGGCCATGTACTGGAAGGCCTCAACCAGATCGACACGGTCATTTTCGACAAAACCGGCACGCTCACCGAGGGCCGCCTGACGCTGCGCAGCATTCGCCCGCTGGGCGCGGTGGCCGCCGACCGCTGCCTGGCCCTTGCCGCCGCCCTGGAAAACCGCTCCGAGCACCCCATCGCCCGCGCCTTCGGTCGCAATGCCGAGCCTGCGGAGGATGTGCAAACGGTACCTGGGCTGGGCCTGGAAGGGCTGGTCGGCGGGCAACGCCTGCGCATCGGCCAGCCCACGTTCGTTTGCGCCCTCAGCGGCGCCGAAATCCCGACTGTCCCGGAGCCCCGCGGCCAATGGCTACTGCTGGGTGATCGCCAAGGCCCACTGGCCTGGTTCGGCCTGGACGACCGCCTGCGCGAGGACGCCCCTGCCCTGCTGGCGGCCTGTAAGGCGCGCGGCTGGCGCACCCTGCTGCTATCGGGCGACAGCTCGCCCATGGTCGCTGAAGTGGCCGCTCAGCTGGGTATCGACCAGGCCATTGGCGGCCTGCGCCCGGACGACAAGCTGGACCGGCTCAAGGCTCTGCAGACCTCCGGGCGCAAGGTTCTGATGCTGGGTGACGGGGTCAACGATGTGCCGGTGCTGGCCGCCGCCGATATCAGCATTGCCATGGGCAGTGCCACCGACCTTGCCAAGACCAGTGCCGATGCAGTGCTGTTGAGCAACCGCCTGCAAGCGCTGGTACACGCCTTCGACCTGGCCCGCCGCACCCGCCGCAACATCCTCGAGAACCTGCTTTGGGCGACCCTGTATAATGGCCTCATGCTGCCGTTTGCCGCGCTCGGCTGGATCACCCCGGTATGGGCCGCCGTCGGCATGTCGGTCAGCTCGCTGATCGTGGTCCTCAATGCCCTGCGCCTGACCCGGCTGCCGGGCGTGGCGGCCACCGCCAGCGCCCCACAACCTGCCATTGCCTGATCAGGAGCCGCCCATGCCAGCCCTCTATGTCATGATCCCGGCCGCCCTGCTGCTCGTCGGCGTCGCCGTGTACATCTTTTTCTGGGCGGTGGACAGCGGCCAGTACGACGACCTTGAAAGCCCTGCCCACAGCATCCTGTTCGACGACCAGGACCCACGCCACCAGGCTGCTGTCAAACAAGAGCCCGACGAGCCGCAAGACAAGGACCAACCACCCCGTGCCTGACCTGCTTCCCCTGCTCGGCTCCGCGCTGGTCCTCGGCCTGCTCGGCGGCGGCCACTGCCTGGGCATGTGCGGCGGCCTGATGGGCGCACTCACCCTGGCGATCCCGCGGGAGCAACGCGGTCGGCGCCTGCGCCTGCTGCTGGCGTACAACCTTGGGCGGGTCCTCAGCTACGCCTGCGCCGGCCTGCTGCTGGGCCTGGCCGGCTGGGCGGTAGCCAGCAGCCCTGCCGCCCTGGCACTGCGGGTGGTGGCCGCGTTGCTGCTGATCGCCATGGGCCTGTACCTGGCCGGCTGGTGGAGCGGGCTGACACGCATCGAAGCACTGGGCAGAGGGCTTTGGCGGCATATCCAGCCAGTGGCCTCGCGCCTGTTGCCGGTCTCCAGCCTGCCCCGGGCCCTGCTGCTTGGCGCGCTGTGGGGCTGGCTGCCATGCGGGCTGGTTTACAGCACCTTGCTGTGGGCAGCCAGCCAGGGCAATGCGGGGTATAGCGCGGCGCTGATGCTGGCGTTCGGGCTGGGTACCTGGCCGGTGCTGCTGGCCACAGGGCTGGCGGCGGAGCGGGTCAACAGCCTGTTGCGGCGGCGTAGCGTGCGTATGGCAGGAGGACTGCTGGTCATCCTGTTCGGCCTGTGGACACTGCCGGGGCCGCACCAGCATTGGCTGATGGGGCACTGACAGGCGCTGCTGCGCAGCGGCCCCCTAGCTCTTGATACAAATCAACACAGATTCCTACAGACGACCATAGACTCCGGGGCACTGCTGCTCATTCCGGGGACCGCCCACATGCTCGAAGATCTACGCTGGGATGCCGACCTGATCCGCCGCTACGATCTGGCCGGCCCGCGCTACACCTCCTACCCGACCGCGGTGCAACTGCACAGCGAAGTCGGCTCGTTCGACCTGCTCCACGCCCTGCGCGAAAGCCGCCGGGCCGTGCGCCCGCTGTCTGTGTACGTACACGTGCCGTTCTGCGCCAACATCTGCTACTACTGCGCCTGCAACAAGGTGATCACCAAGGACCGTGGCCGAGCCGCACCCTACCTGCAGCGCCTGGAGCAGGAAATCCAGCTGATCGCCTGCCACCTGGACCCTAAACAGCGTGTTGAACAGTTGCATCTGGGCGGCGGCACGCCGACCTTCCTCAGCCATGTGGAACTGCGCCAGCTGATGGCCACCCTGCGCCAGCACTTCAACCTGCTGGACGATGATTCCGGCGACTACGGCATCGAACTGGACCCGCGCGAGGCCGACTGGTCGACCATGGGCCTATTGCGCGAACTGGGCTTCAACCGCGTGAGCCTCGGTGTGCAGGACCTGGACCCTGCGGTGCAGCGCGCGATCAACCGCCTGCAGAGCCTGGAACAGACCCGCACCCTGATCGAGGCGGCGCGCACCTTGCAGTTCCGCTCGGTCAACCTGGACCTGATCTACGGCCTGCCCAAGCAGACCCCGGAAGGCTTCGCCCGCACCGTTGAGGAAGTGATCCGCCTGCAGCCCGACCGCCTCTCGGTCTTCAACTATGCTCACCTGCCTGAGCGCTTCATGCCGCAACGCCGTATCGACAGCAACGACCTGCCGGCCCCGGCAGCCAAGCTGGAGATGCTCCGGGCCACCATCGAGCAGCTCACCGCCGCCGGCTATCGCTACATCGGCATGGACCACTTCGCCCTGCCCGACGACGAGCTGGCCGTCGCCCAGGAAGAAGGTACCCTGCAGCGCAACTTCCAGGGCTACACCACCCACGGCCACTGCGACCTGATCGGCCTGGGGGTTTCGGCAATCAGCCAGATCGGCGACCTGTACTGCCAGAACAGCAGCGACCTCAATACCTATCAGGACGCGCTGTCCGGCTCCCAGCTGGCAACCCAGCGCGGGCTGCTGTGCAATCACGATGACCGCCTGCGACGGGCAGTGATCCAGCAACTGATCTGCCACTTCGAGCTCGACTTCGAGCCGATCGAAAGCGCCTTCACCATCGATTTTCGGGGCTATTTCAACGATCTTTGGCCAGCGCTGCTGAACATGCAAAAGGACGGCCTGATCCGCCTCGACGAAAAGGGCATCCGCATCCTGCCGGCCGGGCGCCTGCTGGCCCGCTCGGTATGCATGGTGTTCGACGCGTATCTGGCGATGCACGACCGTCAGCGATTCTCGCGGGTGATCTAGCCAAGCGAATCGTTGACCGTGTGGACAAGCCCGCTTGCCAGGCACACTATGGGCAAGAACGGACCCCCGGCATGATGCAGCTGGGGTTCGGCCAAGGCGCATCATCCTCGCGCACACTGGCCTACACCCTATGCCGTAGGTTACCCTTACGACTTATGTGTGCTTTCCCACAAGGATCGATTCAAATGTCCGAGCCAGTCAAACTGCGCGCCCACGGCCAGGCCCATTGCAAGGATTGCAGCCTGGCCCCCCTGTGCCTGCCTCTTTCGCTCAACCTGGAAGACATGGATGCACTGGATGAAATCGTCAAACGCGGACGCCCGCTGAAAAAGGGCGAGTTCCTATTCCGCCAGGGTGACAATTTCGGCTCGGTTTACGCCGTACGTTCCGGCGCCCTCAAGACGTTCAGCCTGAGCGACAGCGGCGAGGAGCAGATCACCGGCTTCCACCTGCCCAGCGAACTGGTCGGCCTGTCCGGCATGGACACTGAAGCCTACCCGGTCTCGGCCCAGGCGCAGGAAACCACCTCGGTGTGCGAAATCCCGTTCGAGCGCCTCGATGAGCTGTCGGTGCAACTACCCCAGCTGCGCCGCCAGCTGATGCGGGTGATGAGCCGTGAGATCCGTGACGATCAGCAAATGATGCTGCTGCTGTCGAAAAAGACCGCCGATGAGCGCATTGCCACCTTCCTGGTCAACCTGTCGGCACGCTTCCGCGCCCGCGGCTATTCGGCCAACCAGTTCCGCCTGAGCATGTCGCGCAACGAAATCGGCAATTACCTGGGCCTGGCCGTTGAAACCGTGTCGCGGGTGTTCACCCGCTTCCAGCAGAACGGCCTGCTGCGCGCCGAGGGCAAGGAAGTGCACATCCTCGACCCGATCCAGCTGTGTGCGCTGGCCGGTGGTGCGATGGAGGCCTGAAAGCCTGCTTGAAAAAGGTATACTGGCGCATTCGTTTTTCAGGATACCTGCAACAATGCACAGCGAAGCCTTCGACCTCAAAGCCCTGATCCGCCCGGTAGTGGACTTCCCCAAGCCGGGTGTGATCTTCCGCGACATCACCCCGCTGTTCCAGTCGCCACGCGGGCTGCGTTATGTCGCCGACCAGTTCATCGAACGCTATGTCGAGGCGGAGTTCAGCCACATCGGCGCCATGGATGCCCGGGGCTTTCTGATCGGCTCGATCATCGCCCACCAGTTGAACAAGCCGCTGATCCTGTTCCGCAAGCAAGGCAAACTGCCGGCTGACGTACTATCTGAGGGGTATCAGACCGAGTACGGTGAAGCCTTCCTGGAAGTGCATGCCGACAGCCTGTGCGAAGGCGATTCGGTGCTGATCTTCGATGACCTGATCGCCACCGGCGGCACACTGCTGGCCGCAGCCAACCTGGTGCGCCGCACCGGTGCACAGGTGTTCGAGGCGGCGGCGATCATCGACCTGCCTGAGCTGGACGGTTCGCGCCGGCTGCAGGCGGCGGGTGTGCCGACCTTCTGCCTGACCGAGTTTTCGCTGAGCGAGTACTGAGTGATTCTTGGGGTGCTTTGCACCCCTTTCGCGACACAAGGCCGCCCCTACAGGGGACCGCGTACGGCCTTATGTCGCGAAAGGGCCGCACAGCGGCCCCAGCAATTCAAATCAAAGGGAAATCGGCTTACGCCCCGCAAAGGCATGTGCCAGGGTGCCGCCGTCGACCAGCTCCAGCTCGCCGCCCAGCGGCACGCCATGGGCAATCCGCGAGGCTACCAGCCCCTTCTCGGCCAGCAACTGCGCGATGTAATGTGCTGTCGCCTCCCCTTCCACAGTCGGGTTGGTGGCCAGGATCACCTCGGTAAAGCTGCCCTGCTCCTCGATCCGCGCCATCAGCTGCGGCACGCCAATAGCATCAGGCCCCAGGCCATCAAGCGGCGACAAGTGCCCCTTGAGCACGAAGTAGCGACCGCGATAGCCGGTCTGCTCCACCGCATACACATCCATCGGCCCCTCCACCACGCACAGCTGGGTATCGTCGCGGCGCGTATCAGCGCATTGCGGGCACAACTCCTGTTCGGTCAAGGTGCGGCACTGGCGGCAATGGCCAACCCCTTCCATGGCCAGGCTAAGCGCCTGGGCCAGGCGCACCCCACCACTGCGGTCGCGTTCCAGCAACTGCAGGGCCATGCGCTGGGCGGTTTTCTGGCCGACGCCCGGCAGCGTGCGCAGGGCGTCGATCAGTTGGCGGATAAGGGGGCTGAAGCTCATGGGAAAGGCCTGATAATTCTATGAGAGGCGGTTTATACCGGCGCAGCCTGACAGCGTCAAATCTCACCTATCACAAGCGGCGCTCGATCCAAAGGCCGCCAGAACATCCAGGCATGCGCCCGGCCGCATCAGCAACGACCTGTAAACAACACCACAAAAAAAGCCGCCCTGGAACCCAGCGGCGGCTTTTCAACTGCAAATGCCTTAGAACGGCATCTTGAAGCCCGGCGGCAGCTGCATGCCTGCAGTCATGCCACCCATTTTTTCCTGGCTGCTCTGCTCGACCTTGCGTACGGCATCGTTCAGTGCAGCAGCAATCAGGTCTTCGAGCACTTCCTTGTCGTCTTCTTCAGTCGACATCAGGCTTTGATCGATGCTGACGCGCTTGACGTCATGACGACCGGTCATCACCACGCTGACCAAGCCGCCACCAGACTGGCCCGTCACTTCGGCGTTGGCCAGCTCTTCCTGCATCTTGGCCATTTTTTCCTGCATCTGCTGGGCCTGCTTCATCAGGCCGGCCATGCCACCTTTCATCATGGGGGTATACCTCGATTGGGTCGTGTGATGCAGCCCGCCGCAGGCCGGCCGCATGGTTATCCGTTACTGACCCTGACTGACCAGGGCTTCTACAGGTTCAATAGTATCCTGCCGCACGGTCGCACCGAACTGCTTGATCATCTGCTGGATCAACGGATCCTGCTCGATCGACGCCACGGCGTCCTGCTGGCGCTCGGCACGCTTGCGCGAGGCTGCCTGGGCCGGGGTTTCCTGCTCGGGCAGGATAAGCTCGATGCGCAGGTTCAGCGTGCGCCCCAGGTGCTGGTTGAGCGCTTCATTCAGCCGGCGTTGCTGGGTGGCGTTGAACAAGGCGCCCTGACCCGGGTCAAGGTGCAGCAGCCAGTCGTCACCGTCTGCGGCCATCAGCGTACAGTTTGCGGCGATGTTGCCTGTCATCCCGGACACAGGCAACTGTGGGAATAATTCCAGCCATTGCAGGGCCAGGCCGGTGGCGGGCTTGGCGGCCGGCAGCGGCTCGGGCGCAGCGATGGGGGCCTCTTCCTGAACGTGCTCGACCAGCTCGTCCAGATAGCTGAAGCCCACCGGGTCGCTTTCGCCGCCATAGTAGTCCTCATCCATCGGTGGCTCGTCATCACGCTCCATGCCCGCCGAGGCGTAGGCAGACGGATCGAATGGCGGCTCGTCATAGGCCGGCTGGGCATCTTGCGGCTCAGCGACTGAGGGCTGGGGCGCGGCAGCCGGCGCAGGCGCAGGCTCCGGCTCCGGCTCAACGGCAACGGGAGCAGGCTTGGCAGCAGGCTCCTCCCAGGGCAGGTCGATGACTTCCTCTTCCGGTGCCGGCTCGGGCTCGGCCAGCTCGGCCTTGGGCTCAGGTTGTGGTGGCGCAGCCGACATTGCCTCGACGGCAGCCGCAGGCTCGGCTTGCGGGGCCGCAACCACTGCAGCGGGTGCTGCGGCAGCAACGACAGGCGCGTCGGGGACCACCGTGGGCGCTGCCACCGGGGTTGCAGGATCAGCTGTGGCCTGGCTGATCCCCACCGGCTTTAGTACCGGTTTCGGCGCATCGTCGCTATCGGCCGGTCGGAACGCCAGCATCCGCAGCAGGACCATTTCGAAACCGCCCCGCGGGTCGGGTGCCAAGGGCAGGTCGCGTCGGCCAATCAGGCCCATCTGGTAATAGAACTGCACATCTTCGGCAGGCAAGGCCGACGCCAGCGCCAGCACTCGGTCGCGATCACCCTGACCATTGTCCACCGCCTCGGGCAGCGCCTGGGCAATGGCGACCCGGTGCAACACATTGAGCATTTCGGCCAGCACGCCACTCCAGTCCGGCCCCTGCTCGGCGAGGTTGCGCACCGCCTCCAGCAGCGCCCGCGCATCCCCTTCCAGCAGCGCCTGCAGCACACCATAGACCTGGCCGTGATCGAGGCTGCCGAGCATGGCCCGCACATCGGCGGCCAACACCCTGCCCTCACCGAACGCGATCGCCTGGTCGGTGAGGCTCATGGCGTCACGCATCGAACCATCGGCAGCGCGGCCCAGCAGCCACAGGGCATCAGGCTCGAACGGAACGTTCTCGGCCTCCAGGACATGACTCAGGTGTTCGACCACCCGCTCCGGGCTCATGTTCTTCAGCGAGAACTGCAAGCAGCGCGACAGGATGGTGGCCGGCAGCTTTTGCGGGTCGGTGGTGGCGAGGATGAACTTGACGTAGGGCGGCGGCTCTTCCAGCGTCTTGAGCAAGGCGTTGAACGAGTGCGTGGACAGCATGTGCACTTCGTCGATCAGGTAGACCTTGAAGCGCCCGCGGCTGGGGGCGTACTGCACGTTGTCGAGCAGTTCGCGGGTGTCCTCGACCTTGGTGCGGCTGGCGGCGTCGATCTCGATCAGGTCGACGAAACGGCCTTCATCGATCTCCCGGCACACCGAACAGGTGCCACATGGCGTGGAGGTGATGCCGGTTTCGCAGTTCAGGCACTTGGCGATAATACGGGCGATGGTCGTCTTGCCCACGCCCCGGGTACCGGTGAACAGGTAGGCGTGGTGCAGGCGCTGATTGTCCAAGGCATTGATCAAGGCCTTCAGCACATGGGCCTGGCCGACCATTTCGCGGAACGAGCGCGGACGCCATTTACGTGCAAGAACCTGATAACTCATCGAAAAACCATCGTAGCCTGATCGAGCGGAAGATCGCTAATGCTAGCGGAGCGGGGCCGAAATTGCACCCTGCATGGCTCGCCTAAGCTGAGTAACTGGCGCACGATCCTGGGACACCTGTAATCCCGAGCACTTTCTTCAAAGAGCCGAAATAAAACCGGCACTCAAGTACAACCCAATCCCAAATACCAAGTGCGTAACCAAACTCTTCAGACAATTACGCCAAGGCGTCGGCGTCCTGGCGGCAAAGAACCCTGCCCCCATCAATGGCTGCATGAAGCACAGCGGCGCCGCCACCGTCACCACACCCCACGCCAATGCAGGCCACACCGTCGGCGCGCGTAACCAGCCCTCGCCGGCCACCCCTACCAGCACCACCGCAAACAACACACCAATCCCATAATGGATCAACCACCCCCAGATCAGCTCGTTCGCCACCGGTTCGGCCCTGGCAATTGCCTGATGCCGTACTCGCCCCCGCAGCAGATGCCCTACCCAACGCCCCACCATGGCGAAGTTCAGCGTGGCGATACCCAAGCGCCGCAGCAACATCCCCCACAGGTCCATGATCACGGTAGCACCGACCCCGATCAGCAAAGCAGCTTGTAGCATGGCAAGCGTCATTGATTCAGCCCTCTGAAATTGACATTAAGCAACCTGCCACGCAGCATAGAAGTTGAAGTCAACTTCAAGTCAAGGCCCCTCAATGGATATTGCCGATGTCGCCAAACGCACAGGCGTCCCTGCGTCGACACTGCGTTACTACGAAAAGAAAGGCCTGCTCGAGTCACTTGCCGGGCGTGGCCAGCGGCGCCAGTTCGCCGCCGATGTTACGGACAGGCTGGCACTGATCGCCTTGGGACAGGCCGCAGGTTTTTCCCTCGATGAAGTCGGGGCGATGCTGGTGGACCAGCAGGTCGATCGGCAGAGGCTGATGGCCAAGGCGGACGAAATCGATGCACAGGTCAAACGCTTGCAGGCACTTGGCAAGGGGCTGCGGCATGCAGCGCAGTGCTCAGAGGAAAACCACCTGGCCTGTCCGAAATTTCAGCGCTTGATGAAGCTGTCAGCAGCAGGGGCGCTGCGAGGTAAACGGGCCAGAGGAAAGGCCGTATCGTGACAGGCTGAGGTTTTTGAACCCCAGAAATGGAGGCGGCCCCACCAGCCACACCCCGGCACTCGATGTTCCCGCTATGGCTGCTCCCTTCCGGGCCTGACCAGGTTAACGGGTAATCAATGCGGGGGGACCGATGGGGCCACCACTACGCGGCTCGCCAAGCAGCGAGCCGCGCCATTGTACCGGTCTGGGGCGAAGTTACAACCTTTAACCGGAGAAAAAGTCATCATTTCTCAATGACTTGTCCAGACCGATGAGGCCAGTACAATCAGATGGCAATGCCCTGCTCGTCCAGGAACACGACGAACGCATCCTCATCCAGCACCTTGACCCCCAGCTCACTGGCCTTGGCCAACTTGGAACCGGCGCCAGGGCCAGCGACCACGCAGTGTGTCTTGCCCGACACCGAACCGGCCACCTTGGCCCCCAGGCTTTCCAGCTTCTCTTTGGCGATGTCGCGGCTCATGCGCTCCAACGTGCCGGTCAGCACCCAGGTCTGACCAGCCAGGGGCAAGCCCTCGGCGACCTTCTTTTCGCTGTTCCAGTGCATGCCGAACGCCAGCAACTGGGCTTCGATGTCTCTGGCCAGCTTCTGGTTGGCCTCGTCCTTGAAAAATTCGCGCACGGCTTCGGCCTGTTTCGCTGCCAGCGCCTGACGCAGGTCGATGCCGTCGGCCGCGATGATCTTGTCCAGGCTGTCCAGCTTGGCGACCAGCTTTTCAGCGCCCGTGGGCCCGACCGAAGCGATGTCGAGCTTGGCGATCATCCCGGCCAGGGTGGTGCTGGCAGCGAACTCGGCCGCCAGCTCGCCTTCGTCCTGCAACTGCATGCCGCAAGCGAGCAACTGTTCGATGACCTTGCAGTTGTGTTCGTCTTCAAAGAAGTTGTGGATCTCGTAGGCCACTTCCAGACCAATGTCCGGCAGGTATGTCAGCACCTGCGGCAACGCCTGCTGCACCCGTGCCAGGCTGCCCAGCGAGCGGGCCAGTACCTTGGCGGTCTCCTCCCCCACATCCGGGATGCCCAGGGCATAGATGAAGCGCGCCAGGCTCGGGCGTTTGCTGGCCTCGATGGCATCCAGCAGTTTCTTGCTGGAGACTTCGGCAAATCCCTCCAGCCCGACGATCTGGTCGAATTGCAGCTTGTAGAGGTCCGCCGGCGAACCGATCAGGCCTTCGTCCACCAACTGCTCGACGCTCTTCTCGCCCAGGCCGTCGATATCCATGGCTCGCCGCGAAACATAGTGAATGATCGCCTGTTTGAGCTGGGCACCACAGGCCAGGCGGCCGACACAACGGTACACCGCGCCTTCGCTGGTGGTTTCCTTGCCCTTGCTACGCTTGACCAGCTGAGTACGCTCAACCTGGGAACCACACACCGGGCACGCGCTTGGCACCTGCACCGGTCGGGCGTCTTCGGGACGGCGTTCAAGCACCACCTGCATGACTTGCGGGATCACGTCACCGGCACGGCGGATAATTACCGTATCGCCGATGCGCAGGCCCAGCCGGGCAATCTCGTCCATGTTGTGCAGGGTGGCGTTGGACACGGTCACGCCAGCCACCTTGACCGGCTTGAGGCGTGCAACCGGCGTGACCGCACCGGTACGCCCGACCTGGAATTCCACATCCAGCACCTCGGTGAGCTCTTCCATGGCCGGGAACTTATGGGCGATGGCCCAACGCGGCTCGCGGGCGCGAAAGCCCAGCTCGCGCTGGGAGGCCAGGCTGTTGACCTTGAACACCACCCCATCGATTTCGTACGGCAGGCTGTTGCGCCGCTCGCCGATATCGCGGTAGTAAGCCAGGCACTCCTCGATACCAGCCGCATGCCTGAGCTCGCGACTGATCGGCAAGCCCCATGCCTTGAGCTGCTCGAGGATACCGATATGGCTCTCGCCAATGCTTGCCGAGACCTGGCCAACGCCATAGCAGCAGAATTCCAGCGGGCGGCTGGCGGTGATCTTCGAGTCCAACTGGCGCAGGCTGCCGGCAGCTGCGTTGCGCGGGTTGGCGAAGGTCTTGCCCCCGGCTTCGGCCTGTGCGGCATTGAGGCGATCGAAACCCGCCTTGCTCATGAACACTTCACCACGCACTTCGAGCACAGCCGGCCAACCTTTGCCCTGCAGCTTGAGCGGGATGTTGCGCACGGTACGCACGTTCGCGCTGATGTCTTCGCCGGTGGTGCCGTCACCCCGGGTCGCGCCCTGGACCAGTTGGCCATCGCGATAGAGCAGGCTCACCGCCAGGCCATCGAGCTTGGGCTCGCAGCTGTAGTCGACCGCGCCCGGCTGGTCGAGGCCTTCCACCACACGGCGGCCGAACTCACGCAGGTCGGCTTCCTCGAAGGCGTTGCCCAGGCTGAGCATGGGCACTTCGTGGCGCACCTGGCTGAACGCGGCCAGGGCAGCGCCGCCGACGCGTTGAGTGGGCGAGTCGGGAGTGATCAGGTGAGGATGTTCGGCTTCGAGGGCCTTGAGCTCGTTGAACAGGCGGTCGTACTCGGCGTCCGGCACGCTGGGCTCGTCGAGTACGTAGTAGCGGTAGTTGTGCTGGTCGAGTTCGGCGCGCAGTGCGTGGATTCGGGATTCGGCGTTCATTCTTCAGGTTCTCTTGCAAAGCAAAAGAGCAGCCCTAGGCTCAATGCCAGTCCGTTAAACGATTTGGGGCCGCTTTGCGGCCATCGCCGGGAAGCCAGCTCCCACAGGCACAGCGCAGACCTCAAGAACTGCATGGTATCTGTGGGAGCCGGCTTGCCGGCGATGGGCTGCGAAGCAGCCCTGGTAACGCTAACTGACTGGCATTAGCCCCAGGCTGCTCTTGCGCTTGAAACGAAGCGAGCAAGACCAAGGCATGGTCCGCTCGCTCAATGACATCAGCGTTTCTGGGTCAACGCGCGGCGCTCGAACTCGACGATGCGCTGGCGGTAATGCTCGATGGTCTGGGCGGTGAGCACGCTGCGCTGGTCATCCTTGAGCTCGCCATTGAGCTCGTGGGCCAGCTTGCGCGCCGCAGCGACCATCACATCGAAGGCCTGTTTCGGATGACGCGGCCCTGGCAACCCGAGGAAGAAACTCACCGCACGGGTGCTGAAGTGGTCGATGTCGTCCAGGTCGAAAATGCCGGGTTTGACCGCGTTGGCCATGGAGAACAGGACTTCGCCGTGACCGGCCATGCTTTCGTGACGGTGGAAAATGTCCATTTCACCGAAGCGCAAACCGCTTTCAAGAATATTCTGCAGCAGCGCCGGGCCCTTGAAGCCACCTTCGTCGCGGGAGATCACGCTGATCACCAGCACCTCTTCGACCGGCGGCAGCTCCTTGGCAGCACCGCCCGCATCAGCAAAACCACTGTTGCGGTTGTTGTCGCCAGCAAAATCGTCATCGGCATCGGCGAACAGGTCGGGCTCGCGCTGCTCGGCCACCAGGTCCAGGTCGCCCTGCGGCTGCAGTTCAGCGGCACGTTTGCCACGCTTGCTGGCCTTGGCCGGTTTCTGCTCGCGCTCGCGTTCACGCGCCGGCGCACTGAGCGACGGCAGGTCGCTTTCGTCCAGCTCCGGTTCCTTCTGGGTATCGAGCACCCGCGACGGGCCGAGCACCTCAGCGCTGCCTTCCTCGTCCGGGAGGTTGGAATAACTGCGATCCAGACGGAATTTCAACTTGCCTTTTCCGCCGCGCATACGGCGCCAGCCGTCGAAAAGAATACCGGCGATGACAATGATGCCGATGAGGATCAGCCACTCGCGCAGACCGATTTCCATGTAATCCCGTGCCTCTATAAAAATATGCTTGAAAACAAAGGCTTCAAAGCCCTTTAACACGTGGCGCCAACTCTATGTTCTGACAGGCGTTTTACCCACGCAAAAAACGAGTGACATTAAGCTAGCACGACCAAAGACAACTTTACACCGTCTGTCGCACATGGCGGGGGCATTTACCTGCACAATCCGCCTTCTCTTCGCTCATCAGGCGTCGACCATGGCCAATGCCTCCTCCACATCCACTGCAACAAGACGTGAACACCCAGGCTCATGCATGGTTACCCCCATCAATTGATCCGCCATCTCCATGGCAATCTTGTTATGGGTGATGTAGATGAACTGCACGCTTTCACTCATTTCCTTGACCAACCGGGCATACCGGCCGACGTTGGCATCGTCCAGCGGCGCATCGACCTCGTCGAGCATGCAGAACGGTGCGGGGTTCAACTTGAAGATGGCAAACACCAGCGCCAATGCGGTCAGTGCCTTCTCGCCGCCGGACAGCAAATGGATGGTGCTGTTCTTCTTGCCCGGTGGGCGCGCCATGATCGTCACCCCTGTATCGAGTAGATCTTCGCCCGTCAGTTCCAGATAAGCGCTGCCACCACCGAAAACTTTTGGGAAAAGTGCCTGTAATCCGGCATTTATCTGATCAAAGGTATCCTTGAAGCGGTTGCGGGTTTCCTTGTCGATCTTGCGGATGACGTTTTCCAGCGTGTCCAGCGCCTCGACCAGATCGGCGTCCTGGGCATCAAGGTAGCGCTTGCGCTCGGACTGCTGTTCGTACTCCTCGATCGCGGCCAGGTTGATCGCGCCCAAACGCTGAATACGGGCGTCGATCTGTTCCAGCTCCTGCTCGGTACCCTGTTCGCTGGCCTCGGCCTCGACGGTGGCAAGCACACCCTGCAAATCGTAGCCGTCAGCCAGCAATTGCTCCTGCAAGGTCTTGCGCCGCACATCCAGCCCCTGGCACTCCAAGCGCATCTGCTCGAGCTGGCCACGCAGCAACTGCGCCTGCTGCTCGGCCTGGGTGCGGCGCTTTTCGGCGTCGCGCAGGGCACGATCGGCTTCGTCCATGTGCAGGCGCGCCTGGCGCATTTCTTCGTCGACGCTCATGCGCCGCTCAAGCAGCTCTTCCAGCTTCAGGCGCAGCTCTTCCAGCGGTGCCTCGCCCTCCTCCAGGTTCAGGCTCAGCTGCTCCTGCCGCTCGCTCAGGCGTGCCGCCTGCAGCTCCAGACGTTCCAGGGCCTGGCGGGTCGAGTCGTGCTGGGCGCGCAGTGATCCCAGGCGCACAGCCAACTGGTGAGCGTGATCCTTGTGCTGGCGAGCTTCCTGGCGGATCCGGTCAAGGCCTTCGCGCAGGGTATCGCGGCGGGCCATCAACTGTTCGCGTTGCTCGGTGTCCTGGGCCATCAGGTCCAGGGCCTCTTGCAGCACCAGGCGGGCTTCGCCCAGTTGCTCATGCTCCAGAGCGCGCTGCTCCTGAAGTTCGCTCAATTCTTCCTGCAGCCGGCGCCGACGCAGCTCCACCTGTTCGGCACGGGCCCGGCCTGCCGAAAGGCTGGCCTTGAGCTCGCCATGCTGGCGGCTCTCTTCCTGGGTGCTACGGCGTAGCTGCTCGCGCTGCTCTTCCAGGCCCAGTTGCTGCTCACGCAAGGCTTGCAGCTGTTGCTCCATCTGCTCCAGCGTAGCTTCCAGCTCCAGTTGCTCCTGGCCGAGGCGCTCGATTTCCTGGCCCCGCGCCAGCACCCCACCCTGGGATTCGCCCCCCCGGCTGACGCGTAAAAAATGCCGACCAACCCAGTAACCATCGCGGCTGACCAGGCTCTGGCCTTCGCCAAGCCCGGCGCGTTCAGCGAGGGCTTGAGCCAGGTCTTCAACTGGCCGGACCTGGGCCAGCCAAGGGGCCAGGTCGGTGTGCCCCTCGACTTTGTCGAGCAAGCTGCCGGGCCGGCGTGCACCTTCCTGCCCCGCCACCAACAGACGCAGCTCGCCTTGCTCCAGCTCGGCAAAATCCAGGCCGGTGAAGTCCTCCACCAGCACGGCCTGCAGGTCAGCGCCCAACACGGTTTCCACCGCCAGCTCCCAACCCGGCTCCACACGCAGCCCTTGCGCCAGGCGCGGCCGCTGCTCCAGGCCTTGACCGCGAAGCCAGTCGGCAGCACCAGCCCCAGGTTCGAGCGCGGCCTGTTGCAATGCCTCCAGGGATGCCAGACGGCCCCCCAGGCGCTGCAAGTCGCCTTGCTGTTGCTGCTGAGCCTGGGTCGCCTGCTGCAATTGCGCGCGTACGCCCTCCAGGCGCTCGACCACCTGCTCTTCGGACAGCTGCAGCTCTTCAAGCAATATCTCGCTGGCAGCCAGCTGCTCGGCCAGCTCAAGCATGGCGCTGTCCTGCGGGTCAGCGCCCAACTGGTCGCGCTCCTCGCCCAACTTGCGCTGGCGCTCGGCCATGCGCTCCAGGCTGGCTTCAAGCTGCTGCAGACGCGACTGCTGCACTTCGGCCTGGCGCCGGGGCTCGGCGGAGCGGGTGTTGAAGCTGTCCCACTGCTCCTGCCAGCCATGCATGCCCAACTCGGCCTCTTCGAGGACAGCGGCAGCCTCTTCGGCTGCGGCCAAGGTCATTTCCTGCTCCGGTTCGAGCATCGCCAGCTCTTCACCGAGAGTCGCCAGCAGGGTGCGGTCATGCCCCAGGTGCGACTCGGTTTCCTGGCGCGTGCGCTCAGCTTCCTTCAGGTCATCCTGCAATTGGCGCAGGCGCTGCTGACCGTGCTGAATGCTCTGCTCGACCCGGGCAATGTCACCGGCCACCGAATAGAAGCGCCCCTGCACCTGGTTGAAGCGCTCGGACAGTTCGTGATGGCCGTCACGCAGCCGCTCGATGCTCGCATCGGCATTGCGCTGTTCGGCAACCAGCGCCTCATGGGCCACATCCTGATCGCCAATCACCGACTCGCGCTGGCGTACGCGTTCATCCAGGTCACGCCAGCGCAGCGCCGCCAAGCGTGCTTTGAGCTGCCGTTCCTGGGCCTTGTACTCACGGTATTTCTCAGCGGCCTGCGCCTGGCGGTGCAGGCGTTCGAGCTGGCGCTCGAGCTCATCGCGCAGGTCGGTCAGGCGCGCCAGGTTCTCCTGGGTGCGGCGGATGCGGCTTTCGGTCTCGCGGCGGCGCTCCTTGTACTTGGAGATGCCCGCCGCCTCTTCGATGAAGTTGCGCAGCTCCTCGGGCTTGGCCTCGATCAGCTTGGAGATCATGCCCTGTTCGATGATCGAGTAGCTGCGCGGGCCCAGGCCGGTGCCGAGGAAGATGTCGGTGATGTCGCGGCGGCGGCATTTGGTGCCGTTCAGGTAATAGGTGTTCTGCCCGTCACGGGTGACCTTGCGGCGGATGGAGATTTCCGCATAGGCGGCATATTCGCCCAGCAGCGTGGTCTCGCTGTTGTCGAAGATCAGCTCGATGCTGGCCTGGCTGACCGGTTTGCGGCTGGTGGAGCCGTTGAAGATGACATCGGTCATCGACTCGCCACGCAGGTTCTTCGCCGAGCTTTCGCCCATCACCCAGCGCACCGCATCGATGATGTTGGACTTGCCGCAGCCATTGGGCCCGACCACGGCCGCCATGTTGCTGGGGAAGTTGACGGTGGTCGGGTCGACGAACGACTTGAAACCGGCCAGGCGAATGCACTTCAGGCGCATCGGTCAGCCTCGGGCCAGCGCCGCCAGCACCAGCTCGCAACTGCGCTGGCAATAGGCGGTGAGTACCTCGCGGATGCGCGGCAGATCACGGGCGACCACGGCGTCGAGCAGGTGGGCGAACAGGTCAAGGTAATCGAGCATGTTGGCCTGGCGCTGGTCGAGGGCCAGATAATAGGCCCGGCTCATGGCCGGCTGCAGGTTTTCGACGGTTTCCTGCAGGTAAGGATTGTCGGCAAACGGATAGGCGGCGCGCATCACGGCAAAACTGTCGGCGACGAAGGCCTTGATGTCACCTTGTTCACGGGCCTGCTGCAGGCGTTGCTGGATGTCCAGGAACGGGCGCAGGTCTGCGTCGGTGCGCCATTTCTGCGCAACGGCGTTACCCAGCAGAATGTAGAACTCGCCCATGAGGGCGCACAGGCTGCGCACGCTGCGCTCGTCGAGCCTGGTCACATGGGCGCCGCGGCGCGGCAGGATCGCAACCAGATGACGACGTTCGAGGATCAACAACGCTTCACGCACCGAGCCGCGGCTGACATTCAACGCTTGGGTGACCTTCTGCTCCTGGATGCGCTCACCCGGCTCGAGCTCGCCGCGGATGATGCGTTCGGCCAGGTAGTCGGCAATCTGCTCGGAGAGGCTGTCCGGCGCCTTGAACGTCATGGTTTTCCTTCAAAATCATTGAACTGGGCACAAGCGGACGATTGTAGCGCACTTGGCCAGCAGTCGCGCAGAGGGGCGACAGCCTTTATTTGAGCCGCCAGACAACGGTCAAGGCGGCCCGATCTATGCTTTGTATATGGGCAGGCTGGGCGGCCAGACTACCGTGCGGAGAATTTCTTGACCTTCAAGTCAGAAAATTATTGACCATCGTGTCAGCTCTGCTTATTGTCCGCTCAACAACAATAAAACCATTGCGAGGCCATCCCCGTGATCCAGTTTCTCGTCAACCAGGAGCTGCGCAGCGAGCACGCCCTGGACCCGAACATGACGGTGCTGCAGTACCTGCGTGAGCACCTGGGCAAACCCGGCACCAAAGAAGGCTGCGCCAGCGGCGACTGCGGCGCCTGCACCGTGGTGGTCGGCGAGCTGACCCAGGATGATCAAGGCCAGGACAGCCTGCGCTACCGCAGCCTCAACTCCTGCCTGACCTTCGTTTCGTCGCTGCACGGCAAGCAACTGATCAGCGTCGAGGGCCTCAAGCACCAGGGCGAACTGCACAGCGTGCAACAAGCCATGGCCGACTGCCACGGTTCGCAATGCGGCTTCTGTACCCCAGGCTTCGTCATGTCGCTGTTCGCCCTGCAGAAAAACAGCCAGGGCCACGACCTGCATCAGGCCCAGGAGGCGCTGGCGGGCAACCTGTGCCGCTGCACCGGCTACCGGCCGATTCTCGATGCTGCCGAACAGAGCTGCCGCCAACCCTGCCGCGATCAGTTCGACGCGCAACAAGCGCTGACCATCAGCCGCCTGAAAGCCATCACACCAACCCAGACCGGCGAGCTCAACAGCGGCGACAAGCGCTGCCTGGTGCCGCTGACCGTGGCCGACCTCGCCGACCTGTACAGCTCGCACCCCGAAGCGCGCTTGCTGGCAGGCGGCACCGACCTGGCGCTGGAAGTCACCCAATTCCACAAGACCTTGCCGGTCATGATCTATGTCGGCCACGTGGCCGAACTCAAACGCATCGACAAGACCGCCAGCCACCTGGAAATCGGTGCCGCCACGCCGCTCACCGATTGCTATGGCGCGCTCAACGAGGAATACCCCGATTTCGGCGACCTGCTGCACCGCTTCGCTTCGCTGCAGATCCGCAACCAGGGTACCCTGGGCGGCAACATCGGCAACGCCTCGCCGATCGGCGACTCACCGCCCTTGCTGATCGCCCTCGATGCACAGATCGTGCTGCGCCAGGGCGACCGCCAGCGCACGATGCCACTGGAGGACTACTTCATCGACTACCGCATCACTGCCCGCCAGGACAGCGAATTCATCGAGAAGATCATCGTACCGCGTGCCAGCAATGACTGGGCCTTCCGCGCCTATAAAGTCTCCAAGCGTCTGGATGACGATATCTCGGCCGTGTGCGGCGCCTTCAACCTGAGCATCGAAGACGGCGTGGTCAGCGGGGTGCGCATTGCCTTCGGTGGCATGGCCGCTATCCCCAAACGTGCCCGCGCCTGTGAAGCAGCCCTGCGCGGCAAGCCCTGGAACCAGGCGAGCCTGGAGCGCGCCTGCCAGGCCCTGGCCGAGGACTTCACCCCGCTCAGCGACTTCCGCGCCAGCAAGGAATACCGCCTGCTGGCCGCGCAGAACCTGCTGCGCAAGTACTTCATCGAACAGCAAACGCCGCACATCGAAACCCGGGTGACCGACTATGTCTAACCATCACGCCGTCAAGAGCCAGGCCGAGATGGCCGAACTGTTCAGCCAGGACCTGACCACCGGGGTCGGCCGCAGCGTCAAGCACGACAGCGCCGATAAGCACGTGGCAGGTGAAGCGGTGTACATCGACGACCGCCTGGAGTTTCCCAACCAGTTGCACGTCTATGCGCGCACCGCCGACCGTGCCCACGCACGCATCCTGCGCATCGATACCACACCTTGCTATGCCTTCGAAGGGGTGCGCATCGCCATCACCCACGAGGACATTCCTGGCCTGAAGGACATCGGCCCGGTGGTGGCCGGTGACCCGTTGCTGGCCATCGACAAGGTCGAGTTCTTCGGCCAGCCGGTGCTCGCCGTGGCCGCGCGCGACCTGGACACCGCGCGCCGTGCAGCAATGGCGGCGATCATCGAATACGAAGACCTGGAGCCGGTACTGGACGTGGTCGAGGCATTACGCAAGAAGCACTTCGTACTCGACAGCCACACCCACCAGCGCGGTGATTCGGCCACCGCCCTGGCCAGCGCCCCGCACCGCCTGCAGGGCACCCTGCATATCGGCGGCCAGGAGCATTTCTACCTGGAGACGCAGATTTCCTCGGTAATGCCCACCGAAGACGGCGGCATGATCGTCTTCTGCTCCACGCAAAACCCTACCGAAGTGCAGAAGCTGGTCGCTGAAGTGCTCGACGTGCCGATGAACAAGGTGGTGCTCGACATGCGCCGCATGGGCGGCGGCTTCGGCGGCAAGGAAACCCAGGCCGCCAGCCCGGCCTGCCTGTGCGCGGTGATCGCACGCCTGACCGGCCAACCGACCAAGATGCGCCTGCCGCGCGTCGAAGACATGATGATGACCGGCAAGCGCCACCCCTTCTATGTCGAGTACGACGTCGGCTTCGATGACGACGGGCGCCTGCGAGGCATCAACATGGACCTGGCCGGCAACTGCGGCTACTCGCCCGACCTTTCCGGCTCGATCGTCGACCGTGCCATGTTCCACTCCGACAACGCCTACTACCTGGGCGATGCCACCGTGCACGGCCACCGCTGCAAGACCAACACCGCCTCCAACACCGCCTACCGCGGCTTCGGCGGCCCACAAGGCATGGTTGCCATCGAGCAGGTGATGGACCACATTGCGCGTCACCTGGGCCGTGACCCGCTGGCAGTGCGCAAGGCCAACTACTACGGCAAGACCGAGCGCAACGTCACCCACTATTACCAGACCGTCGAGCACAACATGCTCGAGGAGATGACGGCCGAGCTGGAAGCCAGCAGCGACTACGCAGAACGCCGCGAATCGATCCGCCGCTTCAACGCCAACAGCCCGGTCCTCAAGAAAGGCCTGGCGCTGACCCCGGTCAAGTTCGGCATCTCGTTCACCGCCACCTTCCTCAACCAGGCCGGCGCGCTGATTCATATCTACACCGATGGCAGCATCCACCTGAACCACGGCGGCACCGAGATGGGCCAGGGCCTGAACACCAAGGTGGCCCAGGTCGTTGCACAGATTTTCCAGGTTGATTTCAGCCGCATCCAGATCACCGCCACCAATACCGACAAGGTGCCCAACACCTCGCCAACGGCGGCATCCAGCGGCGCCGACCTGAACGGCAAAGCGGCGCAGAATGCCGCCGAGATTCTCAAAAAGCGCCTGACCGAGTTCGCCGCGCGGCATTATCAGGTTACCGAGGAGGACGTCGAGTTCCGCAACGGCCATGTGCGCGTGCGCGACCAGATCGTCAGCTTCGAACAACTGGTGCAGCAGGCATACTTCGCCCAGGTGTCGCTGTCGAGTACCGGCTTCTATCGCACGCCGAAGATCTTCTACGACCGCAGCCAGGCACGCGGCCGGCCGTTCTACTACTTCGCCTTCGGCGCCGCCTGCGTGGAAGTGGTCGTCGATACCCTGACCGGCGAGTACAAGATGTTGCGCGCCGACATCCTGCACGACGTCGGCGATTCGCTGAACCCGGCCATCGACATTGGCCAGGTGGAAGGCGGTTTCATCCAGGGCATGGGTTGGCTGACCACCGAAGAGCTGGTGTGGAATGCCAAGGGCAAGCTGATGACCAATGGCCCGGCCAGCTACAAGATCCCGGCCGTGGCCGACATGCCGCTGGATCTGCGGGTGAAACTGGTGGAAAACCGCAAGAACCCGGAAGACACCGTGTTCCACTCCAAGGCGGTTGGCGAGCCACCGTTCATGCTCGGCATCGCCGCCTGGTGCGCGATCAAGGATGCAGTGGCCAGCATTGCCGATTACCGGCTGCAACCGAACATCGACGCACCGGCGACACCGGAGCGGGTGCTGTGGGGGTGCGAGCAGATGCGCAAGCAAGTAACTGCCGCGCAGCCTGCCTTGCAGGAACTGGAAACCTCCACTCACTGACGCCGCAGACCTGTGTAGGAGCGGCCTTGTGTCGCGAAAGGGCTGCGCAGCGGCCCCAAGATCTGTGCAGCAATGGAGATTCTTGGGGCCGCTGCGCGACCCTTTCGCGACACAAGGCCGCTCCTACCACAGGACCGAGTCGCCCATAGAGGATTTTGAATCATGCACCAATGGATCAACGCCCTCGCCGACCACCAGGCCCGCGGCGAACCCTGCGTACTGGTGACCATCATCGAGGAGCGCGGCTCGACCCCGCGCAATGCCGGCTCGAAAATGGTCGTCAGTGCCACAGCCCTGTATGACACCATCGGCGGCGGCCACCTGGAATTCAAGGCGCTGCACATTGCCCGGGCAATGCTCGAAGAACACCGCACCACGCCGCACCTGGAGCGCTTCAGCCTCGGCGCCAGCCTCGGACAGTGCTGTGGCGGCGTCACCGTGCTGCTGTTCGAGCCCATGACCGCTGTGCAGGCGCAAATCGCCGTGTTCGGCGCGGGCCATGTCGGCCGGGCTCTGGTACCCTTGCTCGCCGCCCTGCCCTGCCGGGTGCGCTGGATCGATTCGCGTGAACAGGAATTCCCCGAGCTCATCCCCAACGGGGTGACCAAGGTGGTCAGCGAAGAGCCGGTCGACGAAGTGGCCGAGCTGCCAGCCGGTTGCTACTGCATCGTCATGACCCACAACCACCAGCTCGACCTGGAGCTGACCGCCGCCATTCTCAAGCGCAACGATTTCACCTGGTTCGGCCTGATCGGCTCGAAGACCAAACGGGTCAAGTTCGAACACCGCCTGCGCGAGCGCGGCTTTGACGAGGCCGTGATGGCGCGCATGCGTTGCCCGATGGGCATCGCCGAGGTCAAGGGCAAGCTGCCGATCGAGATCGCCGTGTCCATCGCCGGCGAAATCATTGCCACCTACAACGCCTGCTTTGGCCAGCATGACGCTGGCGTCAATGCGGGCCCCATCGCCCAGTTGCTGCCGCCCTCCCGGCGCAGCCAAGCCAATTGACGAGTGAGTTATGACCGTTACCCGCAAAGCCTACCGTGCCGCCATCCTGCACAGCATCGCCGACCCGGCCGAGGTGGGCCTGGACGCCTCCCATGAGTACTACGAGGACGGCCTGCTGGTGATCGACGAGGGTCGCATCAGTGCATTGGGCCATGCCAGCGAACTGCTGCCGACGCTGGATGCCGACATCGAAGTGGTGCATTACCAGGACGCCCTGATCACCCCGGGCTTCATCGACACCCACATTCACTTCCCGCAGACCGGCATGATCGGTTCCTACGGCGAGCAACTGCTGGACTGGCTCAACACCTATACCTTCCCCTGTGAAAAGCAGTTCGCCGACAAGGATCATGCCGACAAAGTGGCGAAGATCTTCCTCAAGGAACTGCTGCGCAACGGCACCACCACTGCGCTGGTGTTCGGCAGTGTGCACCCGCAGTCGGTCAATGCACTGTTCGAGGAGGCCGAGCGCCTGGACCTGCGCATGATCGCCGGCAAGGTGATGATGGACCGCAACGCCCCCGACTACCTGACCGATACCGCCGAAACCAGCTACACCGACAGCAAGGCGCTGATCGAGCGCTGGCACGGCAAGGGCCGCCTGCACTACGCGGTAACCCCGCGCTTCGCGCCCACCAGCACCGCGCAGCAATTGAAGCTTGCCGGGCAGTTGCTCAAGGAGCACCCGGGCGTCTACATGCACACCCACCTGTCCGAGAACCTCAAGGAAATCGACTGGGTCAAGGAACTGTTCCCTGAGCAGAAAGGTTACCTGGACGTCTACGACCACTTCGAACTGCTCGGCGAGCGCTCCGTTTTCGCCCACGGCGTGCACCTGTGCGACGACGAATGCCAGCGCTTGTCCGAGACGGGCTCGGCGATCGCCTTCTGCCCGACCTCGAACCTGTTCCTGGGCAGCGGCCTGTTCAACCTGCCCCAGGCCGAACGCTTCAAGGTAAACGTAGGCTTGGGTACCGACGTCGGCGCCGGCACCAGCTTCTCGCTGCTCAATACCCTGAACGAGGCGTACAAGGTCATGCAGCTGCAAGGCGCGCGCCTGCACCCCTACAAGTCGCTGTACCTGGCCACCCTGGGCGGTGCCCGTGCGCTGCGCCTGGATGACCGGATCGGCAGCCTGCGCCCCGGCAACGATGCCGACTTCGTGGTGCTCGACTACAAGGCCACGCCGCTGCTTGACTACCGTATCCAGCAATCAGGCAGCATCGAAGAGACCCTGTTCGTGCTCACCACCTTGGGCGATGATCGCACCGTGCGCGAAACCTACGCCGCCGGGTGCTGCGTGCACCAGCGCTAAGGCACTTTCGCCAGGCCCCGGTAAAGTGCGCCGCCGATCGCTGCCCCGATCAGCGGCGCCAACCAGAACAGCCACAGCTGCTGCAAGGCCCAGCCACCGACGAACAGCGCCGGCCCCGTGCTGCGCGCGGGGTTGACCGAGGTATTGGTCACAGGGATCGAGATCAGGTGGATCAGGGTCAGGGCCAGGCCGATGGCGATAGGTGCAAAACCCGCCGGGGCCCGAGCGTCGGTTGCGCCCATGATCACCACCAGGAACATCGCCGTCATCACCACTTCACTGACAAAACCTGCGCCCAGCGAGTAACCGCCTGGCGAGTGGTCGGCATAGCCGTTGGACGCCAGGCCCGCCGACAGCTCGAAGCCGGCCTTGCCACTGGCGATGAAGTAGATCACCGCTGCCGCGCAGATCGCACCGATCACCTGAGCGATGACGTAAGGCAGCAACTCTTTGGCCGGAAAACGCCCGCCCACTACCAACCCGAAGGAAACGGCAGGGTTCAGATGACAACCGGAGATGTGGCCAATGGCGAATGCCATCGTCAGCACGGTAAGACCGAAAGCGAAGGCGACACCGAGAACGCCGATGCCGAGGGGAGAGCTGGCTGCGATTACCGCACTGCCGCAGCCGCCGAGTACCAACCAGAAGGTGCCGATCAGCTCGGCTCCCATGCGCACACCCAAAGACGTCGACATGAACCTTTCCTCATGTAGTTGAACGCAGGAGACTGCGCAAGCCCAACTACTTGATGAAGGTTTGCTCACAAGAATCTAGCAGACGTTTGGTTTATGGCCACTCATTCAGCCAGGCAAACGATCAACCCTTGAGCGAAACCTTGGGTTTTTTCAGCAGATGCGAAAACACCGCATGCAGATCGTCCGAGGCACTCTCCTCGTCCAGGTTGAGCTTGCTGTCGATATGGTCCATGTGATGCATCATCAGGCTGACCGCCTGCTCGGCATCACGCGCCTCGATGGCATCGATCAGTTGCATGTGCTCGTCGTAAGAGCAGTGCGAGCGGTTGCCGCTTTCGTACTGGGCAATGATCAGCGACGTCTGCGACACCAGGCTGCGCTGGAAGCTGACCAGCGGGGCATTGCCGGCCGCCTCGGCCAGCTTCAGGTGAAACTCGCCGGACAAACGGATGCCGGCACCACGGTCGCCCCGCGAGAAGCTGTCACGCTCTTCACGCACCATGTGCCGCAGTTCGTTGAGCTGCTCGAGGGTGGCATGCTGTACGGCCAGTTCGGTGATGGCGCGTTCGACCATGCGCCGGGAGAAGAACACCTGGCGCGCCTCTTCGACCGTCGGGCTGGCCACCACGGCACCGCGGTTGGGCCGCAGCAGCACAACGCTTTCGTGGGCCAGGCGCGACAAGGCACGACGGATGATGGTACGGCTGACGCCGAATATCTCGCCCAGCGCTTCCTCGCTCAACTTGGTGCCCGGTGCGAGTCGCTGCTCGAGGATCGCCTCGAAGATATGCGCATAGACGATATCGTCCTGGGTACCGCTGCGGCCAGCCTTGCCGGCACGTGCAGGTTTCTTCAGAGGTTGCAGCTGTTCGTTCATGGGCTCTCGAGGCACGAAGGAAAGTATGGCGGCATTGTACACAGGCTGAGCCGTTTCTGCAGGTGGGCTTTTAGCTATATAGCCGATGCGCGGCATATTGTGCGCACAAAAGATAAAACATTATTTGCTTTCTTTGTACACAAAAGCATAATCCATCGAGCAACTTCTTGACCCGTAAGTCAACAAAGCGGCGTCAGACGTCTGCCATCCCTCGCGGAGCCACCAAGTGCATTGCGCAGGTCACTGGCTCCAAGAACAACAAGAAAGACTTGAGGAGTACCGCTGTGGAAAGCCGCAAATCCGACGCACCTACGCTGGATCTCGCTCCGCCGCTCGAAACGAGCTGGCTGGAGCGGATTTTCAAACTCAAGCAACACGGCAGTACCGTCAAAACCGAAATGATCGCCGGGGTGACCACCTTCATCACCATGGCGTACATCATCTTCGTCAACCCCAACATCATGGCTGACGCCGGCATCGATCACGGCGCAGCATTCGTCGCCACCTGCATTGCCGCAGCACTGGGCTGCCTGCTGATGGGCCTGTACGCCAACTGGCCGGTGGGCCTGGCGCCGGGCATGGGCCTCAACGCGTTTTTCACCTACACCGTGGTCGGGACCATGGGCTACAACTGGGAGACAGCGCTGGGCGCGGTATTCGTATCCGGTGTGCTGTTCATGTTTCTGACCCTGTCCAAGGTCCGCGAGTGGCTGCTCAACAGCATCCCGGTAAGCCTGCGACATGCCATGGGGGCCGGCGTCGGATTGTTTCTCGGGCTGATCGGCCTCAAGACCGCAGGCATCATCGTCGACAGCCCGGCCACGCTGATCAAGCTGGGCTCCATGCATGAACCAGGCCCGCTGCTGGCGGCCCTGTGCTTCCTGTCGATTGCCATCCTCAGCTACAAACGCGTGTTCGGCGCCATCCTGATCAGCATCATCGGCGTCACTCTGGCAGGCTGGGGCCTGGGCCTGGTGAAATTTGGCGGCGTGATGTCGATGCCGCCGAGCCTGGCCCCCACCTGGATGGCCATGGACGTGGCCGGCGTGTTCAACGTGAGCATGATCAGCGTGGTGCTGGCGTTCCTCTTCGTGCACATGTTCGACACCGCCGGCACCTTGATGGGCGTCGCCCAGCGGGCCAACCTGGTGGCACCGGACGGCCGCATCGAAGGCCTGTCGAAGGCATTGAAGGCGGACAGCGCATCCAGCGTGTTCGGTGCCGTGGTCGGGGTGCCGCCGGTAACCAGCTATGTAGAAAGTGCCGCGGGTGTTGCCGCAGGTGGCCGCACTGGCCTGACCGCGGTGGTGGTTGGCCTGCTGTTCGTGGCGGCGATGTTCTTTGCACCGCTGGCCGGGATGATTCCAGCCTACGCGACTGCAGGCGCACTGATTTACGTGGCCATGCTGATGATGGGCAGCATGGCGCACATCCATTGGGATGAAGCCACTGACAGCATCCCGGCGATCGTCACGGTGATCATGATGCCGCTGACCTTCTCGGTGGCAGACGGTATTGCCATGGGCTTCATCACCTATGTGGCGCTGAAGGCCGGTACCGGCAGGTACAAAGAGATTTCGGCCAGCCTGTGGGTGCTGTGCGCGATCTTCATTGCCAAGTTCGTGTTCCTCTGAGCTGACAATTGCACCAGAACAGGGCGCTTCGGCGCCCTTTTTGTGCTGTTAGCACCGCCCTCATCGCCGGCAAGCCGGCTTCTACTGGAGTGGCGTCAGCTTTAGAAGTTGAATAGGTCAGTGCCCGGGAGAGTGGCGAAATCGCTTGGATGCCATTCGATAAGGCCGGCGCCGTACCTTTTGTGGGAGCCTGCTTGCCGGCGATGAAGCCAGTGGAGAGAACACAAAACAGCAGACGAAAAAAAGCCCGCCAGTGTGAGAGCGGGCCAAGGACCTACGAAGATTCTTCTAGCGACCAACTAGCTCCCGCGATAGGTCGAATAGCTATACGGCGAGATCAGCAGCGGCACATGGTAGTGCTCCTGCTTCTCGTCGATGCCAAAGCGCAGCACAACAACATCCAGAAACGCCGGCTCCGGCAGTTGTACGCCGCGAGCACGGTAGTAGGCGCCAGCACTGAACTGCAGCTGGTAAACGCCAGTACGGTAATCGTCACCCTGCAACAGCGGCGCATCGACGCGGCCATCGCTGTTGGTCAGGGCAGTGTTCACCAGCTCAAGCTGCTGGCCTTCGACACGGTACAGCTCGACCTTGATCGCGCTGCCCGGGCAGCCGTGAGCTGCATCCAGTACGTGTGTAGTCAAACGTCCCATTGCTTGTCGCCTCTTGTTCAATCTGTGGGCAAAAAATACACAGCCATTCGCACGGCAAGGAACCTGCGATGGGCGGGAATGCCGTTATTAAGACATTTCGTCGGCAGATTGTACACAATTTTTTGAGACCTTCCGTCGAGGCCCGCTCGAACGGGTCAATAGTCGCAAATACAGGCGCTGTGCCGACGCCAATCTCATTAACTGACCAATCAGGCAGGTTTCTTGCAACAGATTCTCAGGCGACAAAAGGGAAGAAATGCGGAAAAACAGGCTTACAAATGATTTCAGAAGTTGTATACAATCAGCCCATCCGGTGGTGCGACATCCCGACGCGGCCCGCCCACCCCCCGCACTAACGCACAAGAAGGAAGACTGCAGTGAGCGCTGACTATCCTCGCGACCTGATCGGTTACGGCAACAACCCACCTCACCCGCAATGGCCGGGCAATGCCCGCATCGCGCTGTCTTTCGTCCTGAATTACGAAGAAGGTGGCGAGCGCAACATCCTGCACGGCGACAAAGAGTCTGAAGCCTTCCTGTCCGAGATGGTCGCTGCCCAGCCGCTGCAGGGCCAGCGCAACATGAGCATGGAGTCGCTGTACGAATATGGCAGCCGGGCCGGCGTATGGCGCCTGCTCAAGCTGTTCAAGGACAGCGGCGTGCCGCTGACCGTGTTCGCCGTGGCCATGGCTGCCCAGCGCCATCCGGACGTGATCCGCGCCATGGTCGAAGCCGGCCACGAGATCTGCAGCCACGGCTACCGTTGGATCGACTACCAGAACATGGATGAGGCCCAGGAGCGCGAGCACATGCTCGAGGCCATCCGCATCCTCACCGAACTGACCGGCGAACGCCCGGTAGGCTGGTACACCGGCCGCACCGGCCCCAATACCCGCCGCCTGGTCATGGAGGAAGGTGGCTTCCTCTACGACAGCGATACCTACGATGACGACCTGCCCTACTGGGAACCGAACAACCCGACCGGCAAGCCGCACCTGGTGATCCCCTACACCTTGGACACCAATGACATGCGCTTCACCCAGGTACAGGGCTTCAACTGCGGCGAGCAGTTCTTCCAGTACCTCAAGGACGCCTTCGATGTGCTGTACGCCGAAGGTGCCGAAGCGCCGAAGATGCTTTCCATCGGCCTGCACTGCCGGTTGGTCGGCCGCCCGGCGCGCCTGGCCGCGCTCAAGCGTTTCGTCGACTACGCCAAGAGCCATGACCAGGTCTGGTTCGCCCGTCGCGCGGACATCGCCCGCCACTGGCACGCCACCCACCCGTACAAGAAAGAGAACGCCTGATGACCGCCTTCAAGACCCTCAAGCCATCGACCTTGGACCGTGACACCTTCGTCAAGGTCTTCGCCGACATCTACGAGCATTCGCCGTGGGTCGCCGAAAAAGCCTACGACCTGGGCCAGCTGGACGAGCTGAACGAGATCGAAGCGCTGCACCAGCGCATGAGCGACATCCTGCTCAGTGCCAACCACGCCGACCAGTTGGCGCTGATCAACGCTCACCCGGACCTGGCCGGTAAAGCCGCCATCCAGGGCGAGCTGACCGAATCGAGCACCAACGAACAGGCCGGCGCCGGTATCCACCAGTGCACCGCCGAAGAGTTCGCCCGGTTCACCGAACTGAACGATGCCTACAAGGCCAAGTTCCAGTTCCCGTTCATCATGGCAGTCAAGGGCAGCAACCGGCACCAGATCCTCGCCGCTTTCGAAAAGCGCATCCACAACGACACCGATGCCGAATTCAAGGAAGCCCTGGCGCAGATCAACCTGATCGCCCTGTTCCGTCTGCTGCAGCTGTAACCGGCGCGGCAACGTTAGAGCCTTATCCAGAACAACGAACATAGAAGAGATAACCGCATGCGCACCCTGATGATCGAGCCCCTGACCAAAGAAGCCTTCGCCCCCTTCGGTGACGTGATCGAAACCGATGGCAGTGACCACTTCATGATCAACAACGGCTCGACCATGCGCTTCCACAAGCTCGCCACGGTCGAGACCGCCGAGCCTGAAGACAAAGCGATCATCAGCATCTTCCGCGCCGACGCGCTGGACATGCCGCTGACCGTGCGCATGCTGGAACGCCATCCGCTGGGCAGCCAGGCTTTCATCCCGCTGCTCGGCAACCCCTTTCTGATCGTGGTCGCGCCCGTTGGCGATGCACCTGTATCAGGCTTGGTCCGTGCCTTCCGCAGTAATGGCAGGCAGGGCGTCAATTACCATCGCGGCGTTTGGCACCACCCGGTGCTTACGATCGAAAAGCGGGATGATTTCCTGGTGGTTGATCGCAGTGGTTCCGGCAACAACTGCGATGAGCATTACTTCACCGAGGAACAGATGCTGATCCTCAATCCCCACCAATAAGAAAAGGTCGATCATCGTTCGGTGATCGGCAGAGGTACATACTGTGGAAGCACACCTTCACGAATGGCTGAACCTGAGCATTCGCTGGGTTCACATGATCACCGGCGTGGCCTGGATCGGTGCATCGTTCTACTTCGTCTGGCTGGAAAACAACCTGAACCGGAGCAATCCGCGTGACGGGCTGTCGGGTGACCTTTGGGCCATCCACGGCGGTGGTATCTACCACCTTGAGAAGTACAAGCTGGCGCCGCCGAAAATGCCCGAGAACCTGCACTGGTTCAAATGGGAAGCCTACTTCACCTGGATGTCCGGTATCGCCCTGCTGTGCGTGGTGTTCTACTGGAACCCGACCCTGTACCTGCTGGCCCCTGGCAGCACCCTGAGCGGTGCCGAGGGCGTGGCCATCGGTATCGGTTCGCTGGTGGCCGGCTGGTTCATCTACGACCTGCTCTGCGATTCGCCACTGGGCAAACGCCCGGCACTGCTTGGCGCCGTGCTGTTCGTACTGATCATCGCCGCCTGCTGGGGCTTCAGCCTGGTGTTCAGCGGCCGTGGCGCGTACCTGCACACTGGCGCGATCATCGGCACCATCATGGTCGGTAACGTGTTCCGCATCATCATGCCGGCCCAGCGCCAGCTGGTGGCAGCGATCGAGAACAACACCACCCCCGACCCGCGCCTGCCGGCCAAAGGCCTGCTGCGTTCGCGTCACAACAACTACTTCACCTTGCCGGTGCTGTTCATCATGATCAGCAACCACTTCCCGAGCACCTACGGTAGCCAGTACAACTGGCTGATCCTGGCCGGCATTGCCGTAGCCGCGGTACTGATCCGCCACTACTTCAACACCCGCCACGACAGCAGCAAGTACGCCTGGACCCTGCCGGCCGGTGCCCTGGCGATGATCTGCCTGGCTTACGTCACCGGCCCGAAACCGATGGCTGTTGCCCCTGAGCAGGCCGCAGCGAAGGTCGAGTACCAGCCACTGCCAGCGACGGCAGTAGGTGGCAAGACCGCTGCCGAACAGCGCGCCGAGGACGCTGCCAAGGCGGCCCAAGCGCCTGCCGCACCGGCTCAAGCCCCAGCCCAGGCGACTGCGCAGGCCGGTGGCGGCGCCTTCGACAAGATCCACACCGTCATCCAGGAACGCTGCACAGTGTGCCACTCGTCGAAACCGACCAGCCCGCTGTTCAGCACCGCCCCTGGCGGCGTGGTGTTCGACACCCCGCAGCAGATCCAGGCCCAGGCCGCGCGCATTCAGGCGCAAGCGGTCGCCAGCCAGATCATGCCGCTGGGCAACATCACCCAGATGACCGTCGAGGAGCGCAAGCTCGTCGGTGACTGGATCGCCAAAGGTGCCCAGGTCAACTGATCGAAGCCGCACGCTTCAAGCTTCAAGCTGTAAGTCCCAAGTAACAAGCAAGCATCGAGCGTCAGGCTCCAACGCGGATCACCAAGCTTCTTCCTGAAGCTTGCCGCTTGGAGCTTGCCGCTTGGATCCGAGAATAAAAACAAAACTCGAGGTGCTGCATGTCCGAGTCACGCAAGGCGTACATTCCTGTGGCGCCACCGCGCGAACCTCTGCCCCTGTTCCAACTGATCCTGGTCGGCCTGCAACACGTTCTGCTGATGTACGGAGGCGCGATTGCCGTGCCTTTGATCATCGGCCAGGCAGCCGGATTGTCCCGTGAAGAAGTCGCTTTCCTGATCAACGCCGACCTGCTGGTCGCAGGCGTAGCCACCATCATCCAGTCGTTCGGTATCGGCCCGGTAGGGATCCGCATGCCGGTGATGATGGGCGCCAGTTTCGCTGCCGTCGGCAGCATGGTGGCCATGGCCGGCATGCCTGGCGTAGGCCTGCAGGGGATCTTCGGTGCGACCATCGCCGCCGGGTTCTTCGGCATGCTCATCGCGCCGTTCATGTCCAAGGTCGTACGCTTCTTCCCGCCGCTGGTCACAGGTACCGTGATCACCTCGATCGGCCTCTCGCTGTTCCCGGTCGCAGTCAACTGGGCCGGTGGCGGCCATGAGGCAGAAGCCTTCGGCTCGCCGATCTACCTGATGGTGGCAGGCCTGGTGCTGGCCGTGATCCTGTTGATCAACCGCTTCATGCGTGGCTTCTGGGTCAACGTATCGGTGCTGGTAGGCATGGGCCTGGGTTACATCCTGGCCGGTTCCATCGGCATGGTCGACCTGTCCGGCCTGAGCCAGGCACCGTGGCTGCAAGTGGTGACGCCACTGCACTTTGGCATGCCGACCTTCAGCCTGGCACCGATCCTGTCGATGTGCCTGGTGGTGGTGATCATCTTCGTCGAGTCCACGGGCATGTTCCTCGCCCTGGGCAAGGTGACCGATCGCGAAGTCACCCCAGGGATGCTGCGCCGGGGCCTGCTGTGCGATGCCGGCGCGTCGTTCATCGCCGGGTTCTTCAACACCTTCACCCACTCCTCGTTCGCCCAGAACATCGGCCTGGTGCAGATGACCGGGGTACGCTGCCGCTATGTCACCGTGGTGGCAGGCGCGCTGCTGATCCTGCTCAGCCTGCTGCCCAAGGCGGCTTACCTGATCGCCTCGATTCCGCCTGCAGTGCTGGGTGGTGCGTCCATTGCCATGTTCGGCATGGTCACCGCCACCGGGATCAAGATCCTTCAGGAGGCAGACATCGGCGACCGCCGCAACCAGCTGCTGGTTGCGGTCAGCGTCGGCTTCGGCCTGATCCCGGTGGTCCGCCCGGAGTTCTTCGCACAGATGCCGCAGTGGATGGAACCCATCACCCACAGTGGTATCGCCATGGCCACGGTCAGTGCCTTGGTGCTGAACGTGCTGTTCAACATCCTCGGTGGTGCCGACCGCGCGGCGCACAACGACGCCTGTCACCAGCATTGAGCCAAGCGGGGCGGCGCCGTGCGTCGCCCCTGCTCTTGTCCGTTGTAACTGCCACACCGTCGGCCCGCCGGAATGGGCCGCCCGGGGCGCCTGCGCGCCAAAAAATCCGCCAACAAAAACAATAAGTCCGGGAATCACAACATGAAGCGCATCGCATCAACCCTGTTGCTGGGCAGCAGCCTGCTGGCCACCCTCCCCTCGCATGCAGGCGAATGGCTGCTGTGGCACGGCGAAAGCCTGACCTATCTGTATGGCAAGGACTTCAAGGTCAACCCAGACATTCAGCAGACCATCACGTTCGAGCACGCCAACAAATGGAAGTACGGCGACACCTTCCTGTTCGTCGACAAGATCTTCTACAACGGCAAGCCCGATGCCAGCAAAGGCGTGACCACCTACTACGGTGAGTTCAGCCCGCGACTGTCGTTCGGCAAGATCTTCGACCAGAAGCTCGCCTTCGGCCCGATCAAGGACGTGCTGCTGGCCATGACCTACGAGCGTGGCGAAGGCGACAACGAGGCCTATCTGATCGGCCCCGGTTTCGACCTGAACATTCCCGGCTTCAACTATTTCACCCTCAATTTCTACCTGCGCAACACCGAAGGCGGCCGCCCTGGCGACGACGTCTGGCAGATCACCCCCGGTTGGTCGTACACCATTCCTGTGGGCAGATCGGACATTCTGATCGACGGCTACATGGACTGGGTGCCCGACAACGACCAGAACAGCCGCGGCACCTATCACGCCAACCTGCACTTCAACCCGCAGGTCAAATACGACCTGGGCAAGGCGCTCAACCTGGGCGCCAAACAGCTGTATGTAGGCTTTGAGTACAGCTACTGGAAGGACAAGTACGGCATCGACAGCCGCGGCAATCTGGAGAGTAACCAGAGTGTCGCCAGCGCCCTGATCAAGGTACATTTCTGAAAACCTGATCAAACGCCCAAGTTTGATACACGCTGCTCCAGGACGGAGCACTTGAGGCCAGGCGCGCAAGCCAGTAATCTGCGCGCCCCCTCGAACAGGGCAGGATGGATCCTGCCCGCGTTTACTGACCGCTCAGTCAATGAATTCGGGCGGTTGGCCAACGCGTTGCCAGCCGGAAATACCCATTTTCAGCCGTTCAGAACGAGTCGAGCAGGAAGGTTGTAGCCAATCCGGAAAGTTGGCGCAGCTCTTGCCAAACAACTGTGGCCAATCGAAAAAAGCTGACTCAAAAGACAAAAAAAGCGCCAATACCGAGCGCTGACAACAGACCAATCAAGGGAGCGACACTCGCAATGCGTACCATCAATAGCCTGATTCTCGCGGGCGGCCTGCTGGCCTGCGGCACCACCTACGCCGATGACCTGCTGCAGTGGCAGAACAACAGCCTGACCTACCTGTGGGGCAAGAACTTCAAGGTCAACCCGGCGATCCAGCAAACCGTCACCTTCGAGCACGCCGATGGCTGGAAGTACGGCGACAACTTCGTCTTCGTCGACAAGATCTTCTACAACGGCAAGAAGGACTCGGGTAACGGCGACAACACCTACTACGGTGAAATCAGCCCGCGCCTGTCGTTCGGCAAGATCTTCGACCAGAAGCTGGCATTCGGCCCGGTCAAGGACGTGCTGCTGGCAATGACCTATGAGTTTGGCGAGGGTGATACCGAGTCCTACCTGATCGGCCCTGGCTTCGACCTGGACATCCCGGGCTTCGACTACTTCCAGCTGAACTTCTACCAGCGCACCACCGACGGCAGCCGGGCCGGTGACAACGTCTGGCAGATCACCCCGGTGTGGTCGTACACCATCCCTGTGGGCTCCTCCGACATCCTCATCGACGGCTTCATGGACTGGGTGGTCGACAACGACGAGAACCGCCGCGGTACCTACCAGGCCAACCTGCACTTCAACCCGCAGGTCAAATATGACCTGGGCAAGGCGTTGCACCTGGGTGAGAAGCAGCTGTATGTGGGCTTTGAGTACGACTACTGGAAGAACAAGTACGGCATCAAGGATTCCGACGGGTTCACCACCGACCAGAACACTGCAAGCTTCCTGGTCAAGGTTCACTTCTGATTCAGGGGGCTGCTGTGCAGCCCTTTCGCGACACAAGGCCGCTCCTACAATCGTCGTAGCGGCCTTGTGTCGCGAAAGGGCCGCAAAGCGGCCCAATTCACCTTCATCAAGCCGGGCGCAGCACTCGCCACAACTTGCCCAATCCGCTGACCACCGCCAACACCACGGCCCCCGCAACAATCCCCACCCCACCATTGAGCAACGCGCCAGTAAGCGCCCCGCCCCGCCCTTCACTGAACGCCTCGATGGCGTGATGCAGCGGCGCAACACCGTGTACCAGAATCCCGCCACCGACCAGGAACATCGCCGCAGTCCCGATCACCGACAGGCTTTTCATCATGTAGGGCGCCGCCCGCAGAATGCCGTTGCCCACCACCTGGGCCGCTTTCGAGGCTTTCTGAGTCATCCACAAGCCCAGGTCATCGAGCTTGACGATACCGCCCACCAACCCATAGACACCCACGGTCATGACGATCGCAATGCCCGACAGCACGATGATCTGCTGAGTCAGCGGCGCATCGGCCACAGTGCCCAAGGTGATGGCGATGATTTCTGCCGAGAGGATGAAGTCGGTGCGCACCGCCCCCTTGATCTTGGTCTTCTCAAAGGCCACCAGGTCGACGTTCGCATCGGCAACGGCTTCGCTGCGCGCACTGTGCTCGGCAGCATCCTCCTCCTTGCTGTGCAAGAACTTGTGCGCCAGCTTTTCGAAGCCTTCGAAACACAGGTACGCACCACCGATCATCAGCAGCGGCGTCACCGCCCATGGGATGAACGCGCTGATCAGCAGCGCCGCCGGCACCAGGATCGCCTTGTTGACGAACGAGCCCTTGGCCACCGCCCACACCACCGGGATCTCGCGCTCGGCGCGCACACCGGTGACCTGCTGGGCGTTGAGTGCCAGGTCGTCGCCCAGCACACCTGCGGTTTTCTTCGCCGCCACCTTGGTCATCAACGAGACATCGTCGAGTACCGTGGCAATGTCGTCGATCAGTACCAGTAAACTGCTTCCTGCCATGTCTGCCTGTTTCCCGTGAAATGAATGGGCCGGAGTCTAGCCCAAAGTCGCTGCCTTGAGCGCCCCTCGAGCCCGGTGCTACCATGCCCGATCCCTCTTAGAGGTGGCCAGACACGAGGAAGATCCCTGACCATGAGCACCATTCGCGAGCGCAACAAGGAACTGATCCTGCGCGCGGCCAGCGAGGAATTCGCCGACAAGGGCTTCGCCGCCACCAAGACCAGCGATATCGCGGCCAAGGCCGGCCTGCCCAAGCCGAACGTGTATTACTACTTCAAGTCCAAGGACAACCTCTACCGCGAGGTCCTGGAGAGCATCATCGCGCCGATCATGCAGGCGTCCACGCCGTTCAATGCCGACGGCGACCCCAAGGAAGTGCTGAGTGCCTACATCCGCTCGAAGATCCGCATTTCGCGAGACCTGCCGCATGCCTCGAAGGTGTTCGCCAGCGAGATCATGCACGGTGCGCCGCACCTCTCGCCCAACCAGGTGGAACAGCTCAACGAGCAGGCCCGCCACAACATCGAGTGCATCGAGCGCTGGATCGAGCGCGGGCAGATTGCCAAGGTCGACGCGCACCACCTGATGTTCAGCATCTGGGCGGCGACTCAGACCTATGCCGATTTCGATTGGCAGATTTCGGTGATCACCGGCAAGGCCAAGCTGGCCGACAGTGATTACGAAGCAGCAGCCGAGACCATCATTCGGCTGGTGCTCAAAGGCTGTGAACCCGAGGCGGCCTGACAAGGCCAGTGGGGCTGCTCTGCAGCCCTCTCGCGACACAAGGCCGCTGTAGGAGCGGCCTCGTGTCGCGATAGGGCCGCAACGCGGCCCCGGCAATTTAAAGCCTTACGCAGCTACACCGGCATCCGCCGTCAACCCCGCCTCTTCGATCGCACTGATCGCACACTGCTCGTCGATATCCGACGTATCGCCGCTGATCCCTACGGCACCCAGCACCTTGCCGTCCTGATCGCGGATCAGCACGCCACCTGGCGCCGGCACCACCGGCCGCTCACCCACACCATTCAACGCGGCAAAAAACGCCGGCCGCTGCTGCGCATCCAGCGCCAGCAAGCGCGAGCCCTTGCCCAGGGCAATCGCGCCCCAGGCCTTGCCCGTGGCCACCTCAGGGCGAATCAGGCTGGCGCCATCTTCGCGCTGCAGGGCCAGCACATGCCCACCGGCATCCAGCACCACCACCGTCAACGGCGCAGCATTGATCTTGCGGCCCGCCGCCAGCGCCGCGTTCACCAGGCTGACAGCGACTTTCAGGTTCAAAGCGTTCATGGAAAGGTCCTCTTCTTGTTGTGAGAAGCCCGAGGGCAGTTGAAAATCGATCACTCAAATAGAACACAACCGCAACCACTTTTGTATACAATAAATTGAAACGATCGTATGCGATGACGCAAATCGCCGTTTTCATGGGCGCTCGGACGAAAGCAACCTCCCCCGATGAAAACCCATTGACCTGAACCGCCAGCCGTGAATACACTCTGGCACAAAGCAAGTTGTATACAATTACAAAATCGATGAGGCACAACCCATGAGCAAAATGAGAGCAATCGATGCAGCCGTTCTGGTCATGCGCCGTGAAGGTGTAGATACCGCGTTCGGCATCCCAGGGGCTGCCATCAACCCGTTGTACTCGGCCCTGAAAAAAGTCGGTGGCATCGATCACGTCCTCGCTCGTCACGTTGAAGGCGCCTCGCACATGGCCGAGGGTTACACCCGCGCCAACCCAGGCAACATCGGCGTGTGCATCGGCACCTCCGGCCCCGCCGGCACCGACATGGTCACCGGCCTGTACAGCGCATCGGCCGACTCCATCCCGATTCTCTGCATCACCGGCCAGGCGCCACGTGCCCGTCTGCACAAAGAAGACTTCCAGGCTGTCGACATCACCAGCATCGTCAAGCCCGTCACCAAGTGGGCGACCACCGTTCTGGAACCAGGCCAAGTGCCTTATGCCTTCCAGAAAGCCTTCTACGAAATGCGTACCGGCCGCCCAGGCCCTGTGCTGATCGACCTGCCGTTCGACGTGCAGATGGCCGAAATCGAATTCGACATCGACGCCTACGAGCCGCTGGTCGTCAACAAACCGTCCGCCACTCGCGTACAGGCTGAAAAAGCCCTGGCCCTGCTCAACGACGCCGAGCGCCCGCTGCTGGTGGCCGGTGGCGGCATCATCAACGCCGACGCCAGCGACAAGCTGGTGGAGTTCGCCGAACTGACCGGCGTGCCCGTGATCCCTACCCTGATGGGCTGGGGCACCATCCCGGACGACCACGCCCAGATGGTCGGCATGGTCGGCCTGCAGACCTCGCACCGCTACGGCAACGCCACCCTGCTCAAGTCCGACCTGGTGTTCGGTATCGGTAACCGTTGGGCCAACCGCCACACCGGTTCCGTTGACGTTTACACCGAAGGCCGCAAGTTCGTTCACGTCGACATCGAGCCCACCCAGATCGGCCGCGTGTTCACCCCGGACCTGGGTATCGTTTCCGACGCAGGCCTGGCGCTGGACGTGTTCATCGAAGTGGCCCGCGAGTGGAAAGCCGCCGGCAAGCTGCAGTGCCGCAAGGTCTGGCTGGAAGACTGCCAGCAGCGTAAATCGAGCCTGCAGCGCAAGACTCACTTCGACAACGTGCCGGTCAAGCCGCAGCGCGTTTACGAAGAGATGAACCAGGTGTTCGGCAAGGACACCTGCTACGTCAGCACCATTGGCCTGTCGCAGATTGCCGGCGCGCAGTTCCTGCACGTATACAAGCCACGCCACTGGATCAACTGTGGCCAGGCCGGCCCGCTCGGCTGGACCATCCCGGCGGCACTGGGTGTGGTCAAGGCCGACCCGAAACGCAAGGTTGTGGCTCTGTCGGGTGACTACGACTTCCAGTTCATGATCGAAGAGCTGGCCGTGGGCGCGCAGTTCAACCTGCCGTACGTACACGTGCTGGTGAACAACGCCTACCTGGGCCTGATCCGTCAGGCGCAGCGTGGCTTCGACATGGATTACTGTGTACAACTGGCGTTCGAGAACATCAACTCCACCGACGCCGCCACCTACGGTGTCGATCACGTCGCCGTGGTCGAAGGCCTGGGCTGCAAGGCCATCCGTGTCTTCGAGCCGGGTGAAATCGCCCCGGCACTGCTCAAGGCACAGAAGATGGCCGAAGAGTTCCGTGTACCGGTCGTGGTGGAAGTGATTCTGGAGCGTGTGACCAACATTTCCATGGGCACCGAGATCAACGCGGTCAACGAGTTCGAAGACCTGGCGCTGGTCGGCAACGACGCGCCAACCGCCATCTCGATGCTGGACTGATCGCCTGACGCCCCCGTGCTGCGCCCTAACTGGGGGCGCCGGGGGCCTTCATCGCAAGGAGACACATCATGCCTCGCTTCGCTGCCAACCTGTCCATGCTGTTCACCGAACAGGACTTCCTGGCCCGCTTCAAGGCTGCCGCCGATGCTGGTTTCAGCGGCGTCGAATACCTCTTCCCGTACGACTTCAGCGCTGCCGAAATCAAGCAGCAGCTCGACGCCCACGGCCTGACCCAGGTGCTGTTCAACCTGCCGGCCGGTGATTGGGGCAAAGGTGAGCGCGGAATCGCGTGCCATCCCGACCGCGTCGAAGAATTCCGCGCCGGTGTCGACAAGGCCATCGAATACGCCAAGGTACTGGGCAACACCCAGGTCAACTGCCTGGCCGGCATTCGCCCGCAAGGCCTGCAGTGCGCCGACGTGCGCAAGACCTTTGTCGACAACCTGAAGTTCGCTGCCGACAAGCTCAAAGCCGCTGGCATTCGCCTGGTCATGGAAATGATCAACACCCGCGACATCCCGGGCTTCTACCTGAACACCACCCGGCAGGCCCTGGAAATCCAGGCCGAAGTGGGCAGCGACAACCTGTTCCTGCAATACGACATCTACCACATGCAGATCATGGAAGGTGACCTGGCTCGCACCATGGAAGCCAACCTGAAACTGATCAACCACATCCAGCTGGCCGACAACCCGGGCCGTAACGAACCGGGTACCGGCGAGATCAACTACCGCTTCCTGTTCGAACACCTGGACCGCATCGGTTACCAGGGTTGGGTAGGCGCGGAGTACAAGCCGCTGACTACCACCGAAGCAGGCCTGGGCTGGCTGAAGACACACAACGCAATCTAAGAACGCTCGCAGAACCTGCTGTAGGAGCGGCCTTGTGTCGCGAAGGGCTGCAAAGCAGCCCCGGCAGATTGCCTGCGCAACTGAGATCGAGGGGCCACTGCGCGCCCCTTCGCGACACAAGGCCGCCCCTACAGGGGGCCGAGTCGCCTGCTTACATAAATATAAAAGAGGTAATTTCTCATGGCTAAAATCGGTTTCCTCGGCACCGGCATCATGGGCAAGCCCATGGCTCAGAACCTGCAAAAAGCAGGTCACAGCATTTTCGTTTCCACCCACCACGAGGCCGCACCGGCTGACCTGATCGCCGCTGGCGCAGTGGCGCTGGCCAACCCGAAAGAGGTTGCCCAGGAAGCCGAGTTCATCATCGTCATGGTGCCGGACACCCCGCAGGTCGAAAGCGTACTGTTCGACCAGAACGGTGTCGCCGAAGGCGTGGGCCCGAACAAGGTGGTGATCGACATGAGCTCGATCTCGCCGACCGCCACCAAGGCCTTTGCCGAGAAGATCAAGGCCACCGGTGCCGCCTACCTCGACGCACCAGTGTCCGGTGGTGAAGTCGGTGCCAAGGCCGCGACCCTGAGCATCATGGTCGGTGGCTGCCCGAACGCCTTCGAACGCGCCCTGCCGCTGTTCGAAGCCATGGGCAAGAACATCACCCGCGTCGGCGGCAACGGTGACGGCCAGACGGCCAAGGTCGCCAACCAGATCATCGTCGCCCTGAACATCCAGGCCGTCAGCGAAGCTCTGCTGTTCGCGGCCAAGAACGGTGCAGACCCTGCCAAGGTGCGTGAAGCGCTGATGGGCGGCTTCGCCTCCTCGAAGATCCTCGAAGTGCATGCCGAGCGCATGATCAAAGGTACCTTCGACCCAGGCTTCCGCATCAATCTGCACCAGAAAGACCTGAACCTGGCCCTGCAAGGCGCCAAGGAGCTGGGCATCAACCTGCCCAACACCTCCAACGCCCAGCAAGTGTTCAGCACCTGCGTGGCACTGGGCGGCGGCAACTGGGACCACTCGGCGCTGATCAAAGGCCTGGAGCACATGGCCAACTTCTCGATCCGCGGCGAGAAATAAGCTTCAAGCTGTAAGCCTCAAGCGGCAAGCAAAAGCAGGTCTGCTTTTACTTGCGGCTTGTAGCTTGAAGCTTGCAGCTCTGGGGACCGCCCCTGGTTCGGCCTGCACGGAGGCAGTTCCAGGGGCGTTTTCGATTCTGCAGAACAACAATAATTGGGAGCCTGCCATGTCGGTCGATCCGCAAAAACTTCTCCGCGACCTGTTCGACACAGCCATCGCTGCCGCCCACCCCCGTCAAGTCCTCGAACCCTACCTGCCCGCCGACCGTAGCGGCCGGGTCATCGTCATCGGCGCCGGCAAAGCCGCAGCGGCCATGGCCGAAGTGGTCGAGAAGAGCTGGCAGGGTGAAGTGTCCGGGCTGGTGGTCACACGTTACGGTCATGGCGCCAACTGCCAGAAGATCGAAGTGGTCGAAGCCGCCCACCCGGTCCCCGACGCCGCTGGCCTGGCCGTGGCCAAACGTGTGCTGGAACTGGTCAGCGACCTGAACGAAGACGACCGCGTCATCTTCCTGCTCTCTGGCGGTGGTTCGGCCCTGCTGGCGCTGCCAGCCGAAGGCCTGACCCTGGCCGACAAGCAACAGATCAACAAGGCGCTGCTCAAATCCGGTGCCACCATCGGCGAGATGAACTGCGTGCGCAAGCACCTCTCGGCGATCAAGGGCGGCCGCCTGGCCAAAGCCTGCTGGCCCGCCACTGTCTACACCTATGCCATTTCCGATGTGCCCGGCGACCTGGCTACGGTCATCGCCTCCGGCCCTACCGTGGCCGACCCGAGCACCTCGGCCGACGCCCTGGCGATCCTCAAGCGCTACAACATCGAAGCGCCCAAGGCCGTCATCGACTGGCTCAACAACCCCGCCTCGGAAACCGTCAAGGCCGATGACCCGGCCCTGGCCCGCAGCCACTTCCAGCTGATCGCCAAGCCCCAGCAATCGCTTGAAGCCGCTGCAGTGCAAGCCCTCCAGGCCGGCTTCAGCCCGCTGATCCTCGGCGACCTGGAAGGTGAATCGCGTGAAGTGGCCAAGGTGCATGCCGGTATCACCCGGCAGATCGTCCAGCACGGGCAACCGCTCAAAGCACCTTGCGTGATCCTTTCTGGCGGCGAAACCACCGTCACCGTACGCGGCAATGGCCGTGGCGGGCGCAATGCGGAGTTTTTGCTCAGCCTCACCGAAAGCCTGAAGGGCCTGCCGGGCGTGTACGCCCTGGCTGGTGATACCGACGGCATCGACGGCTCGGAAGAAAACGCCGGCGCCTTCATGACGCCAGCCAGCTTCGCCCGCGCCGAGGCACTGGGCCTGTCGGCCAGTGACGAGCTGGACAACAACAACGGCTACGGCTATTTCGCCGCACTCGATGCGCTGATCGTCACTGAGCCGACCCGCACCAACGTCAACGACTTCCGCGCCATCCTGATCCTTGAGACTGCACAATCATGACGCCTGATAAAAAAGTCAAAATCCTCGCCACCCTCGGCCCTGCGATCAGCGGCATCGACGATATCCGCCAGCTGGTAGAAGCCGGGGTGAACATCTTCCGCCTCAACTTCAGCCATGGCGAACACGCCGATCACGCCCTGCGCTACCAGTGGATCCGCGAGGTCGAGCAACAGCTGAACTACCCGCTGGGCATTCTCATGGACTTGCAAGGGCCCAAGCTGCGCGTTGGCCGCTTTGCCGAAGGCAAGGTGCAGCTGCAACGCGGCCAAGCACTGCGCCTGGACCTGGACAAGGCCCCGGGTGACAGCCGCCGGGTCAACCTGCCGCACCCGGAGATCATCGCCGCGCTGGAGCCCGGCATGGACCTGCTGCTGGACGACGGCAAGCTGCGGCTGCGCGTAACCGCCAAGCACAACGACGCCATCGACACTGAAGTGCTGAACGGTGGCGAGCTGTCCGATCGCAAGGGCGTCAACGTACCGCAGGCAGTACTCGACCTCTCCCCGCTTACTGAAAAGGACCGCCGCGACCTGGCCTTTGGCCTGGAACTGGGCGTGGACTGGGTGGCCCTGTCGTTCGTGCAGCGCCCTGAGGACATCGTCGAAGCACGCCAGCTGATTGGCGATCGCGCCTACTTGATGGCCAAGATCGAGAAGCCATCGGCAGTCGAACAGCTGCAAGCCATCGCCGAACTGGCAGACGCGATCATGGTGGCCCGCGGTGACCTTGGCGTGGAAGTGCCGGCCGAGAGCGTGCCGCAGATCCAGAAACGCATCATCGGCACCTGCCGCCAGCTGGGTAAACCGGTGGTGGTGGCCACGCAGATGCTCGAATCCATGCGTTTCTCGCCAGCCCCGACCCGCGCCGAAGTCACCGACGTCGCCAATGCCGTTGCCGAAGGTGCCGATGCGGTGATGCTGTCGGCCGAGACCGCCTCGGGTGACTACCCACTGGAAGCCGTGCAGATGATGAGCAAGATCATCCGCCAGGTGGAGAACGGCCCGGACTACCAGGCCCAGCTCGACGTTGGCCGGCCCAAAGCTGAAGCCACCGTGTCGGACGCCATCAGCTGCGCGATCCGCCGGATCAGCGGCATCCTGCCGGTGGCGGTGCTGGTCAACTACAGCGAGTCGGGCGCCTCGACCCTGCGCGCCGCACGCGAGCGGCCACGGGCGCCGATCCTCAACCTGACGCCGAACCTGGTCACTGCCCGCCGCCTGAGCGTGACCTGGGGCGTGCACTCGGTGGTCAATGACCGTTTGCGCCAGGTAGATGAGGTGGTCTCCACCGCACTGGAAATTGCCCAGGCCCAAGGCATGGCCAGCCGTGGTGACACATTGCTGATCACTGCCGGTGTGCCGTTCGGCAAGCCAGGCTCGACCAACAGCCTGCGGATCGAGACCTTGGTCTGAGATTGCCGGGGGCGCTTTGCGCCCCTTTCGCGACACAAGGCCGCTCCTACCGGCGAACGCGAAACCCTGTAGGAGCGGCCTTGCGTCGCGAAAGGAGGGCAAAGCCCTCCCCTTGCACCCCAACAACAGACACGCGGAAAACCGAGGCCCAAAGAGGCCCACCGCTCTTCCATCAACCTTACCGACTGCCCATGTACACCAAAAATTTCGTCAACCCGTGCCCCGACTGGGCCACGGCGCTACTCAACGGCTTCAGCCAGGTACTGCTGCTGCGCAGCCCCCTGTGCGGCCTGTGCTGCCTGCTGGCCATCCTGCTGACCGCCCCCGACCTGGTCGGCGGCGCCCTGCTCGGCGCCCTCGCCGGCCTGCTCACCGCCCAGCGCCGCGGCTATGACCGCGCCGACCGCCAGGCCGGGCTTTACTGCTATAACGGCGTGCTGATCGGCATCCTGATCTGCGCGGTACTGCCCTGGTCGGCAATCATGCCGCCGCTGATCATCGCTGCCGGTGGGCTGTCCAGCATCATTACCCACCAGTGGCGCAAGCGCGGGGGCAAACTGCTGATCGCCTACACCGCCCCTTTCGTGCTGCTGGGTTGGGGCACACTGCTGCTCGCCAGCCCCTCACCCAGCGGCTTCGTCGAAGCCGACCCGCTGTATGCTCTGGCGCGGGGCGTAGGCCAGATTTTCCTGCTCGACCAGCCATTGGCCGGGTTGCTGATCATCTTAGGCATGTTCATCGCCAACCCCTATGCCGCGATGTGGGCGGTGATCGGCTCGGCCATCGGTGGCAGCGTAGCCTTGTTTGCCGAAGCGCAATCTGCCTGGCTGGGTCTGTACGGCTTCAACGCGGCACTGGCGGCGCTGGCCTTCAGCAGGCAGGGTGAAAAGCCTTGGGTGACCCTGCTGGCGATTGCCCTGGCTCTACTGCTGCAACCGCTGTTCAAGCTGCTACCGGTGCCCGGCCTGACCGCCCCGTTCGTCGCCGCCTGCTGGCTGATGCACTTGGGCAGCCACCTGGCCCAGCCCAGGCAGCGCAATGCCAGGCGCTTGCACAGCTGAAACGCAACCCCTAGGCTCAGCCCATCGCTTTTGTGGAACGAGCCCATGAACAACCCTGCGAGCCTGCGCGAACGGCTCTACGTCATCGTATTCCAGACCGACACCGTCGCCGGCCGGCGCTTCGACAAGACCCTCCTGCTGATCATCCTGGCCAGCCTGGTCACGGTGATCCTCGACAGCATCGACGAGATTCACCAGAACTACGCAGGCCTGCTGGCCGGTATCGAATGGGGCTTCACCGCGATCTTCCTGGCCGAGTACATCACTCGCCTTTACTGCTCGCCCAAGCCCATGCGCTACGCCTTCAGCTTCTATGGCCTGGTCGACCTGCTGGCGATCGTGCCGGGGATCATTGCCCTGTACTACAGCGACGCGCAGTACCTGCTGATCATCCGGGTGATCCGCATGCTGCGGATTTTCCGTGTGCTCAAGCTCGGCCAGTACCTGAACCAAGCGAATTACCTGATGGCGGCACTGCGTGGCAGCAAGCAGAAGATCATCGTGTTTCTGCTCAGCGTGTCGACCCTGGTTACTGTGTTCGGCACCTTGATGTATGTAATCGAGGGCCCCGAGCACGGCTTTACCAGCATCCCCAAAGGCATCTACTGGGCCATTGTCACGCTCACGACCGTGGGCTTTGGCGATATCGTGCCGAAAACACCGCTGGGCCAGGTGCTGTCCTCACTGGTGATGATCACCGGTTATTCGATCATTGCCGTGCCCACAGGGATTTTCACCGCCGAACTGGCCAATGCCATGCGCGCCGAACAGTTGCAGCACGACTGCCCAAGGTGCAGCAAAAAGGCCCATGAACACGGCGCTGCATTTTGCTCGCGCTGCGGTAACCTGCTGTTCCCGAAAACAGAATAAGCAAAGAGCCATTTGGTCTTTAGTCGTTCAATAACGAAACGCTATAGTCGCGCATAAGTTACCAAACACTCCGGAACAAGGACGCATCGTGAAAAAACTCTTCACTGCTTCGCTGCTGGCCGCCGGCCTGGCGTTCGGCACCCTCGCTCAGGCCGCTCCGACCCTGCTCAACGTTTCATACGACGTGATGCGCGACTTCTACAAGGATTACAACCCAGCGTTCCAGAAACACTGGGAAGCCGAGCACGACGAGAAGGTCAACGTGCAGATGTCCTTCGGCGGTTCGAGCAAACAGGCACGTGCAGTGATCGATGGCCTGCCGGCCGATGTCATCACCATGAACATGGCCACCGACATCAATGCGCTGGCCGATAGCGGCAAGCTGGTGCCGGACAATTGGGTTACACGCCTGCCCAACAACAGCGCCCCGTTCACCTCGGCCACTGTGTTCATCGTGCGCAAGGGCAACCCCAAGGCACTCAAAGACTGGCCTGACCTGCTCAAGGATGGTGTACAGGTCATCGTGCCCAACCCCAAGACGTCAGGTAACGGGCGCTATACCTACCTGTCGGCCTGGGGTTATGTGCTCAAGCAGGGCGGTGACGAGAACAAGGCCAAGGACTTCGTCGGCAAGCTGTTCAAACAGGCACCGGTACTCGATACTGGTGGCCGCGCCGCGACCACGACCTTCATGACCAACCAGATCGGCGATGTGCTGGTGACCTTCGAGAACGAAGCCGAAATGATCGCCCGCGAATTCGGCCGCGACCAGTTCGAAGTGGTCTACCCGAGCGTGTCGGCCGAAGCCGAACCACCGGTGAGTGTGGTCGACAAAGTGGTAGCGAAGAAGGGTACCCAGGCCGTGGCCGAGGAATACCTCAAGTACCTGTGGTCGCCGGCAGCCCAGGAAATCGCCGCACAGAACTACCTGCGTCCGCGTGATGCAACCGTACTGGCCAAGTACACCGACCGCTTCCCGAAGGTCGACTTCCTGTCGGTGGAGAAAACCTTCGGTGACTGGCGCACCGTGCAGAAGACCCACTTCAACGATGGTGGGGTGTTCGACCAGATCTATACCGGTCAGTAATTGAGTTCTACCTTCACTTGTGCGCCACCATTGCGCCCAAGTGAAGGTTCCCCAGCATCAGGCTGGTGATTTACTGCGGAATACCAAGGCCTTCAAGCCCCCCGCCGGATCGGCATCCGGAAACTCCGGCGGGTTATCCAGACGCTCGACGAAAGCCAACGCCGGGGCCTGCTCAGCCATGCCCTCGATCAGAAACTCCGGCCCGATCGCCGGATCATTCACGCACGCCAGCACAGTCCCACCCTCGGTCAGCAACTCTGGCAAGCGCCGCAAGATCTTCGCGTAATCCTGGGTCAGCACGAAACTGCCACGCTGGAAGGTTGGCGGGTCGATGATGATCAAATCGTAGGGTCCGTACTTGCGCACCTTGCCCCACGACTTGAACAGTTCATGCCCCAGGTACGCCACCCGCGATGCATCGTGGCCATTGAGGCGATGATTGTCTCTGCCACGGGACAGCGCCGACTTGGCCATGTCCAGGTTCACCACCTGCTCGGCGCCCCCGGCAATCGCTGCCACCGAGAAGCCGCAGGTGTAGGCGAACAGGTTCAGCACGCGCTTGCCCGCCGCCTGCTCACGCACCCAGCGTCGGCCGTAGCGCATGTCGAGAAACAGGCCGTTGTTCTGCCGCACGCCCAGGTCGAGCAGATAGGTCAGGCCATCTTCGACCACCTCGCGCTGCTGGCACGGCTCGCCCCACAACCACTGGCCCGGGCTGTCCGGCAGGTAACGGTGCTGGATGAGGATCGCTTGGCCGGCCCACTGTGGACGCTCGGCGAAGTTGCGCAGCATGGCCTCTAGCTCTGCCAGCTGGCCTTCGGGTGGCTCACGGAACAACGCTACCGACAGCACGCCCTGCAGCCAGTCGACGGTGACCTGCTCCAGCCCCGGCCAGCAACGGCCGCGACCATGGAACAGGCGGCGGGTTTCCTGCGGGGCGGGGTCGAGGGCGGTGAGCAGATGCTGTTCGAGGGTGTGGATCGGCGAAGTCATGGCGGGTCGCAAGCAGATAAAAGGGAGCATTCTACCCCGCGAGGCCGCTGCGCGCCCTATCGCCGGCTTGTTCGGCGATAGGTCATTCAGCGTCCTCACTATCCTTTGGCAATGATCGGCGCCGAACGGAACCACCACCCTTGCTGCATGCCCGCCGCCGCCAGCAAGATCAGCGCCACACCGAGCCACTGCAGTGGCGCCAGGCGGTGCCCGAAGGCCACCCAGTCGACCAGGATCGCGGCAATCGGGTAGATGAATGAAAGGGCACCGGTCAACGCCGTGGGCAGGCGCTGGATGGCACTGTACAGCAGCACGTACATCAGCCCCGTGTGCACCATGCCCAACGTCACCAGGCTGGCCAACGCCGAAGGCTCGCCAGGCAACCCGCCCAGCTTGACCCACGGCGCCAGCAGCATTACGCCGGTCGCTACCTGGATCAAGGCAATCAGATGCGGTGGCGTGCCGCTCAGGTGCTTGATGATCAATGCGGCAATGGCATACAGAAACGCCGCCCCCAGCGCCAGCGCAATGCCCACCAAGTACTCTTCACCGCTGCCCTGCCCTGCGCCATGGGCGCTGACGATGGCCAGCATGCCAAGGAACGCCACGCTCAGCCAGGTGAGCTTGGCCATAGTGATCTTCTCGCCCAGAAACACTGCCGCCAGCCCCACCAGCAGGAACGGCTGGACGTTGTACACCGCTGTGCCGATGGCGATCGACGCCCGCGAATAGGAAGCGAACAGCAACACCCAGTTGCCGACGATGGCCACGCCGCTGGCAATGGCCAAGAGCAAAGCCGTGCGGCTGATCACGCCGGGCTTGAGGAACCCGAACGCCGCGCAGATCACCAGCAACGTGCCAGTACCGAACACGCAACGCCAGAACACCACGTCCAGCACCGGCTGCCCGGATACCAGCACGAACCAGCCAATGGTCCCGGAAATCAGCATGGCAGCGACCATTTCCAGCGAGCCACGGCGCAACGAACTGTCCATCTCACACCTCCCATTGATGATGGCCACAGTATGCAGAGGCTCACGGTTAGCCTACCAGCGGATAACCAAGGCAAAATGGCCAGTGCGCCTTTACTATCAAGGGGAAATCTCTCCTTAACCTAATGAGGCGTATATGACCGATGCCATCGACCAACTCCTGATCAATGCCCTGATGGAAGATTCCCGCCGCTCACTGAAAGCACTGGCGCAGATCAGTGGCCTTTCTGCACCCAGCGTCAGCGAGCGCCTGCGCCGTCTGGAGGAGCGCGGCGTGCTGCGGGGTTACACCGTGGATGTCGATGCGCGCAGCTTTGGTTACCAATTGCAGGCCATCGTGCGCATTCGCCCGCTGCCGGGGCAGTTGCAGGAGGTGGAACGGCAGATTGTCGCGATTCCCGAGTTCACCGAGTGCGACAAGGTAACGGGCGAGGATTGCTTCATTGCCCGGCTGCATGTGCGGTCGATGGAACAGCTCGACGCCCTGCTTGACCGTATCAATGTGCTAGCTGACACCAACACGGCGATCATCAAGAAGAGCCCGGTAAAGCGGCGCTTGCCGCCGATGGACTGAGGCGCCTGGAAAACCTGACCCACCTCTGTACACATAAATGTCACCTTAGGTGCCATTTTTGTGTGCATAAGTGCTAGCAATGCCCCATTACGTTACACAGTTCGCGCAACTTAATCTGACCAAATGATCAACTAATTATCCGAACAAAAAATTAAACCTGTTCAATTGGTCAATTTATAGTTTCTTTAATTCATCAACTTAGCTTTCAGAGAGATAGATTCGAGATAGTGACAACTCGAAGTACGGTTTTTGAGTGGCATGGAACTCGCTTTTGTGTGTTCGTGTTTTGTATACAAGTTAAACAGAACATAAATACACAAGAACCCGCGACGCCGCCCCAAACCGGCCGCCGCGCCCAGAACCCAGTGATGCCAACGCTGCACTGACGAGATGGCGAGCCCGTGCGCATGCCCGCTCATCGCAGTCCACGTGCATCAGGAGCCTGCCGGAATGAGTACCAGCCTCGACCTTGCCCCTGAACTATCCGTCGCCAGCACCACCCCCGCTTCCTCCCTGGCCGGCCATGCGCCACAACTTGAACTGAGCCCGCGCCTGCATAACCGCGACCTTGCCCCGACGCGCATAGAGGGCCGCCGCTGGGGGCGCTACAGTATCTTCGCGCTGTGGACCAACGATGTGCACAACATTGCCAACTACTCATTCGCCATGGGCTTGTTCGCCCTGGGCCTGGGCGGCTGGCAGATACTCTTGTCATTGGCGATCGGCGCCGCGCTGGTGTACTTCTTCATGAACCTGTCCGGCTACATGGGGCAGAAGACCGGCGTGCCGTTCCCGGTGATCAGCCGCATCGCCTTCGGCATCCATGGCGCGCAGATCCCTGCGCTGATCCGTGCAGTGATTGCCATCGCCTGGTTCGGCATCCAGACCTACCTGGCCTCTGTAGTGCTGCGCGTGCTACTCACGGCCGTGTGGCCGCAACTCGCCAGCTATGACCAGGACAGCATCCTCGGCCTGTCGAGCCTGGGCTGGGTGTGCTTCGTGGCGATCTGGCTGGTGCAACTGGTGATCCTCGCCTACGGCATGGAGATGGTGCGCCGCTACGAGGCATTCGCCGGCCCGGTGATCCTGCTGACCGTGGCCAGCCTGGCGGTGTTCATGTACTTCAAGGCCGATGCGCGCATCGCCTGGTCGGTGGCCGAGCCGCTGACCGGTTACGAGATGTGGCGCAACATATTCGCCGGCGGCGCGCTGTGGCTGGCGATCTACGGCACCCTGGTGCTCAACTTCTGCGACTTCGCCCGTTCCTCGCCGTGCCGCAAGACCATCCGCGTAGGCAACTTCTGGGGCCTGCCGGTGAACATCCTGGTCTTCGCGGTCATCACCGTGGTGCTGTGCGGCGCACAGTTCCAGATCAATGGCCAGATCATCGACAGCCCGACCCAGATCGTTGCCAGCATCCCCAACACCGCTTTCCTGGTGCTCGGTTGCCTGGCCTTCCTGATCGTCACCGTTGCGGTGAACATCATGGCCAACTTCGTCGCCCCGGCCTTCGTGCTGAGCAACCTGGCGCCGCGGCACCTGAACTTTCGCCGCGCGGGGTTGATCAGCGCCACCCTCGCCGTGTTGATCCTGCCATGGAACCTCTACAACAGCCCGCTGGTGATCGTCTACTTCCTGTCCGGCCTGGGCGCCCTGCTGGGCCCACTGTACGGGGTGATCATGGCCGACTACTGGCTGCTGCGCAAAGGCTGCATCAACGTGCCGGAGCTGTACAGCGAACACCCGGCCGGGGCCTACCACTACAGCAAGGGCATCAACCTGCGGGCGGTCGCCGCGTTCCTGCCGGCCGCGCTGCTGGCCATCGTCCTGGCGCTGGTGCCCAACTTCCATGCCATCGCGCCTTTTTCCTGGCTGATCGGTGCCGGCATCGCCGCTGCGCTGTACCTGCTGATCGCCCCGCGCAACCGCCATTACGCTGATGTCAGCGGCGAATGCATCGCCGTCGACCACAGCAGCCACTGATCAAGGAGCAGTGTTCATGCGTATTCTGATCGCCAACGTCAACACCACCGAAGCCATCACCGAGGCCATCGCCGAACAGGCCCGCAGCGTGGCGTCGCCCGGCACGCAGATCATCGGTCTGACCCCATGGTTCGGTGCCGAGTCGGTGGAGGGCAATTTCGAGAGCTACCTGGCCGCCATTGCCGTGATGGACCGCGTGCTGGCCTACGAGGGCCCGTACGATGCCGTGATCCAGGCCGGCTACGGCGAACATGGCCGCGAAGGTCTGCAGGAACTGCTGAACGTGCCGGTGGTGGACATCACAGATGCCGCCGCCAGCACTGCGATGTACCTGGGCCACGCCTACTCGGTGGTGACCACCCTGGACCGTACCGTGCCACTTATCGAAGACCGCCTGAAGCTTTCGGGGCTATACGACCGCTGCGCCTCGGTGCGCGCCAGTGGCCTGGCCGTGCTGGAACTGGAGGCAGACCCGCAGCGTGCGGTACAGGCCATCGTCGAACAGGCCGAACGGGCGGTGCGCGAAGACAAGGCCGAGGTGATCTGCCTTGGCTGTGGCGGCATGGCCGGGCTGGACGAGCAGATTCGCCAACGTACCGGGGTGCCGGTGGTCGATGGCGTGAGCGCGGCGGTGACCATTGCCGAATCGTTGGTGCGGATGGGGCTGAGCACGTCCAAGGTGCGGACCTATGCCACCCCGCGGGCGAAGAAAGTGGTGGGCTGGCCGATGCGGTTCGGGCGGTAAAGCCTCAGGGGTCTTCGCCGGCCCTATCGCCGGCAAGCCGGCTCACACAGGTTGCCCCGCTGCTCTCAAATTCAGCTCAACCCAGTGGGAGTCGGCTTGCTTGCCAAGACAGTAACAGCAGATCAGGTCGGACAGCTATGCGCACCGCCATCCAGGCCCTGGCGTATGTTGCGGCTGAGCAGGCTGGCCTTGCCGTCGCGCCAGGTCAAGGTCAGAACATACAGGGTGTCGAAGTCATCGCCCTGCCAATCTTCGGTGATCACCCGGTCCTCACCCAGCGCCTTGCCGGCGACAGTATTGATCAGCTCCGGCAGGTAACCATGGGACCAGGCAGTGTAGACGGTGGCGTTGCGGTACTTGCCACTGAGCAATTCATCGGCTAGCTCATCGGTGTCGTTTGCACCGTAATCGATATTCACCGGCAGGCCGAGACGTATCGCACTCGGGGTGATGGTCATCAGTGGCCGGATGTAGCTGTAGCTCTGGTCACTGCTGCCTTCCTCGACCTCTCGAGTCGGGTTGGCTGCGAAGACGAAATCGGCGTTGCCGAAGCGCTCGGGCAGCAGCGTGGCCAAGTCCAGTGCACGGTTGAGGCCTTGACAGTTCAACTGCCCCAACCCTTCGCCGGGTTTCTCGGCATGGCGCAGAAACACCAGGGTCTGGGTGCCGTCGACCGGTTGAGCGCGGCTTTCGACCACTTCCAGTGCCAAGGGCACCGCCGCAGCGACGAGTGCGAGGCTCAGCAGCAGGTGGCGACTACGGCGAACAAACGGTGGCAACTTCATGTAGGCAGGCTCTTGTGGCAGACAGTTTCGGGTCGACCCGCCACATTGCCCTGAGGCTCAAGCCGCAAGGCAACCTTGTAGTGAATGCCATCCCTGGCCAACGAGTAGGGGTCAGAGTGCCCTCAACGCGTTTGGTTCCTCCCTGGGCAAGACTTACGTTAAGGCATACATGTTGCCGAATTATGTAAAGCCTGCCGGCCGCATCCGACACTCAGTCATCCCGCGTCAACACCTCGAGCAATTCGATCTCGAACGTCAGGTCCGAATTCGGCGGGATCGCGCCCACGCTTCGTTCGCCATAGCCAAGGTGCGCCGGCACCTGCAGCGTGCGTTTGCCCCCCACGCGCATGCCCATCAGGCCTAGGTCCCAGCCCTTGATCACGCGGCCCGTGCCGATCACGCACTGGAACGGTTTGCCGCGCGACCAGGACGAGTCGAACTCGCTGCCATCGGCCAGCCAGCCGGTGTACTGGGTGGTGATCAGGGCGCCTTTGACGGCGGCCTTGCCGTCGCCTTCGACGAGGTCGGTGATTTGCAGTTCGCTGCTCATGGGCATGCTCCAACGCTGAAATTCAAGGCCGCCCTTTTCTCAGGAATGCACGGGTTTGGCAAGCCGCCAGGCTCAACCCAACTGCTCGAAGGCTTGCTGTCCAGTCAATTCCTTGGTTTGGTTGGCGAAGCAGTACCAGGCAGGTTTCTGCTCGACGAATATCTGCAGGTCGAAATCCCAAGCCTCATCGCCGTCCAGCAGGCCCACCGGCACCGCGTAGAAATCGTTGGCCTTGAGCCGGTAATACAGGTGAGTGCCGCAGCGCCCGCAAAAGCCGCGCTGGGCCCAGTCGGATGAATCGTAGACGCCGGGCGAACGCCCTTCGATGACCGGCGGCTGGCTGCAGTGAACGACCAGCAACGGCCCACCGGTCCACTTGCGACACATGCTGCAATGGCAGGCACTGATATGGGTGTTGTCGAGGGTGACCGTGAGCTTCGTGGCGCCGCACAGGCAGGCGCCTTGTTTCTCCATGACCATGGGGTGCTCCATTAGCGAGGATTGGGCCAGCAATTATAGATGCCCGGTAGGAGCGGCCTTGTGTCGCGATCAGGCCGCAACGCGGCCTCTCGAGTTACGCAATCATCATTAAACCAGGGGGCTGCTTTGCAGCCCATCGCGACACAAGGCCGCTCCTACAGTGGACTACACAAACGTCTAGATGTAGACAGTACCGCGCAGGTACAACGCCGCCCGCCCGCTGATGATCACTCGGCCATTACCTGGCACCTCACAGTGCAGCTGGCCCTTGCGCGCGCCGCCCTGCTCGCAGGTCAGGGTGCGCTTGCCCAACCGCTGCGCCCACAAAGGCGCAAGCGAGGTGTGCGCAGAACCTGTGACCGGGTCTTCGTTGACACCGACTCGCGGGCCGAACCAGCGCGTGACGAAATCGTATCCGCGCCCGGGCGCGGTCACGGCGATGCCACGCACATCGAAGGCCGACAAGGCGACGAAGTCAGGCTGCAGCGGGTCCAAAAGCGAGGCGTCATCGATCATCACGACATAGTCGTCGGACTGATACACCGCACTCGCCCCGCTCAACCCCAGCGCCTTCAGCAAACCGGCGGGCGCCTCGACGGCCAGCGGCTGCTTGGCCGGGAAGTCCATGGCCAGCAAGCCGTCGGCCCCGCGGCTAACCCGCAATTCACCGCTGCGGGTGTTGAAGCGCAGTACTTCTGCCTGCTCGCCCAACTGCTCGAACAGCACATAGGCCGACGCCAAAGTGGCATGGCCACACAGCTCGACCTCCACCGCCGGGGTGAACCAGCGCAGGTCGAAGGTTTCGCCATTGCGCACGAAATAGGCGGTTTCGGAGAGGTTGTTCTCTTCGGCGATACGCTGCAGCACGTCATCAGGCAGCCAGCTTTCAAGCGCGATCACTGCTGCCGGGTTGCCACCGAACGGTTCGGCGGAAAAGGCATCGACCTGGAAGATCTCGAGTTGCATGCGAACACTCCTTGTGGCCCGGGCAGCGCCGGGCAGAAACTAAAACGAAGGTTACGGATGGACTGGTGTGAGTACCGGTTCGCCGGCAAAGAAGGCCTGTAGATTGCGCAGGACCAAGGCCACCGTGTCGCGCGCCGCTTCAGGGGATTGCCCGGCCACATGCGGGGTGAGCACCGTATTGCCGAGGGCCTTGAGGGCATCGGGCACGGCCGGTTCGTCATCGAACACATCAAGTGCTGCACCCGCAAGTTGCCCGCGCTGCAGCGCGCCGACCAGGGCCTGGGTATCCACCACGCTGGCACGGGCGATGTTCACCAAATAGCCCTCGGGGCCCAAAGCCTCGAGCACCCGAGCATCGACCAGATGGTGCGTATTGGCACCGCCCGGGGTGGCCACGACCAGAATGTCGACGGCATCGGCCAGGTGCAACGGGCTGTCGTACCAGGTGTAAGGCACGCCCTGGCGCGGTGTGCGGCTGTGGTAGCTGATGTTCATGTCGAAGCCGAGGCTGGCACGTTTGGCGATAGCCAGGCCAACTGCGCCCAGGCCGAGGATGCCGAGGCGCTTGCCACTAACCGAGGGGCTGATGACCCGGTGCCACTCGCCGCGGCGGATACCGGCATCGGCGCGGGGAATGTCGCGCAGCAGGGCCAGCAGCATCGCTAGGGTGTGGTCGGCCACGGCGGCGGCATTGGCACCCGCGCCATTGGTGACGGTAATGCCACGGGCAGCGGCGGCGGCCAGGTCGACGTGTTCGTAACCGGCGCCGATCACGCAGATGATCTGCAAGTTGGGCAACGCTTGGATTTCCACAGCGGTCAGGCCCAGCGGGCCGCGGGTAAGCACCGCATCGATCTCAGCGCCTTGGCGCTGGATGGCGTCGGCACGCAGTGGCGCGGACGGTGCACGGATCAGCCGGTAGCCGGCCTGTTCGAGCAGGGGCAGGTAATCATCGACGGTTTCCACCAACACCAGGACTGTCTTGCTCATGCACCCCTCCGGCTCAAATTCGAAGGGGCATTATGCGGAGTCGGCGGGCGGTACAGTCAATCTGTAAATCGCGGGTCAACTGTACTGTATCGGTTGGCCGAAAACGGCAAAACCATTACTGAGCGAACGCCCGGCCCAGCCCACCGGGTACACCACTGCTGTCGGTCTCCTGCCACGGGCCATCCGGGCTCAAAGACCAGCTCCAGCCATTGTCATAACGGTAGTAGGTGCGCTGCCGATAGAACGTATTGGGCTTCTTCTCCAATACATAAACACCCAGTTTCGGATCCCAATGGCTGGCGCCCCCCGGCGGCGGTGCAAAGCTTGCGGAGGTCCGCGGCATCGGTTTGGGGGTCGCTGCCGGTTTGCTCGGCTGCGTGGCCGGTTGGCCGCCAGGCAGTGGCTTGACCACCGGCCCCTTGTGCGGCGGCACCGTTTCGATCGGTGGCGCCGGCTGTTCGTACGGCTCACGCACCGTACACGCAGACAAACCCAGGGCCAGGGTGATCAGGGTCAGGCGGACGGCGTTTCGCATGGCAGGGTTCTCTTACGGGTCGGGGCTGTCGATGGTCAGGAGCTGGGTGGCCTGGGTCTTGCTGGGCAGCGGTGCGCCCTGGCCGATCCACTCACCATGGGTGGGCTGGCCGGCGCGCGATACCCTTGCAACCAGTTGGACTTCGGCGAAGTCGGACAGTTTCATCTGCGGCATCATCGCATCGGCGTCAGACAATTCTACCTCCAGCGGCAATTGGGCAACGGTCACCCGTTTGGCCGCCAGCGGCATGGGCGGGCCGCTGGTGGCGCGGGCGAAGATGAACACAGTGTCGTCGGGCTTGACCTTGTCCTTGAGCGCCGGGGCCAGCTCTACCCGCACCTTCAGGCGTGCCGCCACCGGGGTCTCGGGCTTGCCGGTATTGCCACCCAGGCGCTCTGCCGCACGGTCGATGCCGCCTTGCAAAGCCGCCCGCGAGGCATCGCCCTCAGGCAACTGCGCCAGCAGGCGGTTCCAGTAGTCGATGGCTTCCTGGTAGCGCTCGCCCTCAAAGGCCGCAATGCCGCGCAGGCCAAGGCTGGTCACTTCGTTCGGGTCAGCCTTGAGCGCCTCGTCGGTCAGCGCCTGCACCTGTGCGCTCCACTGCTTGTTGGCAGCGAAATACAGGGCCTGGGCCCATTGGCCGAGCAATTCGGGCTGGCGACCGGCCAGGGCCACGGCGCGCTCGTAGGCCTTGGCCGCATCTGCCGGGCGCTGCTCGGCCATGTAGGCGCGGCCCAGGAAATACAGGCCTTCGGCCGAATCCGGCTGAGCCTGGACGGCGCGCTCAAGGCGCGTGGTCATTTCTTCCATCGTCTTGGGCGCAGCAGCGAACTCCTGAGTCAGCTCCACTTTGTCCGCAGCACCAAAGTGCAGATACAGACCAAGCGCCACCACCGGCACCAGTACTGCGGCCAGCAGTGGCAGCACCTTGCCCAAGTGCCCCTGGCGCGGCGCTTCGGCGCCTTCGGTATCGGCCAGCAGTTCACGGGCGGCCTCATCGCGGCCGCTGGCCAGTTGCGCGTCATCCAGCACACCGGCGGCCTGTTGGGCAGCCAGTTCGGCGACACGTTCCTGATACAGCGCCACGTTCAGCGCAGTACGGTCTTCTTCCTGCTGCTGGCGACGGCCACGCAGGGTCGGGATCAGCAGAAAGCCGAGGGCGGCGAGCAGCAGCAGGCCCGCACCAAGCCAGAATTCAGTCATGGTTCTGTTCTTTATCCAGCAGTTTGGCGAGACGCTCGCGTTCTTCGAGAGACAACTCGTGCGAGCCTTGGGTAGCCGGCACACGGCGGCGGCGGACAATCACCGCCAGCACCGCAAAGCCACCGACCAGCAGAATGCCCGGGCCGAACCAGAGCAGCCAGGTACGCCCAGTGAGGGCAGGCTTGTAGCGCACGAAGTCGCCATAGCGGTCGACCATGAAGTCGACGATCTGCTGGTTGCTCTTGCCTTCGCCCAGCATGCGGAAGATCTCGCGGCGCAGGTCGGCGGCAATCGGTGCGTTGGAGTCGGCGATGTCCTGGTTCTGGCACTTGGGGCAGCGCAGTTCCTTGGTCAGTTGCTGATAACGCTCACGCTCGGCGTCGTCGCGGAACTGGTAGGTATCGATGGCCGCCCTGGCCACGCCGGCAACACTCAAACCCAGTACAACGGCCGCAAGCCAGCGCCTCATGGCTTGGCCTCGTCGACCAGGCCCTGATACAGCGGTGCCAGTTGCTCGCGCCACACGGTGGCATCGACGACGCCCACATGCTTGTAGCGGATGATGCCCTTGGCGTCGATCAGGAAGGTTTCCGGCGCGCCATAGACGCCCAGGTCCAGGCCCAGGCTGCCCTGCTCGTCGCGAATATCCAGCTGGTACGGGTTGTGGAACTCGGCCAGCCACTTCAGGGCGGCAGCATTGTCGTCCTTGTAGTTGATGCCGTAGATCACCACGCCCTGCCCGGCAAGCTGGTTGAGGTAAGGGTGCTCGACCTTGCACGACGGGCACCAGGTGGCCCATACGTTGACCAGCGCCGGGCGGCCTTGCAGGTCGGCCTGGGTCAGGGTGCGATCGCCCTGGGTCGAGGCCAGGGAAAACGCCGGGAACGGCTTGCCGATCATTGCCGAGGGCAGCTCGTCGGGCTTGAGGAACAGGCCCTTGTAGAGGAAAACGGCCAACAGCAGGAATACCGCCAGTGGCACCACCATGATCCAACGCTTCATGCAGCTGCTCCAGACACGCCCAGGACATCACGCACCCGGGTCTTGACCTTGACGCGGTAGCGCCGGTCGAGGGCCGCCAGCAAACCGCCCAGGCCGGTCAGAAGACCGCCCAGCCAGATCCAGCGGACGTAAGGCTTGATATGCACGCGCACGGCCCAGGCGCCGTTGTCCAGCGGCTCGCCCAAGGCAACGTACAGGTCGCGGGTGAAACCGGCATCGATGCCGGCCTCGGTCATCATCGACTGCTGCACGGTATAGAGCCGCTTCTCGGGGTGCAGCGTGGTCACTTCACGGCCATCGCGGCTGACGACGACGGTGCCCTTGTCGGAAATGAAGTTCGGCCCTTCGAAGTGCTTGGCGCCCTGGAACAGGAACTGATAACCACCCAGCTCCACGCTTTCACCCGGGGCCAGGCGCAGGTCACGCTCGGCACTGTTGTTGCTCGACAGCACCACGCCAAGGGCGCACACCGCAAGCCCCAAGTGCGCCAGCTGCATGCCCCAGTAGCTGCGCGTCAGGCCACGCACGCCTTTGGCCAGGCCCTTGTGGCGGGTCTTGTCGAAAATGTCGCGCAACCCGCTGAGCACTACCCAGGCTGCCAGGGCAAAAGCGGTAAGGGTCGGCCAGTCGAAGTCCTCGACGATGAACCCGGCCACTGGCGCCAGCACTGCGCTCGCGATCAGTACCGGCGTCATCATGCTCGCCAGCCACTTGCCTGGGGTGTCCTTCCAGCGCACCACCACACCGATGCCGAGCACCACCATCAGCAGTGCCATCAGCGGCAGGAACAAGGCATCGAAGTACGGCGGACCCACCGACAGCTTGGCCCCGGTCAGGGCATCGAGCACCAACGGGTAGAGGGTGCCGAGCAGGATCATCGAAGCCGCCACCACCAGCACCAGGTTGTTGGCCAGCAGCAGCGTCTCGCGCGACCACAGGGCAAAGCCCACCTGGCTTTTGACCACTGGGGCACGCAGGGCGAACAGGGTCAGCGAACCACCGACCACGAACAGCAGGAAGATCAGGATGAACACGCCACGTGAAGGGTCGGAGGCGAAGGCATGCACCGAGGTCAGCACGCCGGAACGCACCAGGAACGTCCCCAGCAGGCTCAGCGAGAACGCGGCAATCGCCAGCAGCACGGTCCAGCTCTTGAACACGCCGCGTTTTTCCGTCACCGCCAGCGAGTGGATCAGTGCCGTGCCCACCAGCCAAGGCATGAAAGAAGCGTTTTCCACCGGGTCCCAGAACCACCAGCCGCCCCAGCCCAGTTCGTAATAGGCCCACCAGGAGCCCAAGGTGATGCCCACGCCGAGAAACGCCCAGGCAATGATGGTCCAGGGCCGCGACCAGCGCGCCCACGCAGCATCCAGGCGCCCGCCCAGCAGCGCGGCGATGGCGAAGGCGAAGGCCACCGAAAAGCCCACATAACCCATGTACAGCATCGGCGGGTGAACGATCAGGCCAAAGTCCTGCAGCAGCGGGTTGAGGTCGCGGCCATCGGTCGGCACTTGCGGCAGCAAGCGCTGGAACGGGTTGGAGGTGATGATCAAAAAGCTCAGAAAGCCCACACTGATCATGCCCATCACCGCCAGCACCCGCGCCAGCATCACTTGCGGCAGCTGGCGCGAGAACACCGACACGGCGAAGGTCCAGCCACCGAGAATCAGCGCCCACAGCAGCAACGAGCCTTCGTGCGCGCCCCACACGGCACTGAACTTGTAGTACCAGGGCAAGGCGCTGTTGGAGTTGCTGGCCACGTACGCAACCGAGAAGTTGTCGGTCATGAAGGCGTGGGTCAGGCAAACGAAAGCAAAGGCCAGGAAGGCAAATTGGCCCCAGGCCGCCGGGCGTGCCAGGCTCATCCACAGGCTGTCGCCGCGCCAGGCGCCGAGCAACGGCACGGTCGCCTGCACAACGGCGAAACAGATCGCCAGGATCATCGCCAATTGGCCCAGTTCAGGGATCACCAACGCCGCATTCATGGTTTGGCCTCCGCGCCACTGGCGGCCTGGCCGCTTTCCTTCAGGGCCTTGGTGACTTCTGGCGGCATGTATTTCTCATCGTGCTTGGCCAGCACTTCATCGGCCACCACCACACCCTCGGCATTGAGCTTGCCCAGGGCGACGATGCCCTGCCCTTCGCGGAACAGGTCGGGGAGGATGCCGCGGTAGGTGATTGGCACCGACTTGTTGAAGTCGGTGACCACGAAACGCACATCAAGGGAGTCACCCGAGCGCTGCAGCGAGCCCTTCTCGACCATGCCGCCTGCGCGGATGCGGGTGTCCAGCGGCGCATCGCCATTGGCGATCTGCGTCGGTGTGTAGAACAGGTTGATGTTCTGTTGCAGGGCGCTCAGGGCAAAGCCGACGGCAACCGCCACCCCGACCAGCAGGCCGAGTATCAGGAACAGGCGTTTCTTGCGCTGCGGATTCACTGGTTGTTCTCCCGGCGCAGACGGCGCGCCTCATCTTGCAGATAGCGACGGCGGGCCAGCAACGGCGCGGCGACATTGACCGCCAGCACTGCCATGCAGATGGCGTAGGCCGACCAGACATACAGGCCATGGTGGCCCATGGCGAGGAAATCGCCGAATGAAGAAAAGCTCATCACACGGCCCTCCGGCCCAGGTTGTTCAGTACTTCTTCCCTGACCCAACTGGCGCGCGCTTCGCGCTTGAGTACTTCAAGGCGCATGCGCAGCAACAGCACGGCGCCGAAGAAGCAGTAGAAGCCCAGCACCGTGCACAGCAGCGGCAGCCACATCTCGGCGGGCATGGCCGGTTTTTCGGTCAGGGTGAAGGTGGCGCCCTGGTGCAGGGTGTTCCACCACTCCACCGAATACTTGATGATCGGGATATTGATCACCCCAACGATGGCCAGCACGGCACAGGCCTTGGCCGCGCTGTCACGGTTACTGATTGCCTGGCCCAGGGCGATGATGCCGAAGTACAGGAACAGCAGAATCAGCATCGACGTGAGCCGCGCATCCCAGACCCACCAGCTGCCCCAGGTCGGCTTGCCCCAGATGGCCCCGGTCACCAGCGCCACGGCAGTCATCCAGGCGCCGATGGGCGCTGCGCACTGCAGGGCCACATCCGCCAGCTTCATCTTCCACACCAGCCCCACCACGCCAGCCACCGCCAGCAGCACGTAGCACGATTGTGCAAGCATGGCCGCCGGCACGTGGATATAGATGATGCGGAAGCTGTTGCCCTGCTGGTAGTCCTGGGGGGCAAAGGCCAGGCCCCAGATCACCCCCGTCACCAGCAGCAGGATGGCCGATACGGTCAGCCACGGCAGCATGCGGCCGCTGATGGCATAGAACCATTTTGGGGAGCCAAGCTTGTGGAACCACGTCCAGCTAATTTTCATCAGGGTACATCCAGGGTATTAGCCGGGCTTGAGAGCCCGGGACTCGTTATTCACCGACGCTGATCTTCAGGCCGGCCGCTATCGCAAAGGGTGCCAGTGTCACCGCCAGGGCCGTAAGGCTGGCCAGCCAGAGCAGATGGCCGGTCGCCGGCATATTTTGCAACGCCGCCTGCAACGCACCACTGCCCAGGATCAATACAGGGATATACAACGGCAGAATCAGCAATGCCAGCAGCAACCCACCGCGCTTGAGGCCAACCGTCAGCGCCGCACCTACCGCACCCAGCAGGCTCAGCACCGGCGTGCCCAGCAACAGCGAGCCCAGCAGCACCGGCAGGCAATGGCTTGGCAGCCCCAGCATCAGTGCCAGCAGTGGCGCCAACAATACCAGCGCCAGCCCGGAAAAGATCCAGTGCGCCAGCACCTTGGCCAGCACCAGCACTGCCAGAGGGTGCGGCGACAGCACCCACTGCTCCAGCGAGCCGTCTTCGAAATCGCTGCGAAACAGGCCATCGAGCGACAGCAGCACTGCCAGCAGGGCCGCCACCCAGACCAAACCGGGCGACAAGGTTTGCAACAATTGACTTTCCGGCCCAACCGCCAGCGGGAACAGCGCCACCACGATAGCGAAGAACACCAAAGGGTTGGCCAGTTCCGCCGGGCGGCGGAACAACAGGCGCGCTTCACGGCGCAATAACAGAATAAATACGCTCATGCCGCCCATTGCCCCAGGTTCAGTTCGCGATAGCCGGAGGGCTTTTGGTCAAGCGTGTGGTGGGTGGTCAGCACCACCGTGCCGCCGCGCTCGCAATGGCGTGCCAGATGGGCCTCCAACTGCGCGACCCCTTGCTTGTCCAGCGCGGTGAAGGGTTCATCGAGGATCCACAACGGCGGGCTGTGCAAGTACAGCCGGGCAAGCGCTACACGGCGCTGCTGCCCGGCAGACAGGGTATGGCAGGGAACATCTTCGAAACCGCGCAAGCCGACCGCTTCCAGAGCAGCCCAGATCGCTTCGGCTGTGGCAGGCTGGTGCAAGGCACACAGCCAGGCCAGGTTTTCTTCAGCGCTGAGCAAGTCCTTGATACCGGCAGCATGGCCGATCCAAAGCAGGATGCTGGCCAGCGCATGGCGTTGTTCGGCCAACGGCTTGCCGCCCAGCAGGATCTGCCCGGCAGTCGGCTGCATCAGCCCGGCCAACAGGCGCAGCAGGCTGGTCTTGCCACTGCCGTTGGGGCCGCTGATCTGCAGCATGTCGCCTGGCCGCAGCTCGAAATCCAGGTGCTCGAACAGCAGGCGCCAGTCGCGCTCGCAGGCCAGGCCCACGGCTTGGAGGTGAAGGGTCACGGTTTCGCCTTATCCAGTTTACGGCTCAAGTCGCCCCCCTGGCTGCCGTTATACTGGCAGTGGCGGACGGCCGGCATTATTACATGCGCTGCCCCGCTGCCAAGAGGGCGGGCTCGACAGGTTGTATACAATCATGACTGAAATCAATAGTCTCGGCGCACAAAACGTCGTCAACCCGCAGGCGATCAAGGCGGCGCTGACCGGCGAGCTGCTGAACCTGACCCAGGCGCAACCCGGGCTGCTCAAGCCTGGCGAGACCGCCCATGCCGAGGTACTGACGCTGCGCCAGTCAGGTGGCGAGTTTCAACTGGTGCTCAAGCTGATCCAGGCCAACGGCAAGCAGAACCAGCTGCAGGTCACCACCAGCCAACCCATCCCTCAAGGCAGCCAGATCACCGTCAGCCAGCCAGAGAGCAACCGCCTCGCGGTAATGGTGCAACAGGCCAGCGCCAGCAACGTCACCCTCCTCACTCAACTCGATACCAGCAAGGTGCCTGTCGGCACCCTCCTGCAAGGCAAGGTCCTGACCAACCAGGCACTTGCCCTTGGCCCTGGTGCCGCCACCAGCTTTCGCGCGCTGGTGAGCTTGCTCAACAGCGCACAGGCAGGCGCCGTCCTGACCATCGACAGCCCGCGCCCGTTGCCGGTCGGCAGCCTGCTCAGCGCGCTGGTGCAAGGCGACCAGTTGCTACGCTTCGTGCCGCTCAGCGGCCGTCAGGAGCAATTGAACATCGCCCAGCAGCTGCTCACCCAACAGGGCCGCCAGGCCTCCTTGCCCGGCCTGCTCAACGCTTTGCAGCGAATAGCCAGCGACCCGAGCGGCAACGGCGAACTGCGCACCAGCGCCGAGCGCCTGCTGGCCAGCCTGCCGGACGCTCGCCAACTGGGCGATGGCAAAGCGTTTGCCCAGGCCTTGAGCAACAGCGGGGCATTCCTTGAAGCGAAACTGCTTGGCGGCCAGAGCACACACGTGGCAACCGACCTGAAGGCCCATCTGATCAGGCTGGTGGCCCAGGCCTCGGCGTACGCACCGGCAAGTCCAGCCGTCGCCTCCACCACCTTGGCCCAGGCTTTGCCAACCATGGCACGCGGCGCCCTGGGCATGCTCGAGCGGGCGAGCCCGAAGCAACAGCCAGGCGGGTTTCCGCTGCCCTCCCGGTTGCTGCAGGCCATGGAACACGAAGGCGACCTGCAGCAGCTGCTGCGCCTCGCCGCCGCGGCCATCTCGCGCCTGCAAAGCCACGCCCTGAGCAGCCTGCAACAATCCGGCAGCTTGGAAAACGGCAACCTGCAGACCACCTGGCAAACCGAGATACCCGTGCGCCATGGCCTGGATTTCATCCCGCTTCAGGTCAAGCTGCAGCGCGAGGAAACCGCACAGCAACAAGCTGACCGGGAGCGTGAACATCAGGACCCACTGCAGGCGCTGTGGCGCATCGACCTGGCCTTCGACCTGGCACCGCTCGGCCCCCTGCAGGTGCAGGCGCAACTGAGCCAGGGCCGGCTGTCCGGCCAGTTGTGGGCTGAACGTGAACAAACCGCCCGGCTGATCGACAGCCAGCTCGGCGCGCTGCGTGAACGCCTTCTGGCCCGCGGATTGGACGTTGGCGACCTCGAATGTCATCCCGGCATCCCGCCTCAAGGGCCGCGCACACGTGTGGAACAACGCTGGGTGGACGAAACCGCATGAGCAGCAAGCAACCGCGTCAGGCCATCGCCCTGAGCTACGATGGCCAGCAAGCCCCCACCCTGAGTGCCAAAGGCGACGATGAACTGGCCGAGGCCATCCTGGCGCTGGCACGTGAACATGAAGTGCCGATCTACGAGAACGCTGAGCTGGTGCGCCTGCTGGCTCGCCTGGAGCTGGGCGAGCAGATTCCCGAAGCGCTGTACCTGACCATCGCCGAGATCATCGCCTTCGCCTGGCAATTGCGCGGCAAAGTCCCTGTTGGCTTCGACGACGAGCCAGCCCCAAGCCGTGATATCACCCCGCAAACATTGCGTCTGCCCTCGGGTTGATACGGTCAGGCGCGCGGGCGCATCGGTAAAGGCCGGTGAACAACCCCACAATTAATTAGCCCCACCCCCCTCTCTGCACAAGTCACTTTTGCCAGCCCTTCCCCGCTGCGAAAGTGAATACCATGAAGAACCAATACGTAAATGCCAAGGGTGTGCAATATGTGCGCGACAGCCTCGCCGGTTTTCCGCGCCCGGACCGGGCAGCAGCCGACGCCATACGCCAGTGGGCCAAAGAACGCGCCATAGACCTTGACCCTGACAGGGTCGATGCCGTCACGCTGCACTGCCAGTTCAACCCCAAGCTCGGCTGGGTTGCCGTCATTGCGCAGAAAATGACACTGACCCAAGCGGTGCTGTCGAACTGGCAAGGTGAATCGGCCAACAACTGGCTGGGCGCGGCAATCGGTGCGCCTTGGGCCGGACATCTACCCGATGGCCCGCTGACCATCGTCGACAGCCTGCGCGACCAAAGCCTGCTGGGCAACCACTCACCGTATGGCGTCTACAACGGCCTGTTCAGGCATAGCGACAAGCAGCAATACAACGCCAGCACCCATGTACCACTGGACGCCGAGGCCTTTGAGTCCTTTATCTGGGAACTGGACTTGCACGGGCATTACAAGTCGATGCTCGACAGCTACTGGGATGCTCACCTGGACCACTACCGCATCGGTGCAAAAATCAACTTCATCGCCGCCTGCAACAAGCAAGTGGCCGAAGGCAGCCTCACTGACGCTGGCAGGCAACTGGCCTGGCAGGCATGCGGCCTGGAAGCTGCGGCCCCGGTACTGCGCAGCGACGGCACGGCCAGCAGCAAACCGAGGGTGCGGGCCAGGCTGCTGAATGTGTACGGTTATGCGGCCACCGACCTGCTGTGTATAAACGACGCCGTCAGCGACCTGGTTCTGCTCTACATTCCTGGCAACGCTTCGCCGCTGCATGAGTTCAGAGGCAAACAGGCCCTGCTGGACTGGTTCGCCGAACAATGCCGCGCACCCGACAAACGCGATGCACTTCAAGCCCACTTCACGCTCGCTGACCGCGAAGACGGCTTGAGCTACAGCGGCCTTCACACTGCCCTGTGCGGCCTTGGCAGCTATCCAGAACCCTATCATCTGGACAGCAACCGCCCCGGTTTCACGGCAGAAGGCATCTGGCCACCAAAGGACTACATCAACTACAAGGCCAAGGACTACAGCCCGCTGATCCAGGGCGACCTGTTCCTTACCTTGGCCAAACGCCAGAAGCAGCGCAGCTACCAGGATGCGAGTTTCATCATCACCAGCGACCGTGAGGTGACCAAGGCCAGGTGGCGCGGCTACCTGAACTCAGCGATCAACCTGCTGGCCCCTCTGGCTTTGGTGGTACCCGAGCTGGCCCCGCTGTTCGCCCTGGGCGGCGTCGCCCAGTTTGGCCTGGGCCTGGACCAGGCCATTGAAGGCAAGAGCGCACAACAGAAAGCCGAAGGCGTCAGTACGTCGGTCTTCGGGTTGCTCAATGCCGCGCCGCTGATCACTGCCGGCTTGTCCGAAGCCCCCACGCTGCTGCGCATCAAAAACGATGGTTTCGTGCTACCCAGCAGAGTAAACGGGAAACTTGGCTACCCCCTGAGCCCCACCACGCCACCCCACCTGCCGCTGGCCGAAGTGGCTGATTATTTCCATATACCGGACCCTATTGCTCCGCTTGCTGAGGCAAACACTGACGTTGCCGGGGCGATTGTCAGGACGCCTCGCTACGACGGCACGCCTGACGTGCTCGCAGCAATGATCGGTGGTTACCACGCAGAAGTGATTTATGACATGGAGGCTGATGCCTTTCGCCTGGAAAGCGATCTGAATGAGGTCGAGCCGACCTATTACATCGCAACGCCGGGCTCGCTCAACCTGGTTGAAGTAGATGTGCGAACGCGTCCGGTCACCAATGCCATGCGCATGGCAACCCTGCGTGCATTGGGCGTGGACTTGGAGCTCCCCATCGATTTGCCCGCGCCACACGCCGCAGACCTGCGCCCGATCCCCAAGCAGATCCTCAACGTGTGGGTGGGCGACAAGGTCATTCCGGACTTGTTGATCGACAACGTCGCCAGCAACGCCCTGAAAGTGCAGGATACGCAGTACGCGCTGCGTCTCTATCTTTCCAGGGCCGAGCCTGCTGCCTTCCAGGAAAACCTGGCTCGCCTGACAGCGCATGCCCCGGGGGTCGAGGTACTGGCACTTGAAGACCAGCCGTTCTATGCAAGCTTGCGGGGCAGCGACAACTACACCCAGTATCAGGCGGCGATCGACGGGAACGGCGGCGTGGCCAGCAACTTTGCCTCCGCCGCAGACATCTTGCGCTTTGCCCTGCTAGAGCACGAGGGAGGCTTGTACATGGACATCGACGATGCATTGCTGGCACCGGGTGAGTACCCTTCGGTCATCGACGGTGTACCCAGGGGGCAGCCGGGTGAGCGGCTTGATGACGTGACACTCGCCACCACCGAAAGCGGCCTGCTGCTCTACCCCCCTGTGTCCAATGAAAAAATGGGCATGAACACCCTCTATAACAGCAGCCTGATAGGCAGCCATGCGGGTAATCCGACACTAAGGGCAATCCTCGAAGAGATGCATGCGCGCTACCTGGAGGAACCAGGCTTCTACGACAGCAAGCCTACCCTGCAAACTGACCCGCACGGCTTCTATCAATATGCCCAGACCCTTTGCCGCCTCACCGGGCCGAGGCTGCTCACCGACATGGTCGATCGCCACCTGCCAGAGCTCGGCGTCATGCGCCAGATCATCAACCTGTACGCCTTCCCCCGAACCCACTCATGGCAGTTCGTGAACCTTACTGACTTGCGGGCGGTGCAAAGGCAGATGCTCCCGCTTGACCGGATTGCCAGGATCGGCGGATTCAATTCCTGGGTCAGGCCCTGAGCGGCATATTCATTGGGGTTTGTGTGAGCCGCAGACTGGCTTGAACGAGCCGGTACAGAAAAGGAAAAGGCGACCTGGGTCGCCTTTTCAACTACTCGCTGCTTCAACTACTCGCTGCGATGCAACTTGCTCATCAGCTCGGCCTCGGCTTGCGTCAATCCGCAGCTTTCGGTCAACTCCGACACACTCGCCCCCATCCCTACCAGTTTGGCCGCCTGGCTGAAGGTGACATTGCTCGGGTCGCGTTGCTCCAGACGCTCCAACCGGTCTGGCAAGGTGGCCACCACCGCGCGCAACTCATGGATGGCTTCACCCATGCGCACGGTACCGTTCTGGTAGTCATCCAGGCGCTTGGCCAGGTCCTTGATGCGCTGGTCACGCACCGCATCGCCCAGGGCCTGCTGGGCAGCGAGTTCGCGCTGGCGCTTGCTGTAGTTGAGGAAGAACCACAGGCTCAGCGCCCACAACAGCGCCAGGAAGATGACAGCAACCTCGAAAATCAACTCAGATGTTCTCCAGCTCGGACCACTCTTCCTCGGTCATCATCTTGTCCAGCTCGACCAGGATCAACAGTTCTCCATTCTTGTTGCATACACCCTGGATGAACTTGGCCGACTCTTCGTTACCCACGTTCGGCGCAGTCTCGATCTCCGACTGACGCAGGTAGACCACCTCGGCGACGCTATCGACGAGGATGCCGACCACTTGCTTGTCAGCCTCGATGATGACGATACGGGTGTTGTCGGTCACCTCGGTAGGCATCAGGCCGAAGCGCTGACGGGTATCGATCACTGTCACCACATTGCCACGCAGGTTGATGATACCCAGCACGTAGCTCGGCGCACCCGGTACCGGGGCGATCTCGGTGTAGCGCAGGACTTCCTGCACCTGCATGACATTGATGCCGTAGGACTCGTTGTCCAGACGGAAGGTTACCCATTGCAGAATCGGATCTTCCGAACCTTGTGCAGACGACTTTTTCATTCCCCTAGCCCTCAAATTCCGCCGATGGCGGTGTGTTCGCAGTTATTTGTGTTTGGCATGCAACTGCTTGACCGCGCCACTGGCGATCAGCTCGGCCAGTTCGGCGACGTCCAGCAGCGCACACATGTGTTCGATCACCGTGCCGGCCAGCCACGGTCGCTGGCCACGTTGGCTGCGCCATTTGATCTCGGACGGGTCCAGGCGCAGCGAACGGCTGACCTGATGCACCGCCAGCCCCCATTCGTAGCCCTGAACGGAAATGACGTAGTGCAGGCCCTGGCGGAAATCGTCCCGGTAGCGATCCGGCATGACCCAGCGCGCCGTGTCCAGCACCTTCAGGTTGCCCGCCTGACAGGTGAGGATGCCAAGGAACCAGTCCGGCTGGCCGAACAGCGGCGTCAGCTCCTGGCCCTCCAGGCTGTAGATAGAGCCCAGGCACACCAGCGGCACCGCCAGCGTCAGCCCGGCGACGTCGAACAGCAGGCACTCGAAGGGCTCGGCCGCCCAGGCCGGGCGACCATCGACCGTTGCCGGTGGCACGGGCGCACTCGGCGCGGGCAGGTTGACTTCAACCAGCGGCGCGACGGGCTCGGGCGATTGAACCTGGGTCAGTACAGGAATGGCGGCTTCGGCCACCACCTTGGTCTCGACCACCGCCACGACCGGCGCTTCGACCGGCAAGACGGTCGCAAGCACCCCGGCCTGCGGTTCGGCAAAAGGCCTTGCCGGGATGCTGACTGCAGGGCTCTGGACCTGCGGCTGCGCATCTCGGGCCTGTTCTTCGCGCACGGCAGCGGCAAATTCGTCGCTCGCAGCCGGCAGGTCAAGAATGCCCTCAGCCTCGGTGGCTTCCTGCAGCAGACCATCCAGATAGGATTGCAGGGCCAGTTGCGGCCGGGTACCGGTCTTCACCGTCATGAAGCCACCTGTACTGCAGTCTTGTAGGTGAGCAGGTGCTTGAGCAATGCCCGGTAAGCGATCACGCCGCGGCTCTTGCCATCGAACTGTGACGGCGTGACGCCGTTGCGGCTGGCATCGCGCAAGCGCGTATCGACCGGAATGTAGCCCTGCCATACCTGATGCTCATAGGCATCACGTAGCACTTTCAGCGTACCCAGCGAGGCCTGGGTACGGCGGTCGAACAGGGTCGGCACGATCTGGTACGGCAAGGCCTGCTTGCGCGAACGGTTGATCATGGCCAGCGTGCCGATCATGCGCTCCAGGCCCTTGACCGCGAGGAACTCGGTCTGCACCGGAATCACCAGTTGCTGGCTGGCGGCCAGTGCATTGACCATCAACACCCCGAGCAGCGGCGGGCTGTCGATCAGGGCGAAGTCGAAGTCCTGCCACAGCTGCGCCAGACTCTTGGCGATCACCAGGCCCAGGCCACTCTGCCCCGGCGACTGACGCTCCAGCACCGCCAATGCGGTACTCGAGGGCAGCAGCGAGATACGCTGGTCGCTGGTGGGCAGCAGCAGTTGCCCGGGCAAGCCATCCGGCACCTGGCCCTTGTGCAGGAACAGGTCGTAACAGCTGTGCTCCAGAGCATCGGGGTTGTGCCCGAAATAGCTGGTCATCGAACCATGCGGGTCGAGGTCGACGACGACCACGCGCTTGCCCGCCTCGGCCAGCAAACCGGCCAGGGCGATAGTGGTGGTGGTCTTGCCGACCCCGCCTTTCTGATTGGCTACTGCCCAGACTCTCATAGGACAACTCTTGATTCATGGAGGCCGCTGACCCCTGTGCGATCCGGTTTTCCGGACCGCAATGGGTTTGCGGTGACAGAGAATTGACGAGTCACTGCCCCGCCATCGCTGCTGGGGTTGCCGGTGCACTTTGTGTGCCAGCGCGGCGCAAGGCAGCGTCCGGTGTGGCGTTGGCACTGCCGGAGCCGGTCAGGCTGCGGCGTACTTCAAGGTTGCGGGAGATCACCAGCACCACACGGCGGTTTCGCGCCCGGCCCTCAGCAGTGTCATTGCCGGCCACAGGCTGATATTCGCCATACCCCACCGAGGCCATGCGCGCCGGGTTGACGCCTTCCATCGCCAGCAGGCGGACGATGCTCGCCGCCCGCGCCGAAGACAGCTCCCAGTTGGTCGGGTATTGCGCGGTACGGATCGGCAGATTGTCGGTAAAGCCTTCGACATGCACCGGGTTGGCGAACGGTTTGAGAATATTCGCCACCTTCTCGATGATGTCGAAAGCCTTGTCGCTGGGCATGGCATCGCCACTGCCGAACAGCAGCGAGGAATTCAGCTCGATCTCCACCCACAGCTCGTTTCCGCGGATGGTCATCTGGTCGGACTTGATCAGGTCACCGAAGGCATCGCGTACGTCGTCACTGATGGCTTTGAGTGGGTCGACGCTGCTCTGCGCAAGGCCTGCGTCGGTCTGCTCGCTGTCCTTGATCAACGGCTCGGCCGGCTTGATGCTGAGCGGTTGCTCATCGCCGATAGGGATTGGCTTCATGCTCCGCTCAGGGTCGTTGAACACCCCGAGCAGTGCTTGCGAAATGACCTTGTACTTGCCCTCGTTGATCGAGGAAATCGAGTACATGACCACGAAAAAAGCGAACAGCAAGGTAATGAAGTCGGCGTACGACACCAGCCAGCGCTCGTGATTTTCGTGTTCTTCGGTATGGCGACGGCGACGCATGGGTTACTCCATGAAGCCTTGCAGCTTCAACTCGATCGAACGCGGGTTCTCACCCTCGGCGATCGACAACAGGCCTTCGAGCAGCATTTCGCGGTAGCGCGACTGACGCATGACAATGGCCTTGAGCTTGCTGGCGACCGGCAGCAGGATCAGGTTGGCACTGGCCACGCCATAGATGGTGGCAACGAACGCCACAGCGATGCCGTTGCCCAGCTGCGACGGATCGGCCAGGTTGCCCATCACGTGGATCAGGCCCATCACCGCACCGATGATACCGATGGTCGGCGCATAGCCACCCATGCTTTCGAACACCTTGGCAGCCTGGATATCGCGGCCTTCCTGGGTGAGAAAATCGACTTCGAGGATACTGCGGATGGCCTCGGGCTCGGCGCCGTCGACCAGCAACTGCAAGCCCTTGCGGGCATACGGGTCGGGCTCGCCATCGGCCACACCCTCCAGGCCCAGCAGGCCTTCCTTGCGTGCGGTCAGGCTCCAGTTCACCACCCGGTCGATACCGCCAGCCAGGTCAACCCGTGGCGGGAAGATGATCCAGCGCAAGATCTGCAAGGCACGCTTGAACGATGACAACGGTGACTGCAAAAGCGCCGCCGCCAGGGTACCGCCCAACACGATCAGGGCTGCCGGGCCATTGAGCAGCGCCCCGACATGGCCCCCTTCGAGAAAGTTGCCACCGACGATGGCGACGAAGGCCAGGATCAGACCGATCAGGCTAAGGACATCCATCAGACACACGCCTCGACCAAGTGCTTGCCGATCTCATCCAGGCTGTACACCGCATCGGCCAGGTTGGCCTTGACGATGGCCATGGGCATGCCATAGATCACGCAACTGGCTTCATCCTGGGCCCACACGGTGCTACCACCCTGCTTGAGCAGGCGCGCGCCCTCACGGCCGTCGGCGCCCATGCCGGTAAGCACCACCGACAGCACCTTGTCACCGTACGACTTGGCTGCCGAACCGAAGGTGATGTCCACGCAGGGCTTGTAGTTCAAGCGCTCGTCACCGGGCAGGATCTTCACCGTGCCCCGGCCATCGATCATCATCTGCTTGCCACCGGGGGCCAACAGGGCCAGGCCTGGGCGCAGCAAGTCGCCGTCCTCGGCTTCCTTGACGCTGATCTTGCACAGCTTGTCCAGGCGCTCGGCAAAAGCCTTGGTGAACGCCGCCGGCATGTGCTGGATGAGCACGATCGGCGCCGGGAACCCGGCAGGCAGTTGCGTCAGTACCCGCTGCAGGGCGACCGGGCCACCGGTCGACGTACCGATAGCCACCAGTTTGTAGGGCTTGCGCTTGGGCGCTGGCGAATGGGTTGACGCCGGTGCCGCCGCCGCACGGGCAGGCGCCACGCTGCGCGTTGGCGCCGGGCTGGCCAGGCTGCTGGTGGCGGTATGCGCAACGCTGGCAGGTGCCGGCGCAGCCGCCGCAGCGGGGCTTGCGTAACCACCGAAACGACGGTTACTGCGCGAAAGGGTGTGAACCTTCTCGCACAGCATCTGCTTGACCTTCTCCGGGTTGCGGGAGATGTCCTCGAAGTTCTTCGGCAGGTAATCCACCGCACCGGCATCCAGCGCGTCGAGGGTCACCCGGGCGCCTTCGTGGGTCAGCGAGGAGAACATCAACACCGGCGTCGGGCAGCGCTGCATGATGTGCCGCACTGCGGTGATGCCATCCATCATGGGCATTTCATAGTCCATGGTGATGACATCGGGCTTGAGCGCCAGCGCCTGGTCGATCGCTTCCCTGCCGTTGGTCGCGGTACCGACGACCTGGATCGTCGGGTCCGCCGAGAGGATTTCCGAGACGCGGCGGCGGAAGAAACCCGAATCATCCACCACCAGGACCTTGACTGCCATAAACACTCCATTAGGTGGCGCAGCCCGCAAGGGCGCGCCACCGAAATCAAATACGCCGCGCCGCGTAACGCTTGAGCATGCTCGGTACGTCGAGAATCAGCGCAATGCGACCGTCGCCGGTGATGGTGGCGCCGGACATGCCCGGGGTGCCCTGCAGCATCTTGCCCAGCGGCTTGATCACCACTTCTTCCTGGCCCACCAGTTGGTCGACCACGAAGCCGATGCGCTGGGTGCCCACAGAGAGAATCACCACGTGGCCCTCGCGCTGCTCCTCATGCACCTGGCCCTGAACCAGCCAGCGCTTGAGGTAGAACAGCGGCAGCGCCTTGTCGCGTACGATCACCACCTCCTGGCCGTCGACCACGTTGGTGCGCGACAGGTCCAGGTGGAAAATCTCGTTGACGTTGACCAGCGGGAAGGCGAACGCCTGGTTGCCCAGCATCACCATCAGGGTCGGCATGATCGCCAACGTCAGCGGCACCTTGATGACGATCTTCGAACCCTGGCCTTTGGCCGAGAAGATGTTGATCGAGCCGTTGAGCTGGGAAATCTTGGTCTTGACCACATCCATACCGACACCACGGCCGGACACATCGGAGATTTCCGTCTTGGTCGAGAAGCCCGGAGCGAAGATCAGGTTGTAGCAGTCCGACTCGCTCAGACGGTCGGCGGCATCCTTGTCCATCAAGCCCTTTTCCACGGCCTTGGCGCGCAGAATGTTAGGGTCCATGCCTTTGCCGTCGTCGGAAATCGACAGCAGGATGTGGTCGCCTTCCTGCTCGGCCGACAGCACCACGCGGCCGGTACGCGCCTTGCCCGAGGCTTCACGTTCTTCAGGCATCTCGACACCGTGGTCAACCGCATTGCGCACCAAGTGCACCAGCGGGTCGGCCAATGCCTCGACCAGGTTTTTGTCCAGGTCGGTCTCTTCACCGACCAGTTCCAGGTTGATCTCTTTCTTCAACTGGCGGGCCAGGTCGCGGACCAGGCGCGGGAAGCGGCCGAAGACTTTCTTGATCGGCTGCATGCGGGTCTTCATCACCGCAGTCTGCAAGTCGGCCGTGACCACATCGAGGTTCGACACGGCCTTGGACATGGCCTCGTCACCGCTGTTCAGGCCCAGGCGCACCAGGCGGTTACGCACCAGCACCAGCTCGCCGACCATGTTCATGATCTCGTCCAGGCGCGCAGTGTCGACGCGCACGGTGGTTTCCGCTTCGCTGACTGCGTGTTTTTCGGCAGCCGGTGCGGGCGCGCGGGCCGGCGCGGCAGGCTTGGCCGCAGCAGCAGGTGCCGGTGCCGGTGCCGGCTTGGCCACAGGCTGGGTTTGCGGCTTGGCGGCGACAGGGGTGGCAACGGCGGCGGGCGCTTCAGCGGTCACGGCATCGCCGGTGAACTTGCCTTTGCCATGCAACTGATCGAGCAATGCCTCGAACTCGTGCTCGCTGATTTCATCGCCGCTACCGGCAGCTGGCACTTCACCGGCCACCGGAGCAACGGCAGCAGGCAGCGCGTCCGCCTGGAACGTGCCCTTGCCGTGCAGCTGATCCAGCAGCGACTCGAACTCTTCGTCGGTGATTTCGTCGCTGGCTGGCGCGCTGGCTGCAGCGGCCACGGGCTCAGTGGCAACGACTTCGGCCGAGAACTGGCCCTTGCCGTGCAACTGGTCAAGCAACGACTCGAATTCGTCGTCGGTGATCTCGTCACCGGAGCCGGCCAACGTTTCGCCCTGCAGCTGCTGTTCGGCAGCCGCTGCTTGGGCTTTGACCGCATCGAGCGAATCGAGCAACTGCTCGAATTCGGTGTCGGTGATGTCTGCCTCGGCGGCAGGCTCGGCCGGCGCAGGCGCAGCCTCGGCCACCGGCGCAGCAGCTTCGACGCTACCCGGCTCGGCCAGGCGGGCCAAGGCCGCCAGCAACTCGGGCGTGGCCGGGGTCACTTCACTGCGCTCGCGCACTTGGCCGAACATGCTGTTGACCGTATCCAGCGCTTCGAGCACCACGTCCATCAGTTCCGCGTCGACCCGGCGCTCACCTTTGCGCAGGATGTCGAACACGTTCTCGGCGATATGGCAGCACTCCACCAGCTCATTGAGCTGGAGGAAGCCGGCGCCCCCTTTTACAGTGTGGAAACCGCGAAAGATCGCATTGAGCAGGTCGGCATCATCGGGCCGGCTTTCCAGCTCGACCAGTTGCTCGGACAGTTGCTCAAGAATTTCGCCGGCTTCTACCAGGAAATCCTGAAGGATTTCTTCATCGGCGCCGAAGCTCATTAAACGTGCTCCTTAAAAACCCAGGCTGGACAGCAGATCATCGACATCGTCCTGACCGGACACAACGTCTTCACGCTTATCGGCATGAATCTGCGGACCTTCACCCCGAGCCGGATATTTTTCTTCATCTTTTTCAGCGCGCAGCTGTTGGTGGTCATGTTCGATACCGGCAAAACGGTCGACCTGACTGGCCATCAGCACGAGTTTGAGCAGATTGCTTTCGACTTCGGTCACCAGCGCGGTCACCCGCTTGATCACTTGGCCGGTCAGGTCCTGATAGTCCTGAGCCAGCAGAATGTCATTGAGGTGGCCAGATACCTTGCGGTTACCTTCAGCGCTGTGCGTCAGGAAACTGTCGACACGCTTGACCAACTCGCGGAATTCCGGCGCAGCGACTTCGCGGCGCATGAAGCGCTGCCAGTCGACACTCAGATTCTGCGCCTCAGCGGCCAGGTCGTTGAGCACGGGCGTGCTCTCCTCCACCAGGTCCATGGTGCGGTTGGCGGCGCCTTCGGTAAGCTTGACCACATAGGACAAACGTTCGGTGGCGTCGGTGATCTGCGAGACTTCCTCGGCCTGCGGCATGCGCGGGTCGATCTGGAAGCTGACGATCGCACTGTGCAGCTCGCGGGTGAGCTTACCGACTTCCTGATACAAGCCGCGGTCGCGGGTCTGGTTGAGCTGATGAATCAGCTGCACCGCCTCGCCGAACCGCCCCCGTTCCAGGCTTTCGACCAGTTCCTGGGCATGCTTCTTCAGGGTTGACTCAAACTCCCCCAAAGACGTTTGTGTTGATTCCATGGCGCCCCCTGACTTTGTTCAGCCGTTGACGCGTTCGAAGATCTTCTCGATCTTTTCTTTGAGCACCTGGGCGGTGAACGGCTTGACCACATACCCATTCACGCCGGCCTGAGCCGCTTCGATGATCTGATCGCGCTTGGCTTCGGCCGTCACCATCAGTACCGGCATGGCCTTGAGGCGGTCGTGGGCACGTACCTTGCGCAGCAGGTCGATGCCGGACATGCCGGGCATGTTCCAGTCAGTCACCAGGAAGTCGTAATGGCCGCTTTCGAGCATCGGCAATGCCGTGGTGCCGTCGTCGGCTTCGTCAGTATTGGTGAAGCCCAGATCACGCAACAGGTTCTTGATGATCCGCCGCATCGTCGAAAAGTCGTCAACGATGAGGATTTTCATGTCTTTGTTCAATTAGACCTCCAAGCAGTCTCAAACGCGCTCGGCCCCGAGCGCGCATTCAATCAATTCGGTACAACGTGAAAACGACTGCAACGACCCCGGGCTCAACGCGCCCGCCATTCCCCAAGACGGCTGCGCAGTCGCGCGGCGCACTGGCTGTGCAACTGGCTGACACGCGATTCGCTGACCCCCAGTACCTCACCGATTTCCTTGAGGTTCAGCTCTTCGTCGTAGTACAGCGCCAGCACCAGCCGCTCGCGCTCCGGCAAGTTGGCGATGGCATCGGTCAGTGCGGCCTGGAAGCGCTCGTCTTCCAGGTCGCGCGACGGCTCGACCTGGCCACTGGCGCCCTCCTCGTGCAACCCTTCGTGCTCGCCGTCCTGTAACAGGTCGTCAAAGCTGAACAGGCGGCTACCCAGGGTATCGTTCAAAATCCCGTAGTAATCATCGAGACTCAACTTGAGTTCGGCCGCAACTTCATGATCTTTAGCGTCACGGCCGGTTCTTGCTTCCACAGCGCGCATCGCATCGCTGACCATGCGGGTGTTGCGGTGCACAGAGCGCGGTGCCCAGTCACCTTTGCGTACCTCATCGAGCATGGCGCCGCGGATGCGGATGCCGGCATAGGTTTCAAAGCTGGCGCCCTTGCTGGCGTCGTATTTGTTGGCCACCTCAAGCAAGCCGATCATGCCGGCCTGGATCAGGTCTTCCACCTGCACGTTGGCAGGCAAGCGCGCCAGCAGGTGGTAGGCAATGCGCTTGACCAGCGGCGCGTAGCGTTCAACCAGATCGTACTGGGCGTCCTTGGACGCCTTGCTGTACATCTTGAACCCGCTCGCACTCATAGGACCGGCCCTGCGCTGGTGGGCTGCACCAGGCGCTCGACGAAGAACTCCAGATGCCCGCGCGGGTTGGCCGGCAACGGCCAGCTGTCGACCTTCTGCGCAATGGCCTTGAAGGCCAGCGCACACTTGGAACGGGGGAAGGCTTCGTAGACTGCCCGCTGCTTCTGCACCGCCTTGCGCACACACTCGTCGTACGGCACGGCGCCGACGTATTGCAGGGCAACGTCGAGGAAGCGGTCGGTGACCTTGGTCAACTTGGCGAACAGGTTGCGCCCTTCCTGCGGGCTCTGCGCCATGTTGGCCAGCACGCGGAAACGGTTCATCCCATAATCGCGATTGAGCAGCTTGATCAGCGCGTAGGCATCGGTGATCGAGGTGGGTTCATCGCACACCACCAGCAGCACTTCCTGGGCTGCACGGACGAAGCTGACTACTGAGTCACCAATCCCCGCAGCGGTGTCGATCACCAACACGTCGAGGTTGTCGCCGATCTCGCTGAAGGCCTGGATCAGCCCGGCATGCTGGGCCGGGGCCAGGTGCACCATGCTCTGCGTGCCAGAGGCCGCCGGCACGATGCGCACGCCGCCCGGCCCTTGCAGCAGCACGTCGCGCAGCTCACAGCGCCCTTCAATGACATCGGCCAGGGTGTGTTTGGGGGTCAGGCCCAGCAATACGTCGACGTTGGCAAGGCCCAGGTCGGCGTCCAGCAGCATGACCCGGCGGCCGAGCTCGGCCAGCGCCAGGGACAGGTTCACTGAAACGTTAGTCTTGCCGACGCCACCTTTGCCACCGGTTACGGCGATCACCTGTACGGGATGCATGCTACCCATGTTCGTTGTTCACCTTGTCTCGCTTGGACCCAAGCCACACGTGGGGCATGACTGCGGCCCCCTTGGTGTAGGTATTTTGCATACGCTTGATCATCAACCCGCTCTCCTTGGGTTGTGATAGAGATCAGCGAACATGTCGGCCATGGCCTCTTCGCTGGGCTCGTCCTGCAACTGCACATTGACCGCGCGGGTAACCAGTTGGTGCGCCCGCGGCAAGTGCAGGTCGTCAGGAATGCGCGGGCCATCGGTAAGATAGGCAACGGGCAGTTCATGACTGATGGCCAGGCTCAGCACATCGCCGAGGCTCGCCGTTTCATCGAGTTTGGTCAGGATGCAGCCGGCCAGCCCACAGCGTTTGTAGCTGTGATAGGCAGCCGTCAGCACCTGCTTCTGGCTGGTGGTGGCCAGCACCAGGTAATTCTTCGAGGCGATGCCGCGGCTGGCGAGGCTTTCCAGCTGCATGCGCAGGGCCGGGTCGCTGGCCTGCAGGCCGGCGGTATCGATCAGCACCACGCGCTTGCGCAGCAGCGGCTCCAACGCCTGGGCCAGCGATTGGCCGGGGTCTACGTAGGTCACCGGCACGTTGAGGATGCGCCCCAGGGTCTTGAGCTGCTCCTGGGCACCAATGCGGAAACTGTCCATGCTGACCAGGGCCAGGTTCTGCGGGCCGTACTTGAGCACATAGCGCGCCGCCAGCTTGGCCAGGGTGGTGGTCTTGCCCATGCCGGCGGGGCCGACCATGGCGATCACACCACCCTCTTCGATCGGCTCGATCTCAGGCACTTCGATCATGCGTGCCAAGTGCGCCAGCAGCATGCGCCAAGCTTGGCGCGGCTCCTCGATTTCGGCGGTGAGGTCAAGCAACTCGCGGGCGATCGGCCCGGACAGGCCGATGCGCTGCAGCCGGCGCCAGAGGTTGGCCTGCGCCGGCTTGCTGCCTTGCAGCTGGCTCCAGGCCAGCGAGCCGAGCTGCACTTCAAGCAGCTCGCGCAGGCCCGACAGCTCAGAGCGCATGGCATCGAACAGGCGCGGGTCGACCGGTGCCGGTGCAGCAGGTGCTGCAGGGGCCGGTACATCCACATGCGGTTCGATCAACGGCTGCGAGGCGGTCAGCGACTGGCCGGCGAACAATTGGCGGCTGCCTTCGGTGGCATCACTGCGGTTGTCCAGCTCGGCCTGGGCCGTGGCGATGCGCGTCTGGGTCTTGCGCAGCTCGTGCTCGAGCTCGGCATTGGGCACGCGCGGGGCCAACGCGGACAGTTTGTAGTCCAGCGCGGCCGTCAGTTCGACACCGCCAGCGATGCGCCGGTTACCGATGATGGCGGCGTCGGAGCCCAGCTCATCACGGACCAGCTTCATGGCCTGGCGCATATCGGCGGCGAAAAAACGCTTAACTTGCATAACCCACTACCTCAGCCGTTGGGGCCCACGGTGGCAACGATGGTGACTTGCTTGTTATCCGGTATTTCCTGATACGCCAGAACATGCAAATTCGGTACAGCCAGGCGGCCGAAGCGCGACAGCATGGCTCGGATCGGGCCGGCAACCAGAAGGATGGCCGGCTGGCCCTGCATCTCCTGACGCTGGGCCGCTTCGATCAACGAACGCTGCAGCTTTTCGGCCATGCTCGGCTCCAGAAGAACACCATCTTCCTGACCTTGCCCGGCCCTTTGCAGACTATTGAGCAAAATCTGTTCCAACCTTGGCTCAAGAGTGATCACAGGCAGCTCGGACTCAACGCCGACAATGCTTTGCACGATGGCGCGACACAATCCGACGCGCACTGCCGCCACCAGCGCGGCGGTATCTTGACTCTTGCCGGCATTATTGGCGATGGCCTCGGCAATGCTGCGGATGTCACGCACCGGCACCTGCTCGGCGAGCAGTGCCTGCAGGACCTTGAGCAGCCCCGACAAGGAAATGACACCAGGCACCAGCTCTTCGGCAAGTTTAGGCGAAGCCTTGGCCAGCACCTGCAGCAGTTGCTGCACTTCCTCATGGCCGATCAGTTCATGGCAATGCTTCTGCAGGATCTGGTTGAGGTGCGTGGCAACCACGGTACTGGCATCGACCACGGTGTAGCCCAGCGACTGCGCCTGGGCGCGCTGGCCAATATCAATCCAGACCGCTTCCAGGCCGAAGGCCGGGTCACGGGCGGCGATACCGTTGAGGGTGCCGAATACCTGCCCCGGGTTGATGGCAAGCTCGCGGTCTGGGTAGATCTCGGCCTCGGCCAGAATCACGCCCATCAGCGTCAGGCGGTAGGCACTGGGCTGCAGGTCGAGGTTGTCGCGAATGTGCACGGTGGGCATGAGGAAGCCCAGGTCCTGGGAGAGCTTTTTGCGCACCCCCTTGATCCGGGCCAGCAACTGCCCACCCTGGTTGCGATCGACCAGCGGGATCAGGCGGTAGCCGACCTCCAGGCCGATCATGTCGATCGGCGTCACGTCATCCCAGCCAAGCTCCTTGGTTTCCATCGCCCGTTGCGGCGACGGCAACAGGTCCTGCTGGCGTTGCACCTCTTGCTGCGCGGCGAGCTTGGCCTTCTGCTGCTTCTTCCACACCAGATAGGCACCACCGCCGGCCAACAGGCCAAGGCTGATGAAAGCGAAGTGCGGCATGCCCGGCACCAGGCCCATGACGATCATCAAGCCTGCCGACACCGCCAGCGCTTTGGGCGAATCGAACATCTGCCGGTTGATCAGCTTGCCCATGTCCTCGGAGCCAGAGGCACGGGTCACCATGATCGCGGCAGCGGTGGACAGCAGCAGTGATGGCAATTGCGCCACCAAACCGTCACCGATGGTCAGCAGCGCGTAGACCTTGCCGGCCTCGCTGAAGGACATGTTGTACTGGAGCATGCCAATGAGCATGCCGCCGATGAGGTTGATGAACAGGATCAACAGGCCGGCGATGGCGTCACCGCGCACGAATTTGCTGGCACCGTCCATCGAACCGTAGAACTCGGCCTCCTGGGCGACCTCAGCGCGCCGCGCCTTGGCCTGGGCCTGATCGATGAGGCCGGCATTGAGGTCGGCGTCGATCGCCATCTGCTTGCCGGGCATGGCGTCGAGGGTGAAACGCGCGCTCACTTCAGAGATGCGCCCGGCACCCTTGGTGACCACCACGAAGTTGATGATCATGAGGATGGCGAACACCACCGCACCGACCACATAGTTGCCGCCGATCACCACATCACCGAAAGCCTGGATCACTTGGCCTGCGGCACCATGGCCCTCCTGGCCATGGAGCATGACCACGCGCGTGGAGGCGACGTTCAACGCCAGTCGCAGCAGCGTCGCGACCAGCAAAATGGTGGGGAAGGCGGCAAAATCAAGTGGCCGCAAGGCATACACGCAGACCAGCAGGACCACGATCGACAACGCGATGTTGAAGGTGAAGAACACGTCGAGCAGGAACGGCGGTATCGGCAACATCATCATTGCCAACATCACCAGCAGCAACAGCGGCACACCCAGGTTGCCCCGGCCCAGGCCGGCCAGGTTGTGGCGTGCGTTGTTGATTAACTGACTGCGATCCACCGAGAGCCCTCTTCAAGCAAAACTTTGACGCCCAAGGGGCGCTTGGGCGTGGCTTTGCAAGAAGCTTTCCAACTTTGCTCAGGTCACTTTTATTTGCCTGTAGGAGCGGCCTTGCGTCGCGAAAGGGCTGCATCGCAGCCCCGGCAATTCATGCAGCGCCGCTGACAACCAGGGGACTCATCGCAGCCCCTTCGCGACGCAAGGCCGCTCCTACAAAAAAGAGGCCAATTACCTGTATACCTCAACCATCACGCCGCAAATCCGGCGGTATCGGCAGATCTTCCTTCAACGGCTCCGGCCGCTTGCCCTTGCCGGACCGGTACTGACGGATCTGGAACACATACGCCAGCACCTGCGCCACCGCGAGGTACAACCCTGCGGGAATCTCCTGCTCGACTTCGGTGGAGTAGTAGATCGCACGCGCCAGCGCAGGCGACTCTAGAATCTGCACCTTGTGCTCGACCCCGATCTCGCGAATTTTCAAGGCAATGAAATCCGTACCCTTGGCCAGCAGTAGCGGTGCCACCCCACCCTTCTCGGGGTCATACTGCAGCGCCACGGCATAGTGGGTCGGGTTGGTGATGATCACATCCGCATCGGGTACGGCAGCCATCATGCGCCGCTGCGACACCTCGCGCTGCAACTGGCGAATCCGTTGCTTGACCTCAGGCTTGCCTTCGCTGTCCTTGTACTCGTCCTTGACCTCCTGCTTGGTCATCTTCAGCTTCTTGTGCGTCTGCCAAAGCTGGAACGGCACGTCTGCCGCGGCAATCAGCAACAGCCCCGCCGACATCCACAATGCACTCCACCCCACCACCTGGACGCTATGGATGATCGCCTGGTCCAGCGGCTCGTTGGCGATCGCCAGCAACGCCTGGCGGTCGTTGGCCAGCACCACCAACGCCACCACCAGGATGACGACGAACTTGGCAACGGCCTTGAGCAGCTCGGTCAGGGCATTCATAGAGAACATGCGCTTGATCCCCGCCAGCGGGTTCATGCGGCTGAATTTTGGCTGCAGCAGGCTGCCGGAGAACAGAAAGCCGCCCAACGCGATGGGCGCAATGAACGCCACCACGAACAGCAAGATAAGCACCGGCTGCACTGCCCAGATCGCCATCTTGCCCGAGGCCAGCAAGAAGGCGCCCATGGCACCCTCGTCGACGATCACTTCACGGGTCAGGCTGAAGTTGAGGCGCATCATTTCCAGCAGCGTCTCGGCCAGGTGCCCACCGAACGCCAGCAAACCGCCGGCACCCGCCAGGGTCACCGCCACCGTGTTCAGCTCCTTGGACCGGGCGATCTCACCTTTTTCGCGTGCGTCGCGCTTGCGCTTGTCGGTGGGGTCTTCTGTCTTGTCCTGACCACTCTCGCTCTCAGCCATGCTCAGCGCGCCCTCGCCAGTTCACGCAGCCATTGCAGCGCTTCGCTGGCCAATGCCTGGTAGTGGGAAAGAACATCGGCCAGGCCCACCCAGAAGATGCCCATACCCAGCACCAGTGTCAGCGGGAAACCGATAGAGAAGATGTTCAACTGCGGCGCGGCGCGGGTCATCACGCCAAAGGCGATGTTCACCACCAGTAGCGCAGCGATTGCCGGCAGGATCAGTAGCAGACCGGCACCAAATACCCAGCTAAGGCGCCCGGCCATCTCCCAGAAGTGGTTGACCACCAGCGCATTGCCCACCGGCAAGGTGGTAAAGCTTTCGGTCAGCACCTCGAACACGACCAGATGGCCGTTCATCACCAGGAACAGCACGCTCACCAGCATGGTCATGAACTGGCTGACCACCGCCACGTTTACGCCGTTGGCCGGGTCGACCATCGATGCGAAGGCCATACCCATCTGTATCGCGATGATCTGCCCGGCGATGACGAACGCCTGGAACAGCAACTGCAACGAAAAACCGAACAACGCCCCGACGATGATCTGCTCACCGCACAACAACAGCCCGCGCAAGCTCAGCGGGTCGAATTCAGGCAACGGCGGTAACGCTGGCACGATCACCACGGTAATGGCCACGGCCGCGTACAGGCGTATGCGCGCCGGCAGCATGCGGGTACCGAAGATAGGCATGGTCATCAGCACCGCGGTCACCCGGAACAGCGGCAGGATGAAGGTGGCGACCCAGGTACCGATCTGTGCGTCGGTCAGCTCCAGCATGGCCGCCTCAACCGATCAGCTGCGGGATGCTGGTGTACAGGCCCGTGATGTATTCCATGAACTTCTGCGTCAGCCACGGCCCGGCGACTATCAGTGTCACCAGCATCACCAGCAGGCGCGGCAGGAAGCTCAGGGTCTGTTCGTTGATCTGCGTGGCGGCCTGGAACATCGCCACCACCAGGCCGACCAGCAGGCTCGGCACCACCAGGATGGCCACCATCAGCGTGGTCAGCCACAGGGCGTCGCGGAACAGGTCGACGGCAACTTCAGGGGTCATGCAAGGCTCTCCTTGACGGCGTCAGACGCCGCCGAAACTGCCGGCCAGGGTGCCCATGATCAGCGCCCAGCCATCGACCAGAACGAACAGCATGATCTTGAACGGCAGCGAGATGATCAACGGCGACAGCATCATCATACCCATGGCCATCAGCACGCTGGCGACCACCATGTCGATGATCAGGAACGGGATGAAGATCATGAAACCGATCTGGAACGCCGTCTTGAGCTCCGAGGTGACGAACGCTGGCACCAGGATGGTCAGCGGTACCTGATCAGGCCCGGCGATATCGGTGCGCTTGGACAGGCGCATGAACAGGTCCAGGTCGCTCTGCCGGGTCTGCGCCAGCATGAAGTCCTTGAGCGGCCCCTGGGCCTTGTCAATCGCCTGCTGGGCGGTCATCTGCTCCTTAAGGTACGGCTGCAGTGCATCCTGGTTCACCCGGTCGAACACCGGGGCCATGATGAACATCGTCAGGAACAGCGCCATGCCGGTCAGCACCTGGTTCGACGGTGTCTGCTGCAAGCCCAAGGCCTGGCGCAGGATCGAGAAGACGATGATGATTCGGGTGAAGCTGGTCATCAGGATGACGAACGCAGGTATGAAACTCAGCGCCGTCATGATCAACAGGATCTGCAGGCTGACCGAATATTCCTGCTGCCCGTCCGGGCCGTTGGACAAGGTAATGGCCGGGATCGACAGCGGGTCGGCGGCCAGGGCCAGCGGCGCGGCCAACAGCAGCGCCAGCATCAACAACAGGCCCGACAGGGTACGTAGCGCGCCGCTCATCACTTCTTGTCCTTATGATCCTTGCCCATCAGCTCCATGAGGCGCTGGGCAAACTCCGGCGTCGCCTGGCGGGCGCTGGCAGGTACTTCCACGGGCTCGGCCAGCACATGCAAGGCCTCGATGCTGCCCGGGGTATGGCCGATGAGGATCTGCTCCTTGCCGACCTGCACCAGCAACAGCCGGTCACGCGGGCCGATGGCGCGGCTGCCGATCACTTCGATCACCTGGCCACCTTTGGGTGCCGCGCCCTGCATACGGCGCAGCAACCAGGCCAGGAAGAAGATCAGGCCCACCACCAGCAGCAAGCCCAGCACCATTTGCGCCAGCTGCCCACCCAGGCTGCCGGGCGCCGCAGCTGGCGGCGTGGCCACCACGGCCGGCGCGGCAGCGGCGATCACCACTTCGCTGGCGAGCAGCGCGGCAAGGGCCGTGACAGCCCGTATCGTGCCCTTCACTCAGCGCAGCTTCTTGATACGTTCGCTGGGGCTGATCACGTCAGTCAGGCGGATGCCGAACTTCTCGTTGACCACAACCACTTCGCCGTGGGCGATCAGGGTGCCGTTGACCAGCACATCCAGCGGCTCGCCGGCCAGGCGGTCGAGCTCGATCACCGAGCCCTGGTTGAGCTGCAGCAGGTTGCGGATGTTGATTTCGGTGCTGCCCACTTCCATGGAGATGTTCACCGGGATGTCCAGGATCACGTCCAGGTTCGGGCCTTCCAGGCTGACGTTTTCTTTCGGCCGTGGCGAGCTTGCGAACTCTTCCATCGGCAACCGGCCGGCACCGGCGCTACCGCCGTCGCCACCGAGCAGCGCATCGATGTCAGCCTGGCCGGCATCACCGGTTTCTTCCAGCGCCGCCGCCCATTCATCGGCCAGGGCCTGGTCTTCCGGGGAGGTGATCTCGTTTTCGTTAGCCATGATGTCCTCGACAGGCATTCAATTCGTAGTGAGCGACCGGCACGCCGTCAGCGGCGTTCGATCGGGTCGATGATCTGCAGCGCCAGGTTGCCCTTGTGCGAACCCAGGCGCGCCTTGAACGACGGTACGCCATTGGCACGCAGCACAAGGTGCTCCGGCAGCTCCACCGGGATCACGTCACCCGGCTGCATGTGCAGCACATCGCGCAATTTGAGTTGGCGGCGGGCAACCGTGGCACTGAGCGGTACGGAAACGTCCAGCACGTCTTCGCGCAGGGCCTTCACCCAGCGCTCGTCCTGGTCGTCCAGGTCGGACTGGAAACCGGCATCGAGCATTTCGCGCACCGGCTCGATCATCGAGTAGGGCATGGTCACGTGCAGGTCGCCGCCGCCACCGTCCAGTTCGATATGGAAGGTCGACACCACCACTGCTTCGCTCGGCCCGACGATGTTGGCCATGGCCGGGTTGACTTCGGAGTTCATGTACTCGAAGTTGACCGGCATGATCGCCTGCCAGGCTTCCTTGAGGTCGATGAAGCACTGGTCCAGCACCATGCGCACAACCCGCAGCTCAGTGGGGGTGAACTCGCGGCCTTCGATCTTGGCGTGACGACCGTCACCACCGAAGAAGTTGTCCACCAGTTTGAACACCAGCTTGGCATCCAGAATGAACAGCGAAGTGCCGCGCAGCGGCTTGATCTTGACCAGGTTGAGGCTTGTCGGCACATACAGCGAATGCACGTACTCGCCGAACTTCATCACCTGCACACCCCCAACCGCCACGTCGGCGGAGCGGCGCAGGAGGTTGAACATGCTGATACGGGTGTAACGGGCGAAACGTTCGTTGATCATTTCGAGGGTCGGCATGCGCCCCCGCACGATCCGATCCTGGCTGGTCAGGTCGTAGCTTTTGATGCTGCCAGGCTCGGCAGCGCTCTCGGTCTGTACCAGCCCATCATCGACGCCATGCAACAGGGCGTCGATCTCATCCTGGGACAGCAGGTCCTGTACGGCCATTGCGGACTCCTACTGCAATACGAAATTGGTGAACAGCAGCTGGTCTATCACCGGCTTGCCGACTTCCTTTTGCGCCACTTCCTGAACCACTGCGGTGGCTTTCTGGCGCAGCATCTCCTGGCCCACGGAGCTGGCGGCCAAGGTGTCGAAGCCCTGCCCGGAGAACATCATCACCAGGTTGTTGCGGATCACCGGCATATGCACCTTGAGGGCATCAAGGTCGGCCTGGTTGCGGCCCTGCAGGGTGATGCTCACCTGCATGTAGCGCTGGCGGCCGTTCTGGTTGAAGTTGACCACGAAGGCCGGCGCCAGGGGCTCGTAGATCGCCGCATGCTTGACGTTGGCCGCTGCCGGGTCGGCCGCGGGCGCCGACTCGCTCTTGTGCATGAAGAACCAGGTCGCGCCTACCGACAGGCCGACCGCCAGCAGAAGGGCCAGCACCAACAGCAGGATCAGCTTGAGTTTGCCTTTAGTGGCGGGGTCTTTCACTGCGTCGCTCTTCGCCATGCCAATAATCCGTCGTCCATCGGGGTTTCAAATGAGGATGACGTGGCTTGAGCAAGTGTTATGCCAGATTGGGAATTTTTGCCTGTACCGGCCCTATCGCCTGCGAAAGGGCCATCAGCAACTCACGCGTAGAAATCGACCGCACTGTCGCCAACGACCACCTGCTGCTCCACCGGCCGTGAGGCATCGGCAAGCTCACCCTGCTCGGTACCACCGCCATTCTGCGCCCGCCGTGCGGCAACGCCGGACAGCTGTGAACCGTCCTGCTGGGCTTGCTGTTGCTGCCCGCGCGACTGGTCAGCCACGTTGACGTCCGGCTGCGCCAGCCCCTGCTGGGCAAACAGTTCACGCAGGCGATGCACCTGGCTGTCCAGCGCATCACGCACGCCCGCGTGGCCGCTGATGAAGGTCACCTGGGTGGCCTGGTCGGCCGCCACGTTGACGCGGATATCCAGGCGGCCAAGCTCGGCCGGCTCCAACTGGATGTCCGCCGACTTCAGGTTCTGGCTGGACAGGTACATGACGCGGTTGACCAAACCTTCGGCCCAGGCGTTCTGGTTCATCGGCAACGGCTGATGCAGCGGATTGCCGGTCACCGGCACGGCATTGGCCGTCTTGGCCGTGGCAGCCTGGGTCAGGCTCGCCAAGCGGTTGGCGAAATCGTCGATTCGGGTGTCGCTGGAGGCGCTCTTGGTGTCTTTGAGGCCATCTTCGAGCAACGCACCAAACGCCTTGTCCCCGCTCTCCGATTGCCCTGCCTCGGCCTCGACCTTGTCCATCAAGGTCGCCAAGGGATTGACGGCTGGCTGACCATCCTCGGCGCCGGCCTGGGAAGGATCGGCGGCGTGGGCCGAGGTCGTGCCCTTGGCCTGGGCAGTTTGCTCCAGCGCCAGGCGCAGGGTCGGCAAGTTGGCCAATGGGTCGGCATCAGGGTCGAAGGCCTGCGCTGCCGGGTCCTCGGGCAGCTCTTCGGTTGTCGGGGCTTGCGGTAACTGGACCGCTGCCTGAAGCACCGGCGCCACGGCTTCAGCCTGGGCTTGCAGCAACTGCGCCCCCGGCTGCGCATCGGTCACCTGGCCCGCCACCAGGCTGGCGTCCAGCGAGGTCGATTCACTGCCAGGCGCACTATCGGCACCGGCTTGCGCCTGATCGTCAGCTGGCAACTTATTGCCGTCATCGGCAACCGCCGGTTTGTCGGCCGCCTCTTTCTTGCCGCCGTGGGCGACCTCGGGTTTGTCTTTGGGCTTGGCCTGGGCAACCTTGTCATCGCGTACCGGCGCTTTGTCATTGCCCTGCTTGGCCATGACCTGATCGAAGCCGCTGCCCTGCCCGCCCGAGGCCTGCAGCGGCTTGTCCACCTGCGAGGCACCTGCACGCGACGGCTTGCTCAGCGTACTGGTTTGCAACAAAGGATTAGGTGCGACAGGCATTGAAGGGTCTCCGCGCCAGAAACAAAGGTATCGTTCAGGCACATACAGGCAAAAGTCGAGCCAACTGGCCGATCAGCCTGCGGAAACCCGCTTGCGCTCGCCCTGATAGAAACGCTGCACCTCAAGATACTCCTGGTCGATGCGGTTGATCAGCTCTTCTATGCCATGCAGCGAGCGCTGCTTGACCCGCTCCTCCAACTGATGGCAAAGCTGCGCCAGCCCGACCGCACCCATGTTGCTGCTGCTGCCCTTGAAACTGTGCGCAGCCACGCCCAACTCATCGGCGTTCCTGGCGCCATGAAGTTCGTCAAGACGCCGCCCGGAATCTTCCAGAAAGGTTTCCAGCAGTTGCAGGTAGCCATCTTCCATGACCTCCTGCAGCTCACTGAGCACCCTGTGATCAATATGCATGTCAGTCACTTGCTCACTCCTTGATCAAGCAGAATTATGCCTCAAGCGCCAAACAGCTCACCAATCGAACTGCACCCATGCGCAACGGCCACCGTCCCGCCACCCGGCACTACTACCAAGGCGCCGTACCAGGTGCAACCCTCGACCACTCAATCCATGCTCACGGGAAGGACGCGCCAGCACCCGCTGCACATCGAACCCAGCACCACTGTCACGAACTTCGATCATCAGACGACCGCCTGCAGCCATCGGTTCCACCTTCAGATCGATGCGCACGCTGCCCTCGGTCAACACACCGAGCCTGCGGGTGCGTTCCTGATAATAGTCGGCAAACCCATGCACATCGCGCTTGAGCCGCGAATCCAGGCCCAGCACACCGTGCTCCAGCGCATTGGAATACAGCTCGCTTAGCACGCTGTGCAGGGCGCCGGTGCGGGGCCGCAAACCGTGGATTTCCTGCAGCAACTGCACAAGGTACGGCACCGGGTTGAAACGTTTGAGGCTCTCACCGCGCAACTCGAAGCCCAGCGACCAGTCCAGCGGGCTGGAGCGCCCACTATCAGAATAGATGGTTGGGGCCGGCACCCGCTCCTGCGCAGTGAACATGCGGATATCGCACAGGCTGATGTCATCCCTGGGGCGCCCGCCGAAGCGCTCCAGCGCCTCCATCACCTCGTCGAAAAGCCGCGCCGGGTCACGATTGGCCGCCAGCACCGCGCGCAAGCGCTCGACACCGAACAACGTCTGCGCTTCGTCGGCTGTATCCACAACGCCGTCGGAGAGCAGTAGCAGCCGCTCCCCCGGCGCCAGCGGCAACACCTCGGTACTGTCATCGAAGCGCTCCGGCGCCAGGATGCCCAGCGGAAGGTGGCGCGAACCCAGCATGGAAAGCACCTCGCCGCCGGCCGACAGCCGGTAACCATCCGGCATGCCACCGTTCCAGACCTCCACCGAGCCGCGCTGCACGCTCAGGCTGAGGAGCTGCGCGCAACAGAACATGTCTACCGGCAGGATGCGCTTGAGCTTGGCGTTCATCTCGCGCAGCATCTGCGCCAGGCCATAACCCTTGGCAGTCATGCCATAGAACACTTCTGCCAGGGGCATGGCACCGACTGCGGCGGGTAGCCCATGCCCGGTAAAGTCACCCAGCAACACATGCATGTCGCCGGATGGAGTGAACGCGGCCAGCAGCAAGTCGCCGTTGAATAACGCGTAAGGCGACTGCAGGTACCGAATGTTCGGCGCCGTGATGCAGCCAGAATGGGCAACCTTGTCGAACACAGCCTTGGCCACCCGCTGCTCGTTGAGCAGGTGATGGTGATGCCGGGTGATCAGGTCACGCTGCTCCAGCACCGTGGCCTGCAACCTGCGCAGGCGATCCATGGCGCGGATCTTGGCACCAAGGATCACCGCACTGTAGGGCTTGGCCATGAAGTCGTCACCACCGGCCTCCAGGCAGCGCACCAAGGCCTCTTCCTCGTTGAGCGAGGTAAGAAAGATGATCGGTACCAGGGCCTCGCCGGCCAATGCCTTGATCTGCCGCGCAGCTTCGAAACCGTCCATGACCGGCATCAGGGCATCGAGCAGAACCAGCTGCGGGCGCTTTTCGGCAAACAGCTCAACGGCCTGCTGGCCGTTTTCGGCGGTATACACGTGATGCCCCTGGCGCCGGACGATCTGGGCCAGCAACAGCCTATCCGTGGCCCCGTCTTCGGCCACCAGCACAGTCAACGGCTGTTCGGCCGGCGTCATGACGCTCAACTGATAGCGAACAGTTTGTCGAAATTGGAGATGGCAAGGATCTTGCGCACATCTGAACTGGCATGCACCACGCGCACGTCCGATTCATCGCCACCGGCGTGATCACGCAGCAGCAGCAACATGCCGAGGGCGGAGCTGTCCAGGTAAGTGGTGTCTTTGAGGTCGACCACCACCGAGTCCGGACGCTTGGGCTGGCGCTCGTAGGCATCGCGAAACTCCTGATGCTTACCGAAATCGAAGCGGCCTTTGATCTTGATCGTCAGCTTTTTCTCGTCCTGCGAAAAATCAGTCTCGACTGCCATGCTAGCGATTCCTTCGATGATGGCGAATGCAACAATTCAAGGTTTAGCAGGCGGGGGGCAGAGCTGCAAGCTGCAAGCTAGATGTGGCCTTGCCTTGGCAACCGCTGTGACAATTCATCCAGCAAGCGCTGCTCGCGTTTGTCCTCGGCGCGCCGCGCCTCTTCCAGGTAACGCTGCACCAGTTTGCGCAGGCCCTCTACCCGGGCATAGGCTTGCTGCCAGGTGCCCCTGGCGTTCTTCAGGTTGCTCTGGTGCCATGTCAGGCTCTGGCGCTGCTGGGTCATGGCCGTTTCAAGCTGCCCCAGAAAGCGCTGGTAGTTGACCAGCCAACTGCCATTGACGCCTTGGCCACCGCGGTCGATCCATTGCGCCTGGTAGCCCTCACGAAACGACTCGAGTTCGGCCAGCTTGGCCTGGGCCTGAGCCACCAACTGCTGAAAGTGCCCCAGCCGCTGGGCTGCCTTGCGTTCGGCCTCCTCGGCCATCTGCACCACTGGCGCCAGGCGCGCGGCACGGCTTGGCGTACTCATGGCCTATCAACCGTTCGCCGGAGGCGTGAAGATCGCCCCCAACTGCTGTCGGCTCTGGTCCATGCCGACATTTTCGTCCAGCCCTTGGCGCAGGAAGTCCACCAGTTTTGGCTGCAGGGCAATGGCCAGGTCGGTTTCAGGATCGCCGCCTGCCACATAAGCGCCGACACTGATCAGGTCGCGGCTTTGCGACAGGCGCGACCACAGCTGCTTGAATTTTTGCGCCTGGCGCAGATGATTGGCATCGACCACCTGGGGCATCACCCGGCTGATCGAGGCTTCGATGTCGATAGCAGGGTAGTGGCCTTCTTCGGCCAGCCGCCGGGACAAGACGAAGTGGCCATCGAGCACGCCCCGCGCCGAGTCGGCGATCGGATCCTGCTGGTCGTCACCTTCGGACAATACGGTATAGAAGGCCGTGATCGAGCCACCACCCGGCTCACCGTTACCGGCGCGCTCCACCAGCTTGGGGAGCTTGGCGAACACTGATGGCGGATAACCACGGGTAGCCGGCGGCTCGCCGATTGCCAAGGCAATTTCACGCTGGGCCTGGGCAAAACGGGTCAGCGAATCCATCAGCAACAGGACGTTCTTGCCTTTGTCGCGGAAGTACTCGGCAATGCGCGTGCAATACATGGCCGCGCGCAAACGCATCAACGGCGCGTCGTCGGCCGGGGATGCGACCACCACCGATCGCTTGAGCCCCTCTTCACCCAGAATATGCTCGATGAACTCCTTCACCTCGCGGCCCCGCTCGCCAATCAGGCCGACCACGATGATTTCGGCTTCGGTGAAGCGAGTCATCATGCCGAGCAACACCGACTTACCGACACCGGTACCGGCGAACAGTCCCAGGCGCTGGCCCCGGCCGACGGTGAGCAGGCCGTTGATGCTGCGAATGCCCACGTCCAGTGGCTGGCTGATAGGGTCGCGGTTGAGCGGGTTGATGATCGGGCCGTCCATCGGCACCCAATCCTCGGCCTTCATCCCGCCCTTGCCGTCCAGGGCGCGACCGGCGCCATCGAGCACCCGGCCGAGCATACTCATGCCCATAGGCAAACGGCCGCTGTCGTCCAGTGGCACCACCCGCGCCCCGGGCGCGATACCGGCGATGCTGCCGACCGGCATGAGGAAGATCTTGCTGCCAGCAAAGCCCATGACTTCGGCTTCGACCTGCACCGGGTGGTACGAGTCGTCATTGATCACCAGGCAGCGTGCGCCCACTGCGGCGCGCAGCCCCTCGGCCTCCAGGGTAAGGCCGACCATGCGCAGCAGGCGGCCTTCGACCACCGGCTGCACGGGCAGCTTGATCGTCTCGGCGTAGCCACCCAGGCGTTTGCCGAAGCTGGTGCGGTCAAGGCGCATCGTTGGCGCCCAACTCGATCGATACATCCGGCGCCGCCGGGTGCAGGGACTGGTCGTGCAACTGGTCGAACAGCTGGGCCACGACCTTTTCGATACGGGTTTCCATGGTCGCGTCAATGCGGCTGTGCGCAGTCTCGATACGGCACCCCCCTGGCAGCAGAGCGTCGTCCTCAAGCAGCTTCCAGCTCTCCTCATGGCGTTCGCGCAGGGCCTTGGCCAGCTCGAAATCCTGGGGATTGAGGTGAATGCGGATATTGTCCGCACCCATGGGCAGCAGCTTCAACGCTTCACGCAGTACTTGGGTGATCTGACTGGAGTCGCTATGCAGTTCGCGACCGATCACCTGGCGCGCCATGTGCGCCACAAGGTGAACGAGGGTCTTCTCGATCTGTGTGTCCTGTTCGGCGATAGGCTCGAGCAGGTGTGCCATCAGTTGTTCCAGGTCAGCCAGCCGGGCATTGAGCGCCTCCTCAGCCTCCTGTCGCACCTTCAACTGGGTGCTGTGAAAACCCTCGCGCTCGCCGGTGGCGAAACCTTCGTTGTAGGCCTCCTGCCGGATCGCTTCGAGCTCTTCAAGGGTCAGGGGCTGGACTTCCTCCAGCGGCACTTCCTCGACCTCTTCCTCGATGATTTCGGGTTCCGGTTCCGGCTCCGGTTCCGGCTCAGGGTCGAAGCTGGGCAGTGCCCACACATCGACGCCTTCCAGGTCACGTGCACGAATCAGGTCGCTGGGGTGAGTTTCTTTGCTGGACATTGGCATGCCTGGTGTTGAAAGCGGGATGAGCTGCAAGCTGTTAGCTGCAAGCTGCAAGAAGAAGCAGGCTGTGCAGCGTCTGGCTTTCCCTTGTAGCTTGCAGCTTGTGGCTTGCCGCTTAAATCATTTCCTCGGCGCCCTTGCCGCCGAGCACGATCTCGCCGGCCTCGGCCATGCGTCGGGCAATGGTGAGGATTTCCTTCTGCGCCGTTTCCACGTCGCTGACGCGCACCGGGCCCTTGGCCTCGAGGTCGTCGCGCAGCAGTTCCGAAGCACGCTTGGACATGTTCTTGAAAATCTTGTCCTTGACCCGCTCGTCGGCACCTTTGAGCGACACCACCAGCACATCGGAGGACACTTCGCGCAGCAGCGCCTGGATGCCACGGTCGTCGACATCGGCCAGGTTGTTGAAGACGAACATCAGGTCTTCGATCTGCTCCGACAGGTCGTTGTCGACCTCGCGGATCGAGTCCATCAGCGCACCTTCCACAGAGCTGTCGAGGAAGTTCATGATGTCGGCGGCGCGCTTGATGCCACCCAGGGTGGTGCGTGCGGCATTGGAGTTCCCCGAGAACTGCTTCTCGAGAATCTGGTTCAGTTCCTTGAGCGCGGCAGGCTGAACGGTGTTGAGCGACGACACGCGCAGGATGATGTCCAGGCGCACCTTGTGGTCGAAGTTGCTCAGCACTTCGCCAGCCTGATCGGGGTCGAGGTAGGCGACCACGATGGCCTGAATCTGCGGGTGCTCGAAGCGGATCACATCCGCCACCGCCCGTGGCTCCATCCACTTGAGGCTGTCCAGGCCGCTGGTGTTGCCGCCCAGCAGGATGCGGTCGATCAGGCCGTTGGCCTTGTCCTCGCCCAGGGCCTGGTTGAGCATCTTGCGGATATAACCGTCGGAACCTACGCCCAGGCTGGTCTGGTCGCCGACGATCTCGACGAACTCGCTCATCACCTGCTGGACCTGCTCGCGGTGCACGTTGCCCATCTGAGCCATGGCCACACCGACCCGCTGCACTTCTTTGGGGCCCATGTGCCGCAGTACCTGGGCGGCATCGGTCTCACCCAGCGAGAGCAAAAGGATTGCCGCCTTGTCGGTGCGGCTCAGCTTGGCGGTAACGGCTCGGTTATCACTCATCGGCGTTGATCCACTCTTTCACGACCTGGGCGACACGGCCCGGGTCTTCGGCCACCAGGCCTTTGATTGCGTTGAGCTGTGCCTCGTAACCCTCGCTCGGGCTTGGCAACAGAATGCTTGTCGGGCCACCCAGGCTGACGCGGTCGTTGGCCAGTTCGCCATCCAGACCGATCATGCCGCCCAGCTCCATGTCGCTGTCCGTTGCAGCAGCCTGCTTGCCGCCGCCAGTGATGTTGTTGAGTACCGGGCGCAGCACGCCGAACACCAGTACCAGGATGAACACCACGCCCATCACCTGCTTGACGATGTCCCAGAACCAAGGCTGCTGGTAAAACGCGATGTCGGCGATTTCTTCGCCCCGGTCGGCGGCGAACGGCACGTTGATCACCGTCACGCTGTCGCCACGGCTGGCATCGAAGCCAACGGCGTCCTGTACCAGGCGGGTGAAGCGCGCCAGGTCTTCGGCGCCCCACGGCGCACGGGTGGTCTCGCCGGCGGCGTCGACCTTGACCTGGTCATCGACCACTACCGCCACCGACAGACGGGTCAGGCGACCCTGCTGCTGGCGGGTGTGGCTGATCGAGCGGTCCAGTTCGAAGTTCTTGGTGGTCTGCAGACGCTTGTCGGCCGGGTATGGCGCGAGCATTGGCTGGCCGGTGGCCGGGTCCATGATCTGCTGGCCATTGGCATCCACCAGCGGCTGGCCAGGCTGGATGGCACCGGCAGCAGGGGCTGCGGCGGTGGCGTTTTCAGGCGCTGCGGCACCTGCCGGCGGCTGGTTGCTCAGCGCGCCCGGCACACCTTGCGGCCCCGAACTGCTGGCGCGCTGCTCGTTGACCGACTGCTCGCTGCGCAGCGCCGGCTGGTCCGGGTTGAACTGCTCGGAAGTGGACTCCACCGCACTGAAGTCAAGGTCGGCCGACACCTCGGCCTTGTAACGGTCGTTACCCAAGACGGGTTGCAGGATGTTGTGCACACGCTGGGTGAGCATGCCTTCCATGCGGCGGCTGTAGTCGAACTGCTTGCCAGCCATGGTCAACGCCGTGTCCTGCAACTGGTCGGAGAGCAGGTTGCCCTTCTGGTCGACCACGGTGACCTGCGACTTGTCCAGCTCGGGCACGCTGGTGGCGACCAGGTTGACGATCGCCATCACCTGGCCGGCTTCCAGCGAACGGCCCGGGTACAGTTCGACCAGGACCGAGGCGCTTGGCTTGCGCTCATCGCGCACGAACACCGAGCTTTTCGGGATCGCCAGGTGCACGCGCGCCGCCTTGACGTTGTTCAGGCTGGAGACCGTACGGGCCAACTCGCCTTCCAGGCTGCGACGGTAACGGGTAGCTTCCATGAACTGGCTGGTACCCAGGCCCTGCTCTTTGTCGAGCAGTTCGAAGCCAACATTGCCGTCGCTTGGCGCAACGCCGGCGGCTGCCAGTTTCAGGCGCGCACGGGAGAGGTCGTCGGCCTTGACCAGCAGAGCACCGGAATTGGGCTCGACATTGTAGGGGATGTCTGCAGCGGCCAGGGTATCCATGACCTGCTTGGTGTCCATGCCCGCCAGGCTGCCATACAGCGGGCGGTAGTCCGGCTGTTGCGACCACAGCACCACGGCGAAGCCGATCGCCACGCTCGCCGCCAACCCGACCAGCAGGCCGACCTGACGCAGCATGGGCATCTGCGAGATGTTTTCCAGAAACGCCATGCCGAACAGCGGCGGTTTGGACGCTGGCGGGCCACTTTTGGCGGGGGCGTTATCGACGACTGCTTCAGCCATGACTTACTTCCGTCCTCAAACCGGCATCTGCATGATGTCCTGGTACGCCTGGACCAGCTTGTTGCGTACCTGGGTCAGCGCTTGCATGGAAACGCTGGCTTTCTGCGAGGCGATCATCACGTCGGTCAGGTCGACACCACTCTTGCCGATCTCGAAAGCATTGGCGAGCTGGGTCGACGCCTGCTGGGTCTGGTGCACTTTGCCGATGGCCTGGCCAAGCATGTCAGCGAAGCTGCTCTGGCCTTCTGCCAATTCGGGGGCAGCAGTGGCTTTTGGCAGCGACATGGCATCGGCCTGCATGGCACGCATGTCCAGCATCAGACGATTGAATTCAACACCTTGGCTCATGAACTTCTCTCTCCGGCGGCCGCATTTTTTTGACACTCATGCGGCGGATAGCCTCTCTAAGCAACAACAGTGCCAGCCTTTGAAAGCTTCAAGCTTCAAGCCAGGCTGCGGTGCTCTTGCGCTTGCTTGTAGCTTGTAGCTCACCCGTACAGGCTGGCTTCCACGTCGAGCCCGGCATCGCGCATTTGCGCCAGCTTGTAGCGCAGGGTGCGGGGGCTGATGCCAAGCCGCTCGGCAGCCTCCTTGCGGCGACCGCGCTCGGCGCGCAAGGTGTCGATGATCATCTGGAACTCATGGCGGCGCATGTCATCGCCCAGGCCACCGGCCTCACCTGCCGGCTCGACCGCCACGGGCAACGCCGCGGCTGGTGCAACCGCCGACAAGGGAATGGCGCCGGCCAGACAAAAATCCGCCGCCTCGATCACCCCGCCCTGCTGCAGGATCAGCGCCCGCTGCAAGGCGTTGTCCAGCTCACGCACATTGCCTGGCCAGGCATGGGCCTGCAGGCAGGCCTGCGCCGCAGCTGACAGGCGCACCGGCGCATGCTTCATCTTCGCCACATGCCGCGCCAGCAAGCGCTCGGCCAGCGGCAGGATGTCACCGGCACGCTCACGCAGCGGCTGCCAGGCCAACGGGAACACCGACAGGCGATAGAACAGGTCTTCGCGGAACCGCCCGGCCGCCACTTCACCGGCCATGTCGCGATTGCTGGTTGCCAGCACGCGGATGTCCAGGGCAATCGGCTTGCGCCCCCCTACCCGCTCGACCTCACGTTCCTGCAAGACACGCAACAGCTTGGCCTGCAGGCCCAGAGGCATTTCGGAAATCTCGTCGAGCAGCAAGGTGCCACCCTCGGCCTGCTCGAATTTGCCGGCCTGCGCCGCAATGGCGCCGGTGAAGGCTCCTTTCTCGTGACCGAACAAGGTCGCCTCGAGCATGTTGTCCGGGATGGCCGCGCAGTTGATCGCGACAAATGGCTGCGCTGCACGCGGCGACTGTTGGTGAATGTACCGCGCAAGCACTTCCTTGCCGGTGCCCGACTCACCCGAGATGAGTACGGTCGAATCGCTGCGGGCCACACGTGCAGCAAGCTCCAGCAATTGGCGGCTGGCAGGCTCGCTGGCCACCGGCCCTTCGTCCTCGACCGCACTCAGGCGCCCGGCGGCATGGCGCTCGACCAGGCTCAGCAGCGCCTTGGGCTCGAAGGGTTTGACCAGGTAATCCACAGCGCCCTGGCGCATCGCCTCGACAGCGCGCTCCACGGCAGCGTGAGCGGTCATCAGCAGCACCGGCAATTGCGGGTGCTGGCGACGCAGGTGCGCCAGCAACTGATGCCCATCCATCCCCGGCATGTTCACGTCACTGATGACCAGGCTGTACGCGTCGCTCTGCACCGCCTCCAGCGCTTCTTCCGCGCTGCCGACAGCACGATAGGCAAAACCGCCGATCTCCAGGGTATCGCCAAGCGCCTGGCGCAACGCGCGGTCATCCTCGACCAGCAGCACCTTGATGAGCATCATGCGACCTCCGCAGGCTGCCCGCCGATCAACGGCAACTCCACCCTGACGCAGGTGCCACGCCCTACCCTGGAGCGCAGCTGCAACTTGCCGTGGTGCGCCCGCACCACGGCCATGACCACCGCCAAGCCGAGCCCGGTGCCGGTAGCTTTGGTGGTCAGGAACGGCTCACCCAGCCGACCCAACAGGTCGGCATCGATGCCGCTGCCGGCATCGCTGACGCACAGGTGCAGGGTGTGCGCGCGCCGATACAGGTGCACTTTGAGCCGCGCAGCGCCAACGCTTGCCTGCAGGGCATTCTCGATCAGGTTGAGCATGGCACCGACCAGGGTGTCGCGATTGCACAGCAACTCACCCAGGTGGCTGTCGCACTGCCAACGCACGGCATGGCCCTGGACATGAGGCTGGGCAGCCTGCTGCAAGGCCTGGAACAGGCCCTTTGGGCTCAACCGGTCACCCAGTGGCAGCTCGCCGCGGGCGAACACCAGCATGTCGCGCACCTGGTGCTCCAATTCGTGCAGACGTTCCTTGAGGCTTCCGGCGAAACGCCGGCGGGTCTGTGGCGCAAGCTCACGCTCGTCTTGCGCCAGGTGGCTGGCATAGAGCATGGCTGCCGACAGCGGCGTGCGTATCTGATGGGCCAGCGAAGCAACCATGCGCCCCAGCGACGACAGGCGCTCATGGCGTGCCAACTGGTCTTGCAGGCGACGGGTTTCGGTCAGGTCATTGAGCAGCACCAGTTGGCCTGGCTCGGCATCCAGCGAACGCGTGGCAATGGACAGGCGACGGCCATCGCGCAGTGACACCTCATGCCCGTCATCCTTGCGCGGGGCGAAGCTGCGGGCGATCACCTGGCGCCACAACTGGCCGAGCAAGGGTTCACCCAACAGTTCACAGGCCGCCGGATTGGCTTCGCGCACCAGGCCCTGGTCATCGATGACGATCACCCCGCCGGGCAGCAGGGCCAGCAGGTTCTGCAAGCGATTGGCCAGGCGCTCTTTCTCGTTCAGCTCGGCCATGCGCTGGGCGCCGACCACCGCCAACTCGCCTTTGAGTTCGCTGACGCGGGCCTCGAGCATGCTGTAGGACTGGTTGAGCTGGGTGGAGACCTGGTCGAACAGGGCGAACGCCTGCTCAAGCCCCTGTCGACTCTCCTGTTCGACGGGGGTAGGCCCCTGCGGATCAGGGGCTCGGGAAACATGGGCGGCCTGGGGCATCGTGCTCTCTCGCGTGGCTGACCGTCATAAAAACGGTGTGGTGCCAGCGGTGTAGCAATAGCCGTGCCGGGGCTGGGGGTTTGTGCTGCCTGCTCGGGCCCTATCGCCGGCAAGCCGGCTCCCACCACGACCGCGCTGCTCTTCAGGTTTGCGCTTTACCTGTGCAAGCAAAATTTCTTAAAGCCGGCGCAAATCCATGTGGGCTTGCCGGCGATTGTGGCGGTACAGGCGAAGTCAATCTTCAGCCTGCTCCTCACCGCCCTGGCGGCTCATGCCGTACTTGCGCATCTTCTCCACCAAGGTGGTACGCCGAATACGCAAACGTTCAGCCGCCCGCGCCACGATACCGTTGGCGTCGTCCAGCGCCTGCTGGATCAGCCCCTGCTCCAGGCTGCCCAGGTAATCCTTCAGGTCCAGGCCCTCAGGCGGCAGCATGGCATGGTTGGCAAAGCTCGGCGCGTGGCCGTTGATCGCCACGCGCTCTTCGAGGTCGCTGCGCAGGCTGTCGACCAACTGCTCGTCTTCATCGTCGATGTAGCGGAATTTCTTCGGCAGCTCCGACACACCAATCACCCCGTACGGGTGCATGATCGCCATGCGTTCGACCAGGTTGGCCAGCTCGCGCACGTTGCCAGGCCAGCCATGCCGGCACAGCGACATGATCGAAGCAGAGTTGAAGCGGATCGAGCCGCGCTTCTCATGCTCCATACGCGAGATCAGCTCGTTCATCAGCAGCGGAATGTCTTCCACACGCTCACGCAACGGCGCCATCTCGATCGGGAACACGTTGAGGCGGTAGTACAGGTCTTCGCGGAAGGTCCCACCCTCGATCATGGTCTCAAGGTTCTTGTGGGTCGCGGCGATGATGCGCACATCGATGCTTTGGGTCTTGTTGCTGCCCACGCGCTCGAAGGTACGTTCCTGCAGCACACGCAGCAGCTTGACCTGCATCGGCAGCGGCATGTCGCCGATCTCGTCAAGGAACAGAGTACCGCCATTGGCCAGCTCGAAGCGCCCGGCACGGCTGGTGATGGCGCCGGTGAAAGCCCCCTTCTCGTGGCCGAACAGTTCGCTTTCCAGCAATTCGGCCGGGATGGCCCCGCAATTGACCGGCACGAACGGCGCTTCGCGGCGCTTGGAGTGGTAATGCAGGTTGCGCGCGACCACCTCCTTGCCAGTACCGGACTCACCAAGAATGAGCACGCTGGCGTCGGTATCGGCGACCTGCTGCATCATCTGCCGAACATGCTGGATGGCGCGGCTGGTGCCCACCAGGCTGCGGAACAGGTTGGGCTCGCGCTGACGGCCACGCTCACGGGCCTGGTCGTACATCTCGCGATAGACCTGGGCACGGTGCAGGGAGTCGAGCAGCTGGCTGTAGCTGGGCGGCATCTCAAGGTTGGCCAGCACGCGACGGCGAAGCTCTTCGGGGAAATCCGCAGAAGAAATTTCGCCGATCAGCAATACCGGAAGGAACTCATCCCACCCGGCCACTGTCTTAAGCAACCCAAGCACATTGCCTGGAGCATTCACGGTTCCGATGAGCACGCAGAGCACTTCACGGCTGGAAGACAATGCCCCCACCACCTGCTGCCAATCCAGGCTGGAGCAGGGCAGGTTTTCTTCGCCGAGGAAGTTCAGAACCACCGCCAGATCGCGGCGGCGGGCGCTGTCGTCATCGATCAGGAGAATCTTGGTTTCACGCCACATGCAATAGCAACTTCCCTAGTCATATCGGCGCCCGAGGGCGTGCTCGACATCATTCAGACTGAATGGTCAGTGTTCGGACGTCTGAAATTCGAAAACAGCCACTAGTAAAGTCAAAAAAAAGCATGCAGTCAAATTAATGGCGCATGGCTTTTAGGACATCTGTGGTCAAGTGAACAGATGGTATACCTTAGCGGCGTTTTTCGCCTGACGGATTTGCACCATCTCGTCGACTATCGATTGACGCTCACCGCTTGCAACTTCAATTAACTTCCCGTAGACCGCTAGCAGGCCCTCAAGGCTCGAGCGTACCGCGTCTTCATTGCTGAGCGCCTCAGCCAGAACGTCCTCGACACAAAGACGACACTTCAGGTCAAGCTCACCTACCGCATCCCAGTCACGGCTGGCCAATGCGGCAAGCAACTCGCTGCGAGTCCGCTCGATACCCTCGATCACCTTGCTCATAAAACCTCCCGGCTCAGGGGACCATCGACTGTGGGCCGATCGCGTCCCAGCCTTCCTTGACAGTGCTCAGCAAGTCCCTGACCTCGTCCAGGATCGCCGGATCGTTCTGGATATTGGCCTCACTCAGACGACGAGTCATGTACAGGTAGAGGCTGTCGAGACGATTGAGCTCGTCAGTCATGTTGTCACGGTCCAGACCTTCGCGCAGGCCGCCAATGATGCCAATAGCCTTGCCTATCGCGATGCCCTTGCCGGCGATGTCCTTGCGCTGCATCGCGCCACTGGCCTGGGCAATGCGGTCCAGGCCACCCTCCATCAGCATTTGCACCAAACGATGCGGGCTCGCTTCAGAGGTCTGCGCCTGGGCGCCAATCTTCTGGTACTGCCGAAGGGCTAACATTGGATTCATGGGGTACCTCGTCACCACGGGGTTGCTGTATGACCGGGCTATCGGCGCGGCGTCAAAAAACTTTAGGGAGAATACAAAAAAGCCCGACCAAGCGTCACGCTTCGTCGGGCTTTTGGCGTTTGTTTACCGTGCCTACATCGTAACACGCGCGCGGCGCCATACAGTGTGACGCCGCGACCTTGCCATGAAGCCTCAGGCAGATCAGGAGTTCTTCTGTTGCGCTGCCATTGCTTCAAAAATGGAAACGACGCTGTCGCGCTGAGCATTGAGCTGCCCAACCAGGGTGTCCATGGTGTTGTACTTCTTGGTCAGCGACGCTTCCAGGTCCTTGATGCGGGCATCCAGAGAGCTCTGCTCCATGCTCAGGCTTTTCTTGGCAACCTCAAGCGACTTGTTGCGCTCATCCAGCACACCACCGGACGCAGAGAATGGCTCCATGGTCTTGACCATGCGATCGAGCAGGCCGCCGTCACCATTGAACAGGTTCTGCACCTCACCACCAAGCTTCTGATCATTGATCGCCTTGGTGAACTTGGTGCTGTCGAACTCCAGCAGGCCGCTACTCTGAGCGGTATTGATCCCCAACTGCGAAAGTACCGTCAATTGCCCCGAACCACCGGTACCGGAGACCACCAGTTCATTACGCATGGCCGACAGCATGCTGCGCACTGCCGGGTCACCCGACAGAGCCGGAGTGTTCCAGCTGCCGTCTGCCGCCTTGGTCGACACACTCACACTGTTTATCGTATTCACCAACGCGTTATAGGCATCGACGAACGACTGCACCGACTTTTTCAGGCCCTCAGTGTTGGCAGCCACGGTGACGCTGACCGGGCTGAGCGTTTCGGTCTTGGACAGCAGTTCGAACGTCATGCCACTGATCGCGTTATCGACCTTGTTCGATTTGCTGGTGAGCTTCATGCCATCGATATCGAACTCGGCATCTTTTGCGAGTTCGCCGATACGGCCAGCACCGCCCGCATCGGCCATCTGCGTTGCCGGGTCGATGGTCAGGTCAGCGATCCCCGAAGTAGAGATGTCCGAACCTTCGCCCATGGTTTCGGAGCTCAACACCAACCGCGAACCGGTACCGTCGTTAACGATGTTGGCGGTGAAGCCCTTGCCGCTCGCCTGGGCGTTGATCGCATCACGCGCCTGCTGCAGCGTAGCGTTGGCCGGAATGGTCACATCGAAGTCGACGCTATTCTGGGTGATGGTCAACGTGCCACCACTGGCGGAAACAACCGAGCTGCTGTCGGTGAAACGCTGACTGGCTACGCGCGACGCCGTGGCCAGCTGGGTAACCTGGATCGAATAGCTGCCGTTGACTGCCGCACTGCCTGCCGTGGCCTTGACGTATTTGTCGTTGGAGGAGGCTGCCGTCGACCCGAGAAACGCAGGGTTGGCACTGTCGTTAAGCTTCTCCAGCGCCGTCTTGTAGGCGGTCAACGCACTTTTGAGGCTACCCACCGCCGAAATCGATGCGGTGTTCGCCGACGTGCGGCGGTCGAGCTGGCTCTGCTTGGGAGTCTTTTCGGCATCAACCAGGGCCTTCACAATGGCCGAGGTATCGAGACCGGAACCCAGCCCCAAACTCGGTAGAATTGGACTTGCCATTACATCCTCCTTTCTGGTTAACGCCCAAACGCAGAGTTGCCTGATCAGCGCCGGTGCAACAATTCAAATGACCGGCCGGCTGTCAGACTTTCTCATCGAAGAGCAAACTATTGACATCTTGCAGGCTTCGGGCCAGCTCCAGCGCTGTTTCCGACGGGATCTGACGGATCACCTCACCGCTATCGCGGGCAACGACCTTGACGATCCACCTGCCGGTGGAATCATCCACCGAAAACTCCAGGTTGCGCTGCAACGACTGGACAAAATCTTGAATTTCCTTGACGGCCGATTGTAACTCGGCCTCGCTCTTGGGAGCGTCTTGCTGCAGTGTCTTGCGCAGCTGACCTGAAACCTTGTCAGCAGCTGTATTGTGCTCGGTGTTGCCAACCAGCGACGACACCGGATACGACGGGCTTGACTTGACGCTTATGTCCATCGCACATCACCTTTAAAAAGTAAAAAGCGAGAGAGCGCATGAGCACTCCCTCGCCGAACTTCATCGCGCTATTACTGAAGCAGTTTCAGTACGGCGGATGGCAGCTGGTTAGCCTGAGCCAGAACAGAGGTCGAAGCTTGCTGCAGGGTCTGCTGCTTGGTCAGCTGAGCGGTTTCTGCGGCGAAGTCGGTGTCCTGAACTCGGCCCATGGCGGCAGCCGAGTTTTCGTTCATGCTTTGCAGGTTGTTGATGGTCGACTGGAAGCGGTTCTGGATAGCACCCAGGTCCGACTTCTTGGTGTCAACGGTCTGCAGAGCAGCGTCGATCGCGGTAATGGCGGCGTCGACGGAGGTGTGAACGGCGGAGTCGGAAGTACCCGAGATCGCCAGGGTGCCAGTGCCGACAGCCAGGGTCGAAGCAGCGAACGAGGAAGTCATCGAAACGCTCAGGATCTGGCTGGTACCAGTCATCGCGCCAACCTGGAACTCCATGGTGCCAGCGGTGCCGTTCAGCAGTTGCTTGCTGGTACCGAAGGTGGTGGAGGTCGCGATACGAGTGATCTCGTCGGACTTGGCCGCGAATTCTTTGTTCAGAGCAGCGCGTTCAGTGGTGCCGTTGGAGTCGTTACGTGCCTGCAGAGCCAGCTCACGCATACGCTGCAGGATGTTGGTGATTTCCGACAGCGCGCCTTCGGCGGTCTGGGTGATCGAGTTACCGTCGTTGGCGTTCTTGATGGCAACGGTGGTACCGGTAACCATGGTCTGCAGCTTGTTGGCGATCTGCTGACCAGCAGCATCGTCTTTAGCGCTGTTGATACGCAGGCCGGAAGACAGGCGAGTCATCGAAGTGCTCAGCGCGTCGGAAGCTTTGTTCAGGTTCTTCTGCACGCCCAGCGAAGTGGTGTTGGTGTTTACGGTTAAAGCCATGACGAATTCCTCGTTGGATGGATACTGCGGCTTCCGGCCCTGGCGTCCGCCGGGTGTGGCCTAGAGAACCTTCGTAATGGTTATCGTCGGGTTTGCAAGTTGCTTTAGGGCTTTTCCAAAAAAAAATGCCATCACCACGCCACCCCCTTGCAAACCGGGCTTTACAGCCGTTCCCCGCGATGCTTTCGCCAACCACGAAGTGTGATACAGCTCACACTTCAGCGCGAGGCCGCCTGCTCGATCAGATGCAGCAGCTCATATTCGAGGTAATCGGCCAGCGCCAGCCAGTCCTGGCGCTGCTGGGCATCGAGCATGGCCTGCATGACCACCGCCCCCGCTTTTGGATCGACCTGCGGCAATACCTCATCGAACAGCTCGACCATACGCAACGCCGCCTCCACATCCCGCCCAAGGCGCAACAGCGTGGCGCATTCGCGGGCCGCGCGCCCTTGATCGGCAGCGTTCATGAACAGAACTCCGGATCGAAAGTGGTGCCGGCGATGTGCGCGCCGGCCCGACTGGTGTTGAGGAACCGCACCTGGGGATGGCGCGCAATGAACCGCTCAAGCTCGATCAGGTAACTGCGGAAGTTAAGCTGGGTACGTGCCCGCTGGCCATGACCATCCAGCACCCAGTGCTGGGCCGCTGTAATCGTTGGGCCGAGCACGCCGTCATCCCAGCCTGTGTGGGTGCGGCCACCCGGGAAAGCGAAATCGGCACCGAAAAACGTAATGCGCACGGCCCCCATCTTCACCGCCAGGTCCGTAGCAGGGTGAATCACGCTTCCCCCAACGAACAACTCGGCGCGCGGTATGGCTTGGCGCACCTGTGCATACAGCGCACTGCCGGAATAGGCTGTGTAGCGTGGCCCACGCCAATTACCGAGCAGCTCGACGTCCAGCATCGGCATGTAGACCAGGGTAGTCGCAGCCGAGTCTTGCGGCGGCAAGTGATGGAGGCGGATCTTATGGTCGACACTGACCACGATGTCAGGCTGGATTCCGGCGCGCAGCAGGGGGATATAAGCGGTGTCGACGCAGATGAACAGTGGCCGCTCGGCCTGAGCGCGCACCCTTGCCAATGCAGGCAGGTGCCCGGCCAAGGTTGGCCCGGTGGCAATCACATAGCAGTCACGCCCGGCCTGGCTACCGAACAGCGCGGCCACATCGGGGTCGTGACGCAGCAACGGCAAACTGTCTTCGAGCAGCTTCTGCAAGCGCGGGTCGGCCACATCGAAAGCGCGATTGTTGTCTGCCAGGTGGGCCTCACTGATCAGACGGTCGCGCACCTTGGCATTGAAGTCATCGGCCAGCACCCGCTCGGAAGGCAAGGCGAAGAACGGCAAGGCGATTTCCGCGCTGTCGCCGGCATAGGCCAGTTCGACGCGAGGGTCGGCCAGCCAGTCGGACTGATCCAGCAGTTGCAGCACCAACTGGAACAGTGCGCCATTGAGCAGGTACACCTGCAACCGCACGAGCCCAGGCCGCTCCAGCAGCACGCGCTGCAAGTCACCCAGCCCACTGCCATAGAGATGAAGAGTGGAGCTGTCTTCAGGCAGGCTCGCGGCCTGCAGGCGCGCCTCGGCAAGACGATCGTGACGACTTGTGAGCTGGATGCCACACACGCTCAGGGTAGACCCCAGCCCCTCCACCAGCTCGACCTCGAGCGCACTACACGCCTCGCCTTGCAGGCGCTCGTACAGTGCCGGCCAGCGGGCCTGCAGCACTTCAGCGTTACGCTGGAAAAACTCGCTCATGGGTTGAGCTTCCCTTACCTGCGAAACACCGAAGAGTACCCGACTGGCAGCGCTTATTCAGCCTTGTAGAGAACCGCCGAGCCCCACGACAGGCCGACACCGAAGCCGCTAATGGCCACGCGCTTCCAGGCACTGTCGAACATGTGCTTCTGCAACAGCAGCGGAACGCTCGATGACACGGTATTTCCGGTCTCCAGCATGTCCTTGATGAACTTGTCGGCCTGGGACTTTTCCGGGTCTTCCTCGAAGCGTCGCGCCACGGCATCGACGATCGCCGCACTGCCCTGATGGATGCAGAAGGCGTCGATATCCTTGTTCTCCAGCCCTGACTCGCGCAGCAGCTCATGCAGATGCGCCGGCACCTTGATCAGAGCGAAGTTGAAGACCTGACGACCGTTCATGAAGAACTCGCCATCAGTCACCTTCAGGTGCGGCGCACCAGCACCGTCGGTACCGAACTTCGCCTTGCCCAGTTGCCAGGTAGCGCCCTCACCCATCCAGGTGGCAGTGGCCGCGTCGCCGAACAACATGGTGGTATTGCGGTCTTCTGTGTTGACGATCTTGGAGTACGGATCGGCCGTCACCAGCAGGCCATTCTTCAGGCCTGCGGCTTCCATGAAGCCTTTGAGCGCGTAAATGCCATAGACGTAGCCGGAGCAGCCCAGGGAAATGTCGAAGGCCGCGACATGGGTCGGCAGACCGAGTTTGTGCTGGACGATGGCAGCGGTGTGAGGCAAGCCTTCCTCGTCACCGTTCTGGGTGACGACGATCAGCGCATCGATCGCCTCGCGCTTGAGTTGCGGGTTAGCGGCGAACAGGTTGTTGACCGCTTCGACACACAGATCGGAAGTCTCCTGCTCATCGTCCTTGCGCGGCAGGAAGCTTGCGCCGATCTTGCCGAACATGAACTCTTCGTCCTTGCCGAATTTCGCGCCTTGTACATAGTTGTCCAGGCCGGAAGCGGGCACATAGCTCGCGATGCTTTTAATGCCGATCATCATGGCTTCCCAATAAATAACAGCTCAATACCACCGCCCGGATGACTCGAGCGGCGCCTGAAGAACGGGATCTGCCGCCCAGGTGGCGTGGCGACAGGCAGGGTGGCAGGCGGCAATTGCACACCTGCCCCATTAACGGTTACAGAAGGAGATGCCCGCTCTGACCGATAGGTCACGAATATTTCAAGACAATCGCATATTTTGCCTGGCCGCGTCACGTCGTCATAGCGCTTGCGAGTTTGCCATGCAGGGCAAACCTGGCCCCGGCTGGAGCCAACTTTCAGTCGAGCAGTTGCCAGTCCAGGGGCGTACCGCGCTTGAGTGGTTGCCTGGCCTTGCGGCCAAGCACCGCATCGAGATGGCCTGGCGCCAGCCCCAAACCTGGGCGGATGGCGCGCACGTTGCTACGGTCGAAGACCTCGCCAGCAGCCATGTCACGCACTACATACAGCGAGCGGCGGAAACGCCGCGAGGCCTCCTCGGCCTGGGTCGCGCCATAGTGCACCCGCCCCAGCGACTGCCAGGCACGCTCGGTTTCCAGCACCAGCGCTGCCATTTCCTGGGGTTCCAGGGAAAATGCCGCATCCACGCCGCCATCGGCACGGTCAAGCGTGAAGTGCTTTTCCACCACCGTCGCCCCCAGGGCCACTGCCGCCACGGCAACCCCCACCCCCATGGAGTGATCCGACAGCCCGACCTGACAACCGAAGAGCTCGCGCATGTGCGGGATGGTCAGTACGTTGCTGTTCTGCGGGCTGGCCGGGTAGGTACTGGTGCACTTGAGCAGCACCAGGTCGCGACACCCTCCTTCGCGCGCCACCCGCACGGTACGTTCGAGTTCCGCGAGGCTGGCCATGCCGGTGGAAATGATCATAGGTTTACCAGTGGCCGCCACTTTGCGTATCAGCGGCAGATCGGTGTTCTCGAAGCTGGCGATCTTGTAGGCCGGCACATCCAGGCTTTCGAGGAAATCCACCGACGTTTCGTCGAACGGCGTGGAGAACACCAGCATGCCCAGCTCACGAGCGCGCTCGAAGATCGCTGGGTGCCACTCCCAGGGGGTATGGGCCTTTTCATACAGCGCATACAGCGATGAGCCAGACCAGAGGCTGGTCGGGTCGGCGATGAAAAACTCACCATGCGCCAGGTCCAGGGTCATGGTGTCGGCAGTGTAGGTCTGCAGCTTCAGCGCATGGGCGCCGGCGGCGGCGGCCGCTTCGACGATCTCCAGTGCCCGGGCCAGCGACTGGTTGTGATTGCCACTCATCTCCGCGATCACCAGCGGTGGCTGGTCCGGGCCGACACAGCGGTGCCCGATGTTGAATCTGTTCATGGGCTACTCCTGGAATACCCGCTCGAACGAGCACGGCGACTGAGCGAAGCCGGCACCCGCGAATAATTGCAATGACGCCTGATTGTCGGGCAGCACCTGGGCCTCGATCGCACGCAGGTCCGGCCAGAACTCACGCACGCAGGCCTCGCCACGGGCGAGCAACGCTCTGCCCCAACCCAGCCCGCAACGCCCCGCGAAGAGATACAACGACACCTTCGCCCGCTGCCCGGGCAAGCGGTCGTAGCGAACACAGCCCACCGGCCCGTCGCCTGTCTCGGCGATCAGCAGCAAACGCTGCCGATCAGCCAGCGTAGCAGCCAGCCAGGCCAGATGCCCCGCCCAGTCCAGCTCCCGCGACTGCTGCGAACGGCGCCGTACCTCGGGCGCGTTGCGCCCGTCGAACAACAGCCGCGCGTCTTCACTGCGAGCCGGACGTAGCGCAAGCCCTTCCCCCAGCAAGGCCACCGCCACCCGCTGCGCCCCCAGGCCATCGACCAGTGCCCGACTGCGCTCGGCGAAGCTCTGGCGCAGTGCCTGATTGCTCAGCAACAGGGCAATCGCCTGGCGCAGCGCAGGCACCTGGACCTGCCCAGCCTCCCCCAGGTAAAGGTGCATGCCCGCCCGAGCCATGGCCTGGGCATTGGCCCGCTGGTTGTCTGCCACGCTCACGCACAGGCTCGGCAAGCCCAGCGCGGCGCGCTCCCAGGTAGTACCGCCGCCGGCGCCGATGAACAAGTCTGCCGCAACCATCCGCATTGGCAGATCGTCGACATAGTCATGCAGCTCCCAACCCGCCCGCGCGTCGCACAACTGGGCCAGCAGCTCACCCTGCCGATGCCCGAGCCCAGCGATGCAGGTGACCTGCAACCCTTCCAGCCCGGACAGCGCCTGCAAGGTCCTGGGCAGCATGCCAGCCACATCGAAGCCACCGAAACTCACCAGCACCCTTCGTGCCTGCAGGGGCGGCGATATCGCCGCCCCCTGAAACGCCGGCCCCACCAGCGCATAGCGTGGCCCCAGCAAGCGCCGGCACTCCGTTGCCAGCCGCGGCGCGTAGAGCGCCTCGCTGGCACTGAAATTCTGATCCAGCAGCAGGTCGGCGGCATGATCACGATCAGCCAGGTCATCGATGACCGCGATGCGCCGGGCGAACGCCCGGGCTGCCTGCTCCCAGCGGGCGTCCAAGGCGTAATGATCGACGATTAGCCAGTCGAATCGGGCCTGTGCCGGCAGCACATCACGCAGCGCCGCGATATCCGCGGCCCAGGGTTCGATGCCCGGTTTTTCCTCGCGCTGCGGCCATGCAAAGACCTTGAAACCCTCCTGCTCGATGGCGGCGCGGCGATGACCGTCAAGCAGGCAACAGGCAAAGCTCACCTGCGCACCGAGCTCTCGGAGGGCTTTGCCCAGCGTCAGGCAGCGCGCCGTGTGGCCGACGCCAATCGATGAAGAGGCATCAGCACGTACCAGCACCTTCATGGCGCCAGCTCCCCGCCAGCTTTGAGCGCTGCGTACAGGTACTGCGCGCGCAACCAGTCTTCCTCGCTGTCGATGTCCTGAACCAGATGCCGGGGGATGATCACTGGCAAACTCCGCTCGGAATGAAGGGCCTCGTTCTGCAACCAGGCCTGCACCCGCCCCCAGTAAAACTGGCCAGCATCCTGATAGGCCGGTGCAAGGTCCTGAGACCGGGTCTCACGATACTGTGGGTACAGAGGCACAAGCGCACCCTGATCGTCGAGCGACAGCGCCCGCTGTACCGGGAAACCGAAGCTGCTCACCGAAAAGGCGAAAGAGCGCTCAGGGTGTTGCCGCAACAACGCCAACCCCTGCTGCAAGTAACGCTGCTGCACGAAAGGCGCAGTGGCGTAGATGCAACAGGCATGGGTCAGGACATGGCCCTGGCTGGCCAGTGCCTGCAGGGCGTGGCTGACCACAGCCTGGGTGGTGGCATGATCGTCAGCCAGGTGCGCCGGCCGACGGAACGGCACCTGCGCACCGTATTCCCGTGCCACCGCCTCTATTTCAGGGTCGTCGGTGCTGACCACCACCTGTTCGAACAAGCCACTGGCCAGTGCCACTTGGATCGAGTGGGCAATGATCGGCAGCCCGGCGAACATCTTGAGGTTCTTGCCAGGGATCCGTTTGCTGCCTCCACGGGCCGGGATGATCGCGACGTTGGTTTCCATTCGCTCAGGCATTCACGCAGCCCACCGGCAACTTCAGCAACCCGCACAGGCTGGCGATCACTTGATCCTGCTGAGCGTCAGTCAGCTGCGGGTACATTGGCAGGCTCAGGGCTTGTGCGTAGTAACTTTCGGCCTGCGGAAAATCACCCTGTTTGAAGCCCAGGTCGCGGTAATAGGGTTGCAGGTGAATGGGAATGTAATGAAGGTTGACCCCAACTCCTGCAGCCCGCATCCCATCGAAAATCTCCCGGTGTGAACGCAGGATACGATCACACTCAAGGCGCACCACGAACAGATGCCAGGCGGACTCGGCATCCTGCTGAGGTGCCTGGACGCTCACGGGCAGGTGCGCCAGCAAGCGCTGATAGCGAGCCGCCAACTCGCGGCGACGGGCAAGGAACGCATCCAGCCGGGTCAGTTGAGACAGCCCCAGGGCAGCTTGCAGGTCGGTGATGCGATAGTTGAAGCCCAGTTCAAGTTGCTGGTAGTACCAGGCACCATGGCTTTCTTCGGTCATTTGGCCCGGGTCACGGCTGATCCCGTGACTGCGCAGCCTGCGCAAACGCGCGGCCAGATCCGCACGCGCGGTAAGCACCATGCCGCCCTCGGCCGTGGTGATGATCTTTACCGGGTGAAAGCTGAACACCGTCATGTCGGCATATTCGCCACAGCCGACCGGCTTGCCCGCGTAACGTGCGCCGACCGCGTGGGCAGCGTCCTCGATAAGGGTAAAGCCATACTGCCGGGCCAGCACCGCGATCGAACGCATGTCGGCGCTTTGCCCGGCAAAGGCCACGGCGACTACTACCTTGGGCAGGCGCCCCTCCCGGGCGGCCTGCTCGAGTTTCAGCGCAAGTGCCTGGGCGTCGATAGTCCAGGTGTGCGGGTCGATATCGACGAAATCGACACCGGCGCCGCAGTAGCGCCCACAGTTGGCTGATGCGACAAAACTGATGGGGCTGGTCCATAGCCAGTCCCCGCTCCCCAGGCCAGCGGCGAGGCAGGCAAGGTGCAGCCCCGCAGTGGCGTTGCACACAGCTACCGCGTGCGTTGCGCCACAACGCTGGGCCATAGCCTGCTCGAAGTGCTCGATCAGTGGCCCCTGAGTCAGCCAGTCGGACTGCAGCACCTCTACGACCGCGGCGATATCCGCCTGATCGATGCTCTGCCGAGCATAGGGGATCATGCTGGCAAGCCTGCGTGCAGGTCTGCCAGCTGGTCCACGGTGAGGAAGGCGGGATTGGTATCGGAACGGTACTCGAAGTCCTCGGCAACCCAGCGCCCGGTTTCACCCACGCAATCGATCGCAAAATCCACATCCGTATGGTTGAAGCGGATCGACGGAACGATGGTGAAATGATCACCAAACTCAAGGGTCATCCGCGCATCGTCCAGCGGGATCATCAGTTCGTGCAGCTTTTCCCCCGGGCGGATGCCGACCACGTTCTGCGGCAAGTGCCCGGCCATGCCGCGCGCCAGGTCGACGATGCGAATGGATGGGATCTTGGGCACGAACACTTCCCCCCCGTGCATGCGGGCAAAGCTGTCGAGCACGAACTGTACGCCATGGTCGAGGGTGATCCAGAAGCGCGTCATCCGCGGGTCAGTGACGGGGAGCTCGTGGGCACCCTCCTCGATCAGGCGCTTGAAGAATGGCACCACCGAGCCCCGGGAGCCCGCCACATTGCCATAGCGCACAACCGCAAAGCGGGTGTCCTGTTGGCCGGCAAAATTGTTGGCGGCCACGAACAGCTTGTCGGACAGCAGCTTGGTCGCACCATACAGGTTGATCGGGCTGGCCGCCTTGTCGGTGGACAGTGCGACGACCTTCTGCACGCCATTCTCGATCGCCGCGGCGATGATGTTTTCGGCACCATTGACGTTGGTGCGGATGCATTCGGTGGGGTTGTATTCGGCCGCGGGCACATGCTTGAGCGCGGCGGCATGAACCACATAGTCGATACCGCGCATGGCCTGGCGCACGCGCTCGGCATCACGGACATCGCCCAGGAAATAGCGCATGCACGGCGCGTTGAAACGCTGCTGCATCTCATACTGTTTCAACTCGTCGCGGGAGAACACCACGACGCGCCGCGGGCGGTAGCGCTCAAGCAACCGCTCGATGAAGCGGCGCCCGAACGACCCGGTCCCCCCGGAGATGAAAATGGACTTGTCGTCGAACATACCTGGTTCCTAGGGGCGGCGCCGTCAGCTGACGAAGGCGCCCGATTGCACTGTAAGGCAGGGCGCACAGCGTACAGATTTCTGACTCGCGCCCCCAATGAACCAGCTCGAAGCAAGATGCAGGCCAGTGCTGCGTCAGGCGATCAGCCCGGCCCAGTCCAGCGCCGCCTTGCCGGGGGCAAGCACCTGGCTTTGGACTGTACCTTGCCACTGCGCCGACCATTTGGCGCGCAATGCCGCCAGCGCCGCCTCGTCCTTGGCGACCACGCCGGGGTGAATCACCTGCACCTGTGGCGTCCAGACTGTCAGCAGGCCGGCCGCGGCTGCTTTCAGGCACAGGTCGACATCACCATGGGCATGGGCGAACGTGGTTTCGTCGAGCCCCTCCAGAGCACGGAAGACTTCGCTACGGACCATCAGGCAGCTCGCCGAGACCGCTGGGCAGTTCTGCTCGACCGCCAGCCGATTCAGGTAACCCACGGCATTTGCGGCCTCACCGGCAAAAGCTGGCGCAACTACGCCTTCGGCGTCCAGCAGCAAGCCCGCCTGGGCAAGCTTGCCGTCAATATCGAGCAGCTTGGCACCGACCACGCCTACTTCTGGACGCTGCGCCTGGTTGAGCAACGCTTCGATCCAGTTGGCATTGACCACTTCGGCGTCCGCCGCCAGCAATATCAGGTATTGCCCCTTGGCCTCGGCACTGGCAGCGTTGCACAGCGCTGCCGCGCTCAGGCGCTCGGCACTTTGCAGCACGCGCACCTTGCCAACTTGCTGCTGCGCCAGCCATTCGAGCAACTGCGGTGACTGACTGGCGTTGTCGGCGATCAGTACCTCGTAGCGCGCATAGCGAGTGCGCTGCAGGATGCTCTTCAGGCAGCGCTGCAGTTCGTCCAGATTGTCCTCGCTGCGCAGCACGATGCTCACCAGCGGCCGCTCGACATGCCTGTAGTCGATACGCAAGGTGCCAGGCAGCGGCGTACTGACCTGGGCCTTGTAGCCACGGCCGGCCAAGTGTCGCATCAAGGCCTGGCGGGCATGCTCGCTGTCCTTGGCCTGCGGTGCCGGGGTGATCAGCATCGGCTCGTCGAGATGGGCCAGCCCGTTGAGGCCGCCCTGCTCGATCAGGCGCAGCAGCAGGTCGAACTCCAATGCCTCGGCAAAGTCCTTATCGAAGCCACCCGCCTCCACCAGCACCTCCCGACGCAGCAGCCAATGGCGTGCCATCAGCGCGGGATTGGCCTGCAGCAGGTCCAGGTTTACTCCCGGGCGCAGCAGCTCTCGCCAGGCACCATCGGCCTGTTGCTGGATCTCGTCTACCGCGACCGCTCGGCAATCGGGAGCGTTCAGCAGCTCGAGGCTGGCGCGCAAAAGACCGGTGGCGGTGAAACGGTCACCCGCATCAGCCAGCAACAGCCATTCGCAGGCCGTCTGCCGGGCGATCTGGTTGATCCGCTCGACGTAGTCTTCTCGGCTGACCTTGATGAAATGCAGGGTGTTCTGCAGCGAGGTGGCCACAGGCGGCTCGCCTGTGGTGAAGACCATGATCCGGAACGCCTTGCTCAGGCCGCCCAGCAGGCTGTCGAACGTGTCCTGGAGCTTGGCCATGTTGTTGTCCAGGTCCAACAGCAGGATGCCGAACTGCGGACCACCCTGATGCAGCGCCAGGTGCTCGTTGACCGCCGCTAGCGCGGCGGTGTCCGGCTTGCGCGCCTCCAGCCAGTCGAGCAGGCGACCCGAATGCATGCTCCCAAGCAGTTCGCGACCGCTTTGCTTCAATACGCCTTCAAGCCGTGCCAGCCAAGCGAACAGCGCCTCGCTCTCCTCGGCCTCATCACTGTCACGCAGGTGTCCGGCCAGGTGCCGCACCACCTCACGGTTGAACGCGTTGCACTGCAGTGCCTCCCACAAGCGGGTACGTACGGTGCCCGAAGTGTCGCTGGGCTGTGCCAGCAGCAGCTGTTCCTGGCGCAATAGCAGCGGCTCCAGTTGCTGCAACTGCAGGCGCCCGGCCGGCATGGCATGGATCAGAAACTCCAGTGCCGTAAGCTGATCGAAGAATGCCTGGTTGTAGAACGGCATTTCCACGTACTGGGACGGCTGGAAGGTACGCACCGGCGGGTTCAGCGGGTCGGTCCAGCTTGACTCCCAGATCAGCTCCAGGGTCATCGCCCGGCCTTTGAACAGCCCCTCGGCAGTGACTGCAAAGCTGTCCAGGGCCAGCTGGCGCCGCGCCTCATGGTCCAGCCCCTCGATGGCGGTCGGCAGGCCGGCAAGGAAGTCGGCAAACTGTTCGCGCTCGGCCACCGACTTGGCGTCGGTGAAGGCCAGCACATGAATGACCTCGGTCTGATGCTCGGAGACACCGTAGTTGGTTTCACGTACCGCGTAGGGGATTGGCAGGATCCGCGCTTTGGCGTTGGTCAGCAGGAAGTACGCGTGGCCGATTTCCTGCCACTCGAAGCTCGTGCCCTCGGGCAGCAGCTCAAACCACTGGCGCAGCAATGCAGTGCGGGTGACAGCGAAGAAGGGCGGGATGAACTCACCCATGTAGTCCAGCAGGCGCTGTTCAGCGCGCGGAGCGTTGTAGTCCTCACGGACCTTCTTGTTACGCCGGTAGTACTTCACCTGGGTGGCTTCGGCCAGGTAGTTCAGACAGTAGCCATGGCACAGGCCGTAATCGGGGTTGGCCTCAAGGAAGTCCAGCGACTGGTTCAGCCCGTCGTACAGCAGGAAATCGTCATCAGCGGCGAAGGCCATGAACGGCGTGTTCACCCGGCCCACGCCATAGGCCAGCTTGGCCTGGAAGCCCTGGTAGGAAAACTGTGGCAGGTGCAGGTACTCGACGCCGGGGTACTGCGCGGCCATCACCTCGGCCGATTCGCCCGAGGAATCCAGCACGAGGATCGAGCACCGATAGCCGCTGTAATACTGCAGCGTGCGCTGCAGGAACGCCGGCCGGTTGTGCGTCATCAATACCAGCGTGAACCGCTCGCGCAGTGTGGCTGCCTGGTCTGCCGAGAAATTGCCTTGCATAGTCTTACCCACCATTGGCGTTGCCGCCGAAGAAATCGAACTCTGTTGAATGTCTCAGCGAACCCGGCGCAGGTAGCCGTCCGGTGCCACGGTGACCAGCAGCTTGTTCTGCAGCTGATAGTCGATTTCGAAGCTGTCGTTACCCTTGAGGTATTCCCAAACTGCGGTCTTGGGGTTGTCGCCAGGCCCCCACGGGCGATCGGGGAAGAAGTCTGCCGGCATGTCCTCGACCACGGTGTCCATCACCACGCAGTAACTGCCCACGGCCACCAGCGGCGCATACAGCTCCAGCTCCTTGAGCACGTGCTCATGCGTGTGGTTGGAGTCGAGCACCAGGATGACCTTCTTGCCTTCGGCGAGCGCCCTGACCTGCCCGGCGATCTCGGCATCGATGCTCGAGCCTTCGATCATGCGCACGCGCTTGCTCATCGGGTGCGCCTCGATGGCCTGGCGGTTGTGCGGGCGGATGTCGATGTCGATGCCAAGCACTTCGCCATGGCCCTGCAGCTCCAGCAGGGAGGCGTAGTAGAGGATCGAACCGCCGTGAGCGATGCCGCACTCGATGATCAGGTCAGGCTTGACCTGCCAGACGATCTCCTGCATCGCCATCATGTCCTGGGGCAACTGGATGATCGGCCGGCCCATCCACGAAAAATGGTAGCTGTACTTGTGCTCGGCGGACTTGTTGAAGAAGTCGCGAGACAGTTGCTGCAGCTCCTTGTCTTCGCCCTGGGAGGCGATCTGCGCGTTGCACTCGGCTTCGAAGGCTTTGATCGGCGTGTCGGTCATGGTTCTTTACTCGGTTGGCTGGTCGGTGAAATCGGCATTGTCGACGGCGTGATAGACAAAACGGCCATCGGTCATGCGGCGGATTTCCTCGAGGTAATTGGAATTCATCACGAACAGGTGGGCGCCATCCGGCAGGCTTTGCATCGCCTCTTGCGGCGATGACACCCGCGCGCCACTTAACGGCAGGTAGCGACCCTGCTTGGCAGGATTGATGTCGATAACCTGGTCCACCGGAGCCCCGGCACGCTGCAGGAACAGCGAATAGATCACGCCCTTGGACGATGCGCCCCAGATCGCCGAACCACGTCCGGCATCGCGGCGCACCAGACGTGCGGCATGCTGCAGGCTGGCACTGAAATCTGCCGGCAACGACAGCGGCGGCACGGGCTCGAGCGTGGTGCGCAGGCTGGCAAGGTCGGCAACGATGTACAGGTACTGGCCATCGAACAGGTGACCGGCCTCGGCGACCGTACCGAACAAGCGGCGCAGGTCGGCCAGGCGGAAGTAATTGACATGCTCGTAGAACAGGTCAAACCAGGCCTTGTGCTCGATGATCCAGTCCAGGCAGGGCACTTCGATGTATATCTGCCCTGCCCCGCCGTTGGCATCGGCGATGGCGGCAAGGAACGTGACCGGGTCCTGAATGTGCTCGAGCACATGGCGCAACACGATGGCTTCGGCCTGGCGGTTCAACTCACGGGTGAAGGGCGCTTTGACCACGTCCGGGTTGTCGCCCTCGTAGGCAGGGTCGATGCCGGTGACGGCATAGCCGCGCTCGCGCAACAGTTCGAGGAACCAGCCTTTGCCACAGCCCACTTCGATCAGGCGCTGGCCCCTGAAGTGGCGGGCGATGACACCTTCGACATCGTCCAGGTGGCGCTGGAAGCGCGCCGAATGCGCCTGCTCGTTCTGATAGTCGCTGTCGTAGCTGAGCTTGTCGGCATCGAAAGCGTCGTTGTAGACCAACCCGGTGCGGCTGTCCTGCACCAGACGCATCTCGGCGCAGGCAGAGGTACGGGCCGACTGGGCATCGGCGAATGTGCGGTTCTGCAGCACCGGCAGGCCGGTAGCGCGATACAACTCATGTTTCATGGCGTGCTCCCAGCAGAGCCTGCAACTTGCGGGCATCGCCCCAGAACGCCATGGGTTCGTGGGCAGGATAAGGGTAATGGCCAAGATTCAGCGCAAGGGTGGCGTTGCGCTCGGCGATGCGGGCTTCCACCAGCTTGCGTACCGATATCGGCTGGCCGCTGCAGCAATTGACCACGCCGCTGAAATCGCGCTGCCCGAGCAGGTCGGCCAGGTATGTACTGGCGCTTTCGATGGCAAGGTAGTCGCGCAGTTGCTCGCCACCTGACATGTCGAAATGCGGCTGCCCCTGGTCGATTGCGCGGTCCAAGGCTGCCAGCAGGCTGCCTGGGTTTTGCCCCTCGCCAAACAGGTAGAACAAGCGCACCCACTGCAGGTTGAACGGTTGCTGGCGGGCCAGGCTTTCGAGGAACAGGCGCAAGCTGTGCTTGGCCAGCCCATAAGGGTTGGCCGGCTGGCAGTCCAGCGCCTCGTCCAGCGCGCCATTGCGCAGGCCATATTCGAAACAGGTGCCGGCCACCTGCACCTGGCCGACACCGGCTGCGACGGCACGCTTGATGAAGGCATAGTCAGCCATCAAGTTGCGCTCCAGGTGGAACAGCCCTTGATAATTCGGCAGGCCTGGCCAGGCCAGGTGCACCAGCGCATCGATGCCGTCGCACAACTGATTGACGTCCAGCTGCGGGTCATGCAGATCGGCGCCGACGAAATCGACCTGGCCGAACCACGGCATGGCTTGAGCCGGCTCCAGACGACGTGCCAGCGCACGCACCCGGTACCCGCGCGCCAGCAAGGCGGCGACCAGATGCCGGCCAACAAAGCCTGTGGCACCGGTGACAAGCACCTTCATCGCGGTCACAGGACGGTCAGCTCAGGCACGGCGATCACAAAGCGCCCGCCCCATTTGCGGATGTGCGCCTGCTGCTCGCTGACTTCCTTGAGCAGGTTCCACGGCAGTACCAGCACATAGTCCGGCCGCTCGATGGCCAGGCGCTCGGGGGCGACCACGGGAATTCGGCTGCCCGGCAGGAACTTGCCCTGCTTGTGCGGGTTGGCGTCGGCCACCCAGGCCAGCAGGTCGGGCTTCACGCCTGCGTAGTTGAACAGGGTGTTGCCCTTTGCTGCGGCGCCATAGCCAACCACTCGCTTGCCTTCGGCCTTGGCCTGCAACAGGAAGCGCAGCAGCTGGTGCTTGATCCGCTGCGCCGCCGGTGCAAGGGTGCTGTAGAACGCCGCCGTGCTGACACCGACCCGCGCCTCGATGCCAAGCAGGTCGTCGACACTGGCCTGGCGTGGGCGCGGGCCATCGGCGCGCTGCACGAAAACCCGCAACGATCCGCCATGGGTCGGCAATTCGCTGACATCGAAGATCACCAGGCCGTTGCGAGCACAGAGCGTGTTGACCGCCGTAAGCGACAGGTAGGAGTAGTGCTCATGGTAAAGGGTATCGAACTGCTGCTCGGCCATCAGGCGCAGCAGGTGCGGAAACTCGAAAGTGGCCACACCATCGGCTTTGAGCAGGGTCGCGAAACCGCGCAGAAAATCGTTGATGTCCGGCACGTGGGCGAGCACGTTGTTGGCGGCCATCAGGTCAGCCGACCAACCTTCACTCGCCAGGTCACGGGCGGCCTGTTCGCCGAAGAACACCTCACGAATCTGCAGCCCTTTCTCCCGGGCCGCCTGCGCAGTGCTTCGGGTGGGTTCGACACCTAGGCACGGAATGCCGCGCTCGGCCACATACTGCAACAGATAACCGTCATTGGCGGCGATTTCCACCACCCGGCTCTCGCCGTTCAGGCCGAAACGCTCGACCATCTGCCCGACATAGTCGCGGGCATGGGCCAGCCACGAACTGGAATAGGAGCTGAAATACGCATAGTCGGCATCGAACAGCGTCTCGGCGCGGGTGTAATCCTCGGTCTGCACCAGCCAGCACTGCTCACACACCGCCACTTTAAGCGGCACCCAGGCCTCGGCCGCGGCCAGTTGGTCAGCGCGCAGGTAGGCGTTGGACGGCGGCGCAGTGCCAAGGTCGATCAGGGGCAGGCTCAGGCAGGTACCACAGCCACGGCAGTTCATGGACGCACTCCGGTAAACGACAGGTCCAGCCAGGGATGAGCGGCATCCCGGGCCGACAGATTCTTGACAGCGAGCGGCCAACAGATGGCCAATTTCGGATCGAGTACCGACAGCCCGCCTTCGCGGCCCGGCGCATAGTCGGCACTGTGCAGGTAAAGCAGCTCGGCATCCTCGCTCAGCACCTGGAAACCATGGGCAAAGCCGGCCGGTATCAACAGGCTGCGGCCATCGCCGGCCCGCAAGTGCTCGGCGTGCCAGTGCAGGAAGGTTGGCGAGCCTTCGCGAAGGTCCACTGCCACGTCCCACACCTCACCGCGCAGGCAGGTGATCAGCTTGGCCTCCGGGGTGTCGCCGGTCTGGTAGTGCAGGCCACGTACGCTACCTGAGCCCTGAGTGTGCGAGTGGTTGATCTGGCGCACATGGAACGGCGCACCCAGGGCGCCCAGGCTGGATTCGCAGAACAGCCGCGCGAACTGCCCGCGGGCATCGCCATGGCGCTTGTGCTGGACACTGAACAGGCCACCCAGTGGCAAGGCTTGCAGCAGCAGATCAGTCACGGCAACTCCGTGTACAGGTTCAGCTGGTGCAGCGTGACGGCGCGCATGTTGTCGCCACGCTGCCACGCCAGGTGCCAGTCGAGCGTGTGCTGCAGGCATTCGTGCAACGACCAGCGTGTACGCCAGCCCAGCACCTGGCGGGCGCGAGAGCTGTCCAGGCGTAGCAACCCGGCTTCATGCAACTCGCTTGGCTCGACCCGCACCCCTGGTGCCTGCGGCCATTGCCGGGCCAGGCGGTCGACCACCTCACCGACGCTGCACATGTCGCCTTCGCTCGGGCCGAAGTTCCACGCACCGGCGCAGGCCGGCCCCTGGGTATACAGGCGCTCGGCCAACTGCAGGTAGCCGGCCAGCGGTTCCAGGGCGTGCTGCCAGGGGCGCACGGCCTGCGGGTAGCGCAGGGTGACCGGCGACCCGGCCGACCAAGCCTTGAGCACATCGGGTACAAGCCGCTCTGCGGCAAAGTCTCCACCGCCCAGCACGTTGCCGGCGCGCGCGGTGGCCAGGGCCACGCCATGTTCTGCGTGCTCGGCGGCCGGGAAGAATGACGCGGCATAGGACTGCGCCAGCAGCTCGCAGCAGGCCTTGCTGCTGCTGTACGGGTCATGCCCGCCCAGGGCCTCGTTCTCGCGGTACGGCCAGGGCCATTCCTGGTTGGCATAGACCTTGTCGGTGGTGACCAGGACGCACGCACGCACCCCGCCAACCTGGCGCACCGCTTCAAGCAGGTTAAGGGTGCCCATCACGTTGCTGGAATAGGTACCTAGCGGGTCACGGTAGGCCTCGCGCACCAGTGGCTGAGCCGCCAGGTGCAGGACGATTTCCGGCTGGGCCTGGGCCACAGCTTCAAGCAGCGCGCCGAGGTCGCGCAGGTCGCCGCGCACGTCGGCAATGTCGCTGCCGACCTGGGCAAGTTCGAACAGGCTTGGTTCGGTGCCAGGGTCCAGCGCGAAGCCTGTGACCTGAGCGCCGAGCTCATGCAACCAGAGCGCCAGCCAACTGCCTTTGAAACCCGTGTGACCGGTGAGCAGAACACGCTTGCCCTGCCAGAACGCTGGACTCAGGCCCACTGCTTCCATGGAGCCTCCCCGCTTTGCCAGAGTTGTTCCAGATGGTTCTTGTCACGCAGCGTATCCATTGGATGCCAGAAGCCATCATGCTCAAAGGCGTTCAGTTGCGACTCAGCGGCCAGGCAGGCAAGCGGCTCCGACTCCCAGGAAGTCTGATCGTTGGCGATGTAGTCGAGCACCTTGGGCGAAAGCACGAAGAAGCCACCGTTGATCCAGCCACCGTCACCACGGGGCTTTTCGACGAAACCGGTGACGCTGTCGCCGTCGCGTGCCAGCGCGCCGTAGCGGCCAGGAGGCTGTACCGCAGTAACGGTGGCGAGTTTGCCGTGGGCCAGGTGGAAATCCACCAGGGCGCCGATGTTCAGGTCCGAAACACCGTCCCCGTAGGTGAAACAGAAGGCATCTTCGCCCTCAAGGTAGCGAGCGGCGCGGCGCAGGCGGCCACCGGTCATGGTTTCTTCACCGGTGTCGACCAGGGTCACGCGCCATGGCTCGCTGTAGTTCTGGTGCACGTCCATGCGGTTTTCGCGCATGTCGAAGGTGACGTCCGAGGTGTGCAGGAAGTAGTTGGCGAAGAAATCCTTGATCGCGTAGCCCTTGTAGCCCAGGCAGATCACGAAGTCGTGGATGCCGTGAGCCGAGTACTGCTTCATGATGTGCCAGAGAATTGGCTTCCCACCGATTTCGATCATGGGTTTGGGCTTGAGGTGAGACTCTTCGCTGATACGCGTGCCCAGTCCACCCGCCAGAATTACCGCCTTCATGTCGTCCCCTCGTGTTCGTCACCGGCCATAAGTCGTGTGGCTGCACGATTTATGGCGATATGACGGGGGGCTTGCAGGAAACGCGCCAGAAGGCGCTTTACTGGTGTCGTCCATACACCCCGCAGTCAGCCCGGCATCCAGCCGCTGTACCAATGCTGAACGTGCTCTTCGCGCAGCACATAGTCACGCAGCACTTCCTGCTTCAGACGGTCGCCCTGGCGGAAACTTTCGTCAGGGTCCGCCAGGTGCATGCGGATCGCCTCCAGCCACTCGGCGGTGCTGTTGGTCTTGATCCGCGTGCACGGCAAGTAGCCTTCATAGGCACGGGTATCGGTGACGATCACCGGGTACCCGCACGCGCCGTATTCCAGCAAGCGCAAGTTGCTCTTGCAGTCATTGAAGATGTGATACTCCAGTGGCGCCAAGGCCAGGTCCAGGTTCAGGCTGGCGAGCTTGGCCGGGTACAGCTCCAGCGGCACCGGCGGATGGAACTCGCTGATGTAGGGCCGCAATGCCGGCGGACACATACCGAAGAACACCCATTGGACTTCGTTCGCCAAGGTCTTGACCACCTCGGCAATCACTTCCAGGTCGCCGGTATGGCTGGTGCCACCACCCCAACCCACCCGCGGCTTGCGCGCGCTGCGGCGCTGGCTACGCAAACCGGTCCAGAGCTGCTCGGCCAGCATGTTCGGCATTACCCGGATATCGCTATGGGTGTCATGCAGGGCATCCGCCAGCGCCTGGGTCGACACCACCAGCCGATCACAGCGTTCGATACCTCGGCGCAGGGATTTTTCCAGATCTTTTGGCGTGTGCTTGAGGTGCCCGTTCTTCTTCGGCACATCAATCACGTAGTCGTCCAGCTCGTAGATGCAAAAGCCCTTGGAGAAGGTCTTGAGGCGCTCGATCTCCTTGACGAACCCTTCGGTATAACGCCCCTGCAGAATTGCCACATCCGGCGAGCTGCGTTCCAGCTCGACGTTGCTCGGTATCTCGAAGTACTGCTGCTGGGTCACCCAGCCAGCCTTCTCCAGCTCGACCAGCGGCTGGATCACCCGGTAATGCCCGACCGCAGTCTTGTTCATTGGCAACGCCAGCACATGGGGCAGTGGACGGCTGACGAAAGGCGTCCAGGCGGCCTTGAGGCCCGGATCCAGGCAGAAGCTGGAGCCGTTCAGGGACAGGTTGATATTGTAAGCGGGGTCACGCGCTACCACCGGCATCCAGGCCTTGAAGAAGGCATCATGCTGCTGCGCCAGCCGGGCCTGGCGCTCGGCTTCAGCCTGCGCATCGATCGCCGCCGGCGCTGGCGGGTCCAGTACCAGCCGGGCATCCGGCGCCCACACCACAAGGTACCCGGCTTCGCCCAGGCGCAGGCCCAGGTCGATATCGCTGAAGGCCAGGCTGAAGACGCTTTCATTGAGCCCGCCCAACGACAGGAACAGCTCTTTGCGCACCAACAGGCAATCAGCCCCGACAGCAGAATAATTCTGCGCCACTTGCAAGCGCTGCATGTAACCGCCCGCCTCCATCGGCTCGCCCACGAACGGCGACCCCACGGCGCCACGCAGGCCCAGCACGCCGCCCGCATGCACGATCAGACCGTGGGCGTTGCAGAGCTTGGCACCCACCGCTCCGACTTCAGGGCGCTGGCCATGGCTGAGCAGTGCGTCGAGCCAGTCTGGCTCGGTGACCACAGCGAACGGGCTCAGCATCAGCAGGTATTCACCCCGGGCGTGTTGCGCGGCAAGGTTCTGCACAGCGGCGAAGCTGGCCTGCTCGCCCAGCATCAGGACCCGCAACTTGTCTTCGCCCAGCTGTTGAAGGGCGCTGAGCCAGGCGTGAGTCTCGGCACCTTGACTGGCATTGTCGACAATCAGCACTTCGTAGTGACCGTAGGCGGTCTTCTCAAGCACGCTTTCCAGGCAGCGCTCGAGGGCAGGCAACTGGTCCTGGGCACTGATCACCAGGCTTACCAGTGGCTGGGTGGCGTGCAGGTAGCGGACCTGGTTGATTGCCCCGCCACTGTTCTGCAGCCGGTAGGTCACGCCCAAGCGCTTGAGGTGGGCATCCAGCAGTTTCGGATTTTCCTCAACCACTGCCTGCGAAGACAGCCAGGCAGCGTAGCTGAACGCGCTTTCGGCCAGCACTTCCGGAATGTGCTCGATGGCATGGGGGCCGCGGCTTTCCACAAGACGCCAGAGCAGATCGTGCGGCGCCAGCTCGCGATATCCGGGCGTGAAACCGCCCAGTACCCGCAAGGCGTCAAGCGAGAACGCCAGCATGCGACCGGTATAGGGGTAGCCGCGCATCAAATCGAGGTTGAAGTCGGGCTTGAACACCGGCTCTACGGACGCCTCATCCCGCACGCCCCCCTCATCGCCATAGCAGCAGGCGATCTGCGGGCGCGATACGACCCGCTCGGCCAGGAGCATCAGGCTGAAGGCATTGAGCCGGTCGCCAGCACGCAGCAGGTAGATCCAGTCCACCTCGCCCAACTGGTCAAACGCCGTGTTCAGTTGTTCAGCCCAGTCGGCCTGCAATGGCTGGTGGACCCTGCGAACATCTGGGCCGCCTGGCAGCGGCGCGCTGGACAATACCAGCGTCATCTCTGCGCCATAGGCCTGGCGCTCAATGCTGTCCAGGGTAACCTGCAGAGCTTGTGCATCACCCTCGCTGTCGATAACCACGGGCACGATTCGCGGACGAGTTGGCCAGTGCTCGCTAAGGCGCATCAGACGCGCGAGCACCAGCGGATCCTGTCGGCAGGCCAGCCATTTGCTGTACAGCTCGGCAAAACTGTCGCTGTCGCTGCCGACATGAGATTCCTGGATCGCCTGCAAGCAGCGCAGGGTATGGATCAGGAACAGGTTCTCCCAGATACGCTGGGTATCGCCCTCGTCGCCCTGGAGGATTTGCACCCGCACCCAACCGGAGAACGGCTCACGTACTGCAGTGCGCGCGGCGAACATGTCGCGCAGGTGTTGTGATTCACTGGTAGCGGCAGCCTTCACATCGCTCTGGCGACGCAATTGGTCGGGATGAACCCGCTCGACACAGTGCACCCCGGCGGTCACGCCCAGATGGCCGCGACGCAGCAGGCACACGAACAACACGAAATCGAGCATTGCCACAAAGCCCGGCGCCAGCGCAGGCAGCAATTCACGCAGATCGCGGGTACGCACCAGCACGCTGCTCAGCCCGCCGATGAAGTTGAGCTGGCGGGTCTCGAAGAAATCCAGCAGGTCGTCACCGTTGAACAGTGTGTCGCCAAACGTGACCGGGCTGGTTTCCAGACGCTGCGGCAAAATGTGATCTTCAGCATCGACCAGGTGGCGCCTGGCCGCGACCAGGCTGACATCGTCATGGGCCTGGAACAGTCGCACCTGGCTGGACACGCAATCGGCCATCAGGCGGTCATCGTCACAGAGGAACTTGATGTAGTCGCCCTGGCTCTGCTCCAGCCCGTGTTGCAAATTCCCGGCAAAACCCAGCGGTTGCGGGTTACGCAAGTAAATCAGTGGATGACGTGCAAGACTGCGCAGCTCATCGACCACCGCCTCGATCTGCGTACCTGGGCTGTCGTCGCAGACGATGACTTCGAGGTTTGCGTAATCCTGAGCCAGGGCGCTGACCAGAGCAGTACGGAAGTAACGGGGGTTGCAGGCGGGAATGACGAGGCTGACTAGAGGGGCTGGGTTCACGAGGAAATCTCTCGACCGATGACTGCCCGCAGGGAATTCAGAACAGTCGATACTACGGGGAAATCAATGCGCCTTCACCGCGTACCTTAGGGGTAAGCGGTGAAGGCGACGGGCGCACTTAACCGATGGCGTTGAACAGGCTCAGCTGGCTGACGCGTGCGAAAGCCGCCTGCGAAGCCTGAAGCAAGGTCTGCTGCTGGGTAAGGCGGACCAGCACGGTGGCAGGGTCCGAGTCACGGATCGACGACTGCGTGGTGCTGTTGGCAATGCTCAGACTCTCGTTGGTGTTTTGCTGGATTTCCAGCGCCTTGCCACGGGCACCGATATCGGTGACTGCCGTGTTGAGCGCGTCCTGACCGCTCTGGATATTGGCGATGGCCGAATCCAGGTCTGCACGCAGTTGCTGGTAGGCCGCGTTGTCGCCGTCGATCGGCTTGCTCAACGCCGTACGCAACTGGGCGACGGTGTCCAGAACGTTTTGGGTCTGGTGGTTGTCGACGTTCACCACGTACTGGTCACCGGACTGCTGCGCGGGCGTGCTGGTGAAGGTGAAGTCCACACCGGCAGCCGAGGCGACGTTGCCAGTCATGGCACCACTGGCCACCGGGCGGCTGTCAGCGGTCAGCGGTTGGGCATAGAGTTCGAAGTCCGTGGCGCTGGTGAACTTGATGACCGCACCGCCATTGGGAAACATCGCTTTGTACTGGGCCGGATCAGTGATGCTGATCGACGATACCTGAGCACTCGACGGGTTGCCCGGGCTACGGGTCGCAGTGATGGTATCGGGCTTGCTTTGCAGGGTGAAGGTATGACCTGCCACCGCTGCATCCGGAACGTCGCCGTCCTGAAGGTTGATGTTCAGCCGCATGTCCACACCACGGAAGCTGATCATCGATCCGCCTACGGTATCGGGATCGAATTTACCGCCCTGGGTGGCCTCGGCGGTCACATCGTTGCCCAAGCTGTCGGTGATGCTGAACTCGGTACTGCTGAGCATGGTGACTGTGTACGGCTGACCACTGCGGAAGCGATCGTTGTACGTGACGCTGCCGGACACTTGCCCATTGGACAGCTTCACGCGGCCATCATCCACCGCGGGGGCGCTCAGGCTGGTTTCGGTGCGGCTGGTGTTGAGGGCTTGCTCGAATACGCTATAGCCAGAGCTGTTGCCGGCCATCTTGAGCATGTCACCAACCTGCAGCTCCAGCTGGGTCTGGTCACCTTGATAAGAATAGGTACCATCGGCATTGCGCACGAACGGCGCGGTGTCGGTACTGGAACCGGCAAACAGGTACTGGCCGTTCTCATCACGGCTGTTCATGAGGCTCAACAGCTGGTCTTCCAACTGCCCCAGCTCGGCTGCCTTGGCCTTGCGCTCGGTGTCGGTGTAGCCGGCATTACCCGACTCGATCGCCAGCTCGTTGACCCGCGTCAGGATCGTGTTGATCGAATTGAGCGTGGTCTCGGTCTGGTTCAGCGAGTTGGTGATGTTTGTCGCGTTGGTCTTGTACTGGGCCAGCATGTCTGCCTGATTACCCAGCTGCAGCAGACGTGCAGCCCCCACCGGATCATCGGCAGCGGTATTGACCCTGACGAAGGAACTGGCCTCTTCGTTGGTCTTGATCAGGTTGGAATAGTTGCGCTGGTAGTTCGCCGCGCTGGTCTGGTAGAACTGGGCCGTGGAAATACGCATGGATCAATACTCCTTAAAGCGCAGCGATCAGGGTGTTGAAGATGTCCTGCGCCGTCTTGATGATCTGCGACGAGGCCGTGTAGTACTGCTGGTACTTGATCAGGTTGCTGGCTTCTTCATCCAGCTGCACGCCGGACAACGAATCACGGGCACCGGCAGCCTGGGTAAGGATGACGCCGGTTGCCTGGGTGTCCATCTGGCCCTGCTTGGCCTGGGCACCCACACTTTCCACCAGTTTGCCGTAGGCATCGGTAATGCTGATGCCCTTGGTCGAACCGATGTCCATCGTCTGTTTGGTCTGCAGCTCCTGCAGGGACAGTGCATTGCGGTTGTCCGAGGAGCCTGCGCCGGTCAACGATACGGTAAAGCTGTCGCCATTCTTGGGCGAGCCGGCTACATCCATCTCGAAGCTGAATGACTTCTGGACGCCGCTGGCGTCATTGATCGGGTTGCCCGAGGCATCGATCATTGGCACATCGAGCTTCAGGGTATTGCTTTGCCCCGGAATGAAGGTGCCGGTGCCAATGCTGTTGCCCTTGGCATCGAAGGCTTCGTAGGTTTGCGGTGAGGTGGTTTCGTCACCGAACACCAGGCGCACCGGGGTGGAATACTTTATGCCGGTTTGCAGCTCCAGACGCTGGGCAGGGTCGGCGATGTCCAGCACCGAGGTCAGAACCGGCTGGGTGATCACACCGGTACCGGAATTGCCGCTGCCGGATGTGGCGGTCAGCGGTGCGGCCAAGGCCAGCCGCTTGGCGTCAGTGAGCACCACATCGATTTCTGCCGAGGCATTGCGGGTCGGGGTGATCTTGAAGCTGTCCCCCACTGCAGCAGTACCGCTCTTGAGGTCGATGCTGAAACCGTCGATCACCGGTGCCGGGTCGTCGTTGGTGCTGTAGGTGCCCATGTCCGTGCCGTCAGGCAGCTTCTTGACCTGGAACTTGTCCGCGGTCGGGCCGACGAACGTCACCTGATAGTCACTGGTGCTCAGCTTGCCGGTATCGCGGATGACAACGTTCAGGGCGGCGTCGCCAGCATTGCCAATCTTGGCAGTGCTGCGCGCAGACATGGCTTTGTCGCTATTGATGTCGCCAAACAGAGCAGCGCCGAATTCACCGTTCTTGTCGATACCTTGGCCGAGCTGCGAGTTGATCTGCTGCGACACCACCAGCGCGATACGACCCAGCTCGTTCATGGCCGGCGCCAGGGTTTCACTGCGGTAGCGCAACAGCCCACCCATTTCACCACCGGTGATGCTGTTGGTGATGTCCATGGTGGTGCTGCCACGATCGAGCTTGATCGCAAACTGCGTAGGGTCGGTGGCGCTGGGTTCAGCGCTCATCTTGTTGGTGGTCTTGCCCAGTACCAGCGACTGGCCGTTCTTCAGGTAGACGTCGATATTGCCGTCACGCTCGACGGTTTGCACGCCCACCAACTCATTGAGCTGGCGCACGGCCTCGTTGCGCTGATCGAGCAGGTCGTTGGGCTGACCATTGACTGCCGAAACCTTGGAAATCTGCTCGTTGTACTGCGCGATACTGGAGGTCAGCTCGTTGATCCGGGCGGTCATCGAGCTCAAGTTGCCATTGATGTTGGTGTTCTGCTCCTTGAACTGGGCAGACAGGCTGTTGAAACGATTGGCCAACGCATCGGCATTGCTTAACAACAGCTGGCGGGAAGCATCTTCGGTCGGCTTGTTGGCGGCGCTTTGCAAGGCGGAAAAGAAGTTGGTCAGCGCGCCAGTGATACCGGTGTTGCTGTCAGACAACAAGTTGTTGAGCGGCGTGACCTGATTCAGGTAGGCGGTGCTGTCACTGTTGAGCGAGGTGGCGGTCTGCAACTGTGCATCCAGGAAGGCGTTGTACACCCGGCGCACATCCGCCAGCGTCGTACCGGTGCCCATGAACAACTGGCCTTCCTGAAGCGAACCCTTGGCACGCTGGATGTTCTGCTGACGGGAGTACCCGGCGACATCGGCGTTGGCGATGTTGTTGCCTGTGGTATGCAGACCCGACTGGGAGGCCGACAACCCCGACATGCCAATGTTGATCAAACTCGCCATGTTTCCATACCCTTAAAGTGGTGTTGTGGTACCGAGCGATGCATAGCTCTCGTACGACTTCATCTGTCTTGCGATCTGCGAGATCTTGCTGGCGTAATTCGGGTCGGTGGCGTACCCGGCCTTTTGCAACTCTTGCACGAACTGTTCTGGCTTATCGGCCGCCTTCACCGCTTCTTGATAGCGGGAATTGTTCTGCAGCAGGCTCACCAGGTCGTGGAAGCTGTCCTGGTAGGAATCGTAGGAGCGGAACGCTGCCGTCTCCTTGACGAACTGGCCGTCACGGAACTCGCTGGTGATCGCCCGCGCCGAATCGCCTTCCCAATTGCCCGTGGCCTTGATGCCGAACAGGTTGTGGCTGCTGCTACCATCGCTGTTGCGCATGACCGACTTGCCCCAACCGGTTTCCAGGGCGGCCTGGGCCACCAGGTAACGCGGGTCGACACCGATACGCTTGGCGGCCTGTTCGGCCATCGGCAGCATGGTGGCGACGAATGCGTCGCTGTCGGCGAACGCTTTTTTCGGCGCCAAAGGAGGCTGCGCCACGGCACGGCCGGTGATGCGCAGGCCGCGTTCGGGCACGGCAAAGCTCTGCGCCACCTGCTGCCCATCGCGGGCCGGCACGGCGGCGGTATTGGTGGCTGCCGCCGGAGTGTCCGCCGAGGGCACGATACCGGCCAGCAAACGGTCGGTCAGCTTGCCCGGCAACGCCAGGCGCCGTGAATTGAGCGCGGCAACGTCGTTTCGGCTGGCAGCCGACTGCGCGGCATGTACCGGCTCGGCTACCTTGTTGCCCCACAGCGCCGGCGCACTGCCCTCGATACGCGGGAACGGGCTGGTGTTGACCGGCGCGCTCTTGTTCTTCGACAGCTGGCGCACCAGCACGTCCTGCAGGCCGATACCGCCGCCCTCGCGGGACATGCTCACAGCCAGCTGCTGGTCGTACATGTCGCGGTACTGCTTGACCGTCGCGCTGTTCATCGGGTTGTCATCGGCCAGTACATCACTGGCCTTGCGCGAGGCCTTGAGCATTTCGCTGATGAACAGCGACTCGAACTCCTGGGCCACCTTGCGCACATTGGCGTCGCTGTCGCGATCACCGTGCTTGAGCGAGCTCAGGCGATTGAGGTCGGTGTAGGCGCCGCTGTCGGCCGCGCTGGAAACCAGGCTTTTCGAGTTCATGCGTGGCGTCCTCAGATCACGATCAGGTCGGCCTGCAAGGCGCCGGCCTGTTTCAGGGCTTCGAGGATGGCCATCAGGTCGCTGGGCGCTGCGCCCACCTGGTTCACCGCACGGACGATTTCATCCAGCGTGGTGCCCGGACCGAACTTGAACATCGGCTTGGCTTCCTGTTGCGCGTTGACCCGCGAGCGCGGCACCACGGCCGTCTCGCCATTGGAGAACGGCCCCGGCTGGCTGACGATCGGGTCTTCGGTGATGGTCACGGTCAGGCTGCCGTGGGTCACCGCGGCCGGCGAGACCTTGACGTTCTGGCCGATCACGATGGTGCCGGTACGCGAATTGATGATGACCTTGGCAACAGCCTGGCCCGGGTCGATCTCCAGGTTTTCAAGGATCGACAGGTAGTCCACACGCTGAGTCGGGTCCATCGGCGCGCTGACGCGCACCGAGCCGCCATCCACGGCCTGGGCCACGCCTGGGCCCAGCAGTTCGTTGACCTTGTCGACGATACGCTTGGCGGTGGTGAAGTCGGGCCGGTTGAGGTTCAACGTCAGACTATTGCCCTGGTTGAAACCACTCGGTACTGCACGCTCCACCGAAGCGCCACCCGGGATACGGCCAGCTGACGGAACGTTGACGGTGATCTTCGAGCCATCGCGGCCTTCGGCATCGAAGCCGCCGACCACCAGGTTGCCCTGGGCGATCGCATAGACGTTGCCGTCGATACCCTTGAGCGGCGTCATCAGCAGGCTGCCGCCGCGCAGGCTCTTGGAGTTGCCGATCGAGGACACGGTAATGTCCACCACCTGGCCCGGCTTGGCGAATGGCGGCAGGTCGGCATGCACCGACACCGCAGCGACGTTTTTCAGCTGCACGTTGCCGGAGCCGGCGGGCACTTTGATGCCGAACTGCGACAGCATGTTGTTGAACGTCTGCAGGGTGAATGGCGTCTGGGTGGTCTGGTCACCCGTGCCGTTGAGCCCCACCACCAGGCCGTAACCGATCAACTGGTTGGAACGCACGCCCGAGATACTGGCGATGTCCTTCAGGCGCTCGGCATGGGCGCCGAACGCACAGGACAGAAGCAAGGTTGCGGCAATCAGTTGCCTGACGTTGAACATGTTCATCCGTACTCAGAAGGGCCAAAGCGGGCTGAGGAAGAAACGGTCCAGCCAACCAGGCTGGCTGGCGTCGGCGAAGGAACCGGTACCCGAATAGGTGATGCGCGCATCGGCCACACGGGTGGACGGCACTGTGTTGTCGGTGGCGATGTCGTCGGCGCGGATCAGGCCGGCGATGCGCACCAGCTCTTCGCCGGTGTTCAGGGTCATCCACTTCTCACCACGCACGGCGATGATGCCGTTGGGCAGCACTTCAGCGACGGTGACAGTGACCGAACCCGTCAGCGTATTGCCTTGGGTAGCCTTGCTGTCGCCCTTGGTGGCGCGCTCACCGCTGTAGCCCGCTTCCAGCGACAGATCGCCGCTGCCGAACGGGTTGTTGGTGCTCGGCGTGGCACCGAACAGCGAGGTCAGGCCGATGTTGGCGCTGCTGTCCTTCTGGATCTGCGAACCGGCATTCTTGCTGGCCGAGGTGCGTTCGTTGAGCGTGATGGTGATGATGTCACCGACGCGGAACGCCTTGCGGTCGCTGTACAGGTTCTGCTCGAAACCGGCCTGGTAGATCGAACCGTTGTTGGCCGCTGCCGGCAACGGGGTGCGCGGCAAAACCGGCGCGTAGTACGGGTCGTTGGGCTTGGCCGTCGGCGCGACGCAACCAGCCAGCAACACCGCCCCCCCCAGGGCGAACAGGGACAACAGACGATTCATGACGCTTACCTCACGGTGTAACAGGGACTTGGGCTTACAACTGCTGGGTGACAAACGACAGCATCTGGTCGGCGGTGGAGATGACCTTGGAGTTCATCTCGTAGGCGCGCTGAGTGGTGATCATGTTCACCAGCTCTTCCACGGTGCTGACGTTGGAGTTTTCCAGGGTCTGCTGCAGGGTGGTGCCGAAGCCGTTCAGGCCTGGGGTACCGACCTGTGGGGCACCACTGGCAGCAGTTTCCAGGAACAGGTTGTCGCCGATCGCCTGCAGGCCGGCCGGGTTGATGAAGTCGGCGGTCTGGATGTTGCCGATCACCTGCGCTGCCGGGTTGCCCGCAGTGGTGATCGACACGGTGCCGTCCTGACCGACGGTGAAGGTCTGGGCGTCGTTCGGCACGACCACCGCAGGCTCCAGCGCAAAACCATTGGCGGTGACGATCTGGCCGTCGGAGTTCAGGTGGAAGGTACCGTCACGGGTATACGAAACCGTTCCGTCCGGCTGCAGCACCTGGAAGAAACCACGGCCGTTGACCGCCATGTCCAGCGGGTTTTCGGTGGTCTGCAGGCTGCCGGTCTGGAAGTTTTTCTGAGTGCCGACGATGCGCACACCGGTACCGACCTGCAGGCCCGACGGCAGTTCGCTGTCCTGGGTGGACTGCGCGCCTGGCTGGCGTTTGATCTGGTACAGCAGGTCCTGGAACTCGGCGCGGTCACGCTTGAAGCCGGTGGTCGACACGTTGGCCAGGTTGTTGGAAATGACCGTCAGGTTGGTGTCCTGGGCGGACAGGCCGGTTTTAGCGACCCAAAGAGCCGGAAGCATCAGTATTCTCCTCGTGCGCCTGTTTTACGGCACCCGTTCAAGTGTGGTTAGCCGAGTTGCAAAACACGCGCCATGGCTTCGTCGCCTTCCTTGGCCGCGTTCATCATCTTCACGTGCAGTTCGAATTGGCGAGACAGCGCCAGCACCGACGTCATCTCTTCGACGGCATTGACGTTGCTGCCCTCCAGGAAGCCCGACACGACCTTGACGTTGACGTCGGCAGCAGCCGGCTGGCCGTTGGTGGTGTGGATCAGCCCGTCCAGGCCCTTGGTCAGGCCTTTGGTGTCCGGGTTGACCAGCTTGATCCGGTCGACTTCAGCCATCACCCGTGGGTCTTCACCCATGGAGCGGATGCTGATGGTGCCGTCAGCGCCGACTTCGACCTTCTGCTCTGGCGGAATGGCGATCGGGCCGCCGTTGCCGATCACCGGCATGCCATTGCCGGCGCGCAGCACGCCGAGGGCATCGATGTTCAGGCTACCGGTACGCACGTAGGCTTCGCTGCCATCGGGGGCCTGCACGGCAATGAAGCCCTGCCCCGCCACCGCCACGTCCAGGTCACGCCCGGTCTCGACCATGGGCCCTTCACTGAAGTCGGTGGCAGGACGCTCGGTCATGGCATACGCCCGCGACGGAAAGCTGTCACCAAACACCGGCATCGAGCGCGCCTGCTCCAGGTCACGCTGGAAACCATTGGTGGAAATGTTCGCCAGGTTGTTGGCATGGGCCTTCTGCGCCAGCGCGTTCTGGCTGGCGCCGGTCATGGCCACGTAAAGCATCTTGTCCACAGTCATCCTCCGCTGCACTGGCGATTGCTTGCCGCTCGCCGTTGCTGTGCAGGCACTCAAGCAAGTTCCGAACCAACTTTTTGAAATCGTGGAATAGCCCGTAAATACAGGCTTTGAGGGGAGCTGCCGACCATGAGAACGCCGGTTATCCGGCGCCGGGTTGCCGGTAGCGGCAAAGCAGGTGCTTGCACCGGCCTCATCGCCGGCAAGCCGGCTCCCGCGATATCCGCAGCTCAGAACCCTGTGGGAGCCGGATTGCCGGCGATGAGGCCGGTGCAGGCAATCACCGATCGCGGCAACCGCCATTGTTGTAGGGCCCGGCAAAGCGCTTCCAACCATCCCCCGGCGACCACTGCGAGCACACCAGGCGCCCATCCACCTGGCTTTCCCAGCGCCACCAGGGCGCAGTACCGGCCTGCGCCTGATACAGGCAGAAGGCAGCGAGCAACGCGACAAGCAACCTTTTCATGAAACACTCCTGCAAAAACGACAAACCCCTTCACGACAAAGGGGTTCGCCTTCACACCATTAACCCGCGACCATCAAGTCATCTGAATGATGGTCTGCATGATGGTGCTTTCGGTGGAGATGGTCTTGGCGTTCGCCTGGTAATTGCTCTGCGCCTTGATCAGCTCGACCAGCTCCTGGGTCAGGTTGACGTTCGAAGCCTCCAGCGCATTGGACTCGACGCTACCCAGCGTACCGGTCTTGGGCTCATCGATGCCGGGAATGCCGGAAGAGAAGGTTTCGGTCCAGCGGGTGCCACCGATCTGCTGCAGCCCCTGCTCGTTGGCGAAGCTGGCCAGCGCCACCTGGCCAATGGCGCGCGACTGCTGGTTGCTGAAGCTGGCGAACAGCACACCAGTGGAGTCGATGCTCAGGCTCGACAGGATACCGGTGGCGTAGCCATCCTGGGACTGCGACATGCGCGCGGTCTCGGTGTTGTAGGACGTGGTGCTGTTCATCGACAGTTTCATGCCGTCGGCGTTGCCGGCAGCACCATTGGACGCCCAGTTGCCCGCCGCATCTTCCACCGCCGGCACCCAACCAGTCATGGTGAAGGTGTTGTTGGTCACGGTGAACGATGCACCCGCCGGGTGCCCTGTGTTATCGGCAGTCATGCTGCTGACAGAACCATCGCTACTGAAACTGATGGTGCCGGTCAGCGGCGTGGTGGAAGCAGGATCGAACGGGTTACGACCGTCGACCAACGTGTACATGGTCCATTCGTTCGTACCGGTTTTGCGGTAGAACTGCTCCATGGTGTGCTCGTTACCCTGGCTGTCGTACACCTTGGTCGGGAACGACTTGGAATAGGTCGTCTCGTCGGCAGGATCGAACGGCAGGTTCGGCACCATGGCGCCCGTGCCATCATCGATTTCCAACGGAATGTCGGTGGCCGACGAATTCAGGTTGATGCCTTGGTCGATCAACGTGGTGGCCTTGGGCTGCAGTGCCGAGGTGTCGATCTGCAGGTCAGACAGCACACCCTTCTGGATCTTGCCATTGGCATCGGCAGCGTAGCCTTGCAGGCGCAGGCCATCAGAGGTGACCACGAAGTTGTTCTTGTCGGCCTGGAAAGCACCGGCACGGGTGTAGACGCGCGAGCCGTTGTCGGAGAGGACGAAAAAGCCCTGACCCTGGATACCCATGTCCAGCACGTTACCCGTGTTATTGACGTCACCCTGGGAGAACTGCTGCGAGATCGCCGCCAGACGCACGCCGTTGCCGACCTGGTTCTTGCCCACACCCAGGCGATTGGCGCCGGCATAGACGTCGGCGAACTCGGCACGCGAGGATTTGAAGCCGGTGGTATTGACGTTGGCGATGTTGTTGCCGGTAACGTCCAGCTGCTTGTTGGCTGCGTACAGACCGCTAAGGCCGATATTGAAAGACATGAATTCGCTCCTGTGCCGCGCTAGCGGGCCTTAGATACCGATGGTTTGTACGTCAGAGAGGGAGACCTTGCCGACGCCCGCAAGGTTGAGCACCATTTCGCCGGTGGCATTGAAGCTGACGCTGGTCACCTTGGCCGGCAGCAGCGTGCTCATCTGCACCGACTGGCCATCCACGGTGGTGCTGGCGGTGAAGGTGTAGGTACCCGGGTCGACCTTCTCGCCACTGTTGTTGGTGCCGTCCCAGATGAAATCGGCATAACCGGCTGCCTGCTCGCCCAACTCGATGGTCTTGACGGTGTTGCCGTCCTTGTCCTTGATGGTGATCTTCGCTTCACTGATTGCCTGCGGCACGACGAACTGCGCATTGAAGCTCTGGGTGGTATCGACCACCGCCTTGTCGTTCTGCACCACCACCGAACGGCCGACCAGTGACGAGGCCTGAAGGGCCTGGGACGAAGCCATGGCATTGGTGATGCTGCTGACCGATTCGTTCAGGGAGGTGATGCCTTCCAGGCTGCTAAACTGCGCCAACTGGGCCACGAACTCGCCGTTCTCCTGCGGGTCCAGCGGGTTCTGGTGCTGCATCTGGGTAACCAGCAACTGCAGGAACGCGTCCTTGCCAAGCGCGTCGGTACCGGTCTTGGACGCGGTATCGGTGGCTTTCTTGGCGGTGCCACCGACGCCCGACGCAGTCAGGACATCATTGAGGTTCACACCGCTGGTGCTATCGACTGCCATGGTCTGGATTCCTTATCACTGACCCAGGGTCAGTACTTTCTGCATCATGTTCTTGGCGGTGTTCATCAGCTCGGCGTTGGTCTGGAACGCGCGGCTGGCGGAGATCATGTCAGCCATCTCCTCGACCACATTGACGTTCGGGTAGTAGACGTAACCGTCCTTGTTCGCCGCCGGATGGTTGGGCTCGTAGCGTGCTTCGAGGTTGCTCTGGTCTTCGATGATGCCCTTGACCTGCACACCCTGCCCTGCCTCACCCTGATCTTCGAACAGCGACTGGCTGCCGCCGGCTTGCGCATTCTGGAAGGTGGTGGCAAACACCGGGTGCCGCGCGCGGTAGGTCTGGTCGATGCTCGACGAAACGGTCTCGGCGTTGGCGATGTTGGAAGCAACGGTGTTGAGGCGGGTGTTCTGCGCACTCATGCCGCTACCGGCAATGTTGAAGACACTGGACAGGGACATGGTCATTCTCCGCGCAGGGCCGATACCAGCCCTTTGAATTTACTGTTGAGCAGGGTAAAGCTGGCCTGGAAGCCAATGGCGTTTTCCGTGTAGTTCGATTGCTCGATCTGGGCGTCCACGGTGTTCTGGTCGATCGACGGCTGCGTCGGCGTGCGGTACTGCAGCGTGTCGTCGGCCATTGCCAGGCCTTCGGCCTCGATGTGGCGGCTGTTGGTACGGTCCATGGCAAAGCGGCCACCGCTCTGCTGCTTCTGGCTTTCGGCGGCGAGCACCGAAGAGAAGTCCATGTCACGCGCCTTGTAATTGGGCGTGTCAGCGTTGGCGATGTTGTTGGCCAGCACTTCGGCGCGCTGGGCGCGGAAGCCCAGGGCCTTTTCATGGATGCCAAGCGCCTTGTCGAAACTGATGCTCATGTCGGGGAAACCTTCGAAGGTTGACCGGAATATCGTTGGCCAAGCTATAGCAAGGGCTGTGCCAATGTTTTGAAAGGCCGGAAACATTGGGCTGGAGCAGGGATGGCTGATGGCGCGATGCCAGAAAAGCGGCAAAAGGCTTCCGCCTGGAGAAGGGAAAGCGGCAATTGCCGGGCGGCAAAAGCGGCAAAACAAAAAATTGACGTCAAGCGGCGTGAGTGGCGACGGGGTGCAAAAGGCCTGCTTTTAGAGTGCGGGTTTCTTGAGATCGAACGCCGCGCTGGCGGCGCTCGATGTCAGGCTTCCCAAAACAGCCCGCAGCCCATCACTTGGCCTGGTAAATGATTCCCGGGCTGCACTGCACCATCTGGTAATGGTCCGGCAAACCATTGAGCGCCTCGGACGCCCCCAGGAAAAGATACCCACCCGGCTTCAGGGTGCTGTGAATACGCAGCAAGATGTCTTTCTTCACCTGTGCCGAGAAATAGATCAACACATTCCGGCAAAACACGATGTCGAACTTGCCCAGCGCGGCATAGCTGTCGAGCAGGTTGAACGAGCGGAACTCGACCCGGCTGCGAATGGCCGGTTTCACCGCCCAGCGCCCTGGCCCCTTGGTGTCGAAGTAGCGCTGCAAGCGCTCCTGGGACAGGCCACGGGCGATCGCCAGGCTGTCGTACTCGCCGGTCTTGCAGTTGTTCAGCATCGAACCGGACAGGTCGGTGGCAACGATCTGCGCACCCATCTTCAACTGGCCCAGGTTGGCGCGCTCGAACTCATCGATGGCCATCGAAATGGAGTACGGCTCCTGGCCCGACGAGCAGGCCGCCGACCACATGCGCAGGCGCTGGCCGGGGTTGTTCTTGATGAACTCGGGAATGACCTTGTTCTTCAGCACTTCGAATGGGTAGGTATCGCGAAACCACAAGGTTTCGTTGGTGGTCATCGCATCCACCACCTGCTCGCGCAAGCCGCCACGTGGCTGGGCCTGGATGCGCTGCACCAGCTCACCCAGGCTCTTGATGCCCTGCTGCTCCATCAGCTTGTTCAGTCGGCTGGAGACCAGGTACTGCTTGTTCTCACCCAGCAGGATGCCACAGGCTTTCTCCAGGAATACCCGGAACTGTTCGAAATCCAAATTACCCGTAGACACTACTGCGGCCTCTTTTCAATCACAGGTACCGGGAGTCGCCTCCCGGCTACTTCAATGCGTTGCCTTGATCCGGTCGACCACGCGCTGGGCCAGGTCGTCCGGCTTGAACTTGGCCAGGAAGTCATCGGCACCGACCTTCTTGACCATCGCCTGGTTGAACACCCCGGACAACGAAGTATGCAGGCAGATATGCAGTTTTTGCATGCGCGGGTCACTGCGGATCTCGGCCGTCAGCGTATAGCCGTCCATCTCTGGCATCTCGATGTCCGAAATCATCATCAGGAACTCTTCTTCCGGCCGCTTGCCCTCGTCCACCAGCTTGCGCAGGTAGTCCAGAGCCTGGCGCCCATCATTGAGCGCCACCACCTCGACACCGACCGTCTGCAGGCAGCGGCTGACCTGCTTGCGCGCCACCGACGAATCATCGACGGTCAGCACACGCAGCAGTACGGCCTTGTCCTGCGTCTCGGCATCGACCACACCGGCTGACACCGACTCGGACGACGGCGCCACCTCGGCCAGCACCTTTTCCACGTCGATGATTTCAACCATGCGGTTGTCCACCCGGGTGACCGCAGTCAGGTAGTGATCGCGGCCGGTGCCCTTGGGTGGCGGGTGGATCTCTTCCCAGTTCATGTTGACGATGCGCTCCACCGAGTGCACCAGAAAACCCTGGGTCTTGGTGTTGTACTCGGTGATGATCACGAAGCTGTTGCGAGTCTCTTCCTTCAGCCCGGGCAAACCGGTGGCCATCGACAGGTCGAGAATCGGAATGGTCGCCCCACGAATGTTGGCCACACCACGCACCACCGGGTGGGACTTGGGCAGCACGGTCAGCTCAGGGCATTGCAGCACCTCGCGGACCTTGAACACGTTGATGCCGTAAAGCTGCGCGCCATTGAGGCGGAACAGCAGCAACTCCAGGCGATTCTGCCCAACCAGCTGTGTGCGCTGGTTGACTGAATCCATAACCCCCGCCATGCCTGACTCCTTTTTCTTTCTGCCATTTCGTAGCCACTCCTACAGCGAGTCGGCACGGGCTTTGCTTTTTTGAGCGTCATGTACACGAAAACGACAATTTTCCGACGACTGACGCACCTGCTGAGCGGCTCGCTGGCTGCGCTGTGCCTGCTGGCACCCGGCGCTCGCACGCTGGCGGACGCGGTTACCTTGCCTGAACAGCTTATCGGTGTCACCCAAGGGTTTCTTGAATTCACCGTAGAGGATTACCTGGCCACGACCCAGACAGCAGGCCGCTACGAAATACAGGTCAACTCGCTCGACCCGCGCCTGCGCATGCCCCTGTGCAGCCAGCAACTGGACGCCTCGCTGGAAAGCCCGGCGCAGCCACTGGGGCGTGTAACGATACGTGTAGCCTGCAACGGCGCCGCGCCGTGGACCGTCTTCGTACCGGCAACAGTGCGGCTGTTCCGCGATGTGGTGGTGGTTACCCGCCCGCTGAAGCGCCAGAATATCGTTGGCGAAGGTGACGTGGCCCTGCGCGAACGTGACGTTGGCACCCTCACCCAAGGCTTTCTCACCGACCTCGACCAGGCGGTCGGCATGAAGATGCTGCGCCCGACGGTGATCGACCAGGTGCTGACCCCGCAGCACCTGGAGCAGGCCGAAGTGATACGCAAGGGCGATCATGTGGTGATCATCGCCCGCAGCGGCAGCCTCGCCGTACGTATGCCCGGCGAGGCCCTCAGCAAGGGCGGCCAGGGCGAACAGATCCGGGTGCGCAACCTGAATTCGCAGCGGGTAGTGAAGGCCCGGGTCACGGCCCCCGGCCAAGTGGAGGTCGCCATGTAGATTGGGCTGGCGGTGTGCAACCGCTTTTCCTAAACTGTGTCAGAACGGGTTCGCGGGCTTGCCGACAGGCGGCTAAGCATTTGTGCCTAAAGTTTCTTTCGGGATGGCCGAAAACATGGCAAGCGTCCAAATACCCAGGGGTTTCTGATCATGGTCATCGACTTCAGTCGTTTGAATAACTCTCCGTCCATCACGGGCGGCGTTCGCGGCAATGCCGCGCCCGGCAACGCCGACAAGTCCGGCGAAACCACCGCGCCGAAAAGCGCAAGCGCCAGCGGAGAAGCGGTACACCTCAGCCAAGAGGCCCAGCAGTTGCAAAAGGTCAGCGACAAGCTGCGCGACCAGCCCGTTGTCGACAATGCCCGCGTGGCACAGTTGAAACAGGCGATCGCAGATGGCAGCTACCAGGTCGATGCCGGCCGGGTCGCCAGCAAACTGCTCGATTTCGAAGCCCAGCGCTGACCGTTCGGCGCGCTGACTTCACGGACGCTTGAAAAGCCAAGAGTTAGCCATGCACGACATCACATTGCTGCAACTGATCGAAGACGACATCGCCCCTACCCAGGAGCTGCTCGACCTGCTTGAGCAGGAGGCAGTCGCCCTGCACGGGCGCGATATGGCGCCGCTGGAGGGCATTCTGGCCCGCAAGCAGTCGCTGATCGTTCTGCTCGAGCAGCAAGGCCTGCGACGCAATCACCTGCTCACCAGCCTCGGCCTCAGCGCCGACCGCGCCGGGGTGCAGGCCGTCGCTGCGCAGTCGCCGAACGGTGAAGTCATCATGCAACAACTCAACGTGCTGACCGAATTGATGGAAACCTGTCAGAAGGTCAACGAGACCAATGGCAGGATCGTTCAGGTACAACAGCACGTCACAGCCAACCAGATCAGAATCCTCATGGGCGGCGACTCTCCGTCGCTCTACGACAGCCGTGGCGCCACCTCGCCATTGGCCAAGCCCCGGGCGCTCAGCCAAGTGTGATTAGTTCTATCAAGGCACGGAACATACTGGCAAAATGCCGTTACTTGCGTGTGTCGTTTTTGCCTGGAGATTGATAACCCGTGTTCAATGAGACCGATGCTCCGCAGCCGCCAAAGGTGCTGAACACTCCTTTGGAGATTGCGGCCAACCTGCGCCAGTTGATGGAGAGCCATGATCCTTTGATCATCACCTTCCATGAGCGCAGCCAGCGCTTTCAGAGCTACGTGGTTCATGTGGACCGTGACAGCAATACCTTGGCGCTGGACGAGATGATCCCGCGCGATGGCGAAAAATTCATCGAGAACGGCGAGCCGTTCCGCGTCGAAGGTTTCCATGACGGCGTACGCATTGCGTGGGAGTGCAACCACGAACTGAGGATCACCGAGGTAGATGGCCACCGCTCATACCGCGGTGCCCTGCCGGACGAGATGACCTACCACCAGCGCCGCAATGCATTTCGCGCCGCGCTGAAGCTGTCGCAGCTGGTCGATGTGATTCTCGACGGCACCCACCTCAAGGGCAATGGCGCTTTGCGCGGCAAGCTGCTGGACATCTCCGCCACGGGCTGCAAACTGCGCTTTGAAGGCAATGTCGAGGAGCGCCTGCAACTGGGCCAGGTTTACGAGCGCTTCAAGGCCAGCAACCCGCTGGGGCTGGTGGACACCATGGTCGAGCTGCGCCACCTGCATCACGAAGAGCGGATCAACACCACCTTTGCCGGCGTGCGTTTCCATAACCTCAATGGCCAGGCGCAGCGCAAGATAGAGAGCTTCGTATACCAGTTGCAGCGCGAAGCGCGGCGGTTCGATAAAGACGATTATTGATCGCCTGCCGAACGCGCAAACGCCACCTCAAGACTAGTGCCAGTCTTTCAAGCGATTTAGCGCCGCTTTGCGGCCCATCGCCGGCAAGCCGGCTCCCACAGGGTCTGCGCAGCTCTTGAAGTCTGCGCTGTACCTGTAGGAGCCGGCTTGCCGGCGATGGGCTGCGCAGCAGCCCTAATAAAGCTAATTTTTTTGTGCCTACCCCGGCCCCGCCTCAAACCGGCTTGCTAACCTCGCCCGGATCAGCCGGTTCGGCCTTCTCTTCCGCCTCGGTATCTTCAGCCGCCACCGGCGCCTGCATCACCTCCTGCACGGTCTGTTCATCCACCCGCGGGTCGAGCGCCGCCGACAATGGCGAACCCGCCGCCGGCATAGCCACGTGCCCCAACGGTGCATCCTGTACCTGGTGCAGCCCGGTGACCGCCTTCGGACGAATCCGCCACACCAGCACCAGCGCGAAGAACACGAAGAAGGCATACAGCATCTGCGCGCCCAGCACCTTCATCAGCACCCCCGCCGCCAGCGGCCCGATGCACGCCCCCACGCCGTAGGTGACCAGCAGCATGGCGGTCAAGGAGACACGCCGCTCGCTTTCCACGTGGTCATTGGAAAAAGCGACAGCCAGGGGATAAAGGCAGAACTGCAGCAGCGAAATCAGAAAGCCGATACCGAACAGCAACTCCAGTGGCACATTGGGCAGGATCGCCAGCGGCGCCGCCGCCAGCGCCAGGCCCACAGCCACGCTGCGGATCAGCACGGCCCGGTCATAACGGTCGGACAACCAGCCCAACGGCCACTGCACCAGCAGCCCGGCAAAGATGCAGCTACCCATGAACAAGCCGATCTGCTCGGTGGAAAGCCCCTGGCTGGACGCATACAGCGGCGCCAGGCCGTAGAAGGAGCCGACGATCAAACCCGAACCAAGCACGGTGCTCAGCGACTGCGGCACGCGCTTGATGAAGAATTTAGGCTCCATCGGTGCCGGGCGCAGCGGCGCCGGGTGAATGCGCCGGGTCATCGCCACCGGCACCAGGCACAGGGCGAAGCACATCGCGACCAGCATCAACAGCTCAGGGCCAAGCTCGGGGTGCACCACCAGAATCAGCTGACCGAGCACCAGCCCCAGGTAGGAGGCAATCATGTAGCCGCCGAACACCGCGCCGCGGTGCTTGGCGTCGGCCTGCTCGTTGAGCCAGCTTTCGATGACCATGTACTGGCACATCATGCCCAGGCCAACGAGCATCCGCAGCCCGACCCAGGCCGGTAGCCAGTTGGTCATGCCATGGCCCAGCACTGCCGCGCAGACGATTCCGGCGCAGGTGGTATAGGCCCGGATGTGCCCTACCCGGCCGATCAGTCGGTGGCCAACCTTGCCACCAACAGCCAGGCCGAAATAGTTGGCCGCCATCAAGGCACCGACCCATAGGCTGTCGACATGATCGGCCGCCAGGCGCAGTGCCAGGTAAGTACTGAGCAGACCCGAGCCGATAAGCATCATCAAGGCAGCGAAATACAACGACTGAAACGGCTTCCAGATGTTTCGCATACGTCCCGTCGGGCTCCCTGGTCAGGTGGCGTTGGCTTGCTGGCAAGCATAAAAGCAAATCAGCCACGGCGCAGTCCCCTGCCTGCGAAATAGCAGAACAGGGGCGCGCGCAGTAGCGTTCGTGTCGCGCTCAGGCTTGTGCCGCCAACACTCGCCGCTCCCACGGCGTGATCTCGTTGTAGAAATCAGTCAACTCGAGCGTCTTGGCCGCAGCGTAACCTTCGATGAACTCAGCCCCGAACAGTTCCCGGGCCAAGGCGCTGCGCTTGAGGCGCTCCAGCGCCGCGTGCAGGGTGCATGGCAGGCTCAGGTGCTCAGGCACCTCGAACTCACCCTGGATGGCCGGTGCAGGCTCCAGGCGCTGCTCGATGCCGTGCAGGCCGGCTGCCAGGCTGGCGGCAACGGCCAGGTAGGGGTTTGCATCTGCACCCGGCAGGCGGTTCTCGACCCGCCGCGCTACGGGGGCGCTGGCCGGAATACGTAGCCCCGCAGCGCGGTTGTCCTCCGACCAACAGGCATTGTTCGGCGACGCATACGGATGGCACAGCCGCTGGTACGAGTTGACATTGGGCGCGAACAGCGCAGTGAAATCGGCCATGCACGCCTGCAGGCCGCCTATGAAATGATGGAAGGTCTGGCTCGGCCGCCCCTGGTCATCGCTGAACACGTTTCGCCCCGTGGCGATCTCCACCAGGCTCTGATGAATATGCATCGAGCTACCCGGCGTATGCGCCAGGGGCTTGGCCATGCACACCACTGTCAGGCCATGCTTGAGCGCGACTTCCTTGAGCAGGTGCTTGAACAGGAAGGTCTGGTCGGCCAGCAACAAGGGGTCACCGTGCAGCAGGTTGATTTCGAACTGGCTGACGCCCATTTCATGCATGAAGGTGTCGCGCGGCAGGCCCAGCGCCGCCATGCACTGATAAACCTCCTGAAAGAACGGCCGCAGGCCGTTGTTGGAACTGACACTGAATGCCGAGTGGCCGAGCTCGCGGCGGCCATCCTTGCCCAACGGCGGCAAAAATGGCTGTACAGGGTCACTGTTGGGCGCAAAGACGAAGAACTCCAGCTCGGTTGCAACGACCGGCGCCAGGCCCAAAGCGGCGTAGCGGGCGATCACCGCTTTGAGCAGCCCGCGGGTGGACAGCCCTGACGGCCGGCCATCGAGCTCATTGGCATCGCAGATCGCCAGCGCCAGGCCCTCCTCGCTCCAGGGCAAGCGGTGGATCTGCGCAGGCTCCGCCACCAGGGCCAGATCACCATCGTCGCTGCCGTAGTACTTCGCTGGCGGGTAGCCCCCCATGATGCATTGCAACAAGACGCCACGTGCCATTTGCAGGCGCCTGCCTTCGAGGAAGCCTTCGGCAGTCATGACCTTGCCACGGGGGACACCGTTAAGGTCGGGAGTGACACATTCGATCTGGTCGATGCCCTGGAGGTGCTCGGCGAGCGAGCGCGGGGCTGCGGTGGTCATGACGCTTGTCCTTGTTGTTATGGGCTGGCAACAACATAGGCTGGGGGTGTTTAAAATATCAAGCACCTGCATCCGCAACGATGCAGTTGTTGCCCCCTCACTCGCGCAGGGTCATGCCATTGGACGGCAATGGCAGCGCCGTTTTATACCGCACCTGCTTCAAGGCAAAGCTCGACCGTATGTTCGCCACCCCCGGCAGCCGCGTCAGGTAATCGAGAAACCGCTCCAGCGCCTGGATGCTCGGCAACAGCACCCGTAGCAAATAATCGGGGTCGCCAGTCATCAGGTAGCACTCCATCACCTCCGGCCGCTCGGCTATTTCTTCCTCGAAGCGGTGCAGCGCCTGCTCTACCTGCTTCTCCAGGCTGACATGGATGAACACATTGACATCCAGCCCCAGCACCTCTGGCGACAGCAAGGTCACCTGCTGGCGGATCACGCCCAGCTCTTCCATGGCCTTGACCCGGTTGAAACAGGGCGTGGGCGAGAGGTTCACCGACCGCGCAAGTTCTGCGTTGGTGATGCGGGCGTTGTCCTGAAGGCTGTTGAGAATGCCGATATCGGTACGATCGAGTTTGCGCATGAGACAAAATCACCGGTTTTTTGTGTTTATGCGGAATGTTTATCTGCGCCGCTCGCTAAAGGCAATCAACTTGAGAGAAAAATTCTCCCGGCGTGTCACTACTATGTAATTGACGCTGACCTGCCAGTCACAAGCCGGTGATCAGCGGCGGCCGCTTCAGAGCTCACAAAAACAACATCCGAGCGAGCGTAAAAAGCATGAACGAGTACGCCCCCCTGCGTTTGCATGTGCCCGAGCCTACCGGCCGGCCAGGCTGCCAGACCGATTTTTCCTACCTGCGCCTGAACGACGCGGGTCAAGTCCGTAAACCGCCCATCGATGTCGATGCTGCCGACACTGCCGACCTGTCCAACAGCCTGGTCCGCGTGCTCGACGAGCACGGCGATGCGCTTGGCCCATGGGCCGAAGACATCGATCCGCAGCTGCTGCGCCAAGGCATGCGCGCCATGCTCAAGACGCGGATATTCGACAGCCGCATGGTGGTCGCCCAGCGCCAGAAGAAGATGTCCTTCTACATGCAGAGCCTGGGCGAAGAAGCTATCGGCAGCGCCCAGGCGCTGGCGCTGAACCGCACCGACATGTGCTTCCCCACCTACCGCCAGCAAAGCATCCTGATGGCCCGCGACGTGTCGCTGGTGGAAATGATCTGCCAGCTGTTGTCCAACGAACGCGACCCGCTCAAAGGCCGCCAGTTGCCGATCATGTATTCGGTGCGCGAAGCCGGCTTCTTCACCATCAGCGGCAACCTGGCGACGCAGTTCGTACAGGCGGTCGGCTGGGCCATGGCCTCGGCGATCAAGGGCGATACCAAGATCGCCTCGGCCTGGATCGGCGACGGCGCCACGGCCGAGTCGGACTTCCACACCGCGCTGACCTTCGCCCACGTATACCGCGCCCCGGTCATCCTCAACGTGGTCAACAACCAGTGGGCGATCTCCACCTTCCAGGCCATCGCCGGCGGCGAATCGACCACCTTCGCCGGCCGTGGCGTGGGTTGCGGTATCGCCTCCCTGCGTGTGGACGGCAACGATTTCGTCGCTGTATATGCCGCCTCGCGCTGGGCCGCCGAACGCGCCCGCCGTGGCCTGGGCCCGTGCCTGATCGAGTGGGTCACCTACCGCGCCGGCCCGCACTCAACCTCCGACGACCCGTCCAAATACCGCCCTGCCGACGACTGGAGCCACTTCCCGCTGGGCGACCCGATCGCCCGCCTGAAGCAGCACCTGATCAAGATCGGCCACTGGTCCGAGGAAGAACACCAGGCCGTCACCGCCGAGTTCGAAGCGGCCGTCATCGCGGCGCAAAAGGAAGCCGAACAATACGGCACCCTGGCCAACGGCCACATCCCGAGTGCAGCTTCGATGTTCGAGGACGTGTACAAGGAAATGCCCGACCACCTGCGCCGTCAGCGCCAGGAACTGGGGGTTTGAGATGAACGACCACAACAACAGCATCAAACCGGAAACCGCCATGGCCACCACTACCATGACCATGATCCAGGCCCTGCGCTCGGCCATGGACGTCATGCTTGAGCGCGACGACAACGTGGTGATCTACGGCCAGGACGTGGGTTACTTCGGCGGCGTGTTCCGCTGCACCGAGGGCCTGCAGACCAAGTACGGCAAGTCGCGCGTGTTCGACGCGCCGATCTCCGAGAGCGGTATCGTCGGCACCGCCGTGGGCATGGGTGCCTATGGCCTGCGGCCGGTGGTGGAAATCCAGTTCGCCGATTACTTCTACCCCGCCTCCGACCAGATCGTCTCGGAAATGGCGCGCCTGCGCTATCGCTCGGCCGGCGAATTCATCTCGCCACTGACCCTGCGCATGCCTTGCGGTGGCGGCATCTACGGTGGCCAGACCCACAGCCAGAGCCCCGAAGCGATGTTCACTCAGGTGTGCGGCCTGCGCACGGTGATGCCCTCCAACCCGTACGACGCCAAAGGCCTGCTGATCGCCTCGATCGAATGCGATGACCCGGTGATCTTCCTGGAGCCCAAGCGCTTGTACAACGGCCCGTTCGACGGCCACCACGACCGCCCGGTGACGCCGTGGTCCAAGCACCCGCAAAGTGCCGTGCCGGACGGTTACTACACCGTGCCGCTGGACAAAGCGGCCATCACCCGCCCAGGCAACGACGTCACCGTATTGACCTACGGCACCACCGTCTACGTGGCCCAGGTGGCCGCCGAGGAAACCGGTGTGGATGCCGAAGTGATTGACCTGCGCAGCCTCTGGCCGCTGGACCTGGACACCATCGTCGCGTCGGTGAAAAAGACCGGCCGCTGCGTGGTGGTGCATGAAGCCACCCGTACCTGCGGCTTCGGCGCCGAACTGGTAGCGCTGGTGCAGGAGCATTGCTTCCATCACCTCGAAGCGCCCATCGAGCGCGTCACCGGTTGGGACACGCCCTACCCTCACGCACAGGAATGGGCGTATTTCCCAGGCCCTTCGCGGGTAGGCGCGGCATTGAAACGGGTCATGGAGGTCTGAATGGGCACGCACGTCATCAAGATGCCGGACATTGGCGAAGGCATCGCGCAAGTCGAACTGGTCGAATGGTTCGTCAAGGTCGGCGATGTGATCGCCGAAGACCAGGTGGTGGCCGATGTCATGACTGACAAGGCCACCGTGGAAATCCCTTCGCCGGTCAGCGGCAAGGTGCTGGCCCTGGGCGGCCAGCCGGGTGAAGTGATGGCGGTCGGCAGCGAGCTGATCCGCATCGAAGTGGAAGGCAGCGGCAACCATGTGGATGTGCCGCAGGCCAAGCCGGTAGAAGCCCCAGCAGCCCCAGCAGCCGCCAAGGCAGAACCGCGTGTCGAAGCGCAACCGGTAGCCAGCCCGGCTGTCTCGGCGCACACCGCCGCGCCGATCGTGGCGCGCCAGGCCGACGAAAAACCTCTGGCCTCGCCTGCCGTGCGCAAGCGCGCCCTGGATGCCGGCATCGAACTGCGTTACGTGCATGGCAGCGGCCCGGCCGGGCGCATCCTGCACGAAGACCTGGATGCATTCATCAGCAAGCCGCAGAGCCCTGCGGGCCAGGCGCCAGGCGGCTACGCGAAACGCACCGACAGCGAACAGGTGCAAGTGATCGGCCTGCGCCGCAAGATCGCCCAGCGCATGCAGGATGCCAAGCGCCGTGTGGCGCACTTCAGTTATGTCGAGGAAATCGACGTCACCGCACTCGAAGCCCTGCGCCAAGAGCTCAACAGCAAGTACGGCGACAGCCGCGGCAAGCTGACCCTGCTGCCATTCCTGGTCCGCGCCCTGGTCGTGGCACTGCGCGACTTCCCGCAGATCAACGCGACCTACGACGACGAAGCCCAGGTCATCACCCGCCATGGTGCGGTGCATGTGGGGGTCGCCACACAGGGCGACAACGGGCTGATGGTACCGGTGCTGCGCCACGCCGAAGCGGGCAGCCTGTGGGGCAACGCCGGCGAGATTTCCCGGCTGGCGAGCGCCGCACGCAACAACAAGGCCAGCCGCGAGGAACTGTCCGGCTCCACCATCACCCTGACCAGCCTGGGCGCCTTGGGTGGCATCGTCAGCACACCGGTGGTCAACACACCGGAAGTGGCGATCGTCGGGGTCAACCGTATCGTCGAGCGGCCGATGGTGATCGATGGCCAGATCGTTATTCGCAAGATGATGAACCTGTCCAGCTCGTTCGACCACCGTGTGGTCGATGGCATGGATGCCGCGCTGTTCATCCAGGCTGTACGTGGCCTGCTTGAACAACCCGCCTGCCTGTTCGTGGAGTGAGCATGCAACAGACTATCGACACCACCCTGCTGATCATCGGCGGCGGCCCTGGCGGCTACGTGGCCGCCATCCGCGCCGGGCAACTGGGCATCCCCACCGTGCTGGTGGAAGGCCAGGCGCTGGGCGGCACCTGCCTGAACATCGGCTGCATCCCGTCCAAGGCACTGATCCATGTGGCCGAGCAGTTCCATCAGACATCCCGCTACACCGAGCCGTCCGAACTTGGCATCAGCGTCTCCACGCCACGCCTGGACATCGGCCGCAGCGTGGCCTGGAAGGACGGCATCGTTGACCGACTGACCACTGGCGTCGCTGCACTCCTGAAAAAACACGGGGTCAAGGTCATCCATGGCTGGGCGAAGATCCTCGACGGCAAGCACGTCGACGTCGATGGCCAGCGCATCCAGTGCGAGCACCTGCTGCTGGCCACCGGCTCGAACAGCGTCGAACTGCCCATGCTGCCGCTGGGCGGGCCGATCATTTCTTCGACCGAAGCCCTGACCCCCCGAACACTGCCCCAGCATCTGGTGGTGGTTGGCGGCGGCTATATCGGCCTGGAGCTAGGCATCGCCTACCGCAAGCTGGGCGCGCAGGTGAGCGTGGTGGAGGCGCGTGAGCGCATCTTGCCGACCTACGACAGCGAGCTGACCGCGCCGGTGGCCGAATCGCTGAAGAAGCTGGGCATCGCTGTGCACCTTGGGCACAGCGTCGAAGGTTACGACAGCGGTTGCTTGCTGGCCCGCGATGCTCAAGGTGCACAGCTGCGCCTGGAGGCCGACCGGGTGCTGGTGGCCGTTGGCCGCCGCCCGCGCACGCACGGCTTCAATCTGGAAAGCCTCGAACTGAAGATGAACGGTGCGGCCATCGCCATCGACGAACGCTGCCAGACCAGCATGCGCAACGTCTGGGCCATCGGTGACGTGGCCGGCGAACCGATGCTGGCACACCGCGCAATGGCGCAAGGTGAAATGGTCGCGGAAATCATTGCCGGCAAGGCACGACGGTTCGAGCCCTGCGCAATTGCAGCGGTGTGTTTTACAGACCCGGAAGTCGTTGTGGTCGGCAAGACCCCGGAACAGGCCAGCCAGCAAGGGCTGGACTGCATCGTCGCGCAGTTCCCCTTCGCCGCCAATGGCCGCGCCATGAGCCTGGAGTCGAAAACCGGCTTCGTGCGCGTGGTGGCGCGGCGTGACAATCACGTGATCCTGGGTTGGCAGGCGGTTGGCGTGGCGGTTTCAGAGCTGTCCACAGCGTTTGCCCAGTCATTGGAAATGGGCGCGCGGCTGGAGGATATCGCGGGCACTATCCACGCTCATCCGACCCTGGGCGAAGCGGTGCAGGAAGCGGCATTGCGCGCGCTGGGCCACGCCCTGCACATCTGACACTGAAGCGGCTTCGGCCGATTTGGCCCGCAGCGCCCTCGGCGCTGCGGGCTTTTTTTCATTCGGCGATGCTGCATTGGCCTGCAGACATGCTGATGATCAGTTCAAACGCGGAAGTAGCCCACCGACGAATCGAACGGCAGGCGCTTGAGTTCGATCTTGTTCAGATCCAGCACGTCACGCAGCGCGGCAGTCTCGCCAGGGAAGTTGCGGTAGGCGACTTCGTCCAGCACCACGATCGCGCCTTTAGGCATGTAAGGCAGGAAAGTCTCCAGCGCCACCTTGGTGGACGAATACAGGTCCGTGTCGAGGATCAGCATGGCCACTACCAGATCGGGGCGGGTTTTCACAAAGGCAGGCACGGTTTCCAGAATGTCGCCCTTGACGATCTCGCAGCGCGGGATCCGATTGACCGGGCGAATCAGATCGTTGGCCTCGATCATGTCCTGAATCAGGGTCTCGTCGGTGTCGGAGAACATGCTTTCGTTGATATCGGCTGGATCCTGCTCGGCATCGATGCTGGCAAAGCCGCCGAAGGTATCGAAACCGATGATCGAACGGTTGATCGCATAGGGTTCCAGAATCATCGATAGCTGCATGTACAGCATCAACGAGTTGCCTTTGTATACGCCGCACTCGACGATAGCGCCCGGAATGTCCTGCACCATCTTGAACAGTTCGATGCGCGAAAGCGCAGCGGTCACGGCGATACGGTTGGCAAACACGAACGGCGCATCAGCCACGTATTGGGCATCGACACGGCTCAGCACGCTGGCGCGCTTTTCGTTGTACTCGACCTCGGCAGCAGTCAGACGACGCTTGGTCATGGGTTAACTCCCTGGAATTGCGAAAAGTCGCTGGCATTGAAAAAGTCTTTGAAGCCGGCCTCTGCATCCGAACAACCGTTGTCGACGTTCGGTGCACCGCGCTTATGCAGCAGGTCTTGCAGGTGGATCAGGCGGAAGTCCACGCTGAACCGTACCTTGTCGGTGAAGTTGGCTACGGTGCCGTGTAGATGGGCACCAGAGAAAATCAGCATTTCGCCACTGTTGGCAGCCACACGCAGTTCGCCGCTGGTATCGATGTCTTCCAGCGGCACCGGGTGTACCCGGGTTTCTTCGGTAATGTTCTGCGAAGCCTTGTGCCGTTGCACATGGATCCAGTCATTGAGGCTCCAATCGGCGGAGCTGTTGCGCACCGGCCGCTCGAAATAGGCCGGGTTGATCATCATGGTCTGTTCGGGCTCGATGCTGTACACCGGCATCCAGGTATTCACCTGGCTTTCCACGCTGCCGTACCAGGTATCGCGGTGGGGCTTGTATGCGTAACTCACACCTGCATGCAGGTATTCGTAGTTGGGCACTACACGCACACGAGGCACGTCGAAGATATAGTCCTTGGGGTCGGCCCCAATCTCGCGAATGAAATCGCGGATCAACGCCTTGGCCTGCGGGCCATTGGTAAACTGCCGCTTGAGCGCCGTGACGCGCTCTACGAAAGTCTCCACCGGCATCATTTTGTGCAGCGACTGGTGGTCAGTTTCGCCATCAAAGGCGGCGGTGATGCTCTGCCGGGCCAATGCACACAGCTCATGTGCATTGCCAAGGCCGGTTTCCAGGAAGATATCACCCCTGAACAGCGAGCCCCGGTAGTCCGGCTTGTTCTTCACCTGATTGACATAAAAATTCATACTTGCCCCTTCAGGACCTCATTGAGACCAATGCCCACCACGAACTACGTCGACTGGCAGCGGTGCATGGATTGAAGCGGACGCAAGGCGACGCATCCAGCCGCTGAGGGCGGGAACTCCAACCACGGCGATACAGGTGCATTGCCTGTATCCAGTGCTTCAGTGATCGGCATGCCGGCAGGAAACTTTAAGCGTGCGTGCAGCCGATGCAGGCCATATGTCGGCTATTGGTGGCCTTCGCTGGCATACACGCCGCGTACCTGTTCCACGCTCGGAAAGTGCTCGGTAATCAACCCGCGCTGTATAGTCTTGTGCTGGGTGAACGGATACTCACGCTCGATGAACGTGGGCTCACTGGCATTTTCATAGCGCCCACTCACGGAAATCCGCAAACGTTCATCCCCTTCACGGGAAGACCGATGAATGGTGAAGTTCGACATCAAGCAAACGCCGCCCTTGCCGACACAGACAGGAACGAAGTCATCTTCCTTGAAGTGCTTTTCGTCGACCCTCAACACATGCTGTTCCTGGTCGCCGCTAAGCAGGCCCAGCAAATGGCTGCCGGGCATCACCTCCATGGTGAACAACTGCGGGTCGATGTCCATGAACGGGATCCAGGTGGTGATGGTATCCAGGCTGCCCTGGACTGAAGTCCAGTCCTGGTGCACGTCGAACCCCTGATAACCTCCCGGGATCACCAATTTTTTCGACATCAGATGCAACACAGGGGTGGTCTGGAACAACGGAGTGACGACGCCCAGGTCGGCAGCTGCGTCGCGCAGGCGCTCGGCGGTCATCAGCCGGTAGACGCCGTACAGCTTGGAGCACATGCGCAGCGTCGCCAGATAGAGAGGAACGCTCGCCCCCAGCAGTGCGGCCATGTTCAGGTGCAGGGCTTCAAGGGTAGGGCCACCAGCGACAGGCAGAGCCATGCGGTCCAACTGTTGGGCAAATGCCAGATTGAAGTGGGCAAGGGTTTCATCGAGATGAAGCGGGTCGAAAATGCCGTCGGCAACCAAGTAACCCTGCTCGCGATAAAAGCGGATTTGATTTCGATCAAGAATCTTTCCCATCGGCCCGGTGCCCTTTTTTGTTACGCAAGCGGAGGTGCTATCGTGGCCAGCAGTATACACAGCGTACGCTCAGCTCCGGTTGACCTGACTCATCCTCGAACACCCTGGATACCCTGATGCCAAAAGTTGTCATTTTCGGAGTGCTGGACACCGCCCAACTGGCGCACTACTACCTGAAAAAAGACCCTGCAGTGGACGTGGTCGGCTTTACCGTGCACGAACGCTACCTGCCGGAATCGAGAATGTTCGAAGGGCTGCCGGTGGTGCCTTTCGAAACCCTGCAGGACTATTTCCCAAGCACCCACTACAAGCTGTTTGCCCCCATGACCGGGCGCAAGATGAACCGCCTGCGTGAGTCGGTGTACATTCAGGGCAAGGAAAAGGGCTACGACTTCATTAGCTATGTCAGCCCCAATGCCACGGTGAACGACAACGTCATCGGTGAAAACTGCTTCATTCTCGAAGACAACACGCTGCAACCTTTCACCACCATCGGCAACAATGTGGTGATGTGGAGCGGCAACCACATCGGCCACCATGGCGAGATCCGCGACCATGTGTTCTTTGCTTCCCATGTGGTCCTCTCCGGGCATTGCCTGGTCGAGCCTTACGCCTGGTTCGGCGTCAACGCGACCATCACCAACAATTGCACCATCGGCGCAGGTACCTGCGTCGCCATGGGTGCGCTGATTTCAAAAGACACTCAACCCTGGCAGCTCTACATCGGCGCACCCGCGCGCGCGGTAAAGAGCAGTCAGGAACTGGATTTTTAGGTAGAGCATGGCCTGGAAAAAACTCGGTAGAACCTTCGACCCTGATAAAGACTGGGTCGGCTCCCACGCCCAAGTGCCCACCGCGCTGGTGCTGGACGATGTGATTCGGGTATTCATCTCCACCCGCAATAGCACAGGCAAAAGCCTGTGCTACGCGGTAGACCTGGACAAGCAGGACCCGCGCACCGTCGTGGCCCGCCACCGAGAACCTTGCCTGGGTTTCGGCGCCCCCGGCACCTTCGATGACGAAGGCGTGATGCCCAGCTACGCCCTGAAAAAAGATGGCCGCACCTACCTGTACTACAGCGGGTGGAACCAGCGCCTGACCGTGCCCTACCACAATGCCATGGGCGTCGCGGTTTCTGACGATGACGGGCTGCACTTCGAAAAACTGTTCGAAGGCCCGATCATGGATCGCACTGCAACCGAGCCCTACCTGGCCGTGACGCCCACCGTGCTGTTCGACCAAGGCCTGTGGAAGATGTGGTACGTGTCCGGTACACGCTGGCTGGAGGTGGACGGCAAATACGAGCCGTTGTACGTGATCAAGTACGCCGAATCCAAAGACGGATTCGAGTTCACCCGCTTCGCGCCGCAATGCCTGGAATCGCGCTTTGAGACCGAAGCCTTTTCCCGCCCCTGCGTCATCAAGGAAAACGGGATTTTCAAGATGTGGTACTGCTCCCGCGCATCGCAGGACTACCGCAACGGCGCAGGCTCGTACCGCATCCGCTACGCAGAGTCGCCCGACGGCAGGACCTGGACCCGCCATGACGATGCGGGTATCGCACCGTCAGCCGAAGGCTGGGACTCGCTGATGACCTGCTACCCGTTCATCTTCCAGAGCGGCGAGCGCACCTACATGCTGTACAACGGCAACCGTTTCGGGACCAGCGGCTTCGGCCTGGCCCAGTGGAGTGATGATGAATAACGAACAGCTTCAAAACGAAGTCTACAAACTCGAATCCACCGCATCGGATTTGCAGTACGCCTTTCGTGACAAGTTGCGCGACATGTACCTGAACAGCCCGCTCTCTGACGACGACGTGCTTTTCAATATCGGCCTGTATACCCGCAGCTCAGTATTGGTGAAGTTCATCGTCTTGAGCGACCTGTACAAACGCTTCAAGCATATCCCGGGGATGATCTGCGAGTTTGGCACCTGGTACGGCCACAACCTGGTGCTGCTGGAAAACCTGAGGGCCATGTACGAACCGTTCAACAAACAGCGGCAGATCGTCGGCTTCGACACCTTTGAAGGCTATTGCGCACCGGGTGAAAAAGACTGCAAGGAAAGCGGTGTGTGGGTTGAGAACTCCTACTCCACCAAAGCCAGCTACAAGGATTACCTGAGCGAACTGCTGCAGGTGCACGAAGGCAACAACGTGCTGGGACACAAGCGCGGAGTACATCAACTGGTTGCGGGGGACGTCTGTCAGACCGCGCCCGAATTCTTCAAGAACAACGGCTCGGCCATCGTCGCCTTCGCCTACTTCGACATGGGTCTGTACGAGCCGACACTGGCAGCGCTCAAGGCGATCAAGCCACACCTGGTTTCCGGCAGCATGCTACTGATGGACGAGCTGACATGGGCTCAAGCACCCGGCGAAGCACTGGCCTTCAAAGAAGTCTTCACCCCTTCCGAATACACCCTGGAGAAGTGCGAGCTGTACCCCTCCAAATGCATCGTCACGATCAGGTGAAGCGCCCATGATTTCCAGCGAGGTATTCGACCGGCGCATGGCGGAGCAAGGCTGGGTTATCTTCGAGAGCGCCATCCCGATCGCTATCGTCGAGCAGATGCGTGAAGACATCCACAAGGCCTATGCAATCTGCCGCGACTACCAGATCAAGAACGGCATCGATCAGGACACCAGTTACACCGTGCACCACCTGATCGGCCAGTTTGGCAGTTTTCTCGACTGCCTGAAGGCCTACCCTATCTATGCCTTCATCGAGCGCTATTTCGGTGGGCAGTTCATCCTCAACTCCTATGGCGGGGCCATCAACACCCGCGACAGCCAGTCTTACGCCCAGCGCGTTCACCGGGATATCCGTTCTTTTTCCGGTGATATGCCGTTGCTGCTGAACACACTGGTGATGCTCGACGACTTCACCGCCGCCAATGGCGCGACCTGGATGCTCTCCGGTTCGCACAAGGCCGAAGCCAAGCCGACTGACGACTATTTCATGGCCCACGCCGAACAGGCTATCGCCCCGGCCGGCAGCATCCTGATGTTCAATTCCAATGTCTGGCACGCCGGCGGCAGCAACGTTACCGACCGGGTGCGCCGCTCGGTCACGCCGATGTTTTCCAAGCCGTTCATCAAGCAGCAATTCGACTACCCGCGGGCCCTGGGTTATGACCTGGGGCCAAACCTCGACCCGATGATGCGCCAGGTCATCGGCTATAACGCGCGGGTACCCGCAACGCTGGACGAGTGGTATCAGCCACCGGCCAGGCGCATGTATCACTCCAACCAGGGTTAACCATGTCACGCGACCTGAACACCGAGTACCAGGACACGGAAAACCGCCTGTACGCCTACGATTTCGACTACATCCACCGCGACTACATGCTCAAGGCGCTCAACGGGCAGTTTCGCCCTGGAAATGCGCTGGAAATGGGATGCTATCACGGCGAGTTCACCAAAAAGTTGCTGCAGGTCTTCGATGACGTGACCGTGCTTGAAGGGGCCACCGACCTGATCGAAGTCGCCCGCAAGAACGTTGGCGATGCGCGCGCAACATTCATCCTGGGTCGGTTCGAAGACACTACCCTGGAGCGTCGGTTCGACAACATCTTCCTGATCCATACCCTCGAACATCTCACCGAGCCACAGCCGGTACTCAAGAAGATACGCGAGTGGCTGGCGCCGGGCGGCCGGCTGTTCATCGTCGTGCCCAATGCCAATGCGGCGTCACGGCAGATCGCGGTGGGCATGGGGCTGATCGACTTCAATGCGGCTGTTACCGATGGCGAGCGCAAGCACGGCCACCGCTGCACCTACAGCCTCGATACACTTGAGCACGAGGCGTTACAGGCCGGCTTCCAAGTGACCCAGCGCGGCGGCATCCTGTTCAAGCCGATGGCCAACTTTCAGTTCGATGCAGCCTTGCGTGCCGGCATCATCGACCAGGCGTTCTTCGAAGGCTGTTACAAGATGGGCATGAAATACCCGGACCTCACTGCGAGTATCTATGTAGTCTGCCAGGCTTGAACCTCAGAGGTAATCGTAGGCCGCCAAGTGCGGCCCGATGCCCTCGGCGCCAACCTCCATCAGGGCATCGATGATCGACAGGTACGGTGTGAAACCCTCGCAGCGTTGGCGATAGGCCAGTACCCGCATACCGATGAAACGCAGATCTATATTGGCGTCGGCGAACCTCTCCGGCTCATAGAGCGAGCGCCCGCCCTGGGCATTGATATAGCAGGTTGCACCTTCATGGCGGCAGATATCCAGAATCCGCGCCTGCGCCGTAAGTTGAGCGTTGCCGTAGACCTGGCTGCTGGTAACGAGCCGCGTCGATTGGCCCATGAAGTTGGCCAACACCTGAATTTGATGACTCAGAAAACCCGCGAGGTTGTTGTCTTCGTGCGCCAGAATATGCTCGATCACTGGAAATACCTGATCGAAACAGGGTGCCTTGCGATAGGCCATTTCCACGCTGCGTAGCATGCGTCGTTGCCACTGAGCAGCAGGTGCAATTTCTATTTCGTTGATCTTGCGGTTTTGCGAGGCCTGCAACAACGGCAGCGTGATCATCCCTGGCGCCCCGTTAATCAGGATGCGATTGCGGTTGATCCACCCCCGCGTGATGAAGTTGACGTCATCGTAGACTACGAAGCAGTCTGCGGCCTTCAATAGTTGCCAGTAGCCAATGTAGGGAAACAGGTACGGCTGCATGATCGCCACCCTGGTCATGCACCGGCCCCGGCGATCAAACCGACAATGAAGTCCACGGTGCCGAAATCCAGGTCAGGATAGATCGGTAGGCAGATCACCTGCTCCACCGCCTGATGCGCTACCGGCAGGTTGTCGGCGCTGGACGATGGATACCCACGGTACATCGGCAGGCCACTGATCAGGGGCTGGAAATAACGCCGCCCATGAATGTCGTGAGCGGCGAGGTGCGAGAACAGCGCATCACGGCCAAGAGCAAACTCAGGCCCTACCAGTATCGGGAAGTACGCATGATTGGCGACTGCCTCGCCCCTGCCCTCGATACAGCGAATACCCGCAATCCCCGCAAGCCCTTCGCGATAACGCTGGTCGATCAGCCGCCGCTTCCCCAGCGCTTCATCCAGGCCCTCCAGTTGCAACAGGCCAAAGGCTGCGTGAATTTCGCTGAGCTTGCCGTTGGTGCCGGTCAGTTCTACGGTGCTTCCGTCGGCAGACAGACCAAAGTTCTTCAACTGGTCGATGCGCCGCTTGGTCGCCTCGTCGCGACAGATGACAGCGCCGCCCTCGAAGGTACTGAACACCTTGGTAGCGTGGAAGCTCAGGGTCACGAGGTCGCCGTGGCGCAGCAGGCTGCCGTTTGTATCCTGAACACCAAAAGCATGTGCCGCGTCATAGATCACCTGCAGGCCATGGCGCTCGGCAATCGCGCGTATCGCCTCCACATCGCAGGGATGGCCATAGCAGTGTACCGGCAGGATGCCTGTGGTCTGGTCGGTGATGGCCGCCTCGATGCGTGCCGGGTCTAGGTTCAGGGTGTGCGGGTCGATATCGACGAACACCGGCGTCAGATTGTTCCATAGCAGCGAATGGGCAGTGGCAACAAAGGAGTACGGCGTGGTGATCACCTCACCGCTGAGCCCGGCCGCCTGCAACGCCGTTATCAGCGCCTGGGTACCGTTGCAGAATAGCGAAATGTGTTCCACGCCCAGGTAAGCGCACAGCGCCGCTTCCAGTCGCTGGTGCATGGCTGCGCCATTGGTCAGCATGCGGCTGTCCCAAATTTCCCGCAGGTATGGCAAGAAAGCCTCCAGCTCGGGCAATGCGGGCTGGGTCACGAAAACGGGGGGCCGACCATTCATGAGCGGTGTTCCTGCGGCTGGCGGCGTTGGCCGGCCTTGTGTTGTTCAGGCGTGGGCATACTGCGCAATGTCAGAGCGCCTTGTCGAATTCATGCCGCGCCCAGAAGTCGCGCATGATTGCCCAGCAGCGTCGGGATTCACCTTGTGCGGCGGCGCCGTAAAGCACCTGGCATTGCTCGCCGTGAATGCGGAAGCTACTCAGTGGCTGGACCAGATAAACGGTGTTGCCGCGCAGTGCGAGGTTGAGAAAAATCGCCACGTCGGAGGCCCAGGCGATGGGTTGTTCGTCTACCGACATGAAGTCCGGAGTGATTTCCAGCATATCGGCGCGGCGAAACATGACCGTGCTCGGCTCGCCAACGAAATTGATCTGCGACTGCATGAGTGCGGTACCCAGCGACAGGCCTTCGATCATCGCATCGTCTGCCACGGGGGCTTGGGTTGCGGCGATATCGGCCAGCGGCTCGCCGTACTGGTCGATGCGCTGGCGCTTAGAGGTTACCAGCGTAACGTCTGGATAGCAGCGGAAGCTGTCGAGCATCCGTTCCACGCATTCGAGTTCCAGCAGGTCGTCGTCGTTGAGAAACTTGATGAATTCGCCGCGCGCCTCTTTCAGGCAAAGGACATGGTTAAGACGGCCAATGTCCTTTCCAGCATCTGGGTTGCGCACATAACGCACGCGCGGGTCGTCCTGGCTCAGGTCGGCGCAGATCCTTTCGATCTCATCAGTCGGGCAGTCGTCGCACACCAGGATTTCCAGGTTGCGGTAGGTCTGGTTCAGCGCGCTGCCCAAGGCGTCGTAGAGGTGTTCGGTCTTGTAGGTCGGCATGACGATGCTGACCAGCGGCTGGGCATCGGCCGCCAATTGGCGCTGCGGCTTGCAAAACTCAAGCACCAACTGGCCCGGCACCGTAGCGTCCAGCCCACTCAGGTGCGGATCGCTGCTGTTGCCTTCTGCGGTGATAGCTACCGGTTCCAGGCCGACCATCTTGCAGATTCGCGTCAGCTCCTCGGCGTCGAAGGTCCAGGCATGCTGGCGCAGGGCCTTGTTCAGCCATTCGGCGCGACCGATGCCTGGCGCCTCAGGGCGTGTGCGGTTATTCAGATAATCGTCGACCAACGCTTCCAGGTCGGCGCAGACGAGACGGATAACCCCGCCGGGCTGCAGGACTCGACGGCATTCGTGCAGCAAGCGAATACCTTGGTTACGCCCGAGTCGCTCCAGAAGATGAGCACTGTAGATTCCTGGCACCGTGCCTTGTTCCCACGGCAAAGCCTGGCCCGGCGTCCATTGCAGATCGGCCCCTGTGGGCTCCACATCAATATTGATAAAGCCTTGGCGAGGATGATCGGCGCAACCTAGGTTCAAATAGATGGGGAGCATGGTATTCGCTTCGAAGGGGTCAACAAGGGCGTAGTGCAGCAACCCCGTTATCGGCCGCGCGCTTCAAATCATGACCGTTGGTTTCGGGACATTATGCAACAGGCGTAGACCCAAATCGAGAAACCCCATCAGCGTCGCGCAATAGGCACACTACGGCGATGCGATAGGACATTTCTTCAATTGACGTCAGCACACCGTATAATTCTGCCCCCGAAATCCGATGATGCTTTCTCATGAAGAAACTGCTGTACGTCGTTACCCTCGCCCTCTCTGTCATCCCTGCCGCCTTCGCCAATCCCCCCGCAACGTTTACCGAAGCCAAGGTTGTCGCCAAGCAGAAAATCTTCCTCGACCAGGCAAACAGCCCAATGGGCGAACTGTACTGTGGCTGTAAATGGACCTGGGTCGGCAAATCCGGTGGCCGGGTCGACGCCAAATCCTGCGGCTACGAAACCCGCAAAGTACAGACCCGCGCCGAACGTACCGAATGGGAGCACATCGTGCCGGCCTGGACTTTTGGCCACCAGCGCAAATGCTGGCAGAACGGCGGTCGCGAGCATTGCGTCAATGAAGACCCTACCTTCCGCGCCATGGAAGCCGACCTGTTCAACCTCTATCCGTCCGTGGGTGAAGTGAACGGTGACCGCAGCAATTTCAACTACGGCATGGTTTCAGGCGTTGCGCCCCAGTACGGGCAGTGCACCACCAAGGTCGACTTCCAGCAGAAAACCGCCGAGCCGCGTGACGAAGTCAAAGGGCTGGTTGCGCGCACCACGTTCTACATGTTCGACCGGTACAAGTTGAGCATGTCGAGACAACAGCAGCAGGTGCTTATGGCCTGGGATAAACAGCACCCGGTTTCTGCGTGGGAAAAGCAGCGCAATCAGCGAATCGCCGCGATCATGGGGCATTCGAACCCATTCGTCACCGGCGAACGGAAATGGACGCTGGGCTACAAGCCTGCCGGGGCTATGGACGTGGTAGCTTCGGCAACCCCGAAAACGGCTGCGAGAGATATCGGCAAGCCGACCCTGGCGAGTGCGTCGACTGACGGTGCGATCATTGGCAACCGCAACAGTCACGTGTACCACTTGGCCAGCGGTTGCCCCGGTTACAGCCAGGTCGCTCAGAAAAATCAGGTGGCATTTGGCAGTGAAGCAGAAGCGCAGAGTGCAGGTTACCGCAAGGCGGGTAACTGCAAGTAAGCGTATGGAGCGAGAGAAAATATGGCGTCCCAGGGCAGGTTCGAACTGCCAACCTTCCCCTTAGGAGGGGGATGCTCTATCCAATTGAGCTACTGAGACACAAGAACCGGCAGCGAACGCTGCACAGCTGGACGGCGAGCATGTTAACCAGAGGGCAGCCGTTTGTCATGCATCTATCGGGCTTTTTGCACGTAGGGCTTTTCCGATGCTCGTGTCAAACGGACACTCCCTGTTGACGCAGCAGGTCGAACAATGCGCTGACCGCCGTGGCCAGTGACCCGGAGTTGTCCAGCGCATGCACGCCGGGATCGGGACAGCCCTGGAGCCTGGCACTACGCGCCAGGCGCTGATCGATCTCTTGCGGTGTCTCCCTGCCTCTGGCAATCAGGCGCGCACGCAACACCTCTGGGTCAACCTCCAGGCGTACTGCCAGCAGACCGGGATAGCGCCTACGCGCCTCGGGCAGATAGCTACGGGAACCGTTGACCAGCACCGACCGCCCTTGCGCGAGCCAAACGTCCACTTGCTTGGGGATCCCATACTCCAGACCGTTGGCCTGCCAATGCATGGCAAATTCCCCTGCCGCTCGCATCGCTTCGAAGCGCTCTGGCGTGACGCTTTGCGCCGCTTCACCTGTGGCTTCTGCGGAACGTGTGATGACTCGCCGGGCAATTTCCACACCCGCGCCAGCCAGTTGCGCGCGAGCGGCCTCGATCAGGGAATCTTTTCCCGAGCCAGAGGGTCCCATCAGATATATCAGCACGCCTGAGGCTTTATCTTGGGAGCTTGCGTCATGTTGCATAGCCACTATGCTCTATGGAAGGAAACCTGCGCATTTTAAGGGTTTTCTCTACCCTTTGCCGCGTTTTACGGGTTTTTGACGGCAAAGGGCTGACGGTAAGGCGAACCTTGAAATGCAAAACTTTTCCAACCAGTACTCATTTCTGATAATTGGTACTGGCAAAAAGCCTTTACCGGGATCACTATTTGTCACAGAATTGACGCCAAGGAAACGGCGACCTTGAGGCAAGATGAGCACCAAATTTTCCAGGCGGTTGAACATTTTGTCGTCGCCACGGTCGTACCTGCATCCCGTGCGGCCAATTTGTGAACCGCTTCCCCTGAACCAAAAACCGGTTAATTTATATGCGCCCAATGAAACAGGCTATTTATTCGAGCCGCACCGCTGACAAGTTCGTCGTCCGCCTGCCAGACGGAATGCGTGAGCGCATTGCCGAGGTAGCGCGCAACCATCACCGCAGCATGAACTCCGAGATCATCGCACGCCTGGAGCAGAGCCTTATCCAGGAAGGTGCGCTGGGCGACGAGCTGAGCATGCGCCTGGATAGCCCCGAGCTGTCCCTGCATGAGCGCGAGTTGCTGCAACGCTTCCGTCAGCTGTCCCATCGACAGCAGAACGCGCTGGTCGCCCTCATCGCTCACGATGTGGAAATGGCAGCCGACGCCTCCTGAGGCGCGTAGCGAGAACAAAAAAAGCCAGCGTAAGCTGGCTTTTTTGTTGGGCTGCGCACAGGCCTTGGTGGTGCGGCCAGGCGCATGCCTTGATCGCTCTGGCGTGCACTTCCCAATATCAAAGCAGGAACAGCGTAGCCAGCCCCAGGAAGATGAAGAACCCACCACTGTCGGTCACGGCAGTGATCATCACGCTGGACCCCATGGCAGGGTCGCGCCCCAGGCGCGTCAGCGTCATCGGGATCAACACCCCCATGAGCGCGGCCAGCAGCAGGTTCAAGGTCATGGCCGCAGTCATCACCAACCCCAACGACCAGCTGTCATACAGCCAGAACGCCACAGCACCGATCACTCCACCCCAGATCAGGCCATTGAGCAGCGACACCGCCAGCTCCTTGCGCATAAGGCGGCTGGTATTGCCCGGCGAAACTTGGTCCAACGCCATGGCGCGAACGATCATGGTAATGGTCTGGTTGCCAGAGTTGCCGCCAATACCCGCCACGATCGGCATCAGCGCCGCCAGTGCCACGAGCTTCTCGATCGAGCCCTCGAACAGGCCGATCACACGCGAGGCCAGAAACGCGGTTATCAGGTTGATCGCCAGCCAGGCCCAACGGTTGCGCAATGAACGCCAGACCGAGGCGAAGATGTCTTCCTCCTCGCGCAGGCCAGCCATGTTGAGAACTTCACTCTCGCTCTCTTCACGAATCAGGTCGACCATTTCATCGATGGTCAAACGGCCGATCAGGCGGTCACTCTTGTCCACCACCGGCGCCGAAACCAGGTCATAGCGCTCGAAAGCCTGCGCCGCATCGTAGGCATCTTCGTCGGGGTGGAAGGAGACCGGATCAATCGCCATGACCTCCGCGACCTTCTTGTCCGGATCGTTGACCAACAGACGCTTGATCGGCAACACACCCTTGAGGATACCGTCGTAGTCGACTACGAACAGTTTGTCAGTGTGGTTGGGCAGCTCTTTAAGGCGACGCAGGTAACGCAGAACCACTTCCAGGCTGACATCTTCACGGATGGTCACCATCTCGAAGTCCATCAGCGCACCGACCTGCTCCTCGTCGTAGCTCAACGCCGAGCGCACACGCTCGCGCTGCTGCGCATCGAGGCTTTCCATCAGCTCGTGAACGACATCACGCGGCAGCTCCGCCGCCAGGTCCGCCAGCTCATCGGCGTCCATTTCCTTGGCCGCAGCGAGGATCTCGTGATCGTCCATGTCGGCGATCAGCGATTGACGAACCGAGTCGGAAACTTCAAGCAAGATGTCGCCGTCACGATCCGAGCGCACCAGCTGCCAGACCGTCAGGCGGTCTTCCAGGGGCAATGCTTCGAGGATATAGGCGATATCTGCAGGGTGCAGGTCGTCGAGCTTGCGCTGCAACTCGACGAGGTTTTGACGGTGGACGAGGTTTTCCACCAGGTCGTGGTGATGACCTTCCTGACGGTGGGTCAGGTCCTCAACCACGCGTTGGCGCTGCAACAGTTCGACCACCTGGGCCAGGCGATCCTGCAGGCTCTCTTGTGCTTTCTTTACTTCTACTTCAGTCATAGGCGAACTCCACTCCCAGCAGCGGAGCACGCCGGGGGAATCAATCGGTCAGATCAGGCTGTAAGAATCTTGTTAAGAAGTAACTACTGGGTAAGTCCATGGTGGTATTCCACAAGCCCCGGCGGGGCTGACGGGCGCAATCATACACTGCCTAAGCTGTCAGATCGCTTAAAATTTTGGCCAGAACAATCGTTTGCGCGATAAAGCTATGACAACGCTCGAAGCCATGTGTGCGACGGCACGAGCCAAAGAAAAAACACATGCGGCGCGCAAAGAAGTGTCGGGCGGGTTTATTTTCAGTCTAGCGGGCATCACTGATAAATCAGTGAACGGCGGAAAACAAAAAGCCCGCTCAATTGAGCGGGCTTCTTGATAAGTGGCGGACTCAGGAGGATTCGAACCTCCGACCGCTCGGTTCGTAGCCGAGTATCTATCCAGCTGAGCTATGAGTCCGTAGTTGGTAGTTTTAGGCCAGATTACCACTGGCTTACTGAAGTCGCTTTGCAAGCAGAGCCACTTCAAAAGTGGCGGACTCAGGAGGATTCGAACCTCCGACCGCTCGGTTCGTAGCCGAGTACTCTATCCAGCTGAGCTATGAGTCCGTAATTGGTAGTTTTAGACCAGATTACCACTGGTTGCTTGAAGCAGCTTTGTAAGCAAAGCCACTTCAAAAGTGGCGGACTCAGGAGGATTCGAACCTCCGACCGCTCGGTTCGTAGCCGAGTACTCTATCCAGCTGAGCTATGAGTCCGTGTCTTGCCGCGCATTATAGGTCGCTGAAACATTTTTGCAAGAACTTTTTCGTTTAACTTCAACGACTTAGCGTTCTTACCGATTACAGCGCCCTAAGCGAATAATGGCGGTGAAGGGGGGATTCGAACCCCCGATACCCTTATGAGGTATACTCCCTTAGCAGGGGAGCGCCTTCGGCCACTCGGCCACCTCACCGCAACACGAGGCGAATATTAAACAGGCTCTTCCTCGTTTGCAACCCTTTTTTTGAAAAAAACTTCAAAAAAATTAAAGGCTTGGCTCCTCATCCTTCTCTTTCTTGATCCGCAGGTAGATTTCCTCGCGGTGAACAGCCACTTCCTTGGGGGCGCTGACGCCGATGCGCACCTGGTTTCCTTTGACGCCGAGCACCGTCACGGTGATCTCGCCATCTCCAATGATCAGGCTCTCGGCGCACCGACGAGTCAGAATCAACATAGCTTTCTCCTTACGCAAGACATTCAGGGATAACAGTCTGGGAAAAACCGGGCCTGGTCGTGGACGACGACACAGGGGCCCATAGCGCGTCACGCTGGCAGGACAGGGCCTGCGTGACGAGCAGAAACGCGAAGGGCGCGGCAAGCCGCGCCCCTCAAGGCAACGCCTTACTCGCCCTGTCGGGCCGGAGCGTCAAGCTCGAACGCGGTATGCAGCGCGCGAACGGCCAGCTCCAGGTACTTCTCTTCGATGACTACCGACACCTTGATCTCGGACGTGGAGATCATCTGGATGTTGATGCTCTCCTTGGCCAGAGCTTCGAACATGCGGCTGGCAACACCTGCGTGGGAACGCATGCCAACACCGACGATCGATACCTTGGCGATCTTGGTATCGCCGATCACTTCGCGGGCACCGATTTCACGTGCGGTGTTCTCCAGCACGCTGTGGGCCTTCTCGTACTCGTTGCGGTGCACGGTGAAGGTGAAGTCGGTGGTGTTATCGTGCGAGACGTTCTGCACGATCATGTCCACTTCGATGTTCGAGGCGCTGATCGGGCCGAGGATCTTGAAAGCGACGCCCGGAGTGTCCGGCACGCCGCGAATGGTCAGCTTGGCTTCATCACGGTTGAAGGCGATACCGGAAATGATCGGCTGTTCCATGGATTCCTCTTCATCAATGGTAATGAGGGTACCTGGACCCTCCTTGAAGCTGTGCAGCACGCGCAGCGGAACGTTGTACTTGCCGGCGAACTCCACCGAGCGGATCTGCAGCACCTTGGACCCGAGGCTGGCCATTTCCAGCATCTCTTCGAAGGTGATCTTCTCCAGGCGGCGCGCCTGCGGCACGACGCGCGGGTCTGTGGTGTAGACGCCATCGACGTCGGTGTAGATCTGGCACTCGTCAGCCTTGAGCGCGGCCGCCAGGGCCACGCCAGTGGTATCGGAGCCGCCGCGGCCCAGGGTAGTGATGCTGCCGTGCTCGTCGACCCCCTGGAAACCGGCTACAACCACCACACGCCCTTCCTTGAGGTCGGCGCGAATCTTCTGGTCGTCGATCTGCAGGATGCGTGCTTTGTTGTGCGCGCTGTCGGTGAGGATGCGCACCTGGTTGCCGGTGTAGGACACCGCCGGCACGCCACGCTTGATCAAGGCCATGGCCAGCAGGGCAATGGTGACCTGCTCGCCGGTGGACACGATCACGTCCAGCTCACGCGGAACCGGCTGATCGGTGATCTGCTTGGCCAGGTCGATCAGGCGATTGGTTTCGCCACTCATGGCCGACAGCACAACAACCAGGTCGTCGCCCGCTTCACGGTGTTTCTTGACCTTGTCGGCAACCTGCTCGATCCGCTCGATGGAACCGACAGAGGTGCCGCCAAATTTCTGTACGATCAACGCCATTTCAATGGTGCCTCAGCCCATACAGGGCCTCAAAAAAACCATCCAACATGGAGGGGCCGGTGACTAGACCACCGGCCCCTCCATCTCAAAGTCCCTGCTCTGCGAACGGCACGGCCAGCGCCAGGGCCTGGTCCAGCGCAGCGACGTCGACGCCACCGCCCTGAGCCATGTCCGGACGGCCACCGCCCTTGCCACCCACTGCCGCAGCGGCTTGTTTCATCAGGTCACCAGCCTTGAGTTGGCTGGAGAGGTCTTTGGTCACGCCGGCCACCAGCACGACCTTGCCCTCATGCTCGCTGCCCAGCAGGATCACTGCGTGGCCGAGCTTGTTCTTCAGCTGATCGACCAGGGCCAGCAAGGCCTTGCCATCCTGCCCATCCAGGCGGGCGGCGAGGACCTTGGCACCCTTGACCTCAACAGCCGCACTGGAGAGATCATCCCCTGCGGCGCTGGCGGCCTTGGCCTGCAGCTGTTCCAGCTGCTTCTCCAGCTGACGGTTGCGCTCGAGCACAGCCGACAGCTTGTCGATCAGGTTGTCACGGTTGCCCTTGACCAACTGCGCGGCTTCCTTGACCTGCTCTTCGGCAGCGTTCAGGTAAGCCAGCGCGGCAGCGCCGGTAACCGCTTCGATACGGCGCACGCCAGAGGCCACGCCACCTTCGCTGATGATCTTGAACAGGCTGATATCGCCGGTGCGCTTGGCGTGGATCCCGCCGCACAGCTCGACGGAGAAATCGCCACCCATGCTCAGCACGCGCACGGTATCGCCGTATTTCTCGCCAAACAGGGCCATCGCGCCTTTGCGCTTGGCGGTTTCGATATCAGTGACTTCAGTTTCCACCGGGGTGTTCTTGCGCACTTCACGGTTGACGATGTCTTCCAGAGCCTTGATCTGCGCAGGCGTCACCGCCTCGAAGTGGCTGAAGTCGAAACGCAGACGCTGGCTGTCGACCAGCGAGCCCTTCTGCTGCACGTGCTCGCCCAACACCTGACGCAGCGCTTCGTGCAGCAGGTGAGTGGCCGAGTGATTCAGCGAGGTGGCGTGCTGCACTTCGGCATCGACCTTGGCTTGGACCGGAGAACCGATCACCAGCGCGCCGCTGGCGACCACGCCATGGTGCAGGAAAGCGCCGCCGGTCTTGGTGGTGTCTTGCACGTCAAAGCGTACGGCGCCCGACTGCAGGTAGCCGGTGTCACCAACCTGGCCACCGGACTCGGCATAGAACGGGGTGCGGTCCAGCACCACGACGCCCTGCTCGCCCTCGCCCAACTGGTCGACCGACTGGCCGTCCTTGTACAGCGCAATGACCTTGCCCTGACCTTCGGTGGCGTTGTAGCCGACGAAATCGGTAGCGGTGTCGACCTTGACCAGGCTGTTGTAATCCATGCCGAAGGCGCTGGCGGAACGGGCGCGCTCACGCTGGGCATCCATTTCACGCTCGAAGCCCGCTTCATCGATGGTCAGCTCGCGCTCTCGGGCGATGTCGGCGGTCAGGTCCATCGGGAAGCCGTAGGTGTCGTACAGCTTGAACACCACGTCACCCGGCACTACGTCGCCCTTGAGCTGGGCCAGGTCCTGCTCGAGGATGCGCAGGCCCTGCTCGAGGGTCTTGGCGAACTGTTCTTCTTCGGCCTTGAGCACGCGCTCGATGTGCGCTTGCTGGCTCTTGAGCTCCGGGAACGCCTCGCCCATCTCGGCAGCCAGGGCGGCGACGATCTGGTAGAAGAAGCTGCCCTTGGCGCCCAGCTTGTTACCGTGACGGCAGGCACGACGAATGATGCGGCGCAGCACGTAGCCACGGCCTTCGTTGGACGGCAGCACGCCGTCTGCGATCAGGAAGCCGCAAGAGCGGATGTGGTCTGCCACGACTTTCAGCGAAGCCTGACCGTCGTTGCTGCAGCCGATGGCCTTGGCCGCAGCGCTCAGCAGGTTCTGGAACAGGTCGATCTCGTAGTTCGAGTGCACGTGCTGCATGACCGCACTGATGCGCTCCAGGCCCATGCCGGTATCCACCGACGGCGCTGGCAGCGGGTGCAGCACGCCATCGGCAGTGCGGTTGAACTGCATGAAGACGTTGTTCCAGATCTCGATGTAGCGGTCGCCGTCTTCTTCAGGGGAACCGGGTGGGCCGCCCCAGATATCGGCACCGTGGTCGTAGAAGATCTCGGTGCAAGGCCCGCACGGGCCGGTATCGCCCATGGTCCAGAAGTTGTCGGAGGCGTAAGGGGCGCCTTTGTTGTCACCGATGCGCACCATGCGCTCGGCCGGCACGCCGACTTCCTTGGTCCAGATGTCGTAGGCTTCGTCGTCGCTGGCGTAGACGGTGACCCAGAGCTTTTCCTTGGGCAGGTTCAGCCACTTGTCGGAAGTCAGGAAGGTCCAGGCGAAAGTGATCGCATCGCGCTTGAAATAGTCGCCGAAGCTGAAGTTGCCCAGCATCTCGAAGAAGGTATGGTGACGCGCGGTGTAACCGACGTTTTCCAGGTCGTTATGCTTGCCGCCGGCACGCACGCACTTCTGGCTGCTGACCGCACGGGTGTAGGCGCGCTTCTCGGCACCGAGGAAGCAGTCCTTGAACTGGTTCATGCCTGCGTTGGTGAACAGCAGGGTCGGGTCGTTGTTCGGGATCAGCGAACTGGAGGCGACTCGGGTATGGCCCTGCTCTTCGAAGAAGCGAAGGAAGGCTTCACGGATTTCTGCGCTTTTCATAGGTTCTTCCACGGAAACGGCGGCCCCTGGGGGCAAACGCGTCGACGAAACGACGGCAAAGGGCCGCATTATATCGGTCCTGCAATCTCGGTGCAGTGTGTTTATGCGATGCAAAGCGTCGATTGGACGGCTTTTAAGGCTCATGCAAACGAAAATGACATGACCGGATGCTAAATGCAGGCTTTTGCCGCTGGCAAGCCAATTACCGCTCAAGGGAAGGGAAAATGGAACAGGCGGTGAATTAAATGGTTTTCATGGGCAGCATTCAGCGACGACTGGCCGTTGTAGAAGCGCCCTTGCGCGACAAAAGGCCGCTCCTGCAAGGCAATGCGCAATCTCAGCCCAGGCGCTGCCCCGAGTCCGGGACGATGAGAATGCCGGCGCGCAGCCCGTTCTTGACCTTGGGATTGGGAAAGATGATCCGCGCCCCCTCCTCCTCCACCACCCAGCGCATTTCGGCCAGGTCCTCGGCCAGCAGATAACCTTTGCTCAGCTCGGAGAAGTTCTCGATATCCACCGGCAGGTGCAGGCGGAAGCCCTCACTGTGCTTGATGATCTCGCGAGCCACACTGAACAGTTTAAGACCATCGAGCGAATCTTCGGCCTCAGGCTCATTGCCTTCGATGATCTGGATCAGGCGCTCCTCCAGCTTGTCGAGGTTGACCTGCTCGTTCTGCCCGAACGGCCGTGCCTTGCCAAGCTCCAGGGTGAACGCCTCTGCATCGAGCTGCTCATAGGTGAAAGCACTGAAGGTGATCGATGACTTGCTCTGCAGCAGCACCGCCTCCATGCCGGCAGCAGCCAGGCGAGCCAGCTCGCGGCGGGAATGCTTGCGCCCCTCTTTGTAGGGGTAAAGGGCAAACTGCTCGATCTTGGAGCCACGAATGGCGGTATGCAGGTCGTAATGCAGGCGGGTACGCTCGGGCTTGCTGAAGAACACCCGGGCGAACTGCTCAAGTTCCGCGGCACGCAATGCCTCGAAACCACTGGAAAGCTCGTGACGACCATTGAACAGGCGGTTGATGTCCTGCTCGATGAAGCGCTCGCCCTTGCGGATGGCCGCAGGGTTGCCGAACAGGAACATCACACGCGAACGCGGCTTGATCTTGCCATTGGCCACGCCATGCAGCAGCCGTTCGAGCAATTCGATCGGCGCCGTTTCATTGCCATGGATACCGGCCGACAGCAGCAGGTCCAACCCGCAATCGTCGCCTTCGGGCGGACGCACCTCAAGTGCGCCCTCCCCCAGCCAGCGTAAACGCACGCCCTTGGGTGTGACTTGGGTCTTCTCGGCCGGCTCATGATCGGTCAGGGTCAGCTCAAGCAATTTGCCAAGGGCGAGCATAGGCGCTTCCTTAGTGGTCGTGGCCGCAGTCGGGGCCATGGACATGGTCATCGTCTTCACCGACTTCTGCCGGTTCCATCTCCAGCTGCAGGCTGACCAGGTTGGTAGCCATCGGGCGCAGCAGCAGGTTGGCGTACTCGGTGTCGTTCTCATCGACGTCGACACCGATCAGCAATTGGCCACGGCCGTCTTGCTGAATCCACACTTCCTTGCCCTGCCAGACAACGGCAAAGCGGGTGCAGGAGGTTTCCAGCTGGGTGCCGTCTACATCTTCAAGGATCAGGCGCAGGGCGTCGGTCATTACAAAATCTCTCTTCAAGGTTGGCGTTGGAACGGATAGACCGAGCCCAACTTCAGAATCTGGGTCAACTCATCCAGCGCCGTACGGCATTCGACCAGCAACTGCGGGTCGGCAAGGTCCGCTTCGCCCAGGCGGTCGCGGTAGTGCTTGTCGACCCACTGCAACAGTGTGTCGTACAGCGGGGCGGTCATGATAACGCCTGGATTGACCGCCGCCAGTTCCGATTCCTTCAAAGCCACGCGCAAGCGCAGGCACGCCGGGCCGCCGCCGTTCTGCATGCTTTGCTTGAGGTCGAACACCTTGACCTCCTTTACCGCGCCACCCTGGCTGGTCAGTTGCTGCAGGTAAGCCCAGACGCGCTCATTGTTGCGGCACTCCTCAGGCACCACCAGCAGCATCGAGCCGTCGTCGCGGCTGAGCAGCTGGCTGTTGAACAGGTAGGAACGCACCGCATCCTCTACCGCCACCGCTGCCCGTGGCACACGGATGGCCTGGAAGTTGCCACCCTTGCTGGCCAGTTTAGCCTGCAGCTGGCCAAGCACCGCGTCAGTCTCGAGGAAAGCATCTTCGTGGTAGAACAGCACCTCGCCATTGCCCACCGAAATCACATCGTTGTGGAATACACCCTGATCGATCACTGACGGATTCTGTTGAGCGTAGACCACACCGTCATCGCTCAGACCGTGAAGCCGTGCTACGGCCTGTGAAGCTTCCAGGGTCTGGCGCGCCGGATACTTCTGCGGCGCGGGATAGCGGCCGTCGAACGCGCTGCGACCGTAGACGAAAAACTCAACGCCCGCCTCGCCGTAGCTGCGGCAGAAGCGCGTATGGTTGGCCGCGCCCTCGTCGCCGAACTGCGCCACGGCAGGCAGCGCCGGGTGATGGGCAAAGTGCTGCTCATTGCTGAACATGGCGGCCAGCACACGGCTGGTGGTCGGATGCTCGATGCTGCGGTGGTACTTGCAGTTGAGGTTGGCCGCGGTGAAATGCACGCGGCCATCAGCGGTGTCGGCGCTGGGGCTGACGGTGGCCGCGTTGGCCACCCACATGCTCGATGCCGAACAACTGGCGACCAGCAGCGGCATGGCCTCTTTGGCCGCGCGCTGGATGACTTCGGCATCGCTGCCGCTGAAGCCCAGGCGACGTAACGCCGCTACGTCGGGGCGCTCCTGCGGCGCCAGCACACCCTGCTTGAAGCCCATGTCGGCCAGCGCTTTCATCTTTGCCAGGCCTTGGCGCGCCGCTTCACGCGGGTTCGAGGCCTGCTGGCTGTTGCTCTGCGAGGCCACGTTACCGTAGGACAGGCCGCCGTAATTGTGGGTAGGCCCCACCAGGCCATCAAAATTCACTTCATAGGATTTCATCGGCTAGGCTCCGTGACCTGTTGTTATAGGGTGACGCCCGGCGTCAGGGTCGCCGGCAGGGCAAGGCTGGCAGTCTCCAGCGAAGCCACGGGGTAAGCGCAGTAATCGGCGGCGTAATAGGCGCTGGCGCGATGGTTGCCACTGGCGCCTACCCCCCCGAACGGCGCGCTGCTGGCGGCACCGGTCAGTTGCTTGTTCCAGTTGACGATGCCGGCGCGGCTGCGCAGCCAGAAGTACTGGTAGCGGGCACGGGAGTCTGACAACAGCCCGGCGGCCAGGCCGTACTGGGTGTTGTTGGCCTCGTCGATGGCGGCATCGAAGTCGGTGTAACGAATCACCTGCAGCAGCGGGCCGAAAAACTCTTCGTCGGGCCGGTCGGCCACGGCGGTGACATCGATGATGCCCGGGGTCAGCAGTGCGGCATCGGCCTGGGGCTGGGTCATCTCTAGCAACTGGGTAGCGCCCTTGGCGAGCAGCTCAGCCTGCGCCGCGACCAGCGCCCGCGCAGCCTGCAGCGAAATCACCGAACCCATGAAGGGTGCCGGCTGCTGATCAAAAGCGCCGACCGTGATGCCTTTGCACACCTCGACCAACCGCGTGACCAGCGCATCGCCCCAGGCGCCCTGCGGCACCAGCAGGCGGCGAGCACAGGTGCAGCGCTGCCCTGCGGAGATGAACGCCGACTGGATGATCGTGTATACCGCCGCGTCGAGGTCCTTGACCTCATCCACCACCAACGGGTTGTTGCCGCCCATTTCCAGGGCGAGAATCTTGTCCGGACGGCCGGCGAACTGCTGGTGAAGCAGGTTGCCGGTACGGCTGGAGCCAGTGAAGAACAAGCCATCGATACCTGGGTTGGCAGCCAGCGCCACGCCCGTTTCACGTGCGCCCTGCACCAGGTTGAGCACGCCGGCAGGCAGGCCCGCGGCGACCCAGCAATTGACAGTCAGTTCGGCGACCTTGGGGGTCAGCTCGCTGGGCTTGAACACCACACAGTTACCGGCCAGCAGCGCCGGGACAATGTGGCCATTGGGCAAGTGGCCGGGGAAATTGTAGGGGCCGAACACCGCCACCACTCCGTGGGGCTTGTGCCGCAGTACGGCAGTAGCATCGGCCAGCGGGCCGCTTTTCTCACCCGTGCGCTCGCGGTAGCTCTGTATCGAGATCGCGACTTTGTTGACCATGCTGGTGACTTCGGTAGCCGACTCCCACAGCGGCTTGCCGGTTTCCTCGCCAATACAGTAGGCCAGTGCCTCGGAATGCTGCTTGAGCTGTTCGGCGAACTTTTCCAGCACGTCGATGCGCGCCTCCAGGCTCAGTTGCGCCCAGGCCGGAAAAGCCTGACGCGCGGCCTGCACGGCAGCGTCGACCTGGCCGGCATCGGCGCCCTGCCCTTGCCAGACAACGGCTTGCGTGACCGGGTTGAGCGACTGCAGGGCTTCTCCCTGGCCGGCCTGCCAGCTGCCGGCGATGTAATGCGTGGTCATTTACTGGGCCTCCCGGCTTGCCGACAGCGGCACGGCGCGCACATTGTCGCCAGCGCCCATGCGCAGGCGCTTGGCGGTTTGCGGGTCGACCACCAGGGTGCCCGCAGCCAGACGTGCGGGCGCGGCAGTGATACGGCAGTCATCGCGCTTGCGGTTATGGATGATGTAAGGGGTTGCGTCATCGCCAGGCGTACCGACGGCCAGCACCAGGGTCTGGCTCTCGCGTACGGCACGGATCTTCGAGGTTTCGCACTCGATGGCCGGGCCTGCGTCGAAGATGTCGACATACCCCTGGTAGCTGAAGCCTTCCTGCTTGAGCATGGCCAGGGCAGGCTCGGTATCGGTGTGCACACGGCCGATGACGCTGCGCGCAGCCTCCGACAGGAAGCAGGTGTACAACGGGAACTTGGGCATCAGCTCGGCAATGAACGACTTGTTGCCCACACCAGTGAGGTAGTCGGCCTGGCTGAACTCCATCTTGAAGAAGTGCCGCCCAAGGCTCTCCCAGAAGGGCGAACGGCCCTGCTCGTCAGACATGCCACGCATTTCGGCGATGATCTTGTTGCCGAACAGCTCCGGGAACTCGGCGATGAACAGCATGCGCGCCCGCGACAGCAAGCGGCCATTGAGCCCGGAGCGGTGGTCGCTACGCAGGAACAACGAGCACAGTTCGGAGTTGCCGGTCAGGTCGTTGGCCAGGAACAGGGTGGGGATTTCGCGATAGATGTTCAGCTCCTGCGAGGCGCTGACGGTCAGGCCCACCCGGTAGTTGTACCAGGGCTCGCGCAGGCCGACGGCCCCGGCGATGGCACTGATGCCGACCACCAGGCCTTCGTCGTTCTCCAGCACGAACAGGTAGTCGGTGTCACCGCGCTCGGCTTCACCACGGAAGCTCTTCTCGGCCCAGCCGACACGATGCCCGAGGCGCTCCTCGTTGGCCGGCAAGGTGGTCAGCCCGGTGGTACCGGTGCTGCGTGCCAATTCGATCAGCGCAGGTAAATCGCTGCTGCGTACAGGACGAACGATCATGCTATCTCCTTGTGCGGCAACTGTAGCTACCGCAAAACTCTCTGTTCCCAGACCTCAGACCGCGACCAGGCGCACGCTGGCACCCTCGCCCACACCCAGCGCCTCGGCAGCCTCTGCACTGAGGCTGACCGGCTTGCCCGGCACCCAGTCCAGTTCGACCAGCACCGCGCGGTAATCCTGCAGTTGGCCGTTGCACACCAGGTACGGGCGCCCGCCCTTGACCGGCCCTTCCTCGAGCTTGACCGGCACCACCCTGCTCTGGGCGATCGAGCGGATGCCCGAGGCACGCGCATGCAAGGTCGGGCCGCCATCGAAGATGTCGATATAGTGCTCGGTCTCGAAGCCCTCACGCATGAGGATGTCGAAAGTGATCTGCGCGCGCGGATGCACCTGGCCCATGGCTTCCTGGGCAGCGTCCGGCAGCAGGGGCACATAGATCGGGTAGTGCGGCATCAGTTCGGCGAGGAAGGTACGGCTTTTCAGGCCGCACAGGCGCTCGGCGTGGGCATAGTTGAGGTCGAAGAAGTTGCGCCCGATGGCATCCCAGAACGGCGACTCGCCTTGCTCGTCGCTGTAACCGACGATTTCGGTGACCACCGAGTCGGCAAAGCGCTCCGGGTGCGAGGCCATGAACAGCAAGCGGCCACGCGAATTCAGCTCGGCCCAGCCACTGTTCACCAGTTCAGGCAGTACATAGAAGCTGGTCAGCAGGCTGTTGCCGGTGAGGTCATGGCACAGCGACAGGACGTGGATCTTGTTGTGGATCTTCAGTTCGCGGGAGGCGTGCACGAAGGTTTCGTTGCGAAAGCTGTAGAACGGCTCGGAGTAGCCCGCCGAGGCGACGATTGCCGAGCAACCGGCCAGCTTGCCGGTGACACTGTCCTCGAGCACGAAGAAGTAGCTTTCTTCGCCATTGAAACTGACTTCGGCAGCGAACGACGTTTCCGAGGCGGCGATCTTGTCGCCCAGACGGGCAGCGTCGTCCGGCAGCGAAGTGACACCAACGGGGCTGTCGGCAGCCATGCGCTGCACTTCGTTAAGATCAGCCATTTGCGCGGGGCGCATCACCAGCATGGTGTCACTCCTTTGGAAAAACTGGCCGCTTTCGCGGCACGGAAAAACGGCGGGCGCGTGTTGAGTCTGCAAGCACGCGCCCGCACTGGAATTCTGCTATCACCGGCCCGCTCGGGGCCGGCGAAAGGACCGCCAGCGAATCAGGCCTGGGTCAGTTTGGCCACAGCCCGCTCGAAGCGGTCCAGGCCTTCATCGATATCAGCATCTTCGATCACCAGGCTCGGCGCGAAGCGCACCACGTCCGGGCCGGCCTGCAGCACCATCACGCCTTCCTTCTCGGCGGCATTGAGGATGTCCTTGGCCTTGCCCTGCCAGGCTTCGGTCAGCACGCAGCCGATCAACAGGCCGACACCACGCACCTGAGAGAACAGGCCGGCCTGCTGGCCGATCTTCTCCAGACGCACCTTGAAGCGCTCGTGCTTGGCTTTGATACCGGCCAGGGTTTCTGGGGTGTTGATCACATCCAGCACCGCGCAGGCAACGGCACAACCCAACGGGTTACCGCCATAGGTAGTGCCGTGGGTGCCGACCGCCAGATGCTTGGCAAGCTCACTGGTGGTGAGCATGGCGCCGATCGGGAAACCACCACCCAGGCTCTTGGCGCTGGTCAGGATGTCCGGCGTCACGCCGTAGTGCTGATAGGCGTACAGCGAGCCGGTACGGCCCACACCGGTCTGCACTTCATCGAAGATCAGCAGGGCGTTGTGTTCGTCACACAGCTTGCGGGCGCCTTCCAGGTACGCCTTGTCGGCCGGGACCACACCACTCTCGCCCTGGATCGGCTCGATCACCACGGCGCAGGTCTTGTCGGAAATCTGTGCCTTCAGCGCTTCCAGGTCGTTGTAGGGCACATGGCTGATGCCGGTGATCTTCGGGCCGAAACCGTCCGAGTACTTCGGCTGGCCGCCGACACTGACGGTGAACAGGGTGCGACCGTGGAAGCTGTTCACGGCGGAGATGATTTCGTGCTTGTCGGGACCGAAGCGGTCATGGGCCACACGACGGGCCAGCTTGAAGGCGGCCTCGTTGGACTCAGCGCCGGAGTTGCAGAAAAAAGCACGGTCGGCAAAGGTGGCATCGACCAGTTTATGTGCCAGGCGCAGTGCCGGTTCGTTGGTGAAGACGTTGGAAACGTGCCAGAGGGTATTGGCCTGGTCGGTCAGGGCCTTGACCAGTGCCGGGTGGCAGTGGCCCAGGGCGTTTACCGCAATGCCACCGGCAAAGTCGATGAGCTCGCGACCCGACTGGTCCCATACGCGGGAACCCTCGCCTCGCACAGGAATGAAGGCCGCCGGAGAATAGTTGGGGACCATGACCTGGTCGAAATCGGCACGTTGCACCGGGGCTTGCTCAACGGACATCTGAGTCTCCTGAAGAGGAACGCTGGCCTGGAAGTGGCGAGCGATGGGGGGATTGTAAGGACTGATCTGCGCCTGTCCTTGCGGCCAAGCGACAACTTGTTACAGCGCAAAACCCAGTTTTACCCAGGCTTTCGGCAATGCGACAAACACTGTCGCAATCGCGCAGTGTAACGGCAGAGCGGGACTGGGTGAACGGGTGTTCACATAAGAAGACATGCCGGCTGTACCGGCGGCAACCCGATCAGTATGAGAGCCGGCCTGCCGGCGATGGAAGCGCATTGCGCAGGGAAGCTTTCAGCCCTTTTCGGCAGGCGCCGAACTCAATTCGAAGGGGCTGCTGTTACGCCGCTGGTTGCGGTCTTCCCGTGGCGTGGCGCCAAAGAAATTGCGGTAGGCGCTGGAGAAATGCGGGCCGGAGGAGAAACCGCAGGAAAGGCCGATCTGGATGATCGATTTGCTGGTCTGCATCAGCATCTGCCGCGCCTTGTTCAGCCGCAACTCCAGGTAATACTGGCTGGGCACCCGATTGAGGTACTGCTTGAAGATGCGCTCCAGTTGCCTGCGCGATACGCATACATGCTGAGCGATTTCGTCGGTGGTCAGCGGCTCTTCGATGTTGGCTTCCATCAACAGCACCGCCTGGGTCAGCTTCGGATGGCTGGAGCCGAGGCGGTTCTGCAGCGGAATGCGCTGACGCTCCCCCCCCTCACGGATGCGCTCGACCACCAGCTCCTCGGAAACCGCACCAGCCAGTTCAGCCCCGTGATCACGCGCCAGCAATGCCAGCAGCAAGTCGGTCACCGCCATACCGCCGCAAGCGGTCAGGCGATCACGGTCCCAATCGAACAGATGGCTGGTGGCGATGACCTTGGGGAAGCGCTCGGCAAAATCGTCCTGCCAGCGCCAGTGCACCGCAGCGCGGTAACCATCGAGCAGGCCGAGCATGGCCAACGGATATACACCCGCAGACAGCCCACCAATAATGCAGCCGCTACGGGCCAATTGCTTGAGTGCCGAGGACAGCGCCGGCCCCAGCGCCTGGGGCAGCTCGTCAGCGAGCAGGAACAGTTTGTGACAACCCTCCAGGCGCCCGCTCCAGGGCTCGCCCGGCAGGCGCCAGGCACCTTCCTGCGCAGGCTCGGCCTGCAGAAAGGCCAGCTCGTAGACCACGTCAGGATGTACCCGCTGGGCCACCAGCAATACTTCCTCCGCCAGCGCCAACGTCAAGGGCTTGGTGCTTGGCCAGATGAGAAAACCGATTCGCTGGGTGGTCATAGGGTAAGGTCCGAAACCTGAAGTCGTTCGAGTCTGTGGCGCCAGGGCAGACTGCGCACTGCTGCGCAGCATGCCCTATTCTGGTGCGAAGGTGCAGCCTTTACTTCAGGCTGCCAGAGAGAAACTGCTTGAGCCGCTCCGATTGCGGGTTGGCCAGCACTTCGCGCGGGCAGCCGGTCTCTTCGACCAGGCCTTTGTGCAGGAACACCAACTGGTTGGACACCTCACGGGCAAAGCCCATCTCATGGGTCACCACCACCATGGTCCGGCCTTCCTGGGCCAGGGCCTGCATGACCTTTAGCACATCGCCGACCAGTTCGGGGTCGAGCGCCGAAGTCGGCTCGTCGAACAGCATCACTTCAGGCTCCATCGCCAACGCTCGGGCAATCGCCACACGCTGCTGCTCACCGCCGGACATATGCCCCGGGAAAGCATCCTTGCGATGGGCGACGCCCACCTTGGCCAGATAGTGTTCGGCTTTTTCCAGGGCTTCTTTCCTGTTCACGCCAAGCACGTGCACCGGCGCCTCGATGACGTTTTCCAGCGCGGTCATGTGCGACCACAGGTTGAAATGCTGGAACACCATCGACAGCCGTGAGCGCATGCGCTGCAGCTGGCGCGGGTCGGCAGCCTTGAGCGCGCCGTCCTTGCCGGCGACCAGCTTCAGCTCTTCGTTGTTGAGCAGGATCTTGCCGGCGTGCGGCTGCTCGAGCAGGTTGATGCAGCGCAGGAAGGTCGACTTGCCCGAACCGCTGGAGCCGATAATGCTGATCACATCGCCTGCCTTGGCCGCCAGGGACACGCCCTTGAGCACTTCATGGCTGCCGTAGCGCTTGTGCAGGTCTTGGACTTCTAGTTTGTACATGCTGTCGGTTCTCACAGAGCGTTCAGTGCTTGCGCGGCGCCAGGTAGCCGAGCCAGCGGCGTTCGGCCATCTTGAACAGGCGCACCAGGATGAAGGTCAGGCACAGATAGAACACGCCCGCCGTGATGTAGGCCTCGAAAGGCAGGTAGTACTGGGCATTGACCGTACGTGCGGCACCGGTGATGTCGATCAGGGTCACGATCGACGCCAGGCTGGTGGTCTGCAGCATCATGATCACTTCGTTGCTGTACTGCGGCAACGCCCGGCGCAGGGCCGACGGCAGCAGGATGCGACGGTACATCTTCATGCGGGACATACCCATGGCCTTGGCCGCCTCGATCTCGCCGTGCGGGGTGGCCTTGAGGCTGCCGGCGATGATTTCGGCGGTGTAGGCACTGGTGTTGACGGCAAATGCCAGGCACGCACAAAACGTGGCGCTCGATAGCAATGGCCAGAAGATACTTTCGCGCACCGCCTCGAACTGAGCCAGGCCGTAGTAGATCAGGAACAGCTGCACCAGCATCGGCGTGCCGCGGATCACATAGGTGTAGAGCCAGGCCGTGAGGTTGACCACCGGCTGCTTGGACACCCGCATCAAGCCCAGCGGTACAGCCGCCAGCAGGCCGAAGACCAGCGATATCGCCAGCAGCTTGAGGGTGGTCAGCAGGCCGCCGAGGTACAGCGGCATGGCCTCCCAGATGACGTTGTAATCGAAAATCATAGCTCAGCCACCTTGACGCCCACCGAGTAGCGCTTCTCGAGATACTTCAGTGCCAGCAGCGAGACACTGGTCAGCACCAGGTACAACGCCGCCACCGCCAGGAAGAAGGTGAAGGGTTCGCGGGTGGCGTCTGCCGCCTGCTTGGCCTTGAACATCATGTCCTGCAGGCCGACCACCGAAATCAGTGCCGTCGCCTTGGTCAGTACCAACCAGTTGTTGGTGAAGCCCGGGATCGCCAGGCGAATCATCTGCGGTACCTGAATACGGAAGAATACCTGCCGGTTGCTCATGCCATAGGCCGCGCCGGCTTCGGCTTGGCCCTTGGGAATACCCAGGAACGCACCTCGGAAGGTTTCTGACAGGTAGGCGCCAAAGATGAAGCCCAGGGTACCGATGCCTGCGACCAGCGGGTTCAGGTCGATGTAGTCGTCATAGCCCACCAGCGGCCCCAAACGGTTGATGATGTCCTGCCCGCCGTAGAAGATCAGCAGGATCAGCACCAGGTCCGGAATACCCCGGATCACCGTGGAATACATATCGCCCAACCAGGCCAGCCAGCGCACCGGCGACAAGCGCAGCGCCACGCCAATCAGGCCGAGCACAATGGCCAGGGCCATCGACGACAGGGCGAGCTGCAGCGTCAGCCACGCCCCGTCGAGGATGACTGCCCCGTAGCCTTTCAACATGATGAGGTCCTCGACCTAAAGAATGAAAAATGGTGCAAACCTCAGAGCCTCTGCTGTTTGCACCATTGCACAGGTGAAACTCGACGTCTTACTTCGAGTCTGGACCGTAGATGTCAAAGTTGAAGTACTTGTCCTGGATCTGCTTGTACTTGCCGTTTGCACGGATCGCGTCGATGGCCTTGTTGATACGCTCGCGGTTGGCATCGTCACCTTTGCGCACGGCGATGCCGATGCCGTCACCGAAGTATTTCGCGTCGGTGAACGAAGGGCCAACGAAGGCAAAGCCCTTGCCGGCGTCGGTTTTCAGGAAACCGTCTTCCAGCAGGGTGGCATCAGCCACGGTGCCGTCGAGGCGGCCAGCGGCCACGTCGAGGTAGATTTCGTTCTGGGTGCCGTACGGAACCACGGTGGCACCTTTGGCGCCCAGCACTTCCTTGGCGAAGCGGTCGTGGATCGAGCCGCGCTGCACGCCGATCTTCTTGCCTTTGAGTTCATCAAGGCTGTCGCTGACGGTAGCGCCGTCCTTCATCACCAGGCGCGCTGGGGTCAGGTAGTAGCGCTTGGTGAAATCGACCGATTTCTTGCGGTCATCGGTAATCGACATGGACGACAGGATGGCGTCGATCTTGCGCACCTTCAGCGCCGGGATCAGGCCGTCGAACTCCTGCTCGACCCAGGTGCACTTGGCTTTCATCTCTTCACACAGGGCGTTGCCGATGTCGTAGTCGAAACCGGCGATGCTGCCGTCGGGCTGCTTGAAGGCGAAGGGTGGGTAGGCCGCTTCGATACCGATTTTCAACGGTTTTTCATCAGCCTGCGACACCAGGGAAAACACGGAAAGCGCCAGGGCGCCAAGCAGTGCGAGCTTCTTCATCAGGTAACTCCATCGGTACGGGGCATTACAAGGCAGGAGTAACAACTGCCCGATATGCGAATGGGTACAACGCGAGCCGCGCAGGGTTCGACCAAGGTCGCAGACCACGAGCGAGTGAGTGGCATTTTAACGACAGCCCGGTAGTCGATATTTCTTCAAAGCGACAACTACTTACAGAAGCGCTTGAAACGGCAGCGGGCGAGGTTGACAGCCTTTGCAAGATATGCAAGAGCGCAAGGAAAATAACCTATAGAACTAGCAATTACTGGGCCTATTATTGGCAAAGCCTTGTACGACGGCAAGTGTAGCGTGCTGCACTGCAAGAAATGGCGCCGCGAACGCACCGAAACGGGTCATGAGTGTTCCCGCTCGCCCCGCAGCTGTGCGTAATCGGTGACAGAAGAGTTACCGATGAATGTCGGGTAACAGTAAAGCAAAAACCCCGCCGGTTGCCCGTGCGGGGTTTTCGTGCGAAGCAGGACTGCCCTGCAGTCCCGCTCATTTCATCAGGCCGACGCCAGGTTCATTGCCTTGTGGGTATCAATCAAATGCTGCACCACGCCCGGGTCGGCCAGGGTGGAGATATCACCTAGCGAGCCGTATTCCGCCGTGGCGATCTTGCGAAGGATACGTCGCATGATCTTGCCCGAGCGCGTCTTCGGCAGCCCTGGTGCCCACTGGATAACATCCGGCGAGGCAATCGGGCCGATCTCCTTGCGCACCCAGTTCTTCAGCTCCATGCGCAACTGCTCGGTAGGCTCCACGCCGGCATTGAGGGTCACGTACACATAGATGCCCTGCCCTTTGATATCGTGCGGCACCCCCACCACCGCAGCCTCGGCCACTTTGGCATGGGCGACCATGGCGCTTTCGATCTCTGCGGTACCCATACGGTGGCCGGAAACGTTGAGCACGTCATCCACCCGGCCCGTGATCCAGTAGTAGCCATCCTCGTCACGGCGCGCGCCGTCACCGGTGAAGTACATGCCGCGGAACGTCTTGAAGTAGGTATCGACGAAGCGGTCATGATCGCCATACAGCGAGCGGGACTGGCCCGGCCAGGAATCGAGGATCACCAGGTTGCCCTCGGCGGCACCATCGATCAGGTTGCCCAGGTTGTCCACCAGCGCCGGCACCACACCGAAGAACGGGCGGGTCGCAGACCCCGGCTTGAGGCCCGTGGCGCCCGGCAGCGGGCTGATCAGGATGCCGCCGGTCTCGGTCTGCCACCAGGTGTCGACGATCGGGCAACGCTCCTTGCCGACGGTCTTGTAGTACCAGTTCCAGGCCTCAGGGTTGATCGGCTCACCGACCGACCCCAGCAGGCGCAGGCTCGAGCCGTCGGCACCCTCAACGGCCGCCTGCCCTTCGGCCATCATGGCGCGAATCGCGGTGGGTGCGGTGTAGAGGATGTTGACCTTGTGCTTGTCGACGATCTTCGATACCCGGGTAATGTCCGGATAGTTCGGTACGCCCTCGAACAGCAGCGTGGTCGCACCGTTGGCCAGCGGCCCGTAGACGATGTAGCTGTGGCCGGTGACCCAACCGACGTCAGCGGTGCACCAGTAGACCTCGCCGGGGCGGTAGTCGAACACGCGCTCGTGGGTCAGCGCGGCGTACACCAGGTAACCCCCCGTGGTGTGCAGCACGCCCTTGGGCTTGCCGGTGGAGCCGGAGGTATAAAGAATGAACAGCGCCTCCTCGGCACCCATTTCCTTTGGCGCGCAATGGCTGGAAGCCACCTTCATCAGGTCTTCGTACCAGATGTCTCGGTGCTGGTGCCAGGCGATGTCACCACCGGTGCGCTTGCACACGATGATTTTCTGCACGCTGTTGGTTTCAGGGTTGGTCAGCGCCAGGTCCACGTTGGCCTTGAGCGGAGTACGGCGGCCACCGCGCAAACCTTCGTCGGCGGTGATCACCACCTTGGACTTGCAATCGATGATGCGCCCGGCCAGCGCTTCAGGCGAGAAGCCGCCAAACACCACCGAGTGAATCGCACCGATGCGGGCACAGGCCAGCATGGCAACCACGGCCTCAGGGATCATCGGCATGTAGATGGTCACTACATCCCCACGGTGCACGTCCTGCCCGCGCAGGGCGTTGGCGAATTTGCAGACCTGCTCGTGCAGTTCGCGATAGGTAATGTTGCGGTGCTCGGAAGGGTCGTCACCTTCCCAGATGATTGCCAGTTGGTCGCCGCGCTCTTCGAGGTGGCGGTCCAGGCAGTTGGAGGAGACGTTGAGAGTGCCGTCGGCAAACCACTTGATATCGACATGGTGATCGTCGAAGGAAGTCTGCTTGACCTTGGTGAAAGGCTTGATCCAGTCAATGCGCTGGGCCTGCTCACGCCAGAAGCCGTCCGGGTTGATCACCGATTGCTGGTACATGGCCTTGTAGGTGGCCTCGTCGGTCAGGGTAGTGGCCGCAACCTCGGGACGAACGGGATACAGTGGAGCCGCACTCATCTGTGTTACCTCGGTGTAATAGTTGTTTTTGTATGGAACCGTTTGTAACTGTACCAGAGCGGCAAAAGCCATACGACGATGGTAGTAACGCGACAGGTTGCGCACCTTGTGGACGGCCGGAAAGGCTCTAGGCCGCAGCTGGCAACCCGGCGAGAGGGGAAAGCAAAAGATTTTCCCGGGGGGATTGTTACAGTTTCTGTCAAAAGGCGAAAAAACTTTATCAAAACGCCCACTGTTTCCCTTAATTACCGAAGCATAAGATTCACTACGCCAGCAACGGCAAAGGCGATTAACAACTGGTAACAGTCACAGCCCCCACGAAGGCAACTCGTTAATCGCGCGCTAATCCGATAGTTGAAAACTTGGCTGTATTCGCGGTGCCACAAGCGCCGCGTGCCCCCTCACGACCTTAGACAGGTAAATAGAAAATGAAAGCGTTACTGGTATTGGTACTTGGTAGTCTTTGCAGCGCGGCAATGGCCGATGAAGCAAAGGATGCCGAGCAGATTCCGGTTGAACAGTACAGTTATTCGCAGCACCTGGATATCGCCCGCGTCATCTCCATGAGCGAAGTGCCAAACGTGTGCGAAGTCGTGCCGGCCCGCATGACCTACGAGGATTCCAAGGGTCAGAAGCACATTCTCGAATACCGCGTCATGGGTAACGGCTGCTCCAACGGCTGATGAATGATTTGGGCCCTGCGGGGCCCATTCGTCAACAACCCCACGATGAACAGTGTTGAGTTTAATCCACCCGCCACTCCGTCACTCATTCGACTTGCCCAACGAATAATCCCGCAACTTGTTGGCAATGGTTGTATGTGAAACACCCAGTCGCTTGCCCAGCGCCCGGCTACTTGGATATTCCCCGATCAGACTTTCCAGTACAGCCTTTTCAAAGCGCCCGACAATCTGCGAAAGATCACCTTCAAGGGTAAATTCACCCAAGGGTTGCCGCACGCCGTAATCCGGCAGGCGGATATGCTCGCCTTTCACTATTCCGCCTTCGCACAGCGATACCGCCTGGAACAATACGTTTTCCAGTTGCCGGACATTGCCCGGCCAATGGTAGTGCGCCAGTTTGTCCATCGCCGCAGGCGCCAGGCGCGGCAGGGCACAACCAATCTGCCGACTGGCCTGATCGAGAAAGTGCTGCACCAACCCCTCCAGGCCGTCCATGCACTCGCGCAACGGCGGTATGTGCAACGACAACACATTGAGGCGATGGTACAGGTCCTGGCGGAATTCGCCCCGAGCGCACAATTCGGAAAGGTCCACCTGGGTTGCGCAGATCACCCGTACATCCAGGTACACCTCCTCATCACTGCCTACACGACGGAAGCAGCCGTCCTGCAGAAAGCGCAGCAGCTTCACCTGCAGGCGAGGGCTCATCTCCCCCACCCCATCGAGGAACAGTGTCCCACCAGCGGTCAACTCCAGCAGGCCCAGTTTGCCTTCGGCGCGCGCGCCCTCGAACGCACCGGGGCCATAACCGAACAGCTCGGTTTCCGCCATGGACTCTGGCAGGCCGGCACAATTGAGGGCCATCAAAGGCGCCTGCCCCCGCGGGCTGGCCAGGTGGCAGGCACGCGCCAGCAGCTCCTTGCCGGTACCTGTCTCGCCTTCGATCAGCAACGGCGCATCCAGCGGCGCCATGCGCCGCGCCTCACGCACCACCGCCGCCATCACACGCGAGCTTTGGAAGATGCTGTCGAAACCGCGCAGCTCCTGCTTGCGCACGTTATAGATGCGCTCGCCGATGCGGTCGGCACGGTGCAGGGTCAACACCGCGCCAGCCAATGCCTCGCTGTCGTCATGCTCGGACTGCAAAGGTGCGATGTCGGCCAGAAAAATGTCACCTTTGACCTTGACCCGCAGGCCATTGATTCGCGATTTGTTGGCCCGCACCAGTTCCGGCAGGTCGAAGTCCTCGACATAGCGCGCCAATGGGATGCCCGGCACCTCGTCGACCCTCACGCCCAGCAACTGCGCGGCGGTGCGGTTGGCGGCGACGATACTGCCGCCCATGTCGACCGACAGCACCGGGAAATCCAGCGCCCCCAGCAGCGCGTTGAGCTCCATGTGCCGTCGCTCGCTGGGCATCAGGCCGACACGCTTGACCCCGAAGACCCCGGCGATGGACTCGAATTTCGGGCGTAGAGCCTGGAACTGCAGGTTTATCAGGTTCGGGCAATGCAGGTAGATGGCATTGCCATGGTCGCCACCGACCTCACCACGGAGCACGTTGATACCGTACTCCACCAACAGGTTGAGGATGTCGCGAAGGATGCCGATGCGGTTCTGGCAATGCACTTTGATACGCATGAAAGCTCTCGAAGCGGCGAAGTTTTTAAATCGGCCGCATAATATTCGTAAAGAAAAGCTGACAAAAACACAGCAAGGGCCAGCTCGACACACCGAATTTTCCGCGATGCCGCCATGTTTGTAAAATTATCGTTACGAAAAACGCCTTGAAACTGCAGTTCAGGCGTTCTGACACCGGGTGCAATCGGGCAGATGAAGGGATATTTCTTAGGTATGTCGTGGACATAACAATAAAAGCCCTCACCAGGAGAGCCACATGAAACAGACGCAATACGTGGCGCGCGAGCCCGATGCGCAAGGCTTCATCGACTACCCGCAGCAAGAGCATGCGGTATGGAACACGCTGATCACCCGCCAGCTGAAAGTCATCGAAGGCCGGGCATGCCAGGAGTACCTGGATGGCATCGATCAGCTCAAGCTGCCCCATGACCGCATTCCGCAACTGGGCGAGATCAACAAAGTGCTGGGCGCCACCACCGGTTGGCAGGTTGCCCGTGTGCCGGCACTGATCCCCTTCCAGACCTTCTTCGAGCTGCTGGCCAGCAAACGCTTCCCGGTCGCCACGTTCATCCGCACCCCACAAGAGCTGGATTACCTCCAGGAACCGGACATCTTTCACGAGATCTTCGGCCACTGCCCGCTGCTGACCAACCCCTGGTTCGCCGAGTTCACCCACACCTATGGCAAGCTGGGCCTGGCCGCGACCAAGGAACAGCGCGTGTACCTGGCGCGCCTGTACTGGATGACCATTGAGTTCGGCCTGATGGAAACCGCACAAGGCTGCAAGATCTATGGCGGCGGCATCCTCTCTTCGCCCAAGGAAACCGTCTACAGTCTGTCCGGCGAGCCGGAGCACCAGGCCTTCGACCCGATCGAGGCCATGCGCACCCCCTACCGTATCGACATCCTGCAGCCCCTGTATTTCGTGCTACCGAACCTCAAGCGCCTGTTCGACCTGGCCCACGAAGACATCATGGGCATGGTCCAGCAAGCCATGCAGCTGGGGCTGCATGCGCCGAAGTTTCCACCCAAGGTCGCCGCCTGAGCGACCTTGCCGACAACAACTCGAATCGGAAAACACCTCATGAATGCCTTGAACCAAGCCCACTGCGAAGCCTGCCGCGCCGATGCGCCGAAAGTCACCGACGAGGAACTGGCCGAACTCATCCGCGAGATTCCGGACTGGAACATCGAAGTACGTGACGGTCATATGGAGCTGGAGCGTGTGTTCCTGTTCAAGAACTTCAAGCACGCCCTGGCATTTACCAACGCAGTAGGCGAAATCGCTGAAGCCGAAGGTCATCACCCAGGCCTGCTGACCGAATGGGGCAAGGTCACCGTGACTTGGTGGAGCCACTCCATCAAGGGCCTGCACCGCAACGACTTCATCATGTGCGCGCGGACCGACAAGGTTGCCGATACCGCTGAAGGGCGCAAGTAACACGTTGCAAAAGGCCGCTGCGCGCCCTGTTCGCGGGGCGCGCAGCGGCCTTGTTGTGTCAGGAAAATGTCCGGTATCCGCCCGCAAAACCGACAAGCGACCGGGAAAAATTACAAACTGTCATCCAGACTTGTGTATCCTGCCTCAGCTTTGCGAAGCTCCAAACGCGCCTGGCGCAGCCTTTTGACTCACACTTGCGAGGAACGACGAGATGCACGAAATCCCGAATCTTCCCTTCCCAAGCCTGAACCCCGAAGAGCAAACCGTTGCCGCTCACTCCGAACCGGCGCCTGCCGTCGAGGATGGCGACGATCAATCCAGCGCTGACCAGGAATAACCGCGCATCCCCACGACTGTGTGAAAACGGCTGACTTTCGGACTACCGCTGTCATCACGTTTTCACACCGTCCAGAACTTCTGCCACGTAGGCCCCCATGCCCGACTCACCGCGCCCCCTTGCGGTCACCCTGCAAGTCGTCTCCATCGTCCTGTTCACCTTTATCGGCTACCTGAACATCGGCATACCCCTCGCCGTGCTGCCTGGCTACGTGCACAACGACCTGGGCTTCAGCACCGTCGTCGCCGGCCTGGTGATCAGTGTGCAATACCTCGCCACCCTGCTCAGCCGCCCCACAGCCAGCCGCATCATCGACAACCTGGGCAGCAAGAAAGCCGTCATGTATGGCCTCGCCGGTTGCGGCCTGAGTGGTGTTTTCATGCTCGCCTGCGCCTTCCTCACCCACCTGCCTTGGCTGAGCCTGGCCTGCCTGTTGGTCGGCCGCCTGGTACTGGGCAGTGCAGAAAGCCTGGTGGGCTCGGGTTCGATAGGCTGGGGGATTGGCCGGGTCGGCGCTGAAAACACCGCTAAAGTCATCTCCTGGAACGGGATCGCCAGCTATGGTGCGCTGGCCATCGGTGCCCCACTGGGCGTGCTGATGGTAAAGCACCTGGGGCTGTGGAGCATGGGGGTGAGCATCATCCTGCTATGCGCGACAGGCCTGCTGCTGGCATGGCCAAAACGCGCTGCGCCGATTGTCAGCGGCGTGCGTATGCCGTTTCTGCGGGTGCTGGGCAAAGTGTTCCCGCATGGTTCGGGGCTGGCTTTGGGCTCGATCGGCTTTGGCACCATCGCCACCTTCATTACCCTGTACTACGCCAGCCGTGGCTGGGCGAATGCAGCACTGACCCTGAGCCTGTTCGGTGCCAGCTTCATCTGTGCGCGGCTGCTGTTCGGCAACCTCATCAACAGGATTGGCGGGTTCAGGGTGGCGATCGTGTGCTTGTCGGTCGAGACACTGGGCCTGCTGATGCTGTGGCTGGCACCCAGCGCAGAGCTCGCCTTGACCGGAGCGGCGCTCAGTGGCTTCGGCTTCTCGCTGGTGTTCCCGGCGCTGGGCGTGGAAGCGGTGAATCAGGTTTCGGCAGCCAACCGCGGGGCGGCGGTGGGGGCATACTCGCTGTTCATCGACCTGTCGCTGGGCATTACCGGGCCACTGGTGGGCGCGGTGGCGTCGGGGTTCGGGTTTGCTTCGATGTTTCTGTTTGCGGCAGCGGCGGCGTGCTGCGGGCTGGTATTGAGCCTGTATCTGTACCGTCAGGCGCGGCGTTTCAGGCATATTTGAGCGCATGGGGGGGGGGCGCTACGCACCCCTTTCGCGACACGAGGCCGCTCCTACGGGTAACCGCGTACCTCTGCAGGAGCGGTCTTGTTTCAGCGGGCGTACTGCAACACCACTTCCAGCGGATGGCGCATCTGCCGCTCGGTCATGCGCTTGACCTGGCTACGGCACGAATAACCGGTTGCCAGGGCCTCGCCCTCCTTGTCCAGCTTGGTCGCCCAGGACTGTTCGAAGATGGTCCGCGACGTCTCCTGGTTACGTGCCTCATGCCCGTAGGTACCGGACATGCCGCAGCACCCCGTGGCCTCGGTCACCAACTTCAGGCCCAGGCGCGCGAACACCTGCTCCCATTGGCGGGTACTGGCCGGCACGTTGGTCTTCTCGGTGCAGTGCGCCATCAGGCGGAAGTTGCCGGGCGCGGCGTGCGCCTGCTCGGGCAGCACATCCATCAGCCATTCCTGGGGCAGCAACACCTTCGGGCAGCCCTCCAGGCCCGGCACCTTCTGGTACTCCTGGCGGTAGACCAGGGTCATGGCAGGGTCCAGGCCCACCAGCGGTACACCACAGTCGGCCAGGGCCTTGAGCTGGGTGGCATTACGGATTGCCGCCTTGGCAAAAGCCCCCAAAAAGCCCTGCACGTGCAGCGGCTTGCCATTGGCACTGTAAGGCGCCAGGAACACACGGTGGCCAAGGCGATTGGCCAGCTCGATGAACGCGGCCAGCAGCGGTGTCTCGAAGTAACGAGTGAAGGCATCCTGCACCAGCACGATGCTGCGCTCGCGCTGCGCCGGGGTCAGTTCACGCAGCGCCGGCACACTGGCCACGCCAACCCGGCAGCGCGTGAGGGTGGACTGGAAGTTGAAGCGGCTGATCAGCGGGCTGTCGACCATGCCGACCTTGTCCGCCAACAAACTGCTGACCCACTTCGACCCCATCACCGCGTTGTACAGCCCCGGTGCATGGGCCAGGTAGGGGATGCTGAATTCCAGCGAACCGATCAGGTAATCACGCAGCGGGCGCTGGTAGCGACCGTGGTACAGCTCGAGGAAACGCGAGCGGAAGTCCGGCACATTGACCTTGATCGGGCACTGGCCTGCACATGACTTGCACGCAAGGCAGCCGGCCATGGCGTCGTAGACCTCATGGGAAAAGTCTTCCTGGCCCTGGTTGCGTGCACGGTTGTTGCGCAGCCGTGCCGGCAGCCCCTTGAGCCAGGACACCTTGTTGCGCGCCGCAGCCAGCACATCGATGTTCGCCTCACCCTGCAGGCGCAGCCATTCGCGCATCAACGAGGCGCGCCCCTTGGGCGAATGCTGGCGCTCACGGGTAGCCTTCCACGAGGGGCACATGGCGTCATTGGGGTCATAGTTGTAGCAAGCACCATTGCCGTTGCAGTGCACGGCACTGCCGAAGTCCTGCCATACACGCTCGTCGATGGTACGGTCGAGGTCGCCACGCAAGGTTACGCCATCGACCCTGGTCAACCCTTCGGCGCTGCCTGGCGGGGTACAGATCTTGCCGGGGTTGAGCTGGTTGCGCGGGTCGAAGGCACCTTTGAGCCGCTGCAACGCCGGATACAGCTCACCGAAGTACTCCGGCACATATTCCGAACGCAGCCCTTTGCCATGCTCGCCCCACAGCAGCCCGCCGTAGCGTTTGGTCAACGCCGCCACGGCGTCGGAAATCGGCTTGACCAGTGCCGCCTGGGCGGGGTCTTTCATGTCCAGTGCCGGGCGTACGTGCAGCACGCCGGCGTCGACGTGGCCAAACATGCCGTAGGCCAGGCCATAGCCGTCCAGCAGCGCGCGGAAATCGGCAATGTAGTCGGCCAGTTGCTCCGGCGGCACTGCGGTATCTTCAACGAAAGGTTGCGGGCGCACCTCGCCCTCGACGTTGCCCAACAGGCCCACCGAACGCTTGCGCATTGTGTAGACCCGAGTCACGGCCTCGGCCCCTTCGGCCAAGGTGTGGCCCAGGCGCTCGACACTGGTGTCGCGCTGCAGGTGGTCGATGAAGGCTTCAACCCGAGCATTGACCTCGGCCGGCTCATCGCCACAGAACTCCACCAGGTTGATACCCAGCGTGGGGCGCTCCGGGTCGGCCGGGAAGTACTCGGCAACGCTGTGCCAGACGATGTCTTTCATCGCCAGCATCAGCACCTTGGAGTCCACCGTCTCGATCGACAACGGCTTGTGCGCCATCAGCGCATTGGCATCGCGCAGCGCGTCCATGAAGCTGGTGTAGCGGACGTTGACCAGCACCGCATACTTGGGAATCGGCAGCACGTTGAGCTTGGCTTCGACCACATAACCCAACGAACCCTCGGCGCCACACAGCACACTGTTGAGGTTGAAGCGGCCCTGTTCGTCGCGCAGGTGCGCCAGGTCGTAGCCGGTCAGGCAGCGGTTGAGCTTGGGGAAGGTGGTTTCGATCAGCTCGGCCTGGGTTTCCTGAATTTCGCGGGCAGTCCGATAGACCTCACCCACCCGACCGGGCGCAGCACAAGCCTGCTCCAGTGCAGCGTCATCGATCGGCAGGCTGTGCAGGCGCTCGCCACCGAGCAGCACGCTGTGCAGTTCCAGCACGTGATCGCGAGTCTTGCCGTAGGTGCAACTGCCCTGGCCGCTGGCGTCGGTGTTGATCATGCCGCCAACGGTAGCGCGGTTGGAGGTGGACAGTTCAGGCGCAAAGAACAGCCCGTGCGGCTTGAGCGCGGCATTGAGCTGGTCCTTGACCACGCCAGCCTGCACCCGCACCCAACGCTCCTGGACATTGATTTCGAGGATGGTGTTCATGTGCCGCGACAGGTCGACCACGATACCGTCGGTCAGCGATTGGCCATTGGTGCCGGTGCCGCCACCGCGCGGGGTCAGTTTGACCTGCTGGAAGCGTTCTTCGCCCATCAGCGCGGCCACCCGCGCCACATCGTCGGCGTCCAGCGGGAACACCGCCGCCTGGGGCAGGCGCTGGTAGATGGAGTTGTCGGTAGCCAGCACGGTACGGGTACCGTAATCGGCGCTGATCTGGCCACGGAAGCCGCTGCTGCGCAGGGCTTCGAGGAATTCTGGGTAGGCGGCGGTCGGCGCAGTGGTCGGCAGCTGGGCGATCATCGAAGGATGGCCTCTTGATATGGGCTAATTCACGGGAATCCTGTCGCCCTGGCATGGGTTGAGCCATGCCAGGATGACGAATAGGGCAATGTTCCTGTAGTTTCGCCCCAGGGGCAAACGGATAATCCTGCCGCTATCAATGACTTTTATGAATGAATTACCGCCACCTCACACCCTCCATGTCATTGCTGCTGGCTTTCGAGGCTGCCGCCCGGCATGAAAGCTACACCCGCGCGGCTGCCGAACTGTCCCTGACCCAGAGCGCGGTCAGCCGCCAGGTGCAGGCGCTGGAACAGCAACTCGGGCTGACCCTGTTCCGCCGCGAAGGCCGCCAGGTACAGCTCACCGACGTGGGCCGGCTGTACCAGCGCGAGCTCAGCGAAGCCTTGGGCCGCATCCGCAGCGCCACCTTGCAGGCCCTGGCTTACCAGTCCGGGGTCGGCACGCTGCGCCTGGCGACCTTGCCCACCTTCGGCTCCAAGTGGCTGCTGCCGCGCCTGCATGCCTTCTACAGCGCCCACCCGGGCATGCTGGTGCATATTCATTCGCGGATCGAAGCGATCAACTTCGACACCAGCGAGATCGATGCCGCCATCGGCGTGGCCAGCCATGACCTGCCGGGGCTGATCTGCCATCGGCTGCATGCCGAGGAACTGGTGGTGATCCTGCCACCGCAAGCCAACATCGACGGCCAGGGTTGGGACCCGGCACGTATCAGCGCCGAGGTGCTGCTCAACGTTGCCAACAATCCACATGCCTGGGGCGAGTGGTTTTCACACCATGGCCTGCCGCACCGGGCGATGCGCCTGGGGCCGAGTTTCGAGCTGACGTCACACCTGATCCAGGCGGTACGTGCAGGGATCGGCATCGGCTTGGTGCCGCGGATACTGGTGGACGAGGAGCTGGCCAAAGGCGAGCTGTTCAGCCCTGGTACGGCGTTCGCCAGCCAGCGCAGCTATTACCTGATCTATCCGCCAAGGAACGAAGCGTTGCCCTCGCTGCGGGCGTTTCGTGGCTGGTTGCTCGAGCAGATCTGAGTGCTTTCCTGCGTTCACAGACCCTGTCGCCGGCGAGGCGGCGCATAAAAAACCCGATGCCAGCCACCTGACATCGGGTTTCGTTCACCGCCCGCTGCGCTTACTTGGTAGCGGTGCCGGCTGCTGCGCCATTGCCCAGCTCACGACGCTTGGACTTGATGATGTAGAAGACGAACATCACCAGCACCCACACCGGAATGGCATACACCGAAACCTGGATGCCCGGGATTTGCAGCATGATGCCCAGGATCAGTACCACGAATGCCAGGCAGATGTAGTTGCCATAGGGGTACCACAGGGCCTTGAACAGCGGCTTCTGGCCGGTGCGGTCCAAGTGCTGGCGGAACTTCAGGTGCGAGTAACTGATCATGGCCCAGTTGATCACCAGGGTCGCCACGACCAGCGACATCAGCAGCTCCAGCGCATCATGCGGCATGAAGTAGTTGAGCAGCACGGCAATCAGGGTAACGGCTGCCGACACCAGGATCGAACGCACCGGCACGCCGCGCTTGTCGACCTTGGCCAGGGCTGCGGGGGCATCACCTTGCTCGGCCATGCCCAGCAGCATGCGGGCATTGCAGTAGGTACCACTGTTGTACACCGACAGTGCCGCCGTCAGGACCACGAAGTTCAACAGGTGGGCGGCCACATCGCTGCCCAGCAGCGAGAACACCTGAACGAACGGGCTGCTGCCGTAGCTGCCGCCAGAAGCATCGATGCTGGCGACCAGGCTGTCCCACGGGGTCAGCGAGAGCAGAACGACCAGCGCACCGATGTAGAAGATCAGGATGCGGTAGATGACCTGGTTGATGGCCTTGGGGATCACGGTTCTCGGCTTGTCGGCTTCGGCTGCAGTGAAGCCGAGCATTTCCAGGCCCCCGAAGGAGAACATGATGAACGCCAGCGCCATGACCAGGCCGCTGACACCATGCGGGAAGAAGCCCCCATGCGCCCACAGGTTGGTCACCGAAGCCTCGGGGCCGCCGCTGCCGCTGGTCAGTAGGTAGGCGCCCAGGCCGATCATGCCGACGATGGCCGCGACCTTGATGATGGCGAACCAGAACTCGGCTTCGCCGAACACCTTCACGTTCATGAGGTTGATGACGTTGATCAGCAGGAAGAAGCCCGCTGCCGTGACCCACGTCGGGATCTCCGGCCACCAGTAGTGAATGTACTTGCCGACCGCCGTCAGCTCCGACATGCCCACCAGGATGTACAGCACCCAGCAGTTCCAGCCCGACATGAAACCGGCAAAACCGCCCCAGTACTTATGGGCAAAGTGGCTGAACGAACCGGCCACCGGCTCTTCGACGATCATCTCGCCAAGCTGGCGCATGATCATGAAGGCGATGAAGCCGCAGATGGCGTAGCCCAGAATCATCGACGGGCCGGCGGATTTCATCACGCCTGCCGAGCCAAGGAACAGGCCGGTACCAATCGCGCCGCCAAGGGCGATCAACTGGATGTGGCGGTTCTTCAGGCCCCGCTTGAGCTCGCCTGAATGCATGTTGTGTTCACTCATGAACGAAGTCACCTGCATTGTTTTTATCTGTGACGGAATCGGACCCACCGCGCTCGTGGCGCAGCGGAATGGGCAAGGTGGTTACCTTGGTTTCTTGAACACAGTCGCCGCCGCAGCGGATCAGCCAGGTGTGAGCAAGAGTGCGCGGTACGCAAGAGGGTCACAGGTAAAACGCGGCGCACTGTATACCCCTGCAAGCGCGCAGGCGTCAACGCGTTGCGTCGTTTCCTCGGAAAAAACGCAGCGATCCTGTGGTAGGAAGCCCTGAAAGGCGGAGTGATCGGCGTACATGGCGCCTCCATTTGTTGTTCTATAGGCCCAGCTCTTCGGACGGGCTTTTGCACACGGCAATGGTCGCTATATCAGCGTGGGACGGGGGGTTGAGCAATAGGGCTGGCGGCGCAGGCGGGGCTCTTGAGCTGCGGGAGCGGCAAGATCTGTTTACAGAGAAGGTGCCCAGCAAGAGAAACCGGGGCAATTCGTACAGTTTTCTTTACAAGGCGGTTTGAAAACTTGCCAGTCGTCCGAAAAATTCTTTTTCTTCAATATCTTGGCGCGCGGTGAGGCCCACACATACTGCAGACGAAAAAAAGCCAGCCCGAAGGCTAGTGCCTGCCAGTCAGCGTTATTGGGGCTGCTACGCAGCCCATCGCCGGCAAGCCAGCTCCTACAGGAACCGCGCAGTTCTTGGTTTGCGCTGTAACCTGTGTGGCTTGCCGGCGATGGGCCGCACAGCGGCCCCAAATCGCTTAACTGACTGGCATTAGCCCGAAAGCTGGCGCTTTGATCACGGCCTGAGCCGATCAGCCACGCGGTTTGCCGCGACCACGCCCTGCCGGCTTGTCACCGTCGGGCTTGGCCGGGCGCTTGCGCATCTCGCTTGGACGCTCAGCCACCGCACTGCCGCGGCTGCCTTTGCGTGGCGCCTCTTCACGCGGCTGGCGAGCCGGACGCTCGGCAGCTGCGGCTTCCTGCGCCGGGCGCAGGCTGCGCACACGCTCGCTGCGCCCCATGGGCCGGGTCGACTTGCGCTGCAGGCGCTCCATCTTGTCCTTGGCCTTGAGGTTCATGGCAGGCAGCGCCACCGGCTGCAGGCCCACTTCAGCGGCCAGGATGTCGATTTCGCCCTGGGTCATTTCACGCCAGCGGCCCATCGGCAGATCGGAGTTGAGGAACACCGGGCCAAAACGCACGCGCTTGAGGCGGCTGACCACCATGCCCTGGGATTCCCACAGGCGGCGCACCTCACGGTTGCGGCCTTCCATCACCACGCAGTGGTACCAGTGGTTGAAACCTTCACCACCCGGGGCCTTCTGGATGTCGGTGAACTTGGCCGGGCCGTCTTCAAGCATCACGCCCGCCTTCAGGCGTTCGATCATCTCGTCGTCGACCTCGCCACGCACACGCACCGCGTATTCGCGGTCCATCTCGTAGGACGGGTGCATCAGGCGGTTGGCCAGTTCACCGTCGGTGGTGAACAGCAGCAGACCGGTGGTGTTGATGTCGAGTCGGCCAATGTTGATCCAGCGGCCTTCCTTCGGCCGCGGCAGGCGGTCGAACACGGTCGGGCGGCCTTCCGGGTCGTCACGGGTGCAGATCTCACCATCGGGCTTGTTGTACATGATCACCCGGCGCGTGGCCTCAGCGGCCTCTTCGCGCTTGATCAGCTTGCCGTCGACAGCGATGGCATCGTGAAGGTCGACGCGCTGGCCGAGGGTGGCCGCGACGCCATTGACCTTGATGCGGCCCTGGCTGATCCAGGCTTCGACGTCACGGCGCGAACCCACGCCGATGCGCGCCAGCACTTTCTGCAGCTTTTCGCCGGCTGGCGGGGTGATTTCGGTATTTTGCAGGTCTTGCTCACTCATCTGGGCACCTCCCGGTGTAGGAATGAAAACAGAGGTTCTGGCGACGAACGCGCCAAAAGGTCGCGCATCATACGCGGTTCCAAAGGGGAACGCACTGGAGCTTAGAGGGTTTTCAGGGGGTGGAGTGGTTTTCTGCCCAGTGGTTTTGTAATGAAAGGGCCGGCCTCATCGCCGGCCAGCCTGCACCCACCACGCCGCGCAGCACCTGTAATCCCGGCGCCCAAGCCTCAGGGCTGCACCTTGTTTTGATCCTCAACCGCGACCTCAGGCTCTGGCGCATCTTCCTCTGGCAAATCATCGAAATCGGTCTTGAGCCCCTCCTCCATCGCATCCAGTTCCACCAGCAGGCTACGGAAGCTCGTTTCCTCCTTAGGTTCGGCGACCGCCTCCTCGTCGGCCAGGCTGGCATCGGCCAACGCCTGCAAATGCGCCGGCACCGGTGCATCATCTGGGTCTAGCAACGGCTCCGGCTCCATTTCGCGCAGCTCGGCCAAGGCCGGCAACTCGTCCAGGCTCTTGAGGTTGAAATGATCGAGAAACGCCTTGGTGGTGGCGAACATCGCCGGCCGCCCAGGGACCTCGCGGTGGCCAACGACCCTAATCCACTCACGCTCCATCAGGGTCTTGATGATGTTGCTGTTGACCGCAACACCCCGCACGTCCTCGATCTCGCCACGGGTGATGGGCTGGCGGTAAGCGATCAAGGCCATGGTTTCGAGCAGCGCACGGGAATAGCGCTGCGGGCGTTCTTCCCACAGGCGGCCCACCCACGGCGCGAAATTGTCGCGAATCTGCAGGCGATAGCCGCTGGCCACTTCCTTGAGCTCGAAGGCCCGACCACTGCAGGATTTGCCGAGCACGTCCAAGGCTTTCTTGAATACCTTCGGCTCAGGGCGCTCGGCCTCCTCGAACAGCTCGTACAGCCGTTCAAGAGATTGCGGTTTGCCTGAGGCAAGCAGAAACGCCTCGATCAGCGACGCCAGGTCGCGGGGTTCATTCAGATTCATCAGGTTCTTCGACAGACTCGGCGCGCACCCGGACATGGATCGCGGCGAAAGGCTCATTCTGCACCAGTTCGATCAGCGATTCCTTCACCAGCTCGAGAATTGCCATGAAGGTGACCACCACACCCAGCTTGCCTTCCTCAGCCGTGAACAGCTCCACGAAAGGCACGAAGCCGCCACCCTTCAGCCGTTCGAGCACTTCGCTCATGCGCTCGCGGGTAGACAGCGTCTCACGGGTGATCTGGTGGCTTTCGAACAGGTCGTTGCGGCGCATGACCTCCGCCATCGAAACCAGCAACTCTTCCAGGCTGACCTGGGGCAACAGCTTGCGCACCTTGGCCTGGGGCGCCTCAAGGCGCGGCACCACGACGTCACGGCCAACCCGCGGCAGTTCGTCGATGCCTTCGGCCGCGGCCTTGAAACGCTCGTACTCCTGCAGGCGGCGGATCAGCTCGGCACGCGGGTCGCCTTCCTCCTCCTCGACCTCGGCGGAACGTGGCAGCAACATGCGCGACTTTATCTCGGCGAGCATTGCTGCCATCACCAGGTATTCGGCGGCCAACTCCAGGCGCACGCTTTTCATCAACTCGACGTACCCCATGTACTGGCGGGTAATCTCCGCCACGGGGATGTCAAGAATGTCGATGTTCTGCTTGCGGATCAGATAAAGCAGCAGGTCGAGCGGGCCTTCGAAGGCCTCGAGGATGACCTCCAGCGCGTCCGGTGGAATGTAAAGGTCCACCGGCATCTCGGTCAGGGCTTCGCCGTAAACCAGGGCCAACTGCAATTGTTGAGGCAGTTCGGCTTCGATGGCCGCAGCCTCGGGTATCTCCATCTGGCTCACGCGTTGACCAGAAATGGCGTGGGGTCGCCGCAGCCTTCACGGATCAGTTCGGGCTCGTCGCCAGACAGGTCGATGATGGTCGAGGCCTTCAGGTCGCCGAAACCGCCGTCGATGACCAGGTCCACGTGATGCTCCAGGCGCTCGCGAATTTCATAGGGGTCGGTCATCGGCTCGGTATCACCGGGCAGGATCAGGCTCACGCTCATCAGCGGCTCACCCAGTTCTGCCAGCAGTGCCAGGGTGATGCCGTGGTCCGGAACCCGCAGGCCGATGGTGCGACGCTTCTCGTGCAACAACAGCCGCGGCACCTCGCGGGTGCCATTGAGGATGAACGTGTAGGGGCCGGGCACATGCGCCTTGAGAAGACGGAAAGTGCCGGTGTCGACCTTCGCGTACAGGCCCAACTGCGACATGTCGCAGCACATCAGGGTGAAATTGTGGGTCTTGTCCAAACCGCGCAGACGCCGAACCCGTTCGATCGCTGCCTTGTCACCGATCTGGCACCCCAGTGCGTAGGCCGAGTCGGTCGGATAGACGACCACACCGCCCTTACGGATGATTTCCACCGCCTGGCGAATCAGCCGCGGCTGGGGGTTCTCCGGATGAATCTGGAAAAATTGGCTCACGAAGTCTTCCTGTTCATATCGCCATAGGTTGTTCATGGCTGAATCGGCGCCACAGAGGTGGCAGATCCTCAGGCAATGGCCGGTAGGCACCGATCTCGCCCCAGGTGCCGGGGCCGTGGAAATCGCTGCCAGCGCTTGCCAGCAGGCCGAACTCACGAGTGAGGATGGACATCGTGCCCACCTGCTCGGCAGGCATCATCCCATTGACCACTTCAAGCGCCTGCCCACCTGCCTGAATATAGTCGGCAATCAGGCGCCTGCGCTTGCTGCGGGTCAGATCGTAGTGCATTGGATGGGCCAGGCTCACCCAGGCGTTGGACTGGCGCAATGTGGCAACGGTTTCCTCGAGCGTCGGCCAATGCAGCTTGACGTCACCCAGCTTGCCGGCCCCCAACCACTTGCGAAACGCTTCACCACGGTCTTTGACGTGGCCTGCGCGCACCAGGTGCTCGGCAAAATGCGGCCGTGCCGGTGCGTTACCGCTGTCGCCCAACTCCTGCTGCACGGCGCGGGCACCCTCGAGGGTACCTGGCATGCCCTTGGCCGCCAGCCGTTTGTCGATTTCCTCGGCGCGCAGCCAGCGGCCACGGTGCAGGGCTTCGATCGCTTCGAGCAGCGGCGGGGCTTCAAGCGGGAAGTCATACCCCAGCACATGGATGGTCGCGCCCCCCCACGTGCACGAAAGCTCCACCCCGCTGACCCAGCGCATGCCCCGTTCGACGCAGGCCTGGCGGGCCTCGGGCAGGCCTTCAAGGGTGTCATGGTCGGTCAGTGCCAACGTCTGCACCCCATGCTCCTGGGCCCGGGCGACCAGGACCGCGGGCGCCAGGGCGCCGTCGGAGGCCGTGCTGTGACAGTGCAGATCAACATTCATAGAGGAGCGCTACCGCTGGATTCGATGTTTGTTATTATGCCGCCACATCCCGATTCTGGCTGCCATTGTGAAACAATTCATCGATTTCATCCCGCTGCTACTGTTCTTCATCGTCTACAAGCTCGACCCCCGCCCCATGGAAGTGGCAGGGCACAGCTTCGAATTCGGCGGTATCTATAGCGCCACGGCGATGCTGATCATCAGCTCGCTGGTGGTGTATGGCGCGCTGTTCCTGCGCCAGCGCAGGCTGGAGAAAGGCCAATGGCTGACGCTGGTCGCCTGCCTGGTATTCGGCGGCCTGACCCTGACCTTCCATAGCGAGACCTTCCTCAAGTGGAAGGCGCCGGTGGTCAACTGGCTGTTCGCCCTGGGCTTTGCCGGCAGCCACTTCATCGGGGACCGGGTGCTGATCAAGCGCATCATGGGCCACGCCCTGACCCTGCCCGATGCCATCTGGACCCGACTCAACCTGGCCTGGATCGCATTTTTCCTGTTCTGTGGCGCGGCCAACCTGTTCGTCGCCTTCACCTTCCAGGAGTTCTGGGTCGACTTCAAAGTCTTCGGCAGCCTGGGCATGACCGTGATATTCCTGGTGGCGCAGGGCGTGTACCTGTCGCGCCACCTGCACGACACTCCGTCTACCTCCAAACCCAAGGATTGACATGCTTTACGCCATCATTGCCAGCGACGTCGCAAATTCCCTGGAAAAACGCCTGGCCGCACGCCCGGCGCACATCGAACGCCTCAAGCAGCTGCAAAGCGAAGGCCGGGTGGTACTGGCGGGCCCGCACCCGGCCATCGACAGCAACGACCCGGGTGAAGCCGGTTTCAGCGGCAGCCTGATCGTCGCCGAGTTCGATTCCCTCAGCGCTGCCCAGGCCTGGGCCGATGCCGACCCGTACATTGCAGCGGGCGTTTACGACCAGGTCATCGTCAAACCTTTCAAGCAAGTCTTGCCCTGATCGATAAATTGTCGGCGTCTGCGGTATCTTTGCCACTGGCGAGCGCGTCAGACGCCGTCGATTTGAATTGAGTGAGTCATGAGCGAGCTGTTACTGATTGATGATGACCAGGAACTCTGCGAGCTGCTCGGCAGCTGGCTGACCCAGGAAGGTTTTGCCGTCCGCGCCTGCCATGATGGCCAGAGCGCGCGCCGGGCGTTGGCCGAACATGCACCGGCAGCGGTAGTGCTCGACGTGATGCTGCCTGACGGTAGCGGCCTTGAGCTGCTCAAACAGCTGCGCAGCGACCATGCAGAGCTGCCGGTGCTGATGTTGTCGGCCCGCGGCGAGCCGCTGGACCGCATTCTCGGCCTGGAACTGGGCGCTGACGATTACCTGGCCAAGCCCTGCGACCCGCGTGAGCTGACCGCCCGCTTGCGCGCAGTGCTGCGCCGCAGCCACCCGACCGCTACCACTACACAGGTGGAGATCGGCGACCTGGCCTTCAGCCCCGTGCGCGGCGTGGTCAGCATCGATGGCCGCGAGATGACCCTTACCCTGTCTGAAAGCCGTATCCTCGAAGCTCTGCTGCGCCAGCCAGGCGAGCCGCTGGACAAGCAGGAGCTCGCGCAGATCGGCCTGGGCCGCAAGCTGACCCTTTACGATCGCAGCCTGGACATGCACGTCAGCAACCTGCGCAAGAAGGTCGGCCCGCACGCCGACGGCCGCCCGCGCATCGTCGCACTGCGTAGCCGCGGCTACTACTACAGCCTGTAGGCAGGGGCCGCTGCAAGCTTGCAGCTTGAAGCTCGCAGCGCTTTCTTTACCCAGCCTTTACCGTTCGCTGACTGCGCTTGACCTTGATCTCCCTAGACTGAGCTCATCCGGTAACCACCGGCCCATGACAGGAGAGACACCATGCGCAAGACCTTGATCGCCCTGATGTTCGCCGCTGCCTTGCCGACCGTGGCCATGGCCATGCCAGAAGGCGGCCCGCGTCACGACGGCCCGCATCATCGCGGTGACGCGCCTTTCGCCCAGCTGGACCTGAGCCGCGACCAGCGCCAGCAGATTGGCAAGCTGATGGGCGACCAGATGAAAAACCGCCGCGACATCACCGAACGCTACCTGGCCAAACTGCCGGCAGCGGACCAGAAGGCCATGAAGGACGAACTGAAGGCCAGCCACGACAAGACCGATAGCCAGGTCCGTGCCCTGCTCAAGCCAGAGCAGCAGAAGAAGTTCGACGAACTGCAAAAAGCGCGTGAAGCACGCAAGGCTGAATGGAAGGAATTCCAGGCCTGGAAAGCTGAAAAAGCCGACAAGGCCCAGTAAGCTGTCCCACCAATGCCCGGCCCGCCCACAAGCGCGCCGGGCTTTTCCCGTTTAGGAGGTGCTCTTGCGTTCTCTGTTCTGGCGCATCCTGGCCAGTTTCTGGCTGGCTATCACCCTGGTCGCAGGCCTGTCGATCCTACTGGGCCATATGCTCAACCAGGATGCCTGGATACTCAGCCGCCACCCCGGTCTCAGTACGCTCGCCAGCCGTTGGGTCAAGCACTATGAACACGAAGGCCTGGCGTCGGCTCAGCATTTTCTCGAACGACGCAAGCAGCGCTTCAAGATCGATGTACAGGTGCTCGACGACAGTGGCGAGGCCGTGGTACCCGGTACCTTCCCGCGCCGCGCCGCAGCCTTCGAGGCGCGCCAGCACAATGACGAGCGCCGCCTGCCCTGGCGTCGTCTGACCGAGGAATACACCAGCCCCGAAAGCGGTGAGACGTACCTGCTGATCTACCGTATTCCGCACCCGGAACTGGACGCCTGGCACCGCGAGAGCCTGCTCTGGCCCCTGAGCGCCCTGGGCATAGCACTGGTGGTGCTGACCCTGTTCAGCCTGCTGGTGACCCTGTCCATCACCCGCCCGCTGAGCCGCCTGCGCAGTGCGGTGCACGACCTTGGCCAGGCCAGCTACCAGCAAAACAGCCTGGCGCGCCTGGCTGCACGGCGTGATGAGTTCGGCGTGCTGGCCAAGGACTTCAACAAGATGGGTGCCCGCTTGCAGAGCCTGATCGGCAGCCAGCGCCAGTTGCTGCGCGACGTTTCCCACGAACTGCGCTCACCGCTGGCGCGTCTGCGCATCGCCCTGGCGCTTGCCGAACGGGCTGAAGCCGAGCAGCGCCAAGCCTTGTGGCCGCGTCTGACCCGCGAATGTGACCGGCTGGAAGACCTGATCAGCGAAATTCTGACGCTGGCCCGGGTCGATGCTGAGCAGTCTCACGCCGAAACGGTCGACCTCAACGCCCTGCTGGGCAGCGTGCGCAAGGACGCACAGCTCAGCGCACCAGAGCAGGACGTTCGGCTGGAGGCGCAACCGGGCTTGACGCTGCAAGGCTGGCCAACGCTGATCGAGCGTGCCGTTGACAACCTGCTGCGCAATGCCTTGCGTTTCAATCCGCAGGGGCAGCCGATCGAGGTGCGCGCCGGGCGTGAGCAGGGGCGCATCGTCGTGAGTGTGCGTGACCATGGGCCGGGGGTGTCGGCGGAGCACCTGGCGCAGCTGGGTGAGCCGTTCTTCCGTGCCCCCGGGCAGGAAGCACCCGGGCATGGCCTGGGGCTGGCGATTACGCGCAAGGCGGCGGAGCGCCATGGCGGGAGTCTGGTACTGGAGAACCACCCACAGGGTGGATTTGTCGCCCGGCTGGATTTGCCGCTGGAAGTGGAGATTGGCAGTTGAATCCGAGAGGGCTGCGCTGCAGCCCAATCGCCGGCAAGCCGGCTCCCACAGGTACCTCGCTGCTCTCCAGCTCAGCGCAAACCCAGTGGGCCGGCTTGGCGGCGATTGGGCCGCACAGTGGCCCCTGGCGTCATTCGCCCCAGGCGCTGACGAACTCGGCGGTTTGCAGAACCGGTGCAGTACGCGGCTCGGCCATCGGCGTACCGACATACAGGTAACCGATCAACTCTTCGTTCTCGCCCAGCCCCAAGCCCTTGTGCACATGGGCATCGAAGGCCATGTCGCCGGTACGCCACACTGCACCGATACCTTGGGCATGTGCGGCTATCAGGATGCCATGCGCCGCACAGCCTGCCGCCAGGCGCTGCTCCGACATCGGCACCTTGTAGTGGTCCTGCAGCCTGGCGATCACCACGATCAGCAGCGGCGCACGCAACGGCATGGCGCGGGCCTTGTCCAGCGCAGCCTGGGTAGCATCGCCCTTGTTCTGCACCGCTTCGGCAAACAGCTCGCCGAGCTTCTCGCGGCCCTGGCCTTCGATGGTCAGAAAGCGCCATGGCCGCAGCTGGCCGTGATCGGGCGCGCGCAGCGCAGCCTGGAACAGCGCCTCGCGCTGAGCGGCATTTGGCGCAGGTTCAGTGAGGCGTGGCACGGATACACGGTTGAGCAATGCGTCGAGAGCCTCCATCGGCTACCCTCCTGGCAGTTGAATGTGCGGCCATTCTCAAGCTGCAAGCGCCAAGCTGCAAGCTGCAAGCAGAAGCCGCCCGGTGCACACGGCCATTTCTTCCAGCTTCTAGCTTGCAGCTTGCAGCTGCCAGACCCACAGGTAGAATGGCGCCCTTCCGTTCAGAGTCAGAGCAGATCACATGGCGTTGCCGACCTTAAGGATCATTGGTTTCATCATCGGCATCTTCCTGATCACCCTGGCGGTCAGCATGGTCGTCCCCATGGCGACGCTGGTGGTCTTCGAACGTACCGGCGACATGCCGTCGTTCCTCTGGTCAAGCCTGATCACCTTCGTGGCAGGCTTGCTCCTGATCATCCAGGGCCGCCCGGAGCATGTGCACCTGCGCCCGCGCGACATGTACCTGCTGACTGTCAGCAGCTGGCTGGTGGTAGGCGTGTTCGCCGCCCTGCCCTTCCTGCTGACCCAACACATCAGCTACACCGACGCCTTCTTCGAAAGCATGTCCGGCATCACTGCCACTGGTGCCACCGTGCTCAGCGGGCTGGACACCATGTCGCCGGGCATCCTGATGTGGCGCTCGATGCTGCACTGGCTCGGCGGTATCGGCTTCATCGCCATGGCGGTGGCGATCCTGCCGCTGCTGCGCATCGGTGGCATGCGCCTGTTCCAGACCGAATCGTCCGACCGTTCGGAGAAGGTCATGCCGCGCTCGCACATGGTCGCCAAGTCGATCGTCGGGGTGTACGTCTGCTTCTCGGTGCTGGGCGCCCTGGCCTTCTGGTGGGCCGGCATGAAGCCGTTCGACGCCATCAACCACGCCATGTCAGCCATTTCCACCGGGGGGTTCTCGACCTCGGACCAGTCCCTCGCCAAATGGGACATCCCTGCCGTGCACTGGGTCGCGGTAGTTGTGATGATTCTTGGCAGCCTGCCATTCGCCTTGTACGTAGCCACCCTGCGAGGCAACCGCAAGGCGCTGATTCGCGACCAGCAGGTCCAGGGGCTGCTTGGCTTGCTGGTGGTCACCTGGCTGGTACTGGGCACCTGGTACTGGGCCACCACCAACCTGCACTGGCTCGATGCCTTGCGTCACGTGGCGTTCAACGTGACCTCGGTGATCACCACCACCGGTTTCGCGCTGGGCGACTACAGCCTGTGGGGCAATTTTTCGCTGATGCTGTTCTTCTACCTGGGCTTCGTCGGTGGCTGCTCTGGTTCGACCGCCGGCGGTATCAAGATCTTCCGCTTCCAGGTGGCCTACATCCTGCTCAAGGCCAGCCTCAACCAGTTGATTCACCCGCGCGCGGTGATCAAACAGAAATATAACGGCCATCGCCTGGACGAAGAGATCGTGCGTTCGATCCTGACCTTCTCGTTCTTCTTCGCGATCACCATCTGCGTCATGGCGTTGCTACTGTCGCTGCTGGGCGTGGACTGGATGACCGCACTGACCGGCGCCGCCGCAACCGTTTCGGGCGTTGGCCCGGGCCTGGGTGATGTGATCGGCCCGGCAGGCAACTACGCCATGCTGCCGGACGCGGCCAAGTGGATTCTTGCCGGCGGCATGCTGCTCGGCCGCCTGGAGATCATCACGGTGCTGGTGCTGTGCATGCCGGCGTTCTGGCGTCACTGACCACTTCGGGGTCCGCGCCCAGACGGGCGCGATACTCGCTGGGGGTGACGTCGAACCAGCGGCGGAAGGCCCGGTAGAAGTTGCTCGGGTCAGCGAACCCCAACAGGTAGGCGGTTTCCAGCAAGGTCATGCCGGGCTGGGCGAGGTACTGCTCTGCCAGCTCGCGACGGGTGTCGTCCAGCAATGCCTGGAAGCTGGTGCCCTCTTCCTGCAAGCGGCGCTGCAGGGTGCGCTGGGACAGGTGCAGCGCCTGGGCCAGGGTTTCCCGCTTGGGTTCGCCCTGAGGCAGGATGCGGCAAAGCACCTGGCGCACCCGGTGGGTCACCCGGCTTTCAGAGAAGCGTGCCAGATATTCCCCGGCAAACCGGTCGTGCAGAATGGCCATGGCCTCATTGGCGGTCGGTAGCGCAGCTTCCATGTCGGCGCGCTCGAACACCAGCGCGTCGTGCGGCGCACCGAACACCAGCGGGGAATGGAAAGCCACCTTGTAGGGCTCGACGTTCTTGGGTTGAGGCCCCTGGATCAGCACCCGCCGCGGCTGGATGGGCCGCCCGCTGAGCCACTTGCACAGCGCCAGCGCACAGGCCAGCGAAGCCTCTGCACTGTGCCGCGTCGGTGGCAGGTGATCACCGTGTACGGTGAGGATCAGCGAATACCCCTCAGGCCCCAGGCGGAAGCTCAGGTCGGAGCTTTCGGCGATGATGCGCTGGTAGCGCACCAGGCGCTCGAAACCTTCGGCCAGGGTGCGGCTGGACATCAAGGCGTAGCCCACCACATGGAACGAAGCCGGCCTGACCACCCGCGCCATGTTCAGGCCGATCGCTTCATTGCCCGACAGTTCTACAGCCAGTTGCCAAAGGCGGGTCATGGAATCCTGAGGGAACCGCGCATCGGGGTCGTCGAGGGCAGCGAAATCCAGGCCGAGTTGCTCGAACATGGCCGGGCAGTCGAGCCCTTCCAGCTCGAGCGCCTTCACAATCCCTGATGCCCAGCTGGCTGACGTGGTTCTCTCACTCATGACAGGCTTCTTATCCTGACCGCTTCATGCGGTTAACCTCAAGGATACTCATTTGGCGCCTATTGTCACTGGTAGGCTCCGCCAATGACTCTAGACTCGATTCAGGCTCCACGCCGTGTATCCTGTCAAAAAGTGTCAATCCTGGAGCACTGCTCATGAACAGCACAGCGCAGTTTCGCAGTTTTGCCGAGTTCTACCCCTATTACCTGGGGGAGCACAGCAACCCCACCTGCCGGCGCCTGCACTTTGTCGGTACCAGCCTGGTGATCGCCCTGCTGGCGTACACCATCGGCAGCGGCAAATGGCTGCTGCTACTGGCAGTGCCGCTGTTCGGCTATGGGTTTGCCTGGGTCGGGCACTTCTTTTTCGAGAAAAACCGGCCGGCAACCTTCAAGCATCCGCTGTACAGCCTGATTGGCGATTTCGCCATGTTCCGCGACATTCTGCTGGGCAGGATCAGCCTCTAGTTTCTCGGGCGCCTGTCACGCAGGTTCGCGCAACCCCGCAACGCCCTCTGCCTGCCGTAGCTGTGCGTCGGCCAGCCGGTACAGCTCGATACTGCCATCCCAATGCTCGATCAGCGCAGTGCAGGATTCCACCCAATCGCCACAATTGAGGTAATCCACATCCCCGACCTTGCGGATTTCGGCATGGTGGATATGCCCGCACACCACCCCGTGAAAGCCGCGACGGGTGCACTCATGGGCAATGGCATCCTCGAAATCGCTGATGAAGTTCACCGCGCCTTTGACCTTGTGCTTGAGGTAGGCCGAAAGCGACCAATAACCATAACCGTAGCGGGCCCGCCAGTGGTTGAGCCAGCGGTTGAGGACCAGCGTGAATTCGTAGGCACGGTCACCGAGAAAAGCCAGCCAGCGGTGATAACGGGTAATCACATCGAACTGGTCACCATGGATCACTAACAGCCGACGACCATCAGCGGTGAGATGCTCGGCCTCGTCCACCAACTGGATGTTGCCCAGGACCAGCCTGGAGTAGCGCCGCAGGAACTCATCATGGTTGCCCGTCACGTAGATCACCTCGGTGCCACGTTTGCTCATGGTCAACAAACGGCGGATCACGTTGGTGTGGGCCTGCGGCCAGTAGATACCGCCGCGCAGCTTCCAGCCATCGATGATGTCACCGACCAGATAGATACGGTCGGCCTGGTAGCCCTTGAGAAAGCGCGACAGGTGTTCGGCCTGACAGTCGCGGGTGCCCAGATGCACGTCAGATATCCACAGGGTGCGTACGCGCTGCTTGCGTGACGGGCGAGAGAGTTCGGCATGGGTCATGGGCGGGCTCCGGCGCTGTTTGCTGGAGACTCGCATCCGCACATGACAGGCTGGTGGCAGCGATGTGATCGGTGCTGGCCAGCCAGGAATACGGCACAATGGCGCTCTGCCCTGCGAGGACCCACCATGACCGCCGGCCCGATTCTTTCCCTTCGCCACTACCGCGACGACGTGATCGCCCACAGCCACGACCACCCACAGTTGGTGTTCGGCCTGCGTGGCCGGCTGGACTTCGAGGTGCAAGGGCATGGGGCACGGATCGACCGTCAAGGCCTGATCGTTGTGCCGGCCGGCGCCCATCACACCTGTGGCAGCGATGCCGGCAGCCACTGCCTGGTCCTCGATGTACCGAGCGATGATTGGCTGGACGAGCAACTCGGCGAGCATGCCAACGCCAGCCGGCGCCTGCTGGACCGCTCTGCCGCGCTGGGCCTGGACCCTCGCCAGCAGCAACTGGTGGACTGGCTGGCGGCAAGCCCGGTGGACGATCCGCTGATCTCCCGCCAAGGGGCAGGCCTCTTCGGGTAAACGCACAAAAAGTCCGCGACTGAACAAACGCATTTCAAAGGACCACCATGAACCACCGTACAGCCCTGGGCGCCCTGCACATCGGCGCACTGTTCTTCGGCCTGACCGGCGTGTTTGGCAAACTGGCCGCCAGCGCCAGCCCGGCCATCATCGTCTTCGGCCGTGCCGCCTTCGCCGTGCTCGCCCTTGCGCTGTTCGCCAGCCTCGCCGGCCCAGGCTGGCAGCGCCTGCGCAGCCAGGACGTACAGCGCCTCTTGCTGGGTGGTGTGCTGCTGGCCGGCCACTGGGTCAGCTTCTTCATCGCCGTCAAAGTCGGTGGCGTGGCTATCGCCACCCTCGGCTTCGCCAGTTTCCCGGCGTTTACCGTGATGCTCGAAGGGGTGCTGTTCCGTGAACGCATCCGCCGCAACGAAGCACTGCTGGTATTGCTGGTGAGCATCGGCCTGGTTCTGGTGACGCCGTCTTTCGACCTGGCCAGCGAAGCCACGGGCGGACTGCTGTGGGCGCTGCTTTCCGGCTTGCTGTTCTCGCTGCTGTCGCTGACCAACCGGGCAGGCTCGGGGCGCTTGCCCGCCGTACAGGCAGCGCTGTGGCAAAACCTCGTGGTCGGCCTGTGCCTGTTGCCGTTCGCCGTGCATGGCCTGGGCGCGGTGAAGCCGATGGACTGGCTGTGGATCGCCCTGCTAGGGGTTTTCTGCACGGGCGTCGCCCACAGCCTGTTCGTCGCCAGCCTGGCAGTGATCAAGGCACGCACTGCCGCGGTGGTTTTCGGCATGGAACCGGTCTACGGCATCGCTGTTGCCTGGATGGTGTTCGCCGAAACACCAACCCTGCGCATGCTGCTGGGCGGTGCACTGATCATCTTCGCCATTGTGCTTTCCAGCCGCCTTGGCGCCGAGCAGCCGCCCAAGCCACGCACCGTGGCCGAGGGCGCCTGATCAGCGATCGTTGTGCCCAAGGTCGCGCTGCGGGTCGATCTGGTCACGCACGCGCTGCTTGAGCACCTTGGCCTCTGGGAAACCACCGTCAGCCTTGCGTTCCCAGATCTGCACGCCATTGCAGGTGATGCGGAAGGTGCCGCCGGTAGCGGGCTCCAGCGCCACCCGGGCCAGGTCGTCGGCGAAGGTGCTGAGCAGTTCCTGGGCCAGCCAGGCGGCGCGCAGCAGCCATTGGCACTGCGTGCAATATGTGATGACGATTTCCGGCTTGTTGTCGGCCATGGTGCGCTTTCTCCAGGTAGGGGCCGCTTATACTAGCGGTCTTTAACCCCCTGTTTGAGACTCACGATGCGCCGCCTGCTGTTCTGCCTTTTGCTGACGCTCAGCTCTTTCACCGTGCTCGCCGAGGCGGCACGCCCCAAGGTCGGCCTGGTACTCTCCGGGGGCGCTGCCCGTGGCCTGGCCCACATCGGCGTGCTCAAGGCCCTGGAGGAACAGGGCGTGCGCATCGACGCCATCGCCGGCACCAGCATGGGCGCGGTGGTTGGCGGCCTGTATGCGTCCGGCTACAGCGTCGAGGAACTGGAAAAACTCGCCACTACGCTCGACTGGCAGCAGGCGTTGTCCGATGCCCCACCGCGCAAGGACGTGCCCTTCCGGCGCAAGCAGGATGACCGCGACTTTCTGGTCAAGCAGAAGCTGAGTTTTCGAGACGACGGCAGCCTTGGCCTGCCACTTGGGGTGATTCAGGGCCAGAACCTCGCACTGCTGCTGGAAAGCAAGCTGGCCCACACCGCCGATACCCGCGATTTCGACAAGTTGCCAATACCGTTCCGCGCCGTGGCAACCGACATCGCCAGCGGCGAGAAGGTGGTATTCCGCCGCGGCCACCTGCCCCAGGTGATCCGCGCCAGCATGTCGATCCCGGCGGTGTTCGCCCCTGTCGAGCTTGATGGGCGCCTGCTGGTGGACGGCGGCATGGTCGACAACATACCCGTGGATGTGGCCCGGGACATGGGCGTTGATCTGGCCATCGTCGTCGATATCGGCACCCCGCTGCGTGACCGCAAGCAACTGGCCACGGTGGTGGATGTACTCAACCAGTCGATCACCCTGATGACCCGGCGCAATTCCGAAGAGCAACTGGCCAGTTTGCATAGGGATGACATCCTCATCCAGCCACAGCTGGCCGCGTTCGGCGTCACCGACTTCGGCCGCGCGCGCGACATGATCGAGGCCGGCTACCGTGCAACCCGCCTGCTCGACCCTCGCCTGGCCACCCTGCGCCAGCCTGAAGGCGATGCCGAACTGGCCATGGCACGCTCACCGCGCCAGCGCACTCCGGTGATCACCGCCATCAAGGTGGAGAACGATTCCAAGGTCAGCGATGACGTGATCCGCTATTACATCCGCCAGCCGATCGGCGAACCGCTGGAGCTCGACCGCCTGCAAACCGACATGGGCACCCTGTATGGCCTGGACTACTTCGACCGCGTGCAATACCGCGTGGTCCATAAAGGCGACGACAACACCCTGGTGATCAACGCCCGTGGCAAGCGCGGCGGCACCGACTACCTGCGCCTGGGCCTGAACCTGTCGGACGACCTGCGCGGCGACAGCGCCTTCAACCTGGGCGCCAGCTATCGGGTCAATGGTATCAACCAGTTGGGCGCCGAGTGGCTGACGCGCGCGCAGATCGGTGACAAGCAGGAGCTCTACAGCGAGTTCTACCAGCCGCTTGACGTGGGCTCACGCTACTTCATCGCCCCCTATCTGGACTTCGGCTCGCAGAACATCGAAGCCACCCTGGACAGCGACCCAGTAGCCGAATACCGCCTCGAGCGCTACGGTTTCGGTCTCAACGTCGGCCGCCAGATCGGCACCTATGGCGAAGTGCGCCTGGGTGCGGGCAAGGCCTGGGGCGAGGCCGAGGTGCGCATTGGTGAACAGGACCTGCCCAAGGTCAGTTTCAACGAAGGTTTCTACGAGCTGAAATACTCGTTCGACACGCTCGACAATGTGTACTTCCCGCACAGTGGCGAGAACATAGGCCTGACCCTGCGCAAATACGACAAATCGCTGGACTCGGACGCGGACTATCGCCAGTGGATGTTCAATCTGGACAAGGCTTTGAGCAGCGGGCCGAACACGCTGGTGCTCGGTGGTGGGTATGGACGCACGCTCGACGACACCGAAGTCGTGACGTCGAGCTTTGTGCTTGGCGGGGCGCGGCAACTGTCCGGGTTCCGCCAGGACTCGGTATCCGGGCAGAACGTGAGCCTGCTGCGCATGGTCTATTACCGCCGCCTCACGCCGCGTTCCTATCTGCCGCTGGACTTCCCGCTGTACATAGGCGGGTCACTCGAGCGCGGACGGGCGTGGAACAACGACAATGAGTTCGACAGTGGCTACATCAATGCCGCCAGTATCTTCCTGGGGCTGGACACGCCACTGGGGCCGTTGAGCCTCAGCTATGGGGCCAACAGCGCGGATGAGCAGGCAATCTACTTGAACCTGGGCAATACGTTCTGAGCCTGAAGCCCGAACCGGGCCTCAGGATTTTTCCAGGTTGGCCAGAATCTTCGCATGCACCCGCATGCACACATCCAGGTCAGCCTCATCCACCCCGGTGAACAATTCCAGGCGCAGGGCATTGGCGATGGTTTCGATCTGCTCGATCAGGGGCTTGGCCGGTGGACACAACTGGATCTTCTTCGCCCGCCGGTCCTCAAGCACCGCCTGGCGTCGAACCAGGCCCTGGTTTTCCAGGCTGTCTAGCAGACGCGCCAGGGTCGGGCCTTCCACGCCTACACTTTGCGCCAGCTCGCGCTGGGTCGGCGCTTCTTCGAAACGAGCCAGGTGCAGCAACACCAGCCAGCGCGCCTGGGACAGGTTGAGCCCGGCCAGGCGGCGATCCAGTTCGGCACGCCAGCCACGGGACATCTGGGCCAGCTGCATGCCGAAACGGTGTTGGTTGTCGGTCAGGGGCATAAACAACTCATTGACTAGAACTAATTATTAGTCAGCTAACCATGCCCCGGGCCATCAGGCAAGGCTGCCCCACCCGCAAAGCCCTGAAAATCGTCAAAAAGGATGACATTGATCAGCGGATGTCCGAAATGTCTTCCATCGTCAGAGCTCGAATTCCGACGCCAGCGCAGCACGCACGCAGTACAGCACACCCTCGGGTATGCGTGCGCCGAACAGCGGAGCAATGGCCGATACCGGTGGCAGCTCGCCTTCGCCATCGAGGAAGGCATCCTGCACCTCCATCAGCAAGTCTTCAGGCAGGTCCAGCGCCTGGTCCAAGCTCAGTTCCTGGCGCCCAATGGCCTCGGCCAGCAAGCTGTAGACGTTCTTTTCGCTGCAATTGAGCTGGCCGGCGATCTGTGCCGGGGTCATGCCGGCACGGGCAAGGCTGACCAGTTCGTGGCGCAGGTCGAGTACCACCTTGGGCGCCTCGGTGGTGCCACCGGCGTCATTGAGCACTTCGAGGAAGGCCTGGCCATAGCGCTCCAGCTTGCGCGCACCCACACCGCTGACCTGGGCCATGTCGCTGAGGCTGGCCGGCTGGCTGCGCAGCATCTCCAGCAGCGTGGAGTCCGGGAAGATGACATAAGGCGGCACGCTGTGCTCTTCGGCCAGTTTGCGGCGCAACGTGCGCAGCGCTTCCCACAGCTCGCGCTCTTCGGCGCGCACCAGCTGGCTGGCCGGGCTGCCGCCGCCGGAAGAAGTTTTCGCCACTGTCTGCGGCTTGAGGTCGCGACGCAACTGCAAGGTCACTTCGCCGCGCAGCAGCGGCCTGCAGCTGTCGGACAGGCGCAGGCCGCCGTAGCCTTCCAGGTCGATGTCGACCAGCCCGCGGGCCACCAACTGGCGGAACAGCGAACGCCATTCAACCTCGGCCATCGCCTTGCCAACACCGAACACCGAAAGTTTTTCGTGGCCGAAATTGCGCACCTTCTCGGTATCCTTGCCCAGCAGCACATCGATCAGGTGGCCGACCCCATAACGCTGGCCGGTACGGAACACCGCCGACAGCGCCTGGCGCGCAGGCTCGGTGGCATCCCAGGTCTGGACCTGGTCTACGCAGTTGTCGCAATGCCCGCAGGGCTGTTCGAGTACTTCATCGAAATAGGCCAGCAACGCCTGGCGGCGACAACGGGTTTCCTCGCACAGCGCCAGCATGGCGTCGAGCTTGTGTTGCTCGACGCGCTTGTGGCGCTCGTCACCGTCGGAGTTCTGCAGCATCTGCTTGAGCATCACCATGTCCTGCAGGCCGTAGGCCATCCAGGCATCGGACGGCAGGCCATCCCGGCCGGCACGCCCCGTCTCCTGGTAATAGGCCTCGAGCGACTTGGGCAGGTCGAGGTGGGCGACGAAGCGCACGTTGGGCTTGTCGATGCCCATGCCGAAGGCGATGGTGGCGACCATGATCAGCCCTTCCTCGTTGAGGAAGCGGTGCTGGTTGGCCGAACGGGTTTCAGCAGCCAGGCCGGCGTGGTACGGCAACGCCGGGAAGCCTTGGTCGCACAGGTAGGCAGCGGTCTCATCGACCTTCTTGCGTGACAGGCAGTAGACGATGCCGGCGTTGCCGCGGCGCTCGCCGAGGAAGGCCATCAACTGCTTGCGCGGCGACTCCTTGGGCACGATGCGGTAAAAGATATTTGGCCGATCGAAGCTCGACAGGAAGCGTTCGGCGCCCTGCAGGTGCAGGCGCTGGACGATTTCCTCGCGGGTGCGCATGTCGGCGGTAGCGGTCAGGGCGATGCGCGGCACGTGCGGGAACAGCTCGGCCAGCTGGCCCAGTTGCAAGTATTCCGGGCGGAAATCGTGACCCCATTGCGAAACGCAGTGGGCCTCGTCGATGGCGAACAGGGAAACGTCCAGGCCGCGAAGGAAATCCAGCATCCGCGGCTGTACCAGGCGCTCAGGCGCCAGGTAAAGCATCTTCACTTCACCGCGACGCAGGCGCCCGGCGAGGTCACGCTGCTGTTCCGCACTGAGGGTGGAGTTCAGGGCAGCCGCCGCGACCCCGAGTTCATCGAGGGTGGCGACCTGGTCGTCCATCAGCGCGATCAGCGGCGACACCACCACGGTCAGGCCCGGGCGCAACAGCCCAGGTACCTGGAAACACAGCGACTTGCCGCCACCGGTGGGCATCAGCACCAGGGCATCGCCGCCATTGGCCACGCATTCGATGATTGCTGCCTGGCGCCCACGGAAACTGTCGTAGCCGAAGATATCCTTGAGAACGCGCTGAGCCTGTTCGAGCATGTGCAACTCCACAAATCGCCGTACCATCCTGGACACAGGCTGGACGAAAAACCCGCTCCGCACACGCCAAATGCGTAAGCGGCTTTTGCCAGAGGCCGGGGAAACCCGCCCCTTGGGTGAAAAACCGCGAAGTATACCCCAGTGCCAGGCTGTGCAGGATGCCCGGTGACAGACGTTCCCTTTGCCCCGCCATCGCCGCAAGGTGCTAGAATTCACTATCGTTTATTCCCCAAGGTAGCCCTGTAATGTCCTTCGCCGAGCAACTGACCCGCCTGCAAGCCTTCCTCGACGCCGATGAGCTGCACGAAGAAGCGCTGGACTACGTCGCCGCCCACGGCTACCTGACCGCGCTGTCGATCTGCTCGGAAGACGTCCCCGAACGTGAATGGATCGACGCGCTGTTCGCCGAAGAGCCCCATTACGCCAGCGATGCCCAGCGCACCGAGATCGAAGCTACCTTGGTGGCACTGAAGGGCCATATCGCCCGTCAGCTGGCCAGCGACGAAGAATTCGACCTGCCGTGCGAGCTGGACCTGACCGACGAGCCGGACGACTCCGACCTGCGCGGCTGGTGCATCGGCTTCATGGAAGGCGTTTTCCTGCGTGAAGAGGCCTGGTTCGAGAACGCCGAAGAAGAAGTCAGCGAGATGCTGCTGCCGATCATGGTCGGTTCGGGCCTGTTCGACGAACAACCGGAATTCGCCGACATCGCCAGCAACGCCAACCTGCAGGACGACATGATCGTGCAGATCCCAGAGGCGCTGAGCGCGTTGTTCCTGCTGCTGCACGCACCTGACGAGAAGCCTGCGCTGCTCAAACCACGCCACCACTGAGTCGGCTGTGCGCTACCTGCTGCTGGCCATCGGCTGGCTCAGCGTCGCGCTGGGGGTGCTGGGGATCTTCCTGCCGGTGTTGCCCACCACCCCTTTCCTGCTGCTGGCGGCGGCCTGCTTCGCCCGCAGCTCGCCACGCTTTCATCACTGGCTGGTCAACCACCCCACGCTAGGGCCGTGGATCCGCGACTACCTGAGCGGTGAAGGTATCCCCTTGAAGGGCAAGGTATACGCCATCGGCCTGATGTGGGCGAGCATCGGCCTGTCCTGCTACCTGGTGCCCCTGTTCTGGGCACGGGCCTTCATGCTGACCAGTGCGGTGCTTGTGAGCCTGTACATTCTCAAGCAGAAGACATTGCACCGGCCAGGCTGAACAGCGCAGCCAGCTCTGGCGCTATCGCCGGCAATCCGGAGATAGCGCCACAAGCTTCAAGCAAACTTGCAGGCCGCGCAGCTCACACCGTGTCCACCTTCAACGAATGATCATCGATCATCCCGTTGATGATGGTCGCCGTATCCGGCCCCGCCGATATCACCCCGCCCGCCCCCGCCGTCACGCCGTAGTGCTGCGCAAGGTCAACGCCGGCCAGGTCGATCGTCTGCGTCGGCGCCGCCCCCGCCACGCTGCTGACTTCAATGGTCGAGACCACTGTCGCCCCGGCGCCACTGACCTTGAAGTGCAGGTATTCATCCAGGGACGCCGCCGTGGCGTGTTCCCCCGTCAGCAGCTGCGACAGGTCGAGCTTGTCGCTGCCTGGGGTGAAATCGTTGAGCGTGTCATGGCCGCTGTCGTTCTTCTGCCAGACGAAAGTGTCGCTGCCATTGCCACCGATCAAAATGTCATTGCCGCCGCCCCCTTTGAGCACATCATTGCCTGCACCGCCGTTGAGCACGTTGTCGGCACTGTTGCCGATCAAGGTATCGTCATAGTCCGAGCCGACCAGGTTGTAAATGCCATTGAAGGACTCAACCCCCGCACCTCCAGTGTCCTGCGCCCCTTCAAGGCTGAGGTCGACGGTGACCGCGCCCTCGGCTTGAGCATAGTCAGCCGTAGCGCTCGCCCCCTGGGCAGCGGCGGCATGCGCTTCAAGCGAAGCAATGTCGATGACTCCAGCAGTGAAGTGCTCACTGCCTGCGCCCATGAGCGGGGCCGCGTCCTGCACATTGGCGTAGTCGAGGACCATGTTCAGTTTGTAGCCTTCGCCGCCTTTGGCTGCACCCAACGGGTCGCTGAGGTGAATGCTGTACACCCCGTCATGGCTGGCCGTGAAGCTGTCTCCCGAGGCGATGGACTGATAGCTGCCACCGGCATCCTTCCACTGCATTGCCAGGTCGCCGCCATCGGGCGTGTGATTCAGCTGCAAGGCTTCACCTTTGCGCAGGGTGACATTGATCACTTCTTCGGCATTGCCTTGGGCGTTGACCATGCCGGACGCGCCCAGATAGCCGAGCACCACCAGCGCCGCGGTCATGCTGCTGGCATCGAGCGTGAACGCGCTGCGATCGACAACCCGTTGCTCCTGCCCCCTGGCGTACCCGGCGCCACATTCGGCTATCGAATTGTCGTGCACGTTGATCGTGATGGTCGCGGTGCTTTCGTCACCGTCAGCATCACGAATGGTGTAGACGAAGGTGTCGGTAGCATCCCGCGGTGCCACGACGCTCGGGTCGGAGTGGTAAATCGCATTCCCCCTGGCGTCCAGTATGAGGTAGCCATACTGGCCAACCACCTGGCTGCCGAGCTGACCGATAGCCGAGGTGCAGGTGTCATCGCCAGCGCGCACGCCCACCACGTAGCCGCAATCGCCCGGCACGTCAGCGCCGATCACATCGTTGGACAGGACATTGCCACGCACCTCCTCGCCTTTGCTGACACTTACAAAATCGCAATGGGCCTGCGGCACGTCATCCACGATGGTGATGGTGACGCTGCTGGTGGTCCAGTTACCTTGCGTATCCTCCACCCTGTAAGTGAATGACTCCCCGACGGTATTGGCACCATCGTTGGCATGGGTCGGCGAATTCGCTGGTGAAGTCAGGGTGTAGGTGTAGGAGCCGTCTGCGTTCAGGTGGATCTGACCGTACTCGCCTATGCCATTGCCTATCAGGCTGTAGGTCAATGCTCCGACGCCGCCACCGACTTGTCCGACCAGGCTGCCGACAGCCGTTTCGGCAGTCGAGCAAGGCTCACTGCCGTTGACATTTCCGGCCGCCAGGTCCTGGCCATCCTTGGTCAGGTCAAGCGCTTTTTCGTAAACCGTGACCCCACCGTCGCCACAGGGCTGAAGCGACTGGTCATGCACGTTGATGGTCACGGTAGCGGTACTTTCGTCGCCGTCGGCATCGCGAATGGTGTAAACAAAGGTGTCGAGCGCATCCCGCGGCGCTACGGCATTGGGGTTGGAGTGATACTCGGCGTTGCCCTGGGCATCGAGGGTCAGGTAGCCGTACTGCCCATACACATGGCTGTCGAGCTGACCGTTGGCAGCGGTGGAGGTGTCATGCCCGGCGCGCACGCCAATCACATAGGCGCCGTCATTCGAGGTATCGGCACCCACCACATCGTTGTACATCACGTTGCCGCGCACGATGTCGCCCTTGCCCACGCTGACGAAGTCGCAATGGGCTTGCGGGACGTCATCGACGATGGTGATGCTGACGCTGCTGGTGGTCCAGTTGCCCACCGTGTCCTGCACCCGGTAGGTGAAGGATTCGGTGACGGTATTGGCGCCGTCGTTGGCATGGGTCGGCGAGTTCGCCGGCGAGGTCAGGGTGTAGGTGTATGAACCGTCAGCATTGAGGAGCAATTGGCCGTATTGGCCAACGGCATCGCCGACCAAGGTGTAGGTCAACGCCCCCACGCCTCCTGCAACCTGGCCGACCAGGCTGCCGGAAGCGGTCTCGCGGGTCGACTCTGGGTCGCTGCCGGTGGCGGTTCCAACAGCCAGGTCGTGACCATCGCGGTGCAGGTCCAGCGCGTTTTCGAACACCGTGACGCCCCCGTCACCACATGGCTGCAGTGAAGGGTTGTGCACGTTGATGGTGATTGTCGTGGTGCTCTCGTCGCCGTCGGCATCACGAACGGTGTAGACGAAAGTATCCAGCGCATCACGCGGCGCGACGGCATCGGGGTTGGAGTGGTACTCGGCATTGCCCTGGGCATCGATGATCAGATAGCCGTACTGGCCATGCACCTGACTGTCGAGCTGGCCGAGCGCAGAGCTAGAGGTATCGTTGCCAGCGCGCACGCCTACCACGTACTTGCCATCGCTCAAGGTGTCGGCACCGACCACATCGTTGTACATGACATTGCCGCTGACCACATCACCTTTGGCGACACTGACGAAATCGGCGTTGGCCGTCGGTACATCGTCGACGATGCTGATGACGATCGTGCTGGTGGTCGAATTACCCTGAGAATCCTGCACCTGGTAGGTGAAGGTTTCAGTCACGGTATTGGCGCCGTCGTTGGCATGGGTCGGCGAATTCGCCGGTGAGGTCAGGGTGTAGGTGTAAGAGCCATCAGCGTTCAGCAGGATCTGACCGTACTGGCCGACAGCATTGCCGACCAAGGTGTAGGTCAGTGCGCCGACCCCGCCACTGGTCGAGCCGGCCAGGGTGCCAGAGGCCGTTTCCTGGTGCGATGCTGGGTCGCTGCCAATCACGGTGCCGGCGGCCAGGTCGCCACCGTCCTTATGCAGGTCCAGCGCTTTCTCGTAGACCGTGACGTCGTGGTCCGCACAGGTCATCAGCGCACTATGCACATTGATCGTTATGGTCGTGGTGCTTTCGTCGCCATCGGCGTCGCGAATGGTATAGACGAAGGTGTCCACGGCATCCCGTGGTGAGGTGACGTTCGGGTTGGAGTGATACTCGGCGTTGCCCTCGGCATCGATGGTCAGGTAGCCGTACTGGCCGTTGACCTGGGTGTTGAGCTGGCCGATAGCAGACGTGGAGGTATCGCTGCCCGCGCGCACACCGACCACATATTGGCCGTCGCCGCGGACGTCAGCGCCCACCACGTCGTTGTACATCACGTTGCCATACACCACATCGCCCTTGGCCACGCTGACGAAATCGCTGCTGGCTGTCGGCACGTCGTCGACGATGGTTATGACGATGGTGCTGGTGGTCGAATTGCCCAGCGAGTCCTGCACCTGGTAGGTGAAGGTTTCGGTCACGGTATTGGCGCCGTCGTTGGCATGGGTCGGGGAGTTCGCTGGCGAGGTCAGCGTATAGGTGTAGGAGCCATCAGCATTGAGCTGAATCTGGCCGTATTGGCCTACGGCATTTCCGACCAGTGTGTACGTGAGCGCACCGACCCCGCCACTGGCTGAGCCGACCAATGTGCCGGATGTGGTTTCCTGGCTCGAAGCCGGGTCGCTCCCCGTGACATTGCCGGCGGCCAGGTCGTTACCGTCCTTTTGCAGGTCCAGGGCTTTCTCGTGAACCGTGATGTCACGATCTTCGCAAGCCATCAACGAATTGTGCACGTTGATGGTGATGGTCGTGGTGCTTTCGTCGCCATCGGCGTCGCGAATGGTATAGACGAAGGTATCGACGGCATCCCGTGGTGAGGTGACGTTCGGGTTGGAGTGATACTCGGCGTTGCCCTGGGCATCGATGGTCAGGTAGCCGTACTGGCCGTTGACCTGGGTGTTGAGCTGGCCGATAGCCGACGTGGAGGTATCGCTGCCCGCGCGCACACCGACCACATATTGGCCGTCGCCGCGGACGTCAGCGCCCACCACGTCGTTGTACATCACATTGCCATACACCACACCGCCTTTAGCCACGGCGGCCTGATCGTCATCAGCCTGAGGTAGATCGTCGACGATATTCACATCCAGGCTGCCAGTCGCAGTGCTGCCATCGACATCCGTGGCGATCACCTGGAACACTTCGCTGATGCTGCCCTCCCCGCCGGGGTGGTTTTCGTTGTCCACCAAGGTGTAGCTGTAACTCACCACACCCGTCGTCGGGTCATAGCCGGTCACGGTCAGGGTGTTGCCTTCAGGCGTGACGATCGACTGCGGGAAGCCCGCCGCCACGCCACCACTGACCACGCTGATGCCGCCCACGCTCAGGCTCTGCAAACCGTCTGGCGCGGTGATCTTGAAGGTGCCCTGCTGGGTCAGGGCGCCGGCATCGGGTGCGCTGCCGTCCTGCAGGTTGCTTTCAGATACCGTCAGTTCGCCGCCCTGCACGCCGAGCCCATCCAGCGTCACCGGGTCGTTCAGGTTGGTCACGTTCAGCGTCAGGGTCGCGCTGCTGGTGTCGCCGTCGGCGTCCTTGATGGTGTAGGTGAAATTCTCCACGCCCTGGCCGCCGCCGCCCAGGCTCTTGAAGTCCGGGTCGCTGGTGTTCAGCGTGTAGGTGTAGGAACCGTCTGCGGCCAGGACCAAGGTGCCGTAAGTACCGGTGAAGGTCCCGGCGATTACCGGGCCACCGGGCACGCGGTCGGCGCCCTGCACGTCATTGCCCAGTACATTGCCGGTCAGTTCGGTTTGCTGTTCGGTGACGGCTACCGCATTGCTGTCATCCACAGCTTGGGGCACATCGTCACGGAGGGTCACGTCCAGGCTGCCGGTCGCAGTGCTGCCATCGACATCCGTGGCGATCACCTGGAACACTTCGCTGATGCTGCCCTCGCCAACGGGGTGGTTTTCGTTGTCCACCAAGGTGTAGCTGTAACTCACCACACCCGTCGTCGGGTCATAGCCGGTCACGGTCAGGGTGTTGCCTTCAGGCGTGACGATCGACTGCGGGAAGCCCGCCGCCACGCCACCACTGACCACGCTGATGCCGCCCACGCTCAGGCTCTGCAAACCGTCTGGCGCGGTGATCTTGAAGGTGCCCTGCTGGGTCAGGGCGCCGGCATCGGGTGCGCTGCCGTCCTGCAGGTTGCTTTCAGATACCGTCAGTTCGCCGCCCTGCACGCCGAGCCCATCCAGCGTCACCGGGTCGTTCAGGTTGGTCACGTTCAGCGTCAGGGTCGCGCTGCTGGTGTCGCCGTCGGCGTCCTTGATGGTGTAGGTGAAATTCTCCACGCCCTGGCCGCCGCCGCCCAGGCTCTTGAAGTCCGGGTCGCTGGTGTTCAGCGTGTAGGTGTAGGAACCGTCTGCGGCCAGTACCAAAGTGCCGTAAGTACCGGTGAAGGTACCGGCGATTACCGGGCCACCGGGCACACGGTCAGCGCCCTGTACGTCATTGCCCAGTACATTCCCGGTCAGTTCGGTTTGCTGTTCGGTGGCAGCAACTGCATTGCTGTCATCCACGGCTTGGGGCACATCGTCACGGAGGGTCACATCTAGGCTGCCAGTCGCAGTGCTGCCATCGACATCCGTGGCGACCACCTGGAACACTTCGCTGATGCTGCCCTCCCCGCCGGGGTGGTTTTCGTTGTCCACCAAGGTGTAGCTGTAACTCACCACACCCGTCGTCGGGTCATAGCCGGTCACGGTCAGGGTGTTGCCTTCAGGCGTGACGATCGACTGCGGGAAGCCCGCCGCCACGCCACCACTGACCACGCTGATGCCGCCCACGCTCAGGCTCTGCAAACCGTCTGGCGCGGTGATCTTGAAGGTGCCCTGCTGGGTCAGGGCGCCGGCATCGGGTGCGCTGCCGTCCTGCAGGTTGCTTTCAGATACCGTCAGTTCGCCGCCCTGCACGCCGAGCCCATCCAGCGTCACCGGGTCGTTCAGGTTGGTCACGTTCAGCGTCAGGGTCGCGCTGCTGGTGTCGCCGTCGGCGTCCTTGATGGTGTAGGTGAAATTCTCCACGCCCTGGCCGCCGCCGCCCAGGCTCTTGAAGTCCGGGTCGCTGGTGTTCAGCGTGTAGGTGTAGGAACCGTCTGCGGCCAGTACCAAAGTGCCGTAAGTACCGGTGAAGGTACCGGCGATTACCGGGCCACCGGGCACACGGTCAGCGCCCTGTACGTCATTGCCCAGTACATTCCCGGTCAGTTCGGTTTGCTGTTCGGTGGCAGCAACTGCATTGCTGTCATCCACGGCTTGGGGCACATCGTCACGGAGGGTCACATCTAGGCTGCCAGTCGCAGTGCTGCCATCGACATCCGTGGCGACCACCTGGAACACTTCGCTGATGCTGCCCTCCCCGCCGGGGTGGTTTTCGTTGTCCACCAAGGTGTAGCTGTAACTCACCACACCCGTCGTCGGGTCATAGCCGGTCACGGTCAGGGTGTTGCCTTCAGGCGTGACGATCGACTGCGGGAAGCCCGCCGCCACGCCACCACTGACCACGCTGATGCCGCCCACGCTCAGGCTCTGCAAACCGTCTGGCGCGGTGATCTTGAAGGTGCCCTGCTGGGTCAGGGCGCCGGCATCGGGTGCGCTGCCGTCCTGCAGGTTGCTTTCAGATACCGTCAGTTCGCCGCCCTGCACGCCGAGCCCATCCAGCGTCACCGGGTCGTTCAGGTTGGTCACGTTCAGCGTCAGGGTCGCGCTGCTGGTGTCGCCGTCGGCGTCCTTGATGGTGTAGGTGAAATTCTCCACGCCCTGGCCGCCGCCGCCCAGGCTCTTGAAGTCCGGGTCGCTGGTGTTCAGCGTGTAGGTGTAGGAACCGTCTGCGGCCAGGACCAAGGTGCCGTAAGTACCGGTGAAGGTCCCGGCGATTACCGGGCCACCGGGCACGCGGTCGGCGCCCTGCACGTCATTGCCCAGTACATTCCCGGTCAGTTCGGTTTGCTGTTCGGTGGCGGCTAGCGCATTGCTGTCATCCACGGCTTGGGGCGCATCGTCACGGACGATCACATCCAGCGACCCTTGGGCAACATCGCCGTCGCTGTCGCTGACCAGTACCGGCAATTGTTCGCCCTGTGAGTTGTTGCCCGCGCCCTCAACGTGCTGCTCGGCACCGGTCAGGGTGTAGCTGTAGCTCACCACGCCCGTGGCAGGGTTGTACCCGGTAATGGTCAGGGTGTTGCCCAGGCCCGTGGTGATCGATTGGCCAACACCGGTCACCACACCAGCGGTCACCACGTTGATGCCACCCACACTGAGGTTGTACACGCCGTCTGGCGCCAGCACGGTAAAACTGCCTTGCTGGGTCAGGGTTGCGGGGTTGCTGGCCGACCCCTGGGGTAGATTGGCCTCATCCAGACTCAGCTCGCCAGGGCTGACATTCAACCCCCGCAACTCTACCGGACTGTTTTCGTCGATCGGTGTGATGGGTGGATTGGGCTGCTCCGGCGGATTGGGCGGACCAGGCGGCAGGCCACCATTGCCACCGTTGCCCCCCCCCAAGGAGTCGCGCCCGCTGCCATCCAGGCCACCCACATAGCGGTTGGCCAATTCAGGAATGCCATTGAAGCCAGCCGTGGGAAAGCCCACCACCGGGTCAACCCGATCCGCCACTTCGGTAAGCAACACAAAGCTGTGGCCACCGCCCAGTGCGCCTGGCGCGCCGTTGCCGCCATTTCCAGCGGCAGGGGCTTCGGTGTTGACACTAGGGTCATCGCCGGCGGCAATCGCCCGCTGAATACGCTCGACATCGCTCAGTTGCGCCTCGCTCGGCGCAACGTCCTGAGCCTGTACAGGGGCGGCCTGGTTAGCCAGGAGCTTTTCGGTCATGGCCAGGCTGCTGTCGCGGCCGAGTGTCAGCTCGGCGCCATTATGCAAGCGCACAGCCACGGCACCTGCGGCACCCGTTTGCAACTGCTCGCCCGCGTACAGGCGATCGCCCTCGATCAGAGGGCGTCGGCTGCCATCGCTGCCAACGGCAAATACTTGCCCCACCACCTTGCTGACCACACCGACTGACTTAGCCATGAGCGCACGCCTCCCTAACCTATTGGCTACACAGCCAACAACATGGCAGATGGAGGTCAACGGCTTCGCGCCCGCATGTCTCAACCGTGAGAATCGTGCGCGAAGGTCACTGATTTGGCGATAGTCATAATGTAAATTTGCCACCACCGGATGCCAAATTTTTGTCGCCAAATTCCGCTTTTACCTACCTACCCCACGTCCTTAGCCATAAAAAATCTGGAACTCATTGCGATGCAGGAAACTCGCAGGCTACAGCGGCTTCCGAAATCACTTGAATGAAACAATGTCTTGGTTTCGATAGACCGCATAAGTTTTTTTTCGCATATCACTTATGAAAAAATCTTCTTAGCTCGCGCGCTAAATGTTCTTAGCTCTGTTGTTACAAACATGAAACGGTTTGAACGATAAAAATCGTCATTTTTTTGGCGAGAAGAAGCAGGGCCACTTTGAGATCAGGGAGAAGTACCCCATGCGCAGGTTCAACCCCATCACCAGTGCAATTCTGTTGGCCATGGCGTGCGCCAACGTTCAGGCGATGTCGCTCACCGAGGCTGTCCAGAGCGCCGTGGACTACCACCCGGAAATAAGCTCCAACCGCAACAGCAGGTTGTCAGCCGACGAGGACGTGAAATTTGCCCGTGGTGGGTACTATCCAACCGTGGACCTGGTAGCCGGGTACGGCAGACAGCGCTCGGACAACATCAATACCCGCGGCCTGAACGCTGACGGTACCCGCAACCACAACAAAGAAACCCTGAACTACACCCAGTCGGAGTTGCGCCTTCGGCAAATGATCTTCGATGGTTTCAACACAGCCAACGAAGTGGGCCGTACCGAGGCGGTGGCCACCTCCCGCGCCTACTACACTCAGGCCGTCGCACAAGATGTCGCCCTGCGCGCCATCGAGGTGTACCTGGAAGTGCTGAAGCGCCGAGAGTTGGTGACCCTGGCAAAGAACAACCTGCAGGCGCACCTGCGCGTCAGCGATCAGATAGGCCTGCGTAGCGAGCGGGGCGTAGGCAGCACCGCCGACCTTGACCAATCCCGCGCACGCCGGGCTCTGGCGGAAAACAACCTGGACACCGCCGAGGTCGACCTGGCCGATGCCGAGGCCAACTTCTACAGCGTGGTCGGCCGCCTGCCGGATGAGCTGGAAGGCCCGCAATCGGTCAAGGTGGAAATGCCTGGCACTCTGGACGAGGCGCGCGAAGGCATGCGCCAGAACAACCCCTACTTGAAATCTGCCCAGGCCGACGTCAATGCCGCCGAGCAGCAGTACGAAGTGGCCAAATCGCCTTTCTACCCACGGCTGGACGCGGTGCTGGCCACCGGCGCCAACAACAACCTCGGTGGCGAAAAAGGCCACAGCAACAACGACTGGCAGGCCGGCGTCGAACTCAGCTACAACCTGTTCCGCGGCGGCAGCGACAAGGCCCGCCTGCAGTCCGACGCGCACAAGATCAACCAGGCACTGGACATCCGCAACAACGCGCTGCGCGAGCTGACCGAAAACCTCAGCCTGGCCTGGAACGCCATGAACAACGCCCGTAAACAGACCCCTACCGCCCGCGAGTACGCAGAAACGACGCAACGTGTGCGCGCCGCCTATCAGGACCAGTTCGGCCTGGGCCAACGCACCCTGCTCGATGTGCTGGACAGCGAGAATGAGCTGTACAACGCCAACCGCCGTTACACCGAGGTGCGTTACACCGAGGAGTACTCGATGTATCGCGTGCTGGCGACCATGGGTGAGCTGTTGAGCAAACAGCGTATTTCACTGCCGCCGGAGGCCATCGCCAACAACGACGTACGCACCGAGGCCAGGTTGCCCGACATGCGTTGAGCCAGCCCCACGCAACTGGCACTCAGCACCGCGCCTCATCCCCCTTACACCGTGGCGGGAGTAGTTCATCGTGACCAGTATGCAAAGCGCACAACCGCGCCCCGATGTCGATGACCCCCTGCTAGATGGCCTGCTGATTCTGTGCCGCCTGCACGGTCGGCCGGCCAGCCGCGCCAGCCTGAGCAGTGGGCTGCCACTGCTCCAGCAACGCCTGGGTGCGGATTTGCTGCCACGCGCTGCGGCGCGTGCCGGTTTGCAAGGCCGTGTGCTGCAGCGTGAGCTGGCGGCCATTTCGCCGCTCAACCTGCCGGTGCTGCTGTTGCTCAACGACGGCCGCAGCGCCGTGCTGCAGCGCTGGGGCGAAGATGGCCGGGCGCTGATCCTGCCCTGCGAGGCTGAGGGCGGCGAACAATGGGTAGAGCGCGAGGCGCTGGAACAGGCCTACGCAGGTCACGCTTTGTTCGCACGACCCCGTCATACCCTGGAGGAAGTCCGCTCACCGCTGCTGCCGCGGGTGGAGGCCTGGTTCCGCGATACCTTGCGCCATTCCCGCTGGCTGTACGGCGATGCCCTGCTGGCCAGCCTGCTGATCAACCTGCTGGGCCTGATGGTGCCGCTGTTCGTGATGCAGACCTACGATCGCGTGGTACCCAACCAGGCACTTTCGACCTTATGGGTGCTGGTCGCTGGCCTGTTCATCGGCACCGCCTTCGAGCTGGTGCTGCGCATGGTCCGCGCCCACCTGCTGGACCAGGCCGGCAAGAAGACCGACCTGATCCTCTCCGCCGCCCTGTTCGAACGCATCACCGGCATGGCCATGAAAGCCAAACCTGCCAGCATCGGCGGCTTCGCCCAGAGCATCCATGACTTCCAGGGCCTGCGCGAATTCCTCACCGCAGTCACCCTGACCAGCATCATCGACCTGCCCTTCGTCGCCCTCATGCTACTGGTGATCGGCCTGCTGGGCGGCTGGCTGGTACTGATCCCACTGATCGCCTTCCCGCTGGCGGTGGGCTTTGCCCTGTTCATTCAGGCACGCCTGCGCGACACCGTGCAAAAAAGCCTCAGCCTCGGTGCGGTACGCCAGGCACTGCTGATCGAAACCCTCGGCGGCCTGGAAACCCTCAAGGCCTGCGGTGCCGAGAGCGAGCGCCAGTACCAGTGGGAACACACCAATGGCGCCATGGCCCGCCTCGACGCCCACGCCCGCAACCTGTCGTCGCTGGCCAGCAACGGCACGCTGTTCATCCAGCAGTTCTGCGGCATGGCCACCATCGTCGCCGGGGTGTACAGCATCATCGCTGGCAACCTCAGTGTCGGCGCCCTGGTCGCCAGCTACATGCTCGGTAGCCGGGTGCTGGCACCGCTCGGCCAGATTGCAGGGCTGATCACCCGCTATCAGCAAGCGCAACTGACGATGCGCAGCACCGATGCCCTGATGGCCCTGCCGCAAGAACGCCAGGCCGAACAGCAAGCCCTGGAGCACACCGCGCTCAAGGGCGGCCTGACCCTCAGCCATGTCAGCTTCCGCTACCCGGCACAGACCAGCCCGGCACTGCAGGATGTGAACGTGGCCATAAAGCCGGGTGAGCGGATTGGCATCATCGGCCGCAGCGGCTCGGGCAAAAGCACCCTGGGCCGCCTGCTGATGGGCTTCCATCACCCGGAAGAAGGCCAGGTATTGCTGGACAACCTCGACCTGCGCCAACTGGACATCGCCGACCTGCGCAGCCAGCTTGGCTACGTCGCCCATGACCTGCCGCTGCTGGCCGGCAGCCTGCGTGACAACCTGACCCTCGGTGCCCGCCACGTAAGCGATGCGCGCATGCTCGAAGTGGCCGAACTGACCGGCGTCAGCGAGCTGGCCCGCCAGCACCCGCAGGGTTTCGACCGCCCGGTGGGCGAACGTGGCCAATTGCTTTCCGGCGGGCAGCGCCAGGCCGTGCTGCTGGCCCGCGCGCTGTTGCTGGAGCCACCCATCCTGATCCTCGACGAACCCACCAGCCACATGGACAACAGCAGCGAAGAGCAACTGCGCCAGCGACTGCTGAACTGGGTGCCCGGCAAGACCCTGCTGCTGGTCACCCACCGCACCTCGATGCTTAGCCTGGTGGACCGGCTGCTGGTACTGGACAACGGCAAGATCGTCGCCGACGGGCCAAAGGATGCGGTTATCGATGCCCTGCGCAAGGGCCGCATCGGCGCAGCTCTCTAGGAGGTTTCCATGCCCATCGGCCACAGCGTGCGCAGTTCCCACAGCAGCGCCGACAAGCGCACCGAACACGACTACATGCCAGAGCTGGCCAGCGCCACCCTGCAAGATTCCCCGCGCCTGTCACGCCTGACCGTGTGGCTGGCAGCGGCGCTACTGCTCGCGGCCTTGACCTGGGCGAGCCTGGCAGTGCTCGACGAGGTAACCGTCGGCGAAGGCAAGGCGATCCCTTCGAGCAAGGTGCAGGTGGTGCAGAACCTGGAGGGCGGCATCGTCACTGAGATTTTCGTGCGCGAAGGCCAGATGGTGGACAAAGGCGCCACCCTGCTGCGCCTGGACGACACGCGGTTCAAGTCCAACAAAGGTGAAAGCGAGGCCGACCGCTATGCCCTGACCGCCCAGGTCGAGCGGCTGTCCGCCGAAGCCGAAGGGCGGCCCTTTGTGCTGTCCGAGGAGGTCCGCGCCAAGGCGCCCCAGGTAGCCGAGGACGAACTGTCGCTGTACGACTCGCGCCAGCGCCGCCTGGCCAGTGAAAAGCAGACCCTCAACGAGCAGTTGCGACAAAAGACCCAGGAATTGGCCGAGTTCCGTTCCAAGGTCGAACAGTACCGTTCGGCGGTAGGCCTGCTGCAGCAGGAACTGGACATGTCCGCGCCTCTGGTTAGCAAGGGTGCCATTTCACCGGTAGAAATCCTGCGCCTCAAGCAACGTACCGTGGAAGCGCGCGGCCAGCTCAACGCCACCAGCCTGGCCATCCCCCGCGCCGAGGCAGCCGTGGCCGAGATCAGGAGCAAGATCCAGGAATCGGACGCCAGCTTCCGCTCCGAGGCCGCCAAGGAGCTCAACGACAAACGCACGGAGCTATCGAAGATCACCGCCACCAGCATCGCCATCGACGACCGGGTCAACCGCACTACCGTGGTTTCGCCGGTGCATGGCATCGTCAAGATGCTCAAAGTCAACACAATTGGCGGGGTGGTGCAGCCAGGCAGCGACCTGGTGGAGATCGTGCCGATCGAGGACAACCTGCTGATCGAAGCCAAGGTGCGGCCACAGGACGTGGCATTCCTGCACCCGGGGCAGCCGGCGATGGTGAAGTTCAGTGCGTATGACTACACCATTTATGGCGGCATGAAGGCCAAGCTTGAGTTGATCGGTGCCGATACCGTGACCGATGACAAGGGCAATGCGTTTTACCTGATTCAGGTGCGCACCGAGAAGAACCACTTGGGCGGCGATAACAAGCCGCTGCTGATCATCCCCGGGATGGTGGCCACGGTGGATATCATCACCGGGCAGAAGAGTGTGCTGGATTATCTGCTCAAGCCGGTGCTCAAGGCACGGACCGAGGCGTTGCGGGAGCGGTGAAAGGCAGGCCGTTACCGGCCCGCACACAAAAAAAGAACTGATAGGCCCCGGCGCATCGCGATGCTGCGTTTGTTTCGGCGCCTTGCGCAAACGCTCACACAATGTTGAGTCGGACGTGCTCCATCGCTTGAGCTGGAGTCATGGGCGCAAGCGGCACCTCTCTATTCATCAGCTTTTGTGCGGCCAAACCAGCAAAGATGCGTGCCCGCTCGGTCAGCGCGAACTGGTTTGCCATGGCAACCTGTTGCGGCCCGGCGTGAGTTCTGGACAAATGAAGGCTCACTGCATTCGACGCGTCGCGTGATACACGCCCTAGTTGCATCAGACCCTTGTTCCCCACGTGCCCCAGCAACAGGTCAGTAGCAGGACTATTTTGTTTCAGAATGACCAGTAAAGGCGCCATACGAGGTGGCGTAGACGAGATTTCATTAACAAAACTGACCGAGGCCGGTGGATTTGAGCTCATTGCCGGGAGCGTGATGGCAGGGTTTTCTACGTCAGAGTTTTGTACGTCAATGGCTACCGACTTGCCCGGTATAAGTTTTTTGACCCATCTGAACATTCGGCCGGTAGGATCATCTCGATTGACCGGGTCACCCTGCACGTAGGCGTATGCGTTCAAACCGCCCGCCGCAAAGGGACTCAATCGGTCCGCCGAAAAGAACCTCATCAACGCGGTACTGTAGACCCTGTAACCATTCCCCAACAAATAGGCATGCTTCAACATACAAGACAGCTGGCCGTTGAATCCCAGTACGGTACTTTCAGTCAGCAATGCATCGTACCCATACGCTGTATAGCTGTGACGCTCTTTACACAGCGGGTCCAGAATCAATAGCGGTGAGCCCATGCCATCGGTGCCGATCAAGCGCGCGTTGGCGACACCGGTGGAACTCCCACTCACCTGCCCTACAACGAAACCCTGCCCCCGCATCAGGGAGTAGACGTGCTTGCCGGCCTTAACCGTAAAGGCTACACCCTGATTCTGATACCAGATTCTGATCATGATGGTTGCTCGGATGCCAAGTAAGAATGCCTCCCAGCATCACCGAACCCGATCGCCGCGCAAACTAGCAAAATTATCAGTTAAATTCCGAGTGCCGGTGTCAGCCCTCACCATGATTTCTCTGGAACGCCTCAGTCCCCATCGCCCTGACCTGCCTCTCGATCAACACCTCGAACGGACGCAACCGCGCCACCATAATTTCGCCGGTAGGCGCATCTTCAAGCGGCTCAAGGCCAAGCTTGCAGGCGACGAAGGCCGGTACAGCCAACGACTGTTGCCACGTCAACCCGGCATTTTTGCCAGTAGCGATATGTAACGAGAGCCACCATGCTGAACGCTCAATCACCTGAAGGAGTAGGTCACATGCGTATTATCGCCGCAGTAGGTATCGCAACAGTGCTGGCAATGGGTAATGCATTTGCAGCAGATTGCCCGAAAGTTACAAGCATCACTCAATCTGCCGATGAACAAGACGGTATGGAAGGCATCGCTTACAGCGTAAAAAATAACGACGGTCAATGGGCTGGCTTCACCCCTAACGCGTCGGAGTCGGATCTCAGCGCATTTGAACTGAAGAACAAGAAAGATACAAAAACGTCGGTGATTTGCCGCTACGAGAGTGGGGATGAAGGCATCAGCCTGGCCTTGAAAAAGTAGACGGCCATTTTAAATGCCTAGTGTCCCGGACGCTTGATTCGTTTATCCACTCGATTTGTCTCACCAATGGTTCTTCGGCTTAGCGATTAACGAACCACCCCATTCGGGACACTGCTGTACGCAGATCGGCGAACCGGGAACTTGGAACCCGGCAGACCCGAAGTCCTCCCACGCACAGCCGCAATGGCACGAAGCTGCGGGCACACACAAAGCGCCTGCAATCGTGAGGAGAGAACGGCACTGACAGTGCAGGTGTCAGCCTTCACCGTGATTTCTTTGGAACGTCTCAGGCCCCATTGCCCTGATCTGCCCCTCGATCAACACTTCGAACGGGCGCAGCAACTCATCGAAACAGGCCGGCTGCTCCAGCACATTCAATGCCTGCACCACCGCCTCTATGGTCGACACCGCTCCCGGCTCCGGCGCCTTGCGCACGCGGTAGCGCGAGGGCGCCACCTGCGCCAGCGTCACCCTGGGCAACGCTTCGAGCAGCGGATTGAGGTACAAAAGCTTGCGAGCCTTGCGCCAGGTGCCATCAGGGACAATCAGCATGAGCGGCCTGTCGTCTGTATCGCCGTAGGCTGCAAGCACTTGGGCCTGCTCACCTGGGAACAACAGCACCGGCCGATACTCAGGTGCATCCAGCAAATCACCCAGGTCTTCAAACACCTCGCCCACGCGCAACTCGGCATTGACCAGGCCAAGGGCAGCCAGGCGTGCGGTATTCAGGGCGTGCGAGGTTTCACTGGGGTGCTGCAGCAGGACCACGCGGGTGCGGCTGTCGAGCGAGGGGATCAGTGGGCAAAGGCAGTGATCGAGCGGGCGCAGGCAGCGCTCGCAGCGGGGTCTGGACATCGGTTTCTCCTTACCGGGCGCAGTGTGCCACAGCCCTGAGGAAAAGCCCCACATCCATGTGGGAAAGGCGGTAAATCAGCGGTTGAAGCGCTCTGCCAGGCTGTGCAGATACTCGGCCATTCGCTCCAGGTCCTGGCTGATTTCAGCCCCCTGCTTGGCCTGCCCTGCCGTCTGGTCACACAGCTGGGCGATGCGCACGATCTGCTGGTTGATGTCTTCGGCCACGTGGCTCTGCTGCTCCGACGCCGTCGCCATCTGCTGGCTCATGCCGGTGATGCGGCTGACCGCCTGGGCAATCCCGGCCAGCGCCGACTGCACCGCCTCGACACTGTGCACGCTGTCCCGTGAGATCTGCTCACCGCGGCTGGCCGTGCTTACCGCCCGCTCGGCGCCAACGCGCAGGGAGGCAATGATCTGGTGGATTTCCTCGGTCGAGGTACGCGTGCGCTGCGCCAGCGAGCGCACCTCATCGGCCACCACGGCAAAGCCCCTGCCCTGCTCACCCGCCCGCGCCGCCTCGATCGCGGCATTGAGCGCCAGCAAATTGGTCTGTTCGGCAATCGAGGTGATGGTGTCGACCACACTGCCGATCGACTGGGTCTGCTGAGCCAAGGCATTGACCGCCTGACCGATGTCGCTGACCGCCTCACTCATGCTGCCCATCGCCTTGAGGCTCTGCTGGGCCAGTTCGCTGCCCTGCTGCGCCAACTGATCGGCATCGCCCGCAGCATGCGCGGTGCTTTGCACGTTATGCGTCACTTCCTGAATGGTCGCCGCCATCTGCGCAATGGCGGTGGCCGACTGATCGGTCTCACTGCGTTGGCGGTCGAGCATCTGCGCCTGGGCATCGGACAGGTCGGCTGACTGGGCGGCCCGCGACTTCACGCCGACGCCGGCGTCCACCAGGCGTGTCAGGGCGGTTTGCAGCCTCGCTTCCTCGCTGATGATCGCCAGGTCGAGCTGGCCGTGCAGGCCCGGATTGTCACTGTACGTCAGCGCAACCAGCGGGCTGGTGAAGGCCTTGGGATGTTCGGCCAGTGTGCGGCGGATCGCCTGGTTATGCCGTTGTTCAATCAGGTACCAGGCCAACAGCATACTGGCCATCAGCACGCCCAGCGCTGCATAGGGTGGTAACCAAAGGTAGCCGGCGGCCGACAACAGGCCTGCGCCGATCAGCGGCCAGCCATCGCCAACGGCACGCCCCAGCCGCGCGGCCCAGGCTACAGCCGGGCGACCGGCGCGCAGACGCGCATACAGCCGTTCTGCGCGGCGGATCTGCTCACGGCTGGGCACCGAACGCACCGACTCGTAGCCGCTGATGCGGCCGTTTTCATAAATGGCGGTGACATAAGCACTCACCCAGTAGAAATCACCGTTCTTGGCGCGATTCTTCACCACGCCCATCCAGGGTTTGCCTTGTTTGATGGTGTCCCACATATGCCCGAAAACCGCCGGTGGCATGTCGGGGTGACGCACCAGGTTGTGGGTCTGGCCCACCAGCTCGTCGTAGGTGAACCCGCTGATGGCCACGAACGCGTCGTTGCAGTAGGTGATGCGGCTGTTCAGGTCGGTGGTAGAGATCAGCCGCTGGTCGCTGGAAAACGTTCTTTCATGCTCAGTGACGGGCAAATTCATGCGCATCTGGGCGGTCCTTGCTTGTGTAGATGAAGGGGAAAATCATCAAAGCAAGTAGAGGTTTAGCAGAACGCCATCAGCGTAGTAGTCAGGTTTGTAGGAAATTTATTCATGCCGACGGAATGACCAAAACGTCCTGTTCATCAGCCAACATTGAGCTGGCTTTTGAGCAGGTCACGGAAGGTCTGAATCAAGGGTTCACGGCTGCGACCGCGGCGGACGATCAGCGAAAATGGCGCCTGATAGCCGAAAGTGGCCGGAGACAATACGCGCAGGTCGCCCTTGTCGACCCAAGCCTGGGCATAGTGCTCGGGCAGGTAGCCGATATAGGCACCTGACAGGATCAGAATGAGCTGCGCCTCCATGCTTTCGACGGTCGCCGCGCTGTGTTTGAAGCCATGCCGGGCCAACTCCGCCTGGCTCCAGTAACCGCGCCCGACCATGCGCTGCTGGGTCACCACCGGTTCGGGGATACGCCGCTCGGCGAACAACGGGTGGCGGCTGCTGCAGTACAACCAATGCTGCTCGCGGTACAGCGGCTGGTAAACCAGGCCACTCATGCGCGAGGAGAACGCCCCGATAGCCAGGTCCAGGCGGTTGTCCTGCACGCCAAGCTGCAGCTCATAGGGGCTGGATACCGAAAGGTGCAGGTGCACCGCCGGGTGCTCCTGGCTGTAGGCTCCGATCGCTTCAGCCAACGGCAGCGCGCGGTCGCCCACGGTTGAGTCGATTACCCCGAGGTTGAGCGTACCGCGCAGCTCACCCTTGAGCGCTGCGGCGTATTGCTCGAAGCCATCGAGCTCCGCCAGCAGGCGCAAGGTCTCCTGATGGAACAGCTCGCCCTTGCTGGTCAGGCTGAAACCGCCACGCCCGCGGTGGCACAGCACGATGCCCAAGGCGCCTTCGAGCTGGCTCATGTAGGTACTGATGGCCGAGGTCGACAGGTTGAGATCGCGCTGGGCATTGGCGAAGCCTTGGTGGCGCACCACGCTGACAAAGATGCGCAGCAGTTTCAGGTCGGGCAAGGTCGAGGCCATGGTGCAACGGTTCCGCTGTGTCATTTGCGCGCAGTCTAACCGCTGCGATGGCGTTTAGTTCAGAAATTCCTGAAGTAAGTATTTGCCGGTAGCGATTTTTCCCACGCACTACCTTGAGCAGACTTGGCCGAAATGTCCCTGCCCGCCGGCATAACCACATTTCAAGGCGCGCGGCGGCACAGGTTCGAACAAACAAAACAATCGACCGACTGATGAGGCCCACCGTGGACAAAGTTCTCCATCAACCACTGGGCGGCAACGAAATGCCGCGTTTCGGCGGCATCGCCACCATGCTCCGTCTCCCCCACCTGCAAAGCGCCGAAGGCCTGGACGCCGCGTTCATCGGCGTGCCGCTGGACATCGGCACCTCGCTGCGCTCCGGCACCCGCTTCGGCCCACGGCAGATCCGCGCCGAATCGGTGATGATCCGCCCGTACAACATGGCCACCGGTGCCGCCCCGTTCGACTCGCTGTCGGTGGCCGACATCGGTGACGTGGCGATCAACACCTTCAACCTGCTCGACGCCGTGCGCATCATCGAAGAAGCCTACGACGAGATTGTCGAGCACAATGTCATCCCGATGACGCTGGGTGGCGACCACACCATCACCCTGCCGATCCTGCGCGCCCTGCACAAGAAGCACGGCAAGATCGGCCTGGTGCACATCGACGCCCACGCCGACGTCAACGATCACATGTTCGGTGAGAAAATCGCCCACGGCACCACCTTCCGCCGCGCGGTGGAAGAGGGCCTGCTCGATTGCGACCGCGTGGTCCAGATCGGCCTGCGCGCCCAGGGCTACACCGCCGACGACTTCAACTGGAGCCGCCGCCAGGGCTTTCGCGTGGTACAGGCCGAAGAGTGCTGGCACAAGTCGCTGGAACCGCTGATGGCCGAAGTGCGCGAAAAAGTCGGCGGAGGCCCGGTGTACCTGTCGTTCGACATCGACGGTATCGACCCGGCCTGGGCCCCGGGCACCGGCACCCCGGAAATCGGCGGCTTGACCACCATCCAGGCGATGGAGATCATTCGCGGCTGCCACGGCCTGGACCTGATCGGCTGTGACCTTGTCGAAGTCTCCCCGCCTTACGACACCACCGGCAACACCTCGCTGCTCGGTGCCAACCTGCTGTTCGAAATGCTCTGCGTGCTGCCCGGCGTCGTGCGCCGCTGAAACTTGCTGCACCCCGGCAGGAGCCATGAGGGAGGGCCACAGAGGCCCGCCAACACAAGACAAGACCGCCAGGCGCCGTGAAGCCGCCTGAGCGGTCGATCTCGCCATAATAAAGATAATCGGGAGACCCCCAATGGCCTTGGACATCATTGTTGTAATGATCTATACCGCCGGCATGCTCGGGCTGGGCTGGTATGGCATGCGGCGCGCAAAAACCCACGAAGACTACTTGGTGGCAGGGCGCAACCTGGGCCCGACCTTGTACATGGGCACCATGGCCACCACCGTGCTCGGCGGCGCCTCCACCGTCGGCACCGTACGCCTTGGCTATGTGCATGGCATCTCCGGTTTCTGGCTGTGCGCAGCCCTGGGCCTGGGCATCATCGCCCTCAACCTGTTCCTCGCCAAACCGCTGCTGCGCCTGAAGATCTTCACCGTGACCCAGGTACTGGAACGTCGCTACAACCCCATGGCGCGCCAGGCCAGTGCGGCAATCATGCTGGCCTATGCGCTGATGATCGGCGTCACCTCGACCCTGGCCATGGCGACTGTCCTGCAGGTGTTGCTGGACTTGCCGTTCTGGATGTCGCTGCTGCTCGGCGGCGGCGTGGTGGTGGTCTATTCGACCATCGGCGGCATGTGGTCGTTGACCCTGACCGATATCGTCCAGTTCGTGATCAAGACCGTGGGCCTGATGTTCATCCTGCTGCCGGTGTGCCTGTACAACGCCGGTGGCTGGGACACCCTGGTAGCCAAGCTGCCGGCGGCCAGCTTCGCCTGGACCACCATCGGCTGGGACACCATCATCACCTACTTCCTGATCTACTTCTTCGGCATCCTGATCGGTCAGGACATCTGGCAGCGGGTGTTCACCGCCCGTGACGAGAAGGTCTGCCAACGCGCCGGCACGACTGCAGGCCTGTACTGCGTGCTATATGGCCTGGCCTGCGCGCTGATCGGCATGGCCGCGCACGTGCTCATGCCGGACCTGGCCAACCCGAACAACGCATTCGCCGAGATGATCAAGAGCCAGTTGCCTGATGGTATCCGTGGCCTGCTGATGGCCGCTGCCCTGGCAGCGATGATGTCGACCGCCAGTGCCGGCCTGCTGGCTGCCTCGACCACCATTACCGAAGACCTGTTGCCAAAACTGCGTGGCGGCAAGCAGTCGAGCCTGGGTGTCAGCCGCCTGTTCACCCTGCTCACCGGCTTGGTGGTGTTGGGCATCGCCCTGGCGGTGAACGATGTGATCAGCGCACTGACGCTGGCCTACAACCTGCTGGTCGGCGGCATGCTGATCCCGCTGATCGGGGCGATCTTCTGGAAACGTGCGACCACTGCAGGGGCCATCGCCAGCATGTCGCTGGGCTTTGCCACGGCGCTGTTGTTCATGTTCAAGGACGGGCTAGACGCCAATACGCCGATCTACTACAGCCTGGCGGTTGGCCTGGTGAGCTTCGTGCTGGTCAGCCTGCTGTCGCGTAAACCGGTGGGAGCGATGAAGCTGGCTTGAGGGTGAGATCGAGCGTCGCCCAGGCAGCGCTCGATCCCAAAGGTGCCGGCGCAACCCAGGCATGCGCTCGACCGCATGCACAACGCCCCGAAAACAACCAACAAAAAAGCCACGGCATCATCTCTGATATCGCGGCTTTTGTTGGTTTCAACGACGACGCGGCTGGCGCCTGCGCTGCTCTTCATCAGTCGGGATAGGCACCGGCTGCAAGGGTGGTGGTATCAGCCCCAGGGCGACAGCCAAGTCGTGGAGCCAGTTGAACATTTGGTTTTTCATAGTGCCCCCTTGACGGGTCAGCCTCTCGGTCAATCAATCCTGCGATGTTTCATACAGATCATAGCCCGATGTCCTGTATTACGCATGCCCTTGTACTTACAGATAGGGGCAAGTTTGACGCGGATCAAGCGGAAACGGTGGATTCCGACGGCTGGTTAATCGTTTCGCTTTGTTGCAAATCGACCCACGCCTGCAAATTCGCCCCTCGCATCCCCTGCCGCCACATCAGCCAGGTCACCGCCTGATCGAACGGCGCCTGCAGGCGATGGACCCGCACGCGGTCACGCCCCGGCAGGCTGTCGAGCATCGATTGCGCCATCAGCGCCACGCCCGCGCCGGCTATCACACAGGCCAGCATGCTCTGGTAAGACTCGATCTCCATTACCCGCCCCATGGGCGTATGTGCATGGGCATACCACGCCTCCAGGCGCATCCGGTAGGAGCAGCCCTGGCGGAAGGTGAACACCGCCTTGCCCGCCACATCCCTGGCGCTGTGCACTGTTGGGTGTTCAGGGCTGGTGATCAGTACCAGTTCTTCTTCGCACAAGGGCACGCCATCGAGCCCCGCCAGGCTCGGAGGCCCGTCCACCAGTGCGGCGTCCAGGCGGTGGCTGAGCAACCCCTCGAGCAACTCGCCACTGGGGGCAGCCTGCACCTGCAAGTTAACGGCCGGATAGGCCTGATGGTAGCGCGCCAACAGCGCGGGCAGGTGAATGGCCGCCGTGCTGTACATGGTGCCCAGGACGAAGTCGCCGGCCGGCTGCCCGCCCTGTACCGCCGCCATGGCTTCGTCACGCAGCGCCGCCAGGCGGTTGGCGTAATCCAGCAGCACCTTGCCAGCGGGGGACAACTGCAGGCGCTGGCGTTCACGCAAGAAAAGCTCCACGCCCAGTTGCTCTTCAAGCTGGCGCAAGCGCGTGGACAGGTTCGACGGCACCCGGTGCAGGCGCTCGGCGGCGCGTGTGATGGAACCTTCCTCTGCGACCGCCTGGAAGATACGCAGCTGGCTGAACTCCATGACATTCTCCAAAACAGAACAACTTGATCATCATTATTCAATTTTATTGAAAACAAAAGCGCCCTAACCTGCCATCCATCGTTTACACCCGCGCAGGAGTGTCCTCATGTCGCCGTTCGTACAACTGCTGGCCAGCGCCGTAGCCCTGATGATGGCCATGGGCATCGGCCGCTTCGCTCTCACCGCACAACTGCCGCAACTGATCGCCGAAGGCCAGTTCGACCTGACCGCCGCCGGCCTGGTCGCGGCGGCCAACTACCTGGGTTATTTCATTGGCGCGGCAGACGCCATGTTCGCCCGCACCCCCGCCCAGGTCAGGCTGCGCCTGCATGGCGGCCTGTGGCTTTGCGCAGTGCTGACCCTGGCGTCCTGGGCTGCGGACGGGTTCTGGAGCCACCTGCTGCTGCGCTTCGGCACGGGTGTTGCCAGTGCCTGGGTGCTGGTGATGATCACCAGCCTCAGCCAGCAACTGGCCAACGCCAACAACCGTCCGCGCCTGGGCGCCCTGGTGTTCGCCGGGCCCGGCCTGGGCATCGCCGTCACCGGCCTGCTGGCATTGCTCGCTCACTTGCTCGGTATGAGCTCGGCAGCGTTATGGCTGGTGTATGCCGTTGCCGCGCTGGTCATGCTGCTGGCGGTGTACCCTTGGCTGCCTCGCGCTCTGGAACCCGCCGTGGTACCGAGCACGGTGCAGCAAGGGGCGACGCGCAGCGTTGGCATTGGCCGCCTTGGCCTGGTGTATGCCTTGTATGGCGTGGGTTACATCCTGCCGGCCACGTTCCTCTCGCAAATGGCCAACCAACAGTTCCAGGGCAACTGGATGGCCGATCTGTTCTGGCCAGCGTTTGGTGTGGCGGCGGCGATGGGCGTGGTGCTGGTGAGTGTGCGACGCGCAGGCCGCACTTCGGCCTGGCTGAGCGCGACCTTGTGGCTGCAAGGCCTTGGCGTGCTGGCCTGCCTGATGGGCGGTGGCCTTGGCCTCGCCTTGGGCGTAGTGCTCTGCGGTACGCCGTTCCTGGCATGCATGCAGTTGGTGATGCAACGCTCGCGGGAGCTCGCGCCGCATGCGACGCAGCGCAATGCCGGGCTGTTGACTGCGTGCTTTGCGCTGGGGCAATTGAGCGGGCCGTTGCTGGCGGCGTTGAGCAACCATTACAGCGGGAGCTTGCAGCCGGCGCTGGTAATGGCGGCGGCTGGGTTGGGGCTGGCGGGGGTATTGGTTCTTACCGGCACACGCAACAACCAGAACTGCCAAATTGCAGGGCGGGTTGCGTGATTGATCAAGCTTGATCAATACCGGCCCTGTCGCCGGCAAGCCGGCTCCCAAAGATGCCCCACTGCCCTCAGGTTTAGTGGGGTACCTGTGGGCCGGCTTGCCGGCGATAGGGCCAGTAACAGCAACCCCTATCCCACAAACCTGCGCAATTGCTGCTTCACCCAAGGCTCGGCACTGACCAGCACCACGCCGAGCAAAACCATTACGGCCCCGAGCACAAAATTCACGCTAAGCGGTTCATCCAGCAAGAGCACGCCAAACGTCACCCCAAATAATGGGGTAATAAAAGAAAACACCGCCAAATTCGAGGCCAAGTACTTACGCAGCAACCAGAACCACGTCAGGTAGCTGACAAACGACACCACAATGCCCTGGAACAGCACGCTGCCGACCGCCAAGGGCGTCCACGAGACCTTGTCGATCTGCCCGCTGAGCAAGGCGATCAGCACTAACCCGACAAAACCTACTGCCAGTTGGTAGAAGAGGGTCAACGTCGCAGGCGCCTCGGACAAGCGCGAACCCCGTACCACCACGGTCGTCGCCCCCCAAGCTAACCCGGCCAGCACACCGAAGGCATCGCCGAGCAGCATGCGCCCGTCCATTTCTTCGAACGACACGCCCCCGGCAAACGCAGTAGCAATTCCGCCGAACGCCAACAGAATGCCCAGCCACTGCAGCAGGCGCAGCCGCTCGCTGGGCAGCATGAAATGTAGCCCAAGTGCCGTGAACACCGGCGCGGTATAGAGGAACACAGACATGTGCGCCGCCGATGTCAGCTTCAGCCCCTCGGCGATGAACAGGAACTCCAGGCCAAACAAACCGCCGGCCAGCAACCCGCCACGCCAGGTGCTCCCCACCTGCCCCCAGCCACCGCGCCAGCAGATCATCAAGCCGACCAGCACCGCCGCAAGGCCGTTGCGCAGAGCTGCCTGCATCACCGGCGCAATATCAACCGCCGCAGACTTGATCAGTACCTGTTGGCAACCCCAGATCAGGCACAGCCCCAGCATGACCTGGAAGGCAAAGGCATCGGGATTCTTGCGGGCCGCACTCATGGGCGGCCCTCTTGGGTGATCGATGGCATGGGCAAGGCTCGGCAGTATTCAGAAAAGACCGATTATCGGTTTTTCCGGGCAGGCCTTGCCAGCCTCAATACGACCTCAAGCGATCTGCGCCTTCGCCGACACCTGCTCGAAGGTGGTTTCGTCCAGCGCATCTTCCTGGTCATCCAGTACCTGGCGCGGGTGCTCGAAGCCCGGGATGCTGCTGTCGATCAGGCTCAACAGCCGCGACCCGCGCTCGGTGAGCACGAAGTTCTCTCCATTGCCGCCATCCTCTGGCGGCCGGCTCTCGACGAAGCCGCGCTCGAATAGCAGCTTCTCGTACTCGCAGGCACGGGTTTTCAGATGGTCCACATCCCCCACCGGCTGGCCCTCGGCGGCCAGAGCCGCAGCGTGCTGCTCGGCATAGGGGCGTGGTGTGAAGCTGTGACCGGCGCCGTTCTGCACTTCGTGCAGCAAGCGCTCGATCAGGTCCCAGTCGTAGGTAATGCTCATGGCTATGGCCTCTTGCTGTGGACGCATGGGGTACACAGCTTGGGACCGGTCGCGGGTCTGGTGCGTTCCAAAAGATCTCAGCGCTGGCGCTGCTGGGCTTGCATGTACTGGCGCAGCAACTGATTAATCCGCGTCTGATAACCCGCCCCCTGATCCTTGAACCAGGTGAGGACATCAGCGTCCAGGCGAATGGTTACTGCCTGCTTCGCCGGGACACGCAGTTCAGCCTGCTGGAAGAAAGCCTGGTCCAACTCGGGGATATCCGAGGTATCAATATCTTTATCGTCCATTTGAGCCAGGCGGCTCCAATCAGTTTTCGATGCTTTGGTCATAGTGTTTGGCCTCCCATCTGGTGGCTTTACGTGCGGAAATGATGCGGATTACCTCACCCTGCCTCTCCGTGTACACGACTACCCCAAGCAAGGCATTGAGCCATCCCAAGCTTACCCAGCGCTCCTCAGCGTATTGTGCGCTGTCGTCCCGTCGGGTCAACATGGGATGGTTGAACATGTCGGGCACATCAGCGAAATCGATGCCGTGCTTTCGGATATTGGTTTGATTTTTCGTTGCGTCCCACTCAAATATCATGGGGCGCCCTGTATTTACAGATGTACATACGATACCTCCTCTTTCATCGCGAGACTAGGACGAGGTCACTCGCGCATCAATGGGGCCAGGAGGTTAAACGCCAGTTTCGGAAAGGGATTACAGCCAAGATAGAAAAGCCGCACAGATCCATTACAGGCCATAGCCTTCAGATCATTGCTGCTTCGTGAGATAGCCAATAAACAACCGAAACAACTCCGCATTCCCGGCAATCCCCAACCGCTGCCAGATGTTGTGCCAGTGCACCTTGACCGTCCCTTCCGAAATCCCCAGCGCCCGCGAGATCGACTGGCTGCTGTGCCCCTGCAAAATCAGCTTGGCCACATGCCGCTGGGTTTCGGTCAACTGGCCCTGGAGGATATTGACGAAGGCGTCTTCCAACTGGCTGTCCGAGTCCTGCGGGTCGGCCAGGTCTTCGGCATGAGCAAGGTGTAGGTGCTGGCTGAAAATGGCATCGATCAGCGGCGTCAGCGCAGCGAGGCGTTGGGTTTCATCGGTTTCGAACGCCCCCTTGTGCAAGCCGCGCATCAAGGAAAACACCAGCGCCGTGCGTGGGCGCACAGGGACGATGAAGCCGATTTCTTCGATCAAGCTGCCGTGGTGCGACGAGACACAGGGGTGGATGTCGGGCAAGGTGGAAAAGCCCGAGGCGAAGAAGCTGTCCGGCGCCAGCTCGCTCATGCGCCACAGCCCCGTGGGGTGATTGTTGGTGCAAGCGACGTAGAACGGGTCGAGCAAATAGCCCCCGCGCAGATACGCCTTGAGCGTACGCTCGGTCACCCGCTGGTTGTAGCCATCGTGCACCAACAGCGCCGGCTGGTTGAAGCGAAACAGGTAAGCGCAGCTCATGTCGAAATCGACTACGCCCTTGAGCGCAGTGTCGATGGCCGGGCCCAGTGCGTCGCTGCCGATGCTGCGAATCACCGTGGCCAGGCGGTTGGCGTGGTCGCTGTTCATGGCTGCGGCCTGTGCACGCGCGAACATGTGGCAGGCGCCCTTGGTGGTGCAGTAGAGCACTTCCATCGGCGTGCCCACCACGGCCGAAATCGACGACGTGCAGATCACGCTGCCGCCACCGGCGGCCAGCATGCCCGGCAGCACTGCCTTGGTCACCAGGAACATGCTTTTCACGTTGACGCTCATCAAACGGTCCCAATCGGCTTCGCTGGTCTCCAGAAAGGGCCCGGCAGCGATGATGCCTGCGTGATTCATCAGCACCGTGATCGGCCCGAAGTGCGCCTGGGCCTGGCTGACGGCGCGGTGTACCTGATCGGCCACGGAAACGTCTGCCGCGACGAACAGGGCTTGTCCGCCCGTTGCATTGATGCGCGCCGCTACGGCTTCACCTTGGCTGCTGGGCAAGTCGAGGATCGCCACCTTGGCGCCCTCGGCGGCAAACAGCTCCGACGCTGCCAGGCCACATCCCTCTGCCCCGCCGGTAATCAGTGCCACCTTGCCTTTCAATCGATCCATGGGTCTGCTCCTCGGTTGTTCTGGTTGTGGCTCCAAACTAGAGCCGAGGGCAGTCGGGGTTCATATACCCAGGGGTATAGGCCAGGTGCACAGGGGCTTCCGCCGGTCGTGGAGGCGGAACTTACCGGCATGCAGGCGCCTCCACCGGGCATCCCCACCGCCGGAGGTATAAAGGATGAAACCGCTGCTGCGCATCGCCTGTGCGACCGCCCTGTTCTGCGCCCTGCCCGCCTGGGCCTGCACGCCGGAAGAGGCCACCCAGAAACGTGAAGAACTGGCCGGGCTGGTGAGCCAGCTGACCGAACAGAACCCGCAGAAAGCCAAGGAAATTAACGATGAGCTCCAGGGGATGGAGCTGGGGACGGCGAGCAAGGACTTGCCCGACAAGTGTCAGCTGATCGACAAGCGGATCAAGGAGCTGAAGGAGGCGGAGAAGAAGGCGGATTGATCTATTACATCAAGACCCAATCGCCGGCAAGCCAGCTCCCACAGTGATCGCATCGCCCTTGAGGCTGATGGAGTACCTGTGGGAGCCGGCTTGCCGGCGATAGGGCCAGCATTGACTGATTACTCAGCAGCAGGCTTGCGCTTTTTCAGCGGTGCCAGGCCATCGGAGCTGGTCAGCGGTGCATTGGCCTTCGGCTTGGCGGTAGGCTTGCGCTTCACGGCCTTCTTGTCGCCAGTTTTCTTCTCGGTCTTTTTCTTCTTGGTGCCGGCAGCCTTGCCCGACGCCTTGACCTTCTTGGGCCCGTTGTAGGTGCCTTTCACTTCCTTGATCACACGGCGCTCGAACTGCTGCTTGAGGTAGCGTTCGATGCTGGACATCAGGTTCCAGTCATTGTGGGTGATCAACGAGATCGCCAGACCTTCGCCGCCGGCACGGCCGGTACGGCCAATGCGGTGCACATACTCGTCGCCGCTGCGCGGCATGTCGAAGTTGATCACCAGGTCCAGGCCGTCGATGTCCAGGCCACGGGCCGCCACGTCGGTGGCTACCAGCACCTTGGAGCTGCCCTGCTTGAAGCGCTCGATGGCCAGCTTGCGGTCCTTCTGGTCCTTTTCACCGTGCAACACGAACGCTTTTACGTCCTTGGCGACCAAGTGGCCGTAGATACGGTCGGCAAGCACGCGGGTGTTGGTGAAGATGATCGCCTTGTCGAATTTTTCGTTGGCCAGCAGCCACTGCACGATCGCCTCTTTGTGCTGGTCGTGGTCAGCGGTGATGACCTGCTGGCGGGTACCTTCGGCCAGCTGCGAAACACTGTTGAGCATCAGGTGCTCAGGGTCTTTCAGCACTTTGCCGATGATGTCGCGCAGGGCCGCGCCGCCGGTGGTGGCCGAGAACAGCAGGGTTTGCTCGCGGTTCTCACACTCCTTGCACAGGCGCTCCATGTCTTCGGCGAAGCCCATGTCGAGCATGCGGTCGGCTTCGTCGAGGATCATCACCTGCACGTGGGACAGGTCGAGGTTGCCGGCATTGAGCTGCTCGAGCAGGCGGCCCGGGGTGCCGATCAGCACGTCCGGCACCTTGCGCAGCATGGCGGCCTGTTCCTTGAAGTCCTCACCGCCGGTGACCAGGCCCGCCTTGATGTAGGTGAACTGCGAGAACAGCTGCACTTGCTTGAGGGTCTGCTGGGCCAGCTCGCGGGTCGGCAGCAGGATCAGCGCGCGGATCTCGACGCGCGCGCCTTTCAGGTCGACCAGGCGGTTGAGCAGCGGCAGGACGAAGGCCGCGGTCTTGCCGCTGCCGGTCTGCGCGGTCACACGCAGATCACGCCCTTGCAGGGCCAAGGGGATGGCCGCGGCCTGCACCGGGGTTGGCTCGACAAATTTAAGCTCGGCCACGGCTTTAAGCAGGCGTTCATGCAGGGCGAATTGGGAGAACACGGAGGTAACCTCAGGCAAGTGCGGGAAATTCAGTTGCATAGGGTAACGTTTTCTGCCGCCGGAGCCGAATTTCTTTTGGCAACTTTGTCGCCATCCGCGCTCTAATGGCGCTTCGTTTCGCAAGCAAAGACCGTACTCAAGCTCATGGATATGCAAAAACTCTGGCGCGACAGCCTCGACCTGTGGGGCACCCTCGACCAACACCCGATGCTCCACGCCGCCATCGGCCTGGCCGTGCTGCTGCTGGTTTCCCTGGTAATCGGCCGCCTGGCGCGCTTTCTGATCCTGCACGGCACGCGCCTGCTGGCCCGCCAGCCTGCGCTCAAATGGCTCGACGACCTGCGCCACAACAAGGTGTTTCACCGCCTGGCGCAGACCACACCGTCGCTGGTCATCCAGTTCGGGCTGAAACTGGTACCGGAGCTGTCCGATACCGCCCAGCACTTCCTTGGCAATATGGCGCTGGCGTTTACCCTGCTGTTCATGACCCTGGCGCTGTCGTGCCTGCTCGATGGCCTGCTCGACATCTATGCCCGCACCGAACATGCCCGCACCCGCTCGATCAAGGGCTATGTGCAACTGGCGAAGATGATGCTGTGGATTTTCGCCTCCATCGTCATCGTCGCCACCCTGATCGACCGTTCACCCCTGTTGCTGCTGTCAGGCCTGGGTGCGATGTCGGCAGTATTGCTGTTGGTGTACAAGGACACCCTGTTGTCGTTCGTCGCCAGCGTGCAGCTCACCAGTAACGACATGCTGCACGTCGGCGACTGGATCGAAATGCCCCAGGTCGGCGCCGATGGCGATGTGGTCGATATCACCCTGCACACGGTGAAGGTGCAGAACTTCGACAAGACCATTGTCTCGATCCCCACCTGGCGGCTGATGAGCGAGTCGTTCCGCAACTACCGCGGCATGCAGCAATCGGGCGGCCGGCGGATCAAACGCAGCCTGTTCATCGATGCGGCGGGCGTGCGTTTTCTCACCCGAGAAGAAGAACAGCGCCTGAGCGGAGTGCGCCTGCTCGCTGACTACCTGGCCGGCAAGCGCCAGGAGCTCCATGAATGGAACGAAGCCCTGGGGCCGGTGGCAGAGCTGTCGGCCAACCGCCGCCAGCTGACCAACATCGGCACCTTCCGCGCCTTTGCCCTGGCTTACCTGAGGAACCACCCCAACGTGCACCAGGGCATGACCTGCATGGTCCGGCAGATGCAGACCGGCGCCGAAGGGGTGCCGCTGGAGATCTACTGCTTCACCACCACGACCGTGTGGGCCGAGTACGAACGGATCCAGGGGGATATCTTCGATTACCTGCTGGCGGTGTTGCCGGAGTTTGGGCTGAGCTTGTATCAGCAGCCGAGCGGCAATGACATGCGCGTGGGGCTGGCGGGGCGCGCTTCGGTAGAGCCAGTGCCGCGTCGCCTGGAAGAAATGAGCGAGGCTTGAGATTGTTGGGGCCGCTTTGCGGCCCTTTCGCGACACAAGGCCGCTCCTACCGGGGATTTGCGTTCTCCGTAGGAGCGGCCTTGTGTCGCGAAAGGGCTGCGCAGCAGCCCCAAATCACCCCGCATAACCCAGCAGGTACAACAACCCGGTCAAGGTGACTAAAGAAGCCACCGTCGACAACAAGATCGTCCGCGATATCAGCCCCGCTTCCCGGTTGTAATACTCCGCCAGCATGAAGGGCCCGGTCCCCGTCGGCAGCGCCGCCAGCAGTACCGCTGAAGCAGCCCACATGTTCGGCAGGCTGAATACCTTGAACGCCAACACCCAAGTCAGCGCTGGCTGCCCTACCAGCTTCATCGCAACCAGTGGCCATGGGCTGGCCTGAGCGCCGCTGCGTTTCTCTGCCAGAAACGCCCCCAGCGAAATCAATGCACAGGGCGTGGTGGCCAAGGCCAGCATGTCGAGAAAATGCATCACCGGCTCCGCCAACCCCAACCCGGACATTGCCCAAGCGGCCCCAGCCACGGGCGAAATCACCAAGGGGTTCTTCGCCAGCGCCTTGCCCACTACCCACATGGCGCGGCCGATCCGCTTCTCTTCCTGTAGGCCAATTTCGATCAGCGTCAGCGATATCGCGAACACCAGGCAGACCACGATCAACGAAGAAATCAACGCAGGCTGCAGCCCGGGCTGACCGAACAGCAGCAAACACAGCGGGATGCCGATATAGCCGGTGTTGGCATACCCCGCGCTGAGCCCGTCGATGCTGGCCGCGACCAGCCCGTGGCCGCTGAACAGCCGCCAGGCCAGCGTGGCCACGAACATCGCCAGCGCCCCTGCGCCAAAGGCCACGATGAACCCTGGGTGCCATACCTCGCTCCAGGTTGCGGTGGCTGTGACCTTGAACAGCAGGGCCGGCAGGCACAGCCAGACCACCATCTTGTTGATCTCGGCCGCAGCCTTGTCGCCAAGCTTGTTGGTCCGGCGGCAAAGATAACCGACCAGGATCAACGCAAAGATCGGCGCGACGATGACCAGGATGGTGTGCATGTCAGGCCCTGCGCACCAGCGGTGCATCCGTGCGGCTGCCCAGGCGGCTCAGCCACACGGAGGCCAGGATGATCGCGCCACCGATGAGCAAGCGCCCCAATGGCTCGTGCTGGTTCCAGATCAGCAGGTTGAGCAGCAGCCCCACCGGCACGTGCAGGTTGTTCATCACCGCCAGCGTAGCGCCGGACACCATGCAGGCCCCCTTGTTCCACCAGTACAAGCCCAGCGCTGTCGGGCACAGCCCGAGGAACAGCAGCACCAGCCATTGCACGTCGGTGCTCGGCAAATGCTGGGTGTTGCCAAACAGCAGGAAAGCCGGCAGCACGACGATCAACGCCCCCAGGTAGAAGTAGCCGAAACGCTTGTAATGCGGCAGGTCGCTGGGGTGGCGGGCAACCAGATGGCGGTACAACACCTGGCCAGCAGCGTAGGTGAAGTTGGCCAACTGCAGCAGCAAAAAGCCGATGAAGAAGTCGCCACTGATGCTGTCGAAGCGGATCACCGCCGCCCCTGCGACCGCGACCAAGGCCGCGAGCAAGGCCCATGGGTTGAAGCGGCGGTTCAGCGCATCCTCGATCAGGGTCACGTGCAGTGGCGTGAGGATCGTGAACAGCAGCACCTCAGGTACGGTCAGCACGCGGAAACTCAGGTACAGGCAGACATAGGTGATGCCGTACTGCAGCGCACCGATCAGCAGCATCGAGCGCATGAAGCGCGGCTCGACCTGGCGCCAGCGGGTCAGCGGCAGGAAAACCAGGCCCGCCAGCACCACGCGTGCGAGCACGGCAAAGTAGCTGTCGACGTGCCCGGCCAGGTACTCGCCGATCAGGCTGAAGGAAAACGCCTGGATCAGCGCGACGATTATCAGGTAGCCCATGGTTGCCTCTCGTAAATCAAGGCCGCGACCTTAGCGGGTTGCGACCGATGTGTTCAACCATGCGCAATGTGGGGGCTGCGCATTTCATGGGCGTGAGTGATTCACACACAAAAAAAAACCCGGCCATCGAGGCCGGGCAGGTACACCCAAAGGAGCAAACAAGGTGTCAGGGTTGGGAATTGGTTGACGCTCAGGCCACCGCAGCCAACTTGGCCTTGGCCTGGTTGATGCCTTTCTCGTGGAAGTCACCGCTCATGTTCAGGCCTTCGGCATGGATGAAGTTCACATCGTGAATGCCGATGAATGCCATCACCTGGCGCAGGTACGGCTCCTGATGGTCGCTGGTGGCGCCGGCGTGGATGCCGCCACGGGCTGTCAGGACAATGGCGCGCTTGCCGGTCAGCAGGCCTTGCGGGCCGGTCGGGGTGTACTTGAAGGTGATGCCGGCACGCAATACGTGGTCAAGCCACGCCTTGAGCGTGCTGGGGATGGTGAAGTTGTACATCGGTGCAGCCATCACCAGCACGTCGGCCGCCAGCAGCTCATCGGTCAGCTCGTTGGAACGGGCCAGGGCCTCCAGTTCAGCGGCATTGCGCTGCTCTTCAGGCTTCATCCAGCCACCGAGCAGGTTGGCGTCCAGGTGCGGCACCGGGGTCACCGCCAGATCGCGAACGGTGATCTCGTCGGCCGGGTGCGCTGCTTGCCAGTGTTCGATGAAGTCACGGGTCAGTTGACGGGAAACGGAATCCTGCTGGCGGGCGCTGCTTTCGACGATCAGTACGCGGGACATGGGTGCCTCCATCGGCAAAATGGGTTGCGATTCGATGGAGGTGAGATTAAGGCTTGACCTATCGATAAAAAAGCGTAAAAAGTGGGTGCAATCTATCGATTAATCAGTTTTATTCCGCTTTGCAGTTCACTGCGATGCGCAGCTTGATGATCTGCCGGTTGAACTTGGCCGTGACGTCCACACTTTTTCCCGCCGGTACATTCACCCGGCGTACCCGTGGCGCTTCCGGGCCGTTGCGGAACGTCACCTTGCAGGCCGCCGGCACTTGCCCATAGTTGTTCAGGGTGATGGCTCCGATGTCGTACGCGGTGTCGTAGGCGGTGTAGTCCAGCTTGACTCCGGCCAGTTCCTTCTCCACGTCGATGGGGTAAGCCATGGCCCCGAGGGGCAGGCACATCAGTATTGCCGCACAACATTTCTTCATGGGGCGCTCTCCTTGAAAGAGCGCAGCTTAGGTCAACAGGAGCCAAAGATGAAAGCGCCGCGCGTAACCCTGGATCAGTGGCGAACCTTGCAGGCAGTGGTCGATCACGGTGGGTTTGCCCAGGCAGCCGAAGCCCTGCACCGCTCGCAGTCATCGGTCAGTTACACGGTGGCGCGCATGCAAGAGCAGCTCGGCGTACCACTGCTGCGCATCGATGGCCGCAAAGCCGTGCTGACCGAGGCGGGCAACGTGCTGCTGCGCCGCTCACGGCACCTGGTCAAGCAGGCCAGCCAGCTTGAAGACCTGGCCCACCACATGGAGCAAGGCTGGGAAGCCGAGGTACGTGTGGTGGTCGATGCCGCCTACCCCAGTGCCCGCCTGGTACGTGCCCTGGCCGCGTTCATGCCGCAGAGCCGCGGTTGCCGGGTGCGCCTGCGCGAGGAAGTGCTGTCCGGCGTCGAGGAGGTGATGCATGAAGGTATCGCCGACCTTGCCATCAGTAGCTACAGCATTGGCGGCTATCTGGGCACCGAGCTCAGTGCCGTGGAGTTCGTGGCTGTCGCCCACCCCGAGCACAGCCTGCACCGCCTGGGCCGGGAGATCACGTTCCAGGACCTGGAAAGCCAGTTGCAAGTGGTGATCCGCGACTCCGGCCGCGCCCAACCCCGCGATGTCGGCTGGCTCGGCGCCGAACAGCGCTGGACCGTCGGCAGCCTGGGGACCGCCACGACCTTCGTCAGCAGCGGGCTGGGCTTTGCCTGGCTGCCGCGGCACATGATCGATCGCGAACTGCGCGAAGGCGTGCTCAAGCCGCTGCCACTGGACCAGGGTGGCAGCCGTCATCCACTGTTCTACCTTTATTCGAGCAAAGAGAAGACCTTGGGCCCGGCCACGCAGATTCTCATCGACCTGCTGCGCAATTTCGACACCGCGCCACTGGACGTGCCCTTCGCAGCCCCCCCGCAAGCCTGAGAGAACCGCGCCCATGGCCTATTTCGAACATGAAGGATGCTCGCTGCATTATCAGGAATACGGCCAGGGTGAACCCCTGGTACTGCTGCACGGCCTGGGCTCCAGCAGCCAGGACTGGGAGCTGCAGGTACCCGCGCTCAGCCGCCATTACCGGGTGATCCTCATGGACATCCGGGGCCACGGCCGCTCCGACAAGCCCAATGATGGCTACCAGATCGCCACATTCAGCGAAGACCTGCTGGCCCTGCTCGAACACCTGCAGACCGGCCCGGTGCACTTCGTGGGGCTGTCGATGGGCGCCATGGTGGGCTTTCAATTCGCCGTCGACCATCCGCAATGGCTGCGCAGCCTGTGCATCGTCAACAGCGCCCCCGAGGTCAAGCGCCGTACGCGCAACGACTGGGTCTGGTGGGCCAAGCGCTGGGGCCTTGCGCGCATCCTCAGTGTCGAGACGGTCGGCAAGGGCCTGGCCCAGCGCCTGTTCCCCAAACCGGAGCAAGCCGACTTGCGCCAGAAGATGGCGCAACGCTGGGCGCGCAACTACAAACGCGCCTACCTCAAGAGTTTTGACGCCATCGTGGACTGGGGCGTGCAGGAACGCATCGGCCAGATACACTGTCCCACGCTGGTGGTCGCTGCCGACCACGATTACACCCCGGTACAACTCAAAGAGCGCTACGTTGCCCTGATGCCGCAGGCAAGGCTGGTAGTCATCGATGATTCCCGGCACGCTACACCCCTCGATCAACCCGAAGTCTTCAACCAGACTTTGCTGCAGTTCCTCGCAGCCGCTTCCACCTCTCAAGGATCTTTGAGCCCATGCTGAAAAAACTTCTGCTCACCGCCTGCTCGGTCGCCTTTGCCACCACCGTCATGGCCTCCGACAAGACCCCTCACGTAGTGCTCGACACCAGCTTCGGCCAGGTCGAAATCGAGCTCGATGCCGAGAAGGCGCCGGTCAGTACCAAGAACTTCCTCGAGTACGTCGACAGCGGTTTCTACAACAACACCATTTTTCACCGTGTGATCCCGGGCTTCATGGTCCAGGGCGGTGGGTTCACCGAGCAGATGGTGCAAAAGCCGACGCGTGACCCGATCCGCAACGAAGCCGGCAACGGTCTGCAGAACACCCGCGGCACCCTGTCGATGGCACGCACCTCCGACCCGAACTCGGCCACCAGCCAGTTCTTCATCAACGTGGCCGACAACGACTTCCTGAACCCGGGCCGTGACCGTGGTTATGCGGTGTTCGGCAAAGTGACCAAGGGCATGGAGGTAGTCGACCAGATCGTCAACTCGCGCACTACCGTCAAGAAAGGCATGCGCGATGTGCCGGCCGATCCGGTGTTCATCAAGTCCGCCAAACGCATCGACTGACTGCAGGCTTCACAAGGACGTGAAACCGCCTGAGGGTCGGGTTGAACAGGAGTGTTGTCACCCATGCTGTACCGCCGTTTCGAGCAACTGATCGACATCTTCCGCGACGCGCCCAGCGAGTCGCCGCCCACCCAGGTGTGGCCCTTCTACCTCTATTATCTGCGCCAGGTGTGGCCGAGTTTTCTCGCCCTGCTGGTGGTCGGCCTGGTTGCCTCGCTGATCGAGGTGGCGATGTTCAGCTACCTGAGCCGCATCATCGACCTGGCCCAGGGCACGCCCAATGCCAATTTCTTCAGCGAGCACAGCGGCGAGCTGATCTGGATGCTGGTGGTGGTCCTGCTGCTGCGGCCGATCTTCTTTGGCCTGCATGACCTGCTGGTGCACCAGACCATCAACCCGGGCATGACCAGCCTGATCCGCTGGCAAAACCACACCTATGTGCTCAAGCAGAGCCTCAACTTCTTCCAGAGCGATTTTGCCGGGCGTATCGCCCAGCGCATCATGCAGACTGGCAACTCCCTGCGCGACTCGGCCGTGCAGGCGGTGGATGCGTTGTGGCACGTGCTGATCTATGCGATCACCTCGCTGGTGCTGTTCGCCGAGGCCGACTGGCGCCTGATGCTGCCGTTACTGGTCTGGATTGCCAGCTATGTCGCCGCACTGTTTTATTTCGTGCCACGGGTCAAAGAGCGCTCGGTGATCTCCTCCGATGCCCGCTCCAGGCTGATGGGGCGCATCGTCGACGGCTACACCAACATCGCCACCCTCAAGCTGTTCGCCCACACCGACCACGAGCAGCAGTACGCCCGCGAAGCGATCCGCGAGCAGACCGAAAAGACCCAGCTGGCGTCGCGGGTGATCACCAGCATGGACGTGGTCATCACCAGCCTCAACGGCTTGCTGGTGGTCGCCACCACCGGCCTGGCCCTGTGGCTGTGGAGCCAGTCGCTGATCACCGTCGGCGCCATCGCCCTGGCCACCGGGCTGGTGATCCGTATCGTCAACATGTCGGGCTGGATCATGTGGGTGGTCAACGGCATCTTCGAGAACATCGGCATGGTGCAGGACGGCCTGCAGACCATCGCCCAGCCGGTCACCGTCACCGACAAGCCCAAGGCAGCGCCGCTGGACGTGAGCCGTGGCGCGGTGCGTTTCGATAACGTCGACTTCCACTACGGCAAGGCCCGCAACGTCATCGACGGGCTGAACCTGGACATCCGCCCGGGCGAAAAGATCGGCCTGATCGGCCCCTCCGGCGCCGGCAAGTCGACCCTGGTCAACCTGCTGCTGCGCCTTTACGACGTGCAGGGCGGGCGTATCCTGATCGACGGGCAGGACATCGCCGAGGTGAGCCAGGCCAGCCTGCGGGCGCAGATCGGCATGATCACCCAGGACACCTCACTGCTGCATCGTTCGATCCGCGACAACCTGTTGTACGGCCGCCCGGATGCCAGCGAGCAAGCGCTGCACGAGGCGGTGCGCCGGGCCCGTGCCGACGAATTCATTCCTCAGTTGTCGGATGCCCAGGGCCGCACGGGCTTCGACGCGCATGTGGGCGAGCGCGGGGTCAAGCTGTCCGGTGGCCAGCGCCAGCGCATCGCTATAGCCCGGGTGCTGCTCAAGAACGCGCCCATCCTGATCATGGACGAGGCCACGTCAGCACTGGACTCGGAGGTCGAAGCGGCGATCCAGGAAAGCCTGGAAACCCTCATGCAAGGCAAGACGGTGATCGCCATCGCCCACCGCCTCTCCACCATTGCGCGGATGGACCGTTTGGTGGTGCTGGACAAGGGGCATATCGTCGAAAGTGGCAGCCACAGTGAACTGCTGGCGCAACAAGGCTTGTATGCCAGGCTGTGGCATCACCAGACGGGCGGGTTCGTCGGGGTGGATTGAGGCCTGTCGGGTTTCAATCCCGGCGGTAAGGCAACATCCCCCGTGCCTCTTCGGCATAGCCCATAACCCCTGCCCGCTCCTGCTGCAGGAAATCGTCCACCGCCCGGCGCAGGCCTGGGTGAAGCAGATAATGCCAGGAGCGGGTCAGCACCGGCTCGAAGCCACGAATCAGCTTGTGCTCGCCCTGCGCGCCGGCATCGAAGCGCTGCAAGCCTTCGGCAATCGCAAAGTCCATGCCCTGGTAGAAGCAGGTTTCGAAGTGCAGCCGGTCGAACTCATCCAGGCAGCCCCAGTACCTCCCAAACAGGCTGTCGCCACCCACTAGGCTCAGGGCCATGGCGACATCGCGACCGCCTTGACGCGCCATCACGACCCTTAGGGCCTCGGGCATGCGCTGCGCCAGCAGGCTAAAGAATTCGCGGGTCAGATAGGGCGTACGCCTGCGCACTGCGTAGGTATTGGCGTAGCAGAGGTAGACGAAATCCCACTGAGCCTCCTCAAGTTCATCGCCACGGTACCAACGAAAGTCGATGCCCTGCCCTGCAACCTGCTCACGTTCCTTGCGCATCTGTTTGCGCTTGCGCGAACTCAAGCTGTCGAGAAAGTCCTGAAAGTCGCGGTAGCCATGGTTGCGCCAGTGGAACTGACATCCCAGGCGCTCCATCCAGCCCGGCAGGCCGGCCATCTGTGCATCCAGGCCAGGGTCGGTGAAGTTGATGTGAGCCCCGGATAGCCCGCCTTTGCCCAGATACTCAGGCAATGCCTGGAGCATGAGCAGGCCATCGGCCGGGTCAACGCTGAGCAGGCGCGGCCCGCTGACCGGGCTGAACGGCACGGCGCCGAGCAGTTTGGGGTAATAGGCAATACCAGCACGCTCGCAGGCGTCGGCCCAGCCATGATCGAACACGTACTCGCCGTACGAATGCCACTTGCGGTACGCCGGCAACAGCGCACGCACTTGCCCGTCACGCTCCAGCACCAGGTGTTCCGCCGCCCAGCCGGTGGCTGGCGCGACACTGCCGCTGTCCTCCAGGGCGCTCAGGAACGCATGGCGCAGGAAGGGTTGGCCGGCAGGTACCAAGGCGTCCCAGGTCGCGGCAGGCAGGTCACGCAGATGGGCAAGGCTATAGAGGCTGGTCACGATGTCGACTCGCGGAGTGAGGGCATCAGTATCAGGGAATACCGGCCTCTCACTCAAATGCCGAATGCCGGCCCGATCCTTTCATTCTCAATTACTTAACGGCAGTGCCACCAAATAGACATTATTCTGTCATTCGCCCCCGCAATACTTGCGCCTGTTTTCCGGAACCCTAGAACCTGTCTATTCAGGCCCTTTCCGAAGACATGCCAACATGGGGGTGGACGCTGAGCCTCCCCAATATTTTTCAGTAGGGAGAACCTTATGCGTCTTGTTTCTACACTTACCGGAGTGAGCCTCACCGGCATGATGCTGGCTCTGAGTACTCCGGCCAGTGCGGCTGTCGACGCCAAGCTGCTCGAAATGCTCCGCGCCAACGGCTCGATCAACCAGGCGCAGTACAACGAACTGCAAGGTGACCTGGCAAAAGAAACCAAGGAAAAGGCCGACCAGAAAGCTCAGTCAGAACGCATGAGCTCCTTCGAACAGAAAGTGGCTTGGGCCGCCAAGACCCAGGTCAAAGGCGATATCCGCCTGCGCTACGAGGACGTCAACGTCGACGACCCGAACAGCAGCAGCGGCAACCAGGACCGCCAGCGCGTTCGCGCCCGCGTCGGTTTCTACAGCGAGATCAACCCGCAAGTCGACGCAGGCATCCGCATCGCCACCGGCAGCAGCGCAGACCGCCGTTCGACCAACCAGAGTTTCGATAACTACTTCGACAAGAAATCGCTGTGGGTCGACCAGGCCTACCTCGACTGGCACCCGAGCGCAGTACCGAACCTGCACCTGATCGGCGGCAAGATGGCACAGCCTTGGGTGAGCATGGGTGACATCATCTGGGACGGCGACATCAACCCGGAAGGCGTTGCCGCCACCTACAAAGCCGACCTCGGCGGCGCCGAAGTCTTCGCCAGCGCGGGCCAGTACACGCTCAAGGACAACGTGGACGGCGACGGCGTGCAGTACAAGCACGACGCCCAGGTCTACCACGGCCAGTTGGGCGCCAAGTTCGCCCCGGCCGATGTGCTCAAGCTCACCGTCGGCGCGAGCATCTATGGCTACGACAACGACAAGGAAGCGACCATCCTGCAGTCGTTCGGCAATACCACCAACGAGTTCAACCTGGTGGAAGGCTTCGGCCAGGTGGACTTCACCGGCTTGGCCATCCCGCTGTCGGCGTATGGCCAGTACGTGAAGAACACCGAAAGCACCGATGGCGAAGACCAGGCCTGGCTGGCTGGCCTGAAGACCAAAGTCGGCGCCTGGAGCCTGGATTACAACTACCGCGATGTTCAGCGCAACGCCGTGGTCAGCCTGTTCACCGACTCCGACTTCGGCAACGGTTACACCGGCTCGCGCGGCCACAAGTTCAAGGTCGGTTATGAAATCGACAAGAACTTCTCGCTGGGCGCTGCCTACCTGATGGCCAAGACCGACCTGTCGCAGTTGCCGAACAGCGATGCCGATGTCGACACGCTGCAGGTGGACCTGGAAGCCAAGTTCTAAGCTGCAACGCCTGAGCTTCACTCAAGGCGGGAAATGCCGACCCCATCCGGCATTTCCTGCCTTTTTTTGCCTTCGAGAAACGCACTGGCCCTGCGGCCGGCAAGCCGGCGCAGGGCTGACTGTCAGCGTTTACGCAGAATCACACTACCAATCGAGTAGCCCGCACCAAACGAGCTCAGCACGCCCAGCGAACCCTTGGCCAGGTCATCCTGGTACAGGTGGAAGGCAATCACCGACCCCGCCGAACTGGTGTTGGCATAACGGTCGAGAATGACTGGTGCATCTTCCTCGGCCACTTCACGCCCCAGCAGCTTCTTTACGATCAGCTGGTTCATGCTCAGGTTGGCCTGGTGCAGCCAGAAGCGCTTGACGTCGGAGGGCTGCAGATCGTTCTCGCCCAGGTGCTTGCCGATCAGCTCGGCGACCATCGGGCAGACTTCCTTGAATACCTTGCGGCCTTCCTGCACGAACAACTTGTCCCGCGTACCGACGCCCTCTTCCGCTGCACGATTGAGGAAGCCGAAATTGTTGCGGATATTGTTGGAGAACGAGGTCTGCAACTTGGTACCGAGGATATCGAACTGGTGTGCCGAGGTGGCCTGGTCGGCACGCTCGACCAGCACGGCAGTGGCAGCGTCACCAAAAATGAAATGGCTGTCGCGGTCACGGAAGTTCAGGTGCCCGGTGCAGATTTCCGGGCTGACCACCAGCAACGCACGGGCCTGGCCCAGTTGCACGCTGTTGGCTGCGGTCTGGATGCCGAAGGTGGCCGAGGAGCAAGCCACGTTCATGTCGAAGGCGAAGCCCTGGATGCCCAGCGCCTGTTGCACTTCGATGGCGATGGCCGGGTACGGGCGCTGCAGGTTGGAGCAGGCGACGATCACCCCGTCGACATCGGCAGGGGTGCGGCCTGCGCGCTCGAGTGCCTGACGGGCAGCGGCCACGCCCATCTCGCAAAGGATCGACTGCTCGTCGTTGGAACGCTCCGGCAGGCGCGGCTTCATGCGCTGCGGGTCGAGAATGCCGGCCTTGTCCATGACGAAGCGGCTCTTGATGCCCGAGGCCTTCTCGATGAAGGCGGCGTCGGAGAGCGGCGCAGCTTCGACCTCGCCGCGCTCGATGGCGGCAGCGTTGTCGCGGTTGAACTGTTGCGACCAGGTGTTGAAGGATTCCACCAGTTCTTCGTTGGAAATGCTCTGGGCCGGGGTATACAGGCCGGTGCCGCTGATCACGACGTTATGCACGATCGTTCCTCTGGTCAAAGGCCATCGCCACAGGGCGCTGGCTGGAGTAATAGCACTTTAGTACCAAGTTCAAGGCGCAGGTTGAACCCGCAAGGGGCCGCAATGCGGCCCCAAATTGCCTCAATATTGCCACAACTTGCGGGGTTTAGGCTTCCACCTGAGACCACTGTTTGCTGAGACGTTTGTCAGAAATCGGTACTTTCGTGCCCAATTGCTGGGCAAACAGCGACACCCGATATTCTTCCAGCAACCAGCGGTACAAGGTCAGTTGCTCGTCGCGCTTGCCTTCCTGGGCGTGCTTGTCGGCACGGGCCTTGTACTGGGCCCAGAGGTTGGTCAGCTCGCCACTCCACACCCGGTCCTTCTGCACCTGGCTGCCAAGCTTCTCCAGGCGCAACTCCACCGCCCTGAGGTAGCGCGGCAGCTCCTTGAACCAGGCCGAAGGCGTCTCGCGCACGAAGCCCGGATACACCAGGTTGGCCAACTGCTGCTTGATGTCGTTCAGCGCCACCGCCTGGCTCAGGTCGATCTTGCCTTTGAAACGCTTCTGCAGGCCGTGCCACAGCTTGAGCACTTCCAGCGTCTGGCGGGCCAGGCGCTCGGCATGCTCGGCCCAGCTGCCGCGCTTGCGCTCGGCAAGCCCGGCCAATGCTGCGCCATCGCGCGGTAGCGTGGCCTCCCCCTCGAGGATGCAACTGTCGAGGCTGGCCAGCAGGATATCCTCCACCAGCGCCTCGACACGGCCCAGTTCGCGGTACAGCAAGCCCAGTTCGGTCAGCCCCGGGAGCTTGCCGCGCAGGAACTTGGCAGGCTCTGCCAACTGCTGCAGCAACAGGCGCTGCAAGGCACGGCGATGCTGGAACTCGGCTTCGGCCTGGGTCGAGAAACGCCCCTCGCGCACGCTGCCGCTCTCTTCCACCAATGCCGGGTACACCGTCATCGACAGCCCGGCGATCTTCTGCTGGGCGGTCTGCTTCACTTCACTGAAGGCCTTGGCCTGCACCGGCTGCGCGCCCTTGTCGTCGCGCGGCACAGCCAGCGCTGCCTGGCTGGCGGCGGCAAAGCGTGCGGTCAACTCGGCCAGGTCGCGGCCCTCGCCGAGGAACTTGCCCTGGCCATCGACCACCTCGATGTTCATACGCAGATGCCCTTCGACCAGGCCTACCGACTCTGCCCAGGCCTCATCGGACACACGGGCACCGGTCATGCGCAACAGCTCCTGGCCCAAAGCCTGAGGCAAGGCACCCTGGCCGAACGTCATGCGTGCCAGCGACGCCTTGACGAAGTCCGGTACCGGCACGAAGTTCTTGCGCAGGGCCTTGGGCAGGTTGCGCACCAACGCCACGCACTTGGCTTCAAGCAAGCCCGGCACCAGCCACTCCAGACGCTCGCCCGGCAGGCTTGGCAACAGCGGCGCGGGCACCCTTACCGTCACGCCGTCACGCGGGTGGCCCGGTTCGAAGTGGTAGCTCAGCGGCAGGCGCAGCTCGCCGACCTGCAGGCTGTCCGGGTATTGCGCCGCAGTGACTTCGCTGGCCTCACGGGCCAACACGTCTTCCTCACGCATGATCAGCAGGCTGGCATCCTTCTGGCTGCCCATGCGGTACCAGCTGTCGAAGGTCGCGGTCTGGTGGATCTCCGCTGGCAGGCGCGCCTCATAGAAGGCGTAGAGGGTTTCTTCATCGGCAAGAATGTCGCGCCGACGCGCCTTGGCTTCCAGCTCGTCGAGCTCTTCAAGCAGGCGCTTGTTGGCGGCCAGGCACTTGGCCCGCGACTGGATTTCGCCTCCAACCAGCCCTTCGCGTATGAACAGCTCACGCGAGGTAACCGGGTCGATCGGACCGTAATGCACTGGGCGGCGGCCGACCAGGATCAGCCCGTAGAGGGTGATCTGCTCGTAGGCCACCACCTGCCCGCGCTTCTTCTCCCAGTGCGGTTCGAAGTGGTTTTTCTTGACCAGGTGAGTCGCCAGCGGCTCGATCCAGTCGGGCTCGATCTTGGCCACCATGCGCGCATACAACTTGGTGGTCTCCACCAACTCGGCGGCCATGACCCACTGCGGGCGCTTGCGGCCAATGCCCGAGGACGGGTGCACCCAGAAACGCCGCTGACGCGCGCCCTGGTAGTCGCCGTCTTCGGTCTTGTGGCCGATCTGGCTGAGCAGCCCGCTGAGGATGGCTTTGTGCATCTTCTGGTAGTCGGACGGGTCCTTGTTCACCGTCAGTTGCAGGTCACGGCAGATCAGCGCCAACTGACGATGGGCGTCACGCCATTCGCGAAGGCGCAAATAGTTGAGAAAATTCTTGCGACACCAGTTGCGTAGCGGGTTGGCCGTCAGCGCCTGGCGCTGCTCCTCAAAGCCTCGCCACAGGTTGACCAGTGCGGCAAAATCGGAATCCACATCCTTCCACTGCGCATGCGCCTGGTCAGCCGCCTGCTGACGCTCCGGCGGGCGCTCGCGCGGGTCCTGCACCGACAATGCACTGGTGACGATCAGCACTTCCTGCAGGCTGCCCTGACGGGCGCCTTCGAGCAGCATCCGGCCCAGCCGGGGGTCGATCGGCAAGCGCGCCAGCTGACGGCCCAGGGGCGTCAGCTGGTTCTCGCGGTTGACCGCCGACAGCTCCTGCAGCAGGTTGAAACCGTCGCTGATGGCCTTGCCATCCGGCGGCTCGATGAACGGGAAGGCATCGATGGCGCCCAGACGCAGGTGCAGCATCTGCAGGATCACCGCCGCCAGGTTGGTGCGCAGGATCTCGGGGTCGGTGAAGGCTGGCCGGCCGTTGAAGTCTTCTTCGCTGTAAAGGCGTATGCAAATGCCCGGCTCGACACGGCCGCAACGGCCTTTACGCTGGTTGGCGCTGGCCTGGGATACCGCTTCGATCGGCAAGCGCTGGACCTTGGCCCGGTAGCTGTAGCGGCTGATGCGCGCGGTACCGGTGTCGATCACATAGCGGATGCCTGGCACGGTCAGCGAGGTTTCCGCCACGTTGGTGGCCAGCACCACACGGCGGCCAGTGTGCGACTGGAAGATACGCTGCTGCTCGGCCGGAGACAGGCGCGCATACAGCGGCAGGATCTCGGTATGACGCAACTGGGCCTTGCGCAGGATCTCGGCGGCATCGCGAATCTCGCGCTCGCCCGGCAGGAACACCAGCACGTCGCCGGGGCCCTTGCCCTCGCTGCGCTCGTGGTGGGCGATCTCATCGAGGGTGGCGAGGATCGCCTGGTCGACGGTGAGGTCGTCCTCGACCTGGTTGCCTTCTTCGTCCTGTTCACTGGTCAGCGGGCGATACCAGGTGTCCACCGGGTAGGTACGGCCGGATACCTCGATGATCGGCGCACCATCGAAATGCTTGGAGAAGCGCTCCAGGTCGATGGTCGCCGAAGTGATGATCAGCTTCAGGTCCGGGCGGCGATGCAGCAGGGTCTTGAGGTAGCCGAGCAGGAAATCGATGTTCAGGCTGCGCTCGTGCGCCTCGTCGACGATGATCGTGTCGTAGCGCTCGAGGAAGCGGTCATGCTGGGTTTCGGCCAGCAAGATGCCGTCGGTCATCAGCTTGACCAAGGTGTTGGCGTCGCTCTGGTCCTCGAACCGCACCTGGTAACCGACCAGGGCGCCCAGCGGTGTACCCAACTCTTCAGCCACACGGGCAGCAACGCTGCGCGCGGCAATCCGCCGTGGCTGGGTGTGGGCGATCAGGCCGTGGCTGCCGCGGCCCAGCTCCAGGCAGATCTTGGGTAGCTGGGTGGTCTTGCCCGAACCGGTCTCACCGGCAATCACCAGGACCTGGTTTTCGGCCAATGCCTTTTTGATCTCGTCGCGCTTGGCGGCAATCGGCAAGCTGTCGTCGTAGCGGATGCGCGGCACACTGTGCTGACGCGCGGTCACCTGGGCGCAAGACGCCTGGACCTTCTCCACCCACTGCGCGAGCTTGGCCTCGTCGGGGCGCTTGCGCAGCTCATGCAGTTGCCGGCGCAGGCGATGGCGGTCGGCGATCATGGCGTGGTCGAGGTTTTGCAGCAGTTTGTCGATGGCGTGGTCAGTCATGGGGCTTTTTAGTGATGCAGGTGAGCCTGCTTTTGCATGATCGGCATTCGAAGGATGCGCGATTGTCGCAGATTTGCCGGCTTTTTGCTGTCTGTACCGGCCCCCGCCAATGTTTAGCCGTTACCAGAGTGAAGGTTGCCATTCACTGCTTTAATCAACGTGACGTCGCATGTGAGTATCCAATGCATGATCCCCGTCCAGCCCATCGCCCCGCCGCTTTCGCGCCCTTCGCTACCGAAGGCCCGCACCTGCGCCGGTGAAAATCCGCTGGTCCATGTGATCCTGGCCTTCTGGGCCCTCTGGCATTGCCGCCACGCCCGCCCACCGGACACTTCACTCGCGCATCTGACAAAGCCCGGCCACCTTTCGGCCGATTGACTCAGCCGGACCGCCGCCAAGCGGCGGTCCTGTATGCACACGAGCGAATCCCTCATGCACTTTGCCCCCGTTGAACACGCCCGACGTTTCCTTGCCGAAAACCCCGATATCGAGCTGTTCGAACTGTTCATCCTCGACGCCAACGGCGTGCCGCGCGGCAAGCTGCTGCACCGCGACGAGCTGCTGGCGGTTTACCAGAGCGGCCGCCCGCTGCCCAGTACCATCCTGGGCCTGACCCTCAATGGCGATGACGTGGAAAACTCCGGGCTGGTCTGGGACGTCGGCGACATCGACTGCCGCGCCTACCCCTTGGAGGGCAGCCTGGTACGCCTGCCATGGCGCCGCGTGCCGACCGCCGCCGTGCAAGTCAGCATGCACCCCAGCGAAGGCCTACCGGCCAGCGTCGCCGACCCGCGCCATGTGCTGTTGCGCACCATCGAAGCGCTCAAGGCCGACGGCTACCACCCGGTGATGGCGTGCGAACTGGAGTTTTTCCTGCTCGACCAGCAGCGTGACGCCCAAGGCCGGCCGCAACCGGCCCTGGACAATGATGGCGGCCGCCCGCGCAGCACCCAGGTCTATGGCCTGCGTGAACTGGAGCAGATAGAGCCGTTTCTCGCCGACCTTTACGCGGCCTGCAAAGCCCAGGGCATCCCGGCCCGCACGGCGATTTCGGAGTACGCCCCAGGCCAGGTGGAAATCACCCTGGAGCATGGCGATGCCCTGGAAGCGATGGACCAGGCCGTGCGCTACAAGCGCCTGGTCAAAGGCGTGGCGCACGCCCACGGCATGCAGGCGTGCTTCATGGCCAAACCCTTCGCGCAACTGGCCGGCACCGGCATGCACATGCACCTGAGCCTGGCCGACAGCGCCGGCAACAACCTGTTCGCCAGCGAAGACAAGGCCGGCACTCCCCTTCTGCGCCAAGCGGTTGCCGGCATGCTACGCCACCTGCGCGACTCGCTGCTGCTGTTCTGCCCCAACGCCAACTCGTTCCGTCGCTTCCAGGCCAACAGCTATGCACCGCTGGCGCCAACCTGGGGTGTCGACAACCGCACGGTCAGCTTGCGCGTGCCCGGCGGGCCGGCCAACAGCCGCCATGTCGAACACCGCATCTGTGGCGCCGACGCCAACCCGTACCTGGCCGCTGCGGCGATTCTCGCCGCCAGCCACCGCGGCATCCGCGAACAACTCGACCCGGGCGCACCGGTCGAAGGCAACGGCTACGCCCAGGCCACCGAACACCTGCCCACCGACTGGCTGACCGCCCTCGACGCACTGGAGCGTTCGGCGTGGGCACGCGAAGCACTCGGCGCGGACTTCCTCGGGGTGTACCTGAAGGTCAAGCGCGCCGAGTATCGCCAGTTCATGGCCGAAGTCAGCGAACAGGACTGGCGCTGGTACCTGCACCAGGCCTGAGCCTCACCCTATTCAGAATAAGGAACACCCATGAACGCAGCAGTGAACAACGGCCCGGCCCAGCGCGCGCCGTCCTACTACAGTGCCTCCCTCAACGACCACACGCAGTACCCGCAGCTCAAGGGCACCGTGCAGGTCGACGTAGCCATTATCGGCGGCGGTTTCACCGGCGTAGCCACCGCCGTGGAGCTGGCCGAGCGCGGCCTGAAAGTGGCGGTGGTGGAAACCAACCGCATCGGCTGGGGCGCCAGCGGCCGCAACGGCGGCCAGGTCACCGGCAGCCTCTCGGGCGACGAAGCCATGCGCACGCAGATGCGCGACCGCCTGGGCAGTGAAGTGGATGACTTCATCTGGCACCTGCGCTGGCGCGGGCACCAGATCATCGAGCAGCGGGTCGAGCGCTATGGCATCGACTGTGACCTCAAGCGCGGCCACCTGCATGCAGCGATGAAACCGTCACACCTCAACGAGCTGCGCACCTTCGAGGCCGAAGCGCAGCGCCGCGGCATGGGTGATCAGGTGCACATGCTCGACCGCAACTCGGTTGCCGAACACCTGCAAAGCCCGTTGTACCTAGGCGCGCTGAAAAACCTGCGCAACCTGCACCTGCACCCGCTCAACCTGTGCCTGGGCGAGGCGCGTGCCGCCCATGCACTGGGCGCGCTGATCTTCGAGAACTCCGAGGTACTGGACATCGTGCACGGCCCGCGCCCTGCAGTGGTCACTGCCCAAGGCCGAATCGAAGCACGCCAGGTGATGCTGGCCGGCGACGTTTACCACAAACTGGAAAAGCGCCAGCTAAAGGGCAAGATCTTCCCCGCCATGGGTGGCATCGTCACCACCGTGCCGCTGGGCGAACTGGCCGAACAGATCAACCCCCAGGACCTGGCGGTGTACGACTGCCGTTTCGTGCTCGACTACTACCGCCTCACTGCCGACAAACGCCTGCTGTTCGGCGGCGGCGCCAACTATTCGGGCAAGGATTCCCGTGATATCGCAGGTGAACTGCGCCCGTGCATCGAGCGCACCTTCCCGGCCCTCAAAGGGGTGCCGATCGAGTTCCAGTGGAGCTGCGCGATGGGTATCGTGGTCAATCGCATACCGCAGCTGGGCAAGCTTTCGGACAACGTCTGGTATTGCCAGGGCTATTCGGGGCACGGCATCGCCACCAGCCACATCATGGGCGAAATCATGGCCGAGGCGCTGACTGGAACGCTGGAGAAGTTCGATACCTTTGCCGGGTGCAAGCACATCAAGGTGCCGATGGGGGACCTGCTGGGCAATCCGCTGTTGGCGGCAGGGATGTGGTACTACCAGATGCTGGAAAAACTGCGTTGATTGCTCTCCCCCTGTAGGAGCGGCCTCGTGTCGCGAAAGGGCCGCAAAGCGGCCCCAGATTTTCAGCGTGATGCGGATATTGCGGGGCAATGGGCAGCGATCAGGCGATCTTCTTCAAACCCTGCTTCTTCAGCTCTTCATCACGCAACTCGCGGCGCAGGATCTTGCCCACGTTGGTCGTTGGCAGCGCGTCGCGGAACTCGATGTAACGCGGCACCTTGTAGCCGGTGACGTTGGCACGCATGTGCTCCATCACCTGCTCCTTGGTGACGGTCATGCCCGGCTTGACCACGATGAACACCTTGATCAGTTCGCCCGACTTTTCATCCGGCACGCCGATCGCAGCGCACTGCAGCACACCCGGCAGGGCTGCCAGTACGTCCTCCAGCTCGTTGGGATACACGTTGAAGCCCGAGACCAGGATCATGTCCTTCTTGCGGTCAACGATGCGCATGTAGCCATCCGGCTGGATCAGGGCAATGTCCCCGGTCTTCAGCCAACCGTCACTGTCGAGGATCTCGGCGGTGGCATCTTCACGCTGCCAGTAGCCCTTCATCACCTGCGGCCCCTTGACGCACAGCTCGCCCACCTCGCCCAGCGGCAGTTCGGTGCCACTGTCATCGATGACCTTGCACAGGGTCGAGGGCACCGGGATACCGATGGTGCCGACCTGGTTGGCTTCGGCGGGATTGACCGCCGCAACCGGGCTGGTCTCGGTCATGCCATAGCCTTCGCAAATGGCGCAACCGGTGACGGCTTTCCAGCGCTCGGCCACGCTCAGTTGCAGCGCCATACCACCGGACAAGGTGATCTTCAACGCCGAGAAGTCCAGCGCACGGAACGCCTCGTTGTTGCACAGGGCAACGAACAGGGTGTTGAGGCCGACGAAGCCGCTGAATTTCCACTTGCCCAGCTCCTTGACCATTGCCGGCAAGTCACGCGGGTTGCTGATCAGCACGTTATGGTTGCCGATCAGCATCATCGCCATGCAATGGAAGGTAAAGGCATAGATGTGGTACAGCGGCAGCGGCGTGATGAGGATCTCGCAACCTTCATGCAGGTTCGAACCCATCAGCGCCCGACACTGCAGCATGTTGGCCACCAGGTTGCGGTGCGTCAGCATTGCGCCCTTGGCCACACCTGTGGTGCCGCCGGTGTACTGCAGCACGGCAACATCATTGGCTTGCGGGTTGGCCTCGGCCACCGGCTGGCCCTTGCCCAGCGCCAGGGTATCGTTGAAGCGCACGGCGTTCGGCAGGTTATAGGCCGGCACCATCTTCTTCACGTACTTGATCACGCTGTTGATCAGCAGGCGCTTGAGCGGTGGCAACAGGTCGGCCACTTCAGTGACGATGACGTGCCTGACCTGGGTCTTGGGCACCACTTTCTCGGCCAGGTGCGCCATGTTGGCCAGGCACACCAGCGCCTTGGCACCGGAGTCGTTGAACTGATGTTCCATTTCCCGTGCGGTATACAGCGGGTTGGTGTTGACCACGATCAGGCCGGCGCGCATGGCACCGAACACCGCTACCGGGTACTGCAGGACATTCGGCAGCTGTACGGCAATGCGATCACCCGGCTTGAGGTCGGTGTGCTGCTGCAGCCAGGCCGCAAAAGCGCCCGACAGGGCATACAACTCGCCGTAGGTGATGGTCTTGCCCAGGTTGCTAAAGGCCGGTTTGTCGGCAAAGCGTTGGCAGGATTGCTTGAGTACCGCCTGGATATTGGGGAATTCGTCAGGATTGATTTCCGCCGTAATCCCGGCTGGGTATTTATCCTTCCAAAAATGGTCGATCATGGAAGCCCACTCCTTCAGCAACAGCGAAGTTCGATTTACGCGTCGATGCGTTTATTATTGATATGAGATGGCGGTTCGTTGCAAACCGAATCATCTGAAAGCGGGCCGAGAGTAACAGCTTTGCAAAGGGTCGCCTAGAGGCCAAAACGGGCCTTACGGTCACAAAAATGACTCAATGAAGGATACAAGTCATTTTTAGAGTATTTGACTTAGAGCGCCAAGTTTCAAGCGGCAAGCTGCAAGCTAGAGCGGCGCACGCCCCCTCTTGCAGCTTGAAACTTGAAGTTTGAAGCTCGCCCCCCTTACGCGATGTCGCGCAGCTCGCGACGCAGGATCTTGCCCACCGGGGTCATCGGCAACGACTCGCGCAGCACGATGTGCTTGGGCACTTTGTAACCTGTGAAGTTGGCCTTGCAGTAGGCCTTGAGTTCATCGACGCTGAGCCCGCCCTCACGGGCCACCACGAACAGTTTGACGGCCTCGCCCGAACGCTCGTCAGGCACGCCGATGGCGGCGCAGTTGGCCACCTTCGGGTGGCCCATGATCACGTCTTCGATTTCGTTGGGGTACACGTTGAAGCCCGAGACGATGATCATGTCCTTCTTGCGGTCGACGATACGCGTAAAGCCGTCCGGGTCGATCACTGCAATGTCGCCGGTTTTCAGCCAGCCATCAGCATCCAGGGTCTGCGCCGTAGCCTCGGGTTGCTGCCAGTACCCCTTCATCACCTGCGGGCCCTTGATGCACAACTCGCCCCGCTCACCGAGCGGCAGTTCATTGCCCTCATCATCGATGACCTTGAATGCTGTGTCTGCCACCGGTATGCCCACGGTACCCAGGCGTGCCAGCTCGCCATAAGGGTTGGTGCTGGCCACTGGCGAAGTCTCTGTCAGGCCGTAGCCCTCGACAATGCGGCAGCCGGTCAGGCTCTCCCAACGTTCGGCGGTGGCCTTGACCAGTGCCGTACCGCCAGAGTTGGTCACCTTGAGCGCCGAGAAATCCAGCTGCCGGAAGCCCGGGTGATCCATCAGCGCCACGAACAGGGTGTTCAACCCCAACAGTGCGGTGAACCGCCACTTGCCCAGTTCCTTGATGAAGCCAGGGATATCGCGCGGGTTGGTGATCAACACGTTATGGTTGCCGGTGACCATCATGCACATGCAGTTCGCGGTAAAGGCATAGATGTGGTACAGCGGCAGCGGCGCGATCATCACCTCCTGGCCTTCCTTGATCAGCTTCTGCCCGTCCGGGCCATGCTGCGAAAAGCACGCCAGCACCTGCAGCATGTTGGCCACCAGGTTGCCGTGGGTGAGCATGGCGCCCTTGGCCAGGCCCGTGGTGCCGCCGGTGTACTGCAGCACGGCGATGTCGTCCAAGCTCAGCGTTACCGGCTTGTGGCTCAGCGCCGCGCCCTCGCGCAGTGCCTGCTTGAACGAGATGGCCTGGGGCAGATGATAGGCCGGGACCATTTTCTTGACCTTGTCGACCACGGTGTTGATCAACCACCCCTTGGCCATGGGCAACAGGTCGCCCATCTTCGCCTCGATCAGGTATTCGATGCCGGTATCGGGCAGCACCTCCTGGACCCGCTTGCCGAACATGTTCAGGTACACCAGGGCGCGGGCACCGGCGTCTTTGAACTGGTGGCGCATTTCACGCTCGGTGTACAGCGGGTTGGTGTTGACCACGATCAGCCCGGCGCGCAGGGCGCCGAACACCGCAATGGGATACTGCAGCACGTTGGGCATCTGTACGGCGATGCGGTCACCCGGCACCAGGTCGGTATGCTGCTGCAGCCAGGCAGCAAAGGCCGCCGAAAGGCGGTCGAGTTCGCCATAGGTCAGGGTCTTGCCCAGGTTGCTGAACGCCGGGCGGTCGGCGAAGCGCTTGCAGGATCGCTCGAAAACTTCGACGACCGAGGTGTACGCATGGATATCGATGGTGGAAGGCACGCCCGCCGGGCGCTTGTCATTCCAGAAGTCGGCTTGCATTTATTATTGTTCCTCTGCCTGAACCCGCTCTTAGCCTGTAATCCCTTTGCCTGATGGCAAAAAGGCGTTCAACCGACGTTAGCAGGTAAGCCTGAGGTGGCATATATGCCAAGTGCCGCCATTAACATTGTGAATCTTATTTGTGCCCTTCCTGCAATCCGGCCGCTTGCGCATACACTGTGCTCGTACCCCAGCGCAAAGGATCCGCCATGCCTTACGACGCCTTCTGGCTGCCGGCCAGCGAGCATTGCAGCCTGTACGTGCACCAATGGCTGCCGGCCACGCCGGTCAAGGCCGTGGTGCTGCTGGCGCACGGCATGGCCGAACATGCCGGGCGCTACCAGCGCCTGGGCCAGGCGCTGAGCGCTGCCGGCTATGCGCTGCTGGCTGCGGACCTGCGCGGCCACGGCCGTACCGCCGAACGGGGTAGCCTCGGCCTGTTCGCCCGGCAACATGGCTGGAATGCCGTGGTCAACGACCTGGCCCTGCTCACACAGCACATCGGCCAGCAGTTCCCCTGCACACCGCTGTTCCTGTTCGGCCACAGCATGGGCAGCTACATCGCCCAGGCTTACCTGATGCACCACAGTGGCAGCGTGCACGGGGCGATCCTCAGCGGCTCCAATTTCCAGCCGCCGGCGCTGTACCGCATGGCGCGCCTGATCGCCCGGCTGGAGGCGTTGCGCCAAGGCCCGCAAGGCAAGAGTGCGCTGATCGAGTGGCTGTCGTTCGGCTCGTTCAACAAAGCCTTTAAACCCACCCGTACCGCCTTCGACTGGCTAAGCCGCGACCCTGAAGAGGTAAACAGGTACGTCAGCGACCCGCTGTGCGGTTTTCGCTGCAGCAACCAGTTGTGGCTAGACTTGCTGCACGGCCTGGCGCAGATCAGCCAGGCGAAGAACCTCGCGCAGATCGATCCGAACCTGCCGTTGCTGGTGATTGGCGGTGAATGTGATCCGGTGAGTGCCGGCAAGCGTCTCACCCATCTGGCCGACGCCCTGCGCGCGACCGGCAATCGACATGTACAACTGCGCGTCTACCCCAAGGCGCGGCACGAAGTGCTCAATGAACTCAATCGGGACGAGGTCACCGCCGATATCCTCGCGTGGCTGGAGCAGGCGCTGGCCCTTGGCCGCCCTGCCCGCAGTGAATGATAACGGCCTTGTCCGCCCATCAAGGAAGCGCCAATGACCCAGGTCACCAACACGCCTTACGAAGCTCTAGAAGTCGGCCAGAAGGCCAGTTACGAAAAGTCTGTGGAAGAACGCGACATCCAGCTGTTCGCCGCGATGTCCGGTGACCACAACCCGGTGCACCTGGATGCCGAATTCGCCGCCAAGAGCATGTTCCGTGAGCGCATTGCCCATGGCATGTTCAGCGGCGCGCTGATCAGCGCGGCAGTAGCCTGCACCCTGCCCGGCCCCGGCACCATCTACCTGGGCCAGAAGATGAGCTTCCAGAAGCCGGTGAAAATCGGCGACACCCTGACCGTGCGCCTGGAAATCCTCGAGAAGCTGCCCAAGTTCAAAGTGCGCATCGCCACCAACGTGTACAACCAGAACGATGAGCTGGTTGTAGAGGGCGAGGCAGAGATCCTGGCGCCGCGCAAGCAGCAGACGGTAGAGCTGGTATCGCCGCCCAATTTTGTCGCCAGCTGATGGCTTCAGGCAGTACCGGCGACAGGGCCGGTGCTGCCGGGTCATTCCAACGCCTGCAGCTTTCCCTCGATATGCCGCCGTTCCGGCGCCTGATGCGTCAACTCCAGCGCCTGCCGCCAGGCCGCACGGGCCTGTTCTGCCTCACCCAACTGGTAATGCAGCTCCGCCCTTGCCGCATGCGCCAGGTGATAGTCGCGCAACTCGCCAGTCGCCAGAATTGTTTCAATCTCCGCCAACCCCACCCGCGGCCCATCCCGCTTGGCCAATGCCACCGCTCGGTTGAGCGCCACCACTGCGGACGGCCAATGCCGCTGCAGCACATCGTAAAGGCCGACAATCTGCGCCCAGTCCGTTTCACTTGCGCTCGCAGCCTCCGCATGCACCGCTGCAATCGCCGCCTGCACCGTGTAGGCACCGAACGCCCGGCTGCGCAACGCCAGCTGCACCAATTCACAGCCTTCGCTGATTTGCGCACCGTCCCACAGGCTGCGATCCTGCTGCTCGAGCAGCACCAGATTGCCTTGGGCATCGCTACGCGCGTGCTGGCGTGACGCCTGCAGCAACATCAGCGCCAGCAAACCGACCGCCTCCGGGTCCGGTAACAACTGCACCAGCAAGCGACCGAGGCGAATGGCTTCGTCACTCAACGCCTGTTGCACCAACGCCTCACCCGAAGACGCCGAATAGCCCTCGTTGAACACCAGGTAAATCACCCGCAACACGCTTTCCAGGCGCTCAGGCAATTCGTGCAGCTCCGGCACCTGGTAAGGAATGCGTGCGTCGCGGATCTTGGCCTTGGCGCGCACGATGCGTTGGGCAATGGTCGCTGGGCTCTGCAGGAAGGCACGGGCGATCTGCTCAGTGGTCAGGTCACAGACTTCGCGCAACGTCAAAGGCACCTGCGCATCGGCAGCCAGAGCCGGGTGGCAGCACGTGAAGATCAGCCGCAGGCGATCGTCGGCGAGCAATGCCTCATCACTGGGGTCTTGCCCCTGGCCCTCGATGAGCATGATCAGGTCAGCCTGCGAACGGTCGAAACGCGCACGCCGCCGCACCGCGTCAATGGCCTTGAAACGGCCGGTCGACACCAGCCATGCACGTGGGTTTTGGGGGATACCGTCACGCTGCCAGCGCTCGACGGCAATGAAGAAGGCATCATGCATGGCCTCCTCTGCCAGGTCGAAATCCCCCAGCAGGCGGATCAGCGTCGCCAGGATACGCCGCGAGTCCCGCCGGTAAACCCCCTCGATCTCGGCGCGTACCTGCACCAGCGTTGCCATCAGTCCGGCATCCGCTGGGTCACCACCTCCACCAGGCGGTCCAGGCTTTCTCCCCACCCCTGGTGAAAACCCATTTCTTCATGGGCCGTGCAGTCGGCAGCGCTCCAGTGCCAAGCGCGGGCGGTATAACGGGTCTTGCCGTGTTCCTCGTCAAAGGTCACCACTGCGGTCATGAAGGCCTTGGCAGACGGCACCCAGCCTGGCCCGAACGCATCGGTGAACACCAGCCGACGTGGCGCGGCGATCTCCAGGAACACACCCTGGGTGGGGTAGTCGGTACCGTCGGGGGCGCGCATCAAGGTACGAAACAGGCCACCGACCCAGAGCTGCATTTCACATTCAGGCGTGGTCATGCCATGCGGCCCCCACCACTGCATCAGCCACTGGGGTTCGGTCCAGGCACGGAACACCTTGGCGGGCGGGGCGTCGATCAGGCGGCTGATGGCCAACTCGTGTTGCGCTTGCGCAGGTTGGGCAAGGCTCATTCTTGTTGTTCTCCGTTGCGGTCAGGGTTGCAGTTCGCGCACGGGCCTTACTTCAACGCTGCCGACCCGTGCGGCCGGGATGCCTTTGGCAATGTTCAATGCCTCGTTGAGATCGCGGGCATCGACCAGGTAAAAACCCGCAAGCTGCTCTTTGGTCTCGGCGAACGGGCCATCGGTCAGGCTCATGTGGCCACCACGCATGCGTACCGTGGTGGCGGTCTGCACCGGTTTCAGCGCCTCGGCCGCGAGCATGCGCCCACAGCGCTGCAGCGACTCGGCGTAAGCCATGCATTCGGCATCTTCGGGGCTGTCGGGCAAGCTGTGCAGCAGCCCCTCGTCACAATAGACCAGGCACAGGTATTTCATGGTGATCTCCACGGCATTGGCAAAGTGCGTTTGGCGATAGCTGATCAGGGTTTGAGATCAAACAGCGCTTTCTGGGTTTCCACATCGAAAGGCGCCGACCAGTGCTCGTGGATGACCCGCCACTGGCCGGCGGTCTTGCGATAGCCCACGGTGACGCGCATGAAACCGCACTGGCTTTCGTCATCCGACGGGCCGCAGCGGTTGAGCCAATGGGCCAGGCCCAGCTCGCCATCGGCGTACACCGTGAGTTCGGCCAACTCGAACGTCATCGGGCCGGTGCAAAAACCCATGCACATTTCCCAATGTGCCTGGTACACGGCCTTGCCCTTGAACTGCAGTTCCTTGATCGCATCGAAGGCGACGATGTCGTCGGCATAGGGGGCGGTGATACCTGGGATGTCACGATCGCGCACCGCTTGCATCCAGCGTTCGATCAGTTCACGGATTTCGCTTTCGGCCTGGGTATTCATGAGGGGCTCTCCGAAGTGCGGGTGGCGCCGGTACTCGGCGCCTTCAACACTGGTCGAACGAGAGAGCGGGAAATCGACAACAGGGAGGAAAAAGGCTGACAGGCGCGGCGGCCCCCTGTAACTGCCTACACGCCCGGGCTGGCCAGTATGAATTCGCGATAGCCCGAAACGATCACGTACACCGCGAAATAGCAGAAAATCGCTGCCGAGAGCAGGTATGACCACGTCAGCAGACGGTCACCGAGCAAACGCCCACCATGGCTGGCGATGCCGCACAGGCTCAGGCACCAGACCAGCCCTGCAGCGAAAAAGCCGCCGAGAAACAACCCGGCCTCCAGCAGGCTACCGCCACCGGAACGGGAAATCAGCACGCCACCGACAGCGGCGAACCACAAAATGGCGGTGGGCGACGACATGGCCAGGAAGATACCGCGCATGAATTCGCGCCAGGCCGATTCCGCCACCACCTCGCTGCGCGCTTCCATATGCCCGCCGCGCCAGGCCGCCAGCAGCATCTTCAGCGCGAACCACACCAGCAGCGCCGAACCACCCAGCCACAAGGCCCAGCGCACGCTCTCGAACTGCAGCAACACGGTCATGCCGGCCAGCGCTGCGATCGCATACACCAGGTCACCGACACACGTGCCCAGGCCGAGCCAGAACCCTTGCAGGAAACCGCGCTGCATGGCCAGGGTGATCATGGCGATATTGGCCACACCGATATCAAGACACAGGGACAGGCTGAGGAGAAAACCGTTGGAGAAAGGCATTGAATACTCGATGACGGGTAAATGAGCGCCGTAGAGCCTGCCATGAGTGATTGCGGGATTGGAAGAACAAGTGTTCGATCAGGCCAGCGCCGCCTGTTCAAACACCTCGTCGGCCCACTGGTTCAGGCTTTTGCCTGCCGCACGGGCAGCAACGCTGGCAGCGGCATGGATTTCGGGCCGAATACGCAGCATGACCTTCCCCGATGCCGGCTTTTCGGGAGTGATGCCCTGTTCCGCGCAATCGGCCAGGTAGTCCTCCAACGCATGACGGAAGGCCTCATGCAGTTCCGGGACAGAACTTGCGTGGAAACTGATGATGTCGCGAATCCCCAGCACGCGGCCGACGAAAATATCATCACGCTCATCATATTCAATACGGGCGGCATAGCCCTTGTAGCGCATGCAACTCATCATTTCACTCCTGCCCGCAGCAAGAATTCGCGGGCCTCTTCAATCTGATACCGCCTGGCCTCCTTGCCTGGATGGTGACGATGGCACCTCCAGCACTGGCCGCCAAGCACCAGTTTGACCCGGGAGCCTTGCCGCTCCAGCACCTGCCCCCCGAGGTGCAGCACCAGCGTTTCAATCTCGGAAAAGGCTAGTGACGACGTGGTTGGCGTCCTCAGGATAGCGTCGAGAATTTTTCGGTATCGAGTATTCATGGAAAAATGCTATCAAAATAAGATAGCACTTATTCCAAGATATTCATTCAGGATCTTTCATTGCCCGCCAGAATCCGCGCATACCGCGCCCGGTCCACGTTCGCTCCGCTCAACACCACAGCCACGCGCTTGCCGGCCTGCTGTTCGCGCTCTTGCATCAACGCCGCCAGGGCTGCGGCACCTGCACCTTCGGCAGTGTTGTGCGTGGCCTCGTGGTAAACCCGCATGGCTTCGGCGACTTCACTGTCGGTGACCCGCACGATCCGCGCAGCATGCTCGCGCACCAGGGCAAAGGCTTGCGGATGGGGTACCCGGCAAGCCATGCCATCGGCGAAGGTTTCGGCAATGGCAGTGGTGACGATATGGCCCTGCTCAAAGCTCTGGGCATAGGCATCGGCGGCGCTGGACACCACACCGACGATCTGGGTTTTCAAACCCAGCAGTTTACGCGCCTGGATCAGCCCGCAAATGCCTGACCCCATGCCGATCGGCACGTAAACGCAGTCCAGGTCACGCACAGCCTCGAACAACTCCAGGGCATAAGTGGCCACGCCCCGCACCAACTCCGGGTGGAACGAAGGCACCATGGCATACCCCAACACCTCGGCCAGCCGCGCGGCTTCTTCACGGGCCACATCGAAATCCACACCGTGCTCGACCAACTCGGCCCCCAGTGCGCGCATGGCGGCGTTCTTCTCTGTGGAATTGCCCTCAGGGACTACGATGACCAACGCAATGCCTGCCTGCCGTGCCGCCAGGGCCATGCTTTGGCCGTGGTTGCCACGGGTTGCGGTGACCAGCCCTCGGGGTGGATTGCCGCCCGCCAGCAGCGAGCGCACATAGACCAGACCGCCCCGGACTTTGAAAGCCCCGGTGGGTGCGTGATTTTCGTGCTTCACCCACACCTCGCAGCCCAGCCGCTCAGCCAGCAACGGCCAGGCGTGCTGGGGCGTGGCGGGTACATGTTGGTGAACGAAAGCGGCGGCTTCGCGCAGGGCGGCAAGGTCGAACATGGCGATCATCCCTTTTCGGTAGGTGGTTGATCCGATCCTAAGCGCCGGGCATTGTATGGGTACAACCTTATATTGCATGGGTAGCAATTTCGTGTGGATCCCGCAGCTCGTCGAGGATGACCAACCCCGGTATCTGGCACTGGTCGACGCTATAGGCAACGCCATCGAGCGCGGCGTGCTCAAGGTCGGTGACCGCCTGCCGCCGCAACGGCGCCTGGCCTGGAAACTGGGCCTGAACCCCAGCACCACCCAACAGGCCTACCGTGAAGCCGCCGCTCGCCACCTGGTGGCGGGTGAAGTGGGCCGCGGTACCTATGTGCTGGCGGGGAGCAAGGAAGCGACCTTGTTTCGCCTCAAACACTGCGAAGGGCAAACGCGGCTGATCGACCTGTCGACCAATGTACCGGTTGCCGATCCGCACAATCATGATCTGCACGACAGCTTGCGCAGGCTGCTGCAAGGTCACGACCACGGCTTGCTCGACCATTACCTGGGCCCCGAACAGTTGCTGCTGGGGCGCATCCGCGGCGCCCACTGGCTGGGCAATCGCGGCCTGGCCCTGTCGGCGGACCACCTGTTGCTGTGCGGCGGAGCCCAGCAGGCGCTGGCCCTGGTGCTGCAGTCATTCTGCCAGGCGGGTGAGCCCGTCATGCTTGAAGCCCTGACCGCTCCGGGCATCAAGGCCGCCTGCCGGCAACTGCGTCTGCCCGTGCATGGCGTCGCACTGGACAACCAAGGCCTGCGGCCTGATGACCTGGACCGGGTGGCGCGCGCCAGCGGTGCCCGCGTGCTGGTGACCACACCTACCCTGCACAACCCCACGGGCGCCTGCATGGATGATGCTCGCCGCGAGGCAATCGCTGGGGTAGTCAAACGCCTGGGGTTATTGGTGATCGAAGATGATGTGTATGGCGCACTCAGCGACCGGCCGCCGCTCTACCCGCTATTGGGCGATCAAGGGATCTACATCAGCAGCCTGTCCAAGACCGTAGCTGCAGGCTTGAGGTTGGGGTGGATCGTGGCCAGCGCGAAGTTGCTGTCACAGGTCGACCCGCATGCCCAGGCCAGCCACTGGCCGGTGTCGCCATTGGGCTTGCATGTCGCTTGCCAGTGGATCGATGACGGTACCGCCACACGGCGGCTGGCCTGGCAGAAAGCAGAAATTTGCGAACGCTGGCGCCTGGCACGCAGGCTGCTGGCTGGTAGGCTGCACAACACAGGCCAGCCTTCACCCCACGCGTGGCTGGGCACGCCGCAGGGGGCTGAGGCGGTGGTAAAGCAATGTCGGGAGCAAGGTGTGGAAGTCGTCCCGGCGAGTGTCTTCGCCATTGGCGCAAGCGAGGTGCAGGCCGTACGCATCAGCCTGTCGGCGGCAGGCAGCCGGGCTGAACTGAAACGCGGCCTGGAAGTAATACGCCAGGTACTGTCTGCTCAATGAGCCCCGCGTGACGAAAGCAGCCTCTTCGCTACTGCCCAGTGCGAAAAGGCCGCTAACGCAGGAACATCAACCCTGCTGGCAACCTTCGCCCATGGCGCGGTACTGAATGGTGTGCACCTGGCCCTGATGGTCTTCATAGGTCATGGTCGCAGGCACCACTTCGCAGACATTGGGGATGGTCGACAGGTTGATCACCCGTTTGATGTCCAGGTTCATGGAATAGTCGTACTGCTGGGCCACAGGCTCGCTGGAGACGGGTTTGGCCTCATCGGCAAGGGCGAACGAGGACATACCGACCAATGCAAGAATCAGTAATGGTTTCATGGATGTTTGGCCTTTAAATCAATCAAGCTGATCGATTGACTTCATATGCCGTCAATGGCGCGGAGAAGTTGTCATCAACTGCGAAGATGACACGAAGTACCGATCCCGCTTTGTCGTACTGCCAGGGGGGATACGTGAAATTCTACTCCCGGCCTGGAATAGTTGAACCCCGAACTCGGACATTCACCCTTGCAGCTTTTGCAACAATCTGCGACAAAGCGAAACGGATTGATGGCCCGAAATCATTGGGCTAGAGCTGTTTGCCAGCGGAATACCATGACGCCACTCCTCTGCACCCCACTGACCGACCTTGAGCGGCGGCTGCTAGACCACTTCTATCGCCAGCAGGGCTCGCGCATGCGTGCAGCCAGCGAGGGTGAGTTGTGGGTGGCGCGCAGCGGCGAAATCGTTGCGGGCTTGAGCTTGAGCGCTGTTGCCGGTGGCCGGTGGCTCACCGGCCTGCTGGTAGCCCCAGAGTGGCGAAACCAGGGTGTGGCCGCGCGCCTGGTCAACGCAGCACTGGCCGAAGGTCGCGGCCCAACGTGGCTGTTCTGCCACCCGGACCTCGAAGCCTTTTACCAACGTCTGGGTTTCTCCCCGGCGAGCAGGTTGCCTGAAGCGCTGGGGTCACGCCTGGCACGCTACCAACGCAGCAAACGCCTGATGGCGATGGTGCATGGTCAGTCGTCGCTGGCGTCCAGCCCAGGGAACAGTACCTCGGTGTAACCGAACTTGGCGAAATCCTGAATCCGCGAAGGATACAGCCGCCCGATCAGGTGGTCGCATTCATGCTGTACCACGCGCGCATGAAACCCGTCGGCAACCCGGTTGACCGGGTTGCCCTGCGGGTCGATGCCCTCATAGCTGATGTGCTTGTAGCGAGGCACCACCCCGCGCAGGCCAGGCACAGACAAGCAGCCTTCCCACCCCTCCTCGATCTCGGTGGACAGCGGAGTGATCACCGGGTTGAGGAGAATGGTCTGTGGCACCGCCTCGGCATCGGGATAACGCTCACTGCGCTCGAAACCGAAAATGACCAGTTGCAGGTCGATGCCGACCTGCGGTGCGGCCAGCCCCACGCCGCCGACATGGCGCATGGTTTCGAACATGTCGTCGATCAACTGCTGCAGTTCGGCGCTGCCGATCAGGTGTTCTGGCACCGGGGCTGCGACGCGCAGCAAGCGCTCGTCGCCCATCTTCAGGATGTCACGGATCATCGCGGGTTCTGCTCGGTAGGCTGGGGCTCGACGGGATGTTCATGGCCGAGCACGGTCAGGGTTTCCTTGGCTTTATCGCCCTCGAAATCCTTTTCGCCAGGGTCTTTGCCCTCAGCGGACATATGTTCGATCACAGCGTTCATCTCCGCGCCCAGCAACAATACGGCGGCAGAAATGTAGAAATACAACAGCAATACAATGATCGCACCGATACTGCCATACATGGCGTTGTAGTCGGCGAAAGTCTTCACATAGTAAGCGAATGCCAGCGAAGCGATGATCCAGACCACCACCGCCAGCACTGAGCCTGGAGTGATGAAGCGAAACTTCTGTTTCACGTCGGGCATCACGTAGTAGATCACCGCCACCGCCACCATCATCAGGATGATGATCGCCGGCCACCGCAAGATCGTCCACACCGTGACGATCACTTCCTGCATGCCGATCTGAGCCGCGATCCACTCCATCACCTGAGGCCCCAGCACCATCAACGCTGCCGCCGCCAGCAGCATACCGGCAATGCCGACGGTATAGACAATCGACAATGGTATGCGCTTCCACACCGGGCGCCCTTCGGGCACGTCATAGGCGGCATTCATGGCACTCATCATCAGCCGTACGCCTGCAGAGGCGGTCCACAGCGCGATGACGATACCCACCGACAGCAGGCCACCTTTGGACTGCTGCAACTGATCGATGACGGGGTTGACCTGTTCCAACGCCTGGGGCGGCAGTACCAGCTCCGATTGCATTCGCAGCCACGAGAAGAAATCCGGCAGGTGCAGAAAACCGATCAGTGCGATCAGGAATAGCAGGAACGGGAACAACGAAAACAGCATCTGGTAAGCAAGCGCAGAGGCGTAGGTGGACATCTCGTCGTCAAGGAATTCCTTGACGGTGCGCACCAGGATGCGGTGAAGGGGCAAGCCACCCAGGTCGGGAAAAATCATAGCGTCTCCTTTCGCCGCTTGATCAGTACATCAGGGAAGTCTAATAGACCACGCGACTGGTGTGCTGCTCCCTGCTGGACTTGAAGAAAAATTCGCCGTCTTGATCAACAGCCCCATCCCCGTCTGCTGGCGACGGGGCTGTAGTCATACCGTGATCAAGGCTTTTTCACAGCATCCTTGACGTCGCCCTTGACCTGCTGCCCTTCGCCCTTGATTTCCTGGGCCTTGCCTTCTGCGCGCAGCTTGTCATTGTCGGTGACTTTGCCAACACCTTGCTTGATGTTGCCCACTGCTTCGTTGGCCATACCTTTGACTTTGTCTTTAGTGCCGCTCATGGCAAATCTCCTGCAAATGGAGACACGTGATCCGTGTCGACAAAAGGTGGACCCAGCGGCCAGTTCAGGAGTTTCAAACATTTTTGCAATCTCAAGCCGAGCGGTAAATCTGCGGGCGAATACCGCACTGAATCGGCTACCTACGTCTGCGCAATGCCGGCCTGCTGCCCTAGAATCGCGGGCAAACGGCAGCCCTATAGAGGTTGCATGCTTATAAAAACAACAGCTTACGGAACCTGCACCCATGCGTTTGATGCCCCTGCTGGCAGCCTTGCTGCCGCTGCTGCCCCTGCCCGCGATCGCTGGCGCACCGGCCACCGAAACCCTGCGGGTCGACCGCTACACCGACGACAGCCAGCCAGGCACCCTGCGCTGGGCGATCGAAACCAGCAACCAAAAGCCCGGCCACTACCGCATCGACATCGCCGCAGTCGGCCAAGCCCCGTTTGTCATCCGGCCGACCCGCGCCCTGCCTGAAATCAAAGGCCCGGTGCAGATCACCGGCCTGCCTTGGGCGCGCGACGGCCAATACGTCGCCATCGACGGCGCCGGCTATATCAAGGACCAGGGAGTACGCACCTGCCCCGGCGCCCTGCCCGGCCAGTTCGGCACCAACGTGCGCACCACGACCAACCCCGGGCTGGTGCTGCGCGACACCCAGGGCGTGCACCTCAGTGGCCTGGAAGTGCGCAACTTCTGCATCGGCATCCTGGTCAACCGCGCCAGCCACAACGTCATCGAAGACAACCGCATCGTCGCCAACAAGGGCGGTGCCGGTATCATGCTGACCGGCGATGACGGTGCCGGTAACCCCACGGCCACCACCACGGTCAACAACAAGGTGCTGCGCAACCAGCTGATCGACAATGGCGATGGCCTGGAGCTGACCCGCGGCGCGGCGTTCAACCTGGTGGCCGACAACCTGTTCCGTTCGACTGCAGCCAACCCGGAGCCGTCCCAAGGCATCGAGATTCTGCTGGGCAACGACAACAGCGTGGTACGCAACCGCTTCGAGAACTACTCCGACGGCCTGCAGATCAACTGGGGCAAGCGCAACTACCTGGGCGCCAATACCTTCAGCGGCAACTCGATCGGCGTCAGCGTCACCGGCCAAGGCAATATCCTCGACGGCAACCTGATCCACGGCAACCGCATCGGCGTGGCGCTGCGCCCGGAGCCGGAGGTCACCACCACGCGCCTGACCGGTAACCGGATCTGGGGCAACAGCCTGGATATCCGCCGCTGCGAAGCTGGCGGCTCTTGCGTACCGGATCAGCGCACGGGCGCCATCGTTTTTGGCGTGCCAGCCCAGGCCCATGCACTGTACGTAGGCTCTCGCGGGGTCGGTGCCGACCTGCCGAAAAAGGACCAGGCCGTGATCTGCGATGCCAAGGGCCAGCCCAAGCCCTGCCAGCCGCTGCCCAACCATAACCAGCAGGCACCACGGCTGTTGGCCCTGAACGACAATGTGCTGCGCGGCGAAGTGCAGGGGCCGGCATCGAGCCTGCTGCGGGTCGAGCTGTTCGGCAATGCCCAGGCACAAGGCACGGAGGCTGAGCAATACCTGGGGGAAGTACTGGTGAACAGCGATGCCAAGGGGCAGGCGCAGTTTGCCCAGCGGCTGGAGAATGCCGATGGGCTGCGCAGCTTTACCGCCACCGTGACCACGGCCGATGGCGCGACCTCCGAGTTGAGCCAGCCACTTCGCCGCTAGGGTAGCTGGCCCCATCGCCGGCACGCCGACGATGGGGCCATCAAACCTTGCTCCGCTACCCGCCACCCCTCACAATGCAGCCCTTCATAGCGTCACACCGCAGGAACCTGCATGAAACTCGACAAACCCGCCGCCATCGCCCGGCGCAACGAAGCATTGGCCAAGCCGGTGCTCACCAGTGCCAACACGCTGTTCGCCATCCTCGACCCCAAACGCAACCTGTGGTGGTTCGAAGTGCCGGTGGCGCTGCTGCGCAAGGGCCAGCCCGACTGGGTCAACCTGCTGCTGCACACCCCTGAAAGCGACGAACTGCAGCACCTGAAGGTCCCAACCAACTTCCTCAAGGCGCATCAGGAACAGATGGAAGTGCGCAATGCCGGCAAGCGCCGCTCGACCATCAGCCTGGCGCTGAGCGCCGACCGTGATTCGCTGCTGCGCGACACCCGCCCGGGCGGCGAGCAGCTCGACTTCAGCACATTCGTGCAGGCCTGACCTCAGGCCCGCTCGATGCGATCGTCATGGATGACGATCCGGCCCTGTTTGAACAACGCGCCGATGGCCTTCTTGAAGTTGCCCTTGCTGACGTTGAACATGCGGCTGATCACCTCTGGGTCGCTCTTGTCGCACACCGGCAACACGCCCCCTTCGGCCTCCAGGCGCTGCATGATCTGCTCATGCAAGCCGTCCGCCAGCGCCTGGCCAACCGGTTGCAGGCTCAACGCGATCTTGCCGTCATGGCGCACTTCCTTGATGAAACCCTTCTCATGCATGCCCGAACGCATGAACTTGAAGATTTCATTCTTGTGGATCAGGCCCCAATGACGGTTGTTGATGATGGCCTTGAAGCCCATCGGCGTTTCGCCCGCCACCAGCAGCTCGACCGGCTGACCGACCTGGTAATCGGCCGGGGTGCGGTCCAGATAGCGGTCCAGCCGTGAAGTGGCGGTGATGCGCCGGGTGCGCTTGTCGAGATAGACATGCACCACGCAGTAGTCGCCGATCTTCAGCGGCCGCGCCTCTTCCGAGTACGGCATCAGCAGGTCCTTGGACAGGCCCCAGTCGAGGAAGATGCCCGCACCGTTGATGTCCTTGACCTTGAGGCTGGCGAATTCGCCAACCTGCACCTTGGGCTTCTCGGTGGTGGCGATCAGCTGGTCTTCGCTGTCCAGATAGAGGAACACGTTGAGCCAGTCATCGACCTCGGTTTCGGCGTTCTTCGGGATGTAGCGCCCGGGCAGCAGGATCTCGCCGTCGGGGCCGCCGTCCAGGTAGAGGCCGAAGTCCACGTGTTTCACGATTTGCAAACTGTTGTAACGCCCAAGCAGAGCCATTTCCGATGTTCCTCAAGACAAGGCGGCTATTCTACACCTGAAGCCAGCGCGCCGCCCGACCGCTGATTCGGCGGAACCGTCGTGGAGTACTCGCGTCTACCGTGTGGCCAGCCATCTGCAAGGGATCAGCACATGTTTCTACGCCTGTCCAAAGCCCTGATCATCGCCACGGCATTTGCGCTGGCACTGGTGGCCTGCAGCCGTATAGACCTGGCCTACCGCAACCTCGACCGGCTGGTCCCGTGGTCGCTGGACGACTACCTGGCCATGAACCGTGACCAGAGGTCGTTGCTCGACGAACGGCTCAAGCAGCACCTGGCATGGCATTGCACGACCGAACTGCCCGGGTACCTCGACTGGCTCGACCGCGTACGCAGCATGGTCGCCGATGGGCAAGTGACCGACCAGGCGCTGCAACAGCGCATGAACGAAGCCCGGCAGGCGATCGGTCGCGTTGCAGAAGCCATCACCCCGTCGGCCGCCGAGCTGCTGCGCGGCATGAGCGATGCCCAGGTCGCGCAGCTGGGCGAAGCTTTGCGTGAAGACATCAGTGAACGGCAAGAGAAATACGTCGATACACCCCTATCCAAACAGGTCGCCCGCCGCGCCGAGCGCATGGAAAAACGCCTGACACCCTGGTTCGGCGAACTCACCGCAGCACAACGCCAGCGCGTGCAAACCTGGGCACAGGCGCTGGGCGACCAGAACCGCCAGTGGATCGCCAACCGTGCGCACTGGCAACAACAGCTGATGATGGCCATGAACCAGCGCAGCGACGAAAGCTTCGAACCGCGCCTGGCGCAATTGCTGCAGCGCAAGGAAAGCCTGTGGACTGCGCAATACCGCGCTGCCTTCGAGAACAGCGAGCAACAGACACGCAGCCTGTTGATCGACCTGCTGCAACAGAGCAGCCCGGCCCAGCGGCAGTATCTTCAGGGGCGGCTGGCCAAGGTGCGTACCGACTTCAGTGAGCTCAAGTGCCTTAAGGGATAGGCAGGTCAATCGGTGTCCGCCCAATAACCCGCCTCAGCGCCCTTTGCGCCGATACGGGAACACATCGATCACCTTGCCTTCGCGGATAGATGCCTGCAGCCCCTTCCAGTAATCCGCGTCATACAGCTCCCCATGCAACCTGCTGAATAAACGCCGCTGGCCCATATCGGCAAACAGAAACGGCGGGAACTCCTCCGGGAATACATCGTGCGGCCCGATCGAATACCACGGCTCCCCCGACATCTCGTCCTCCGGGTAGCGCGGCGGTGGGATATGGCGGAAATTCACCTCGGTCAGGTAGCTGATCTCGTCATAGTCGTAGAACACCACACGACCATGGCGGGTAACCCCGAAGTTCTTCAGCAGCATGTCGCCTGGAAAGATGTTCGCTGCGGCCAACTGCTTGATGGCCAGGCCATAATCCTCCAGCGCTTCGAGCACCTGGCCTTCGCTGGCCTGCTCCAGGTACAGATTGAGCGGGATCATGCGCCGTTCGGTCCAGCAATGGCGGACCAGCACCGTATCGCCTTCCACAGCCACGGTGGACGGCGCCACCTCCAGCAGCTCGGCCAGGCACTCAGGCTCGAACTTGCCTCGGGGGAAACGAAAGTCGGCGAACTCCTGGGTATCGGCCATGCGCCCAACCCGGTCGACACTCTTCACCAGGCGATACTTGTCGATCACCGTGGCACGGTCGACCGTCTTGGACGGCGAAAAGCGGTCCTTGATGATCTTGAATACGGTATTGAAGCCCGGCAGGGTGAACACACTCATGACCATGCCGCGCACACCGGGCGCCATGATGAAACGGTCGTCGGTACTGGCCAAGTGGTTGATCAGCGCGCGATAGAACTCCGACTTGCCGTGCTTGTAGAAGCCGATCGAGGTGTACAACTCGGCAATGTGCTTGCCTGGCAGTATGCGCTTGAGGAAATTGACGAACTCGGCCGGCACCGGCACGTCGACCATGAAATACGAACGGGTGAAGGAGAAGATGATCGAGACCTCGGCCTCGTCGGTGATCAGCGCATCCGCCTCGATGCCATGGCCTTCGCGGTGCAGCAGCGGGATCACCAGGGGCCACTGTTCATCGCTGTTGTACAGCCGGCCCACCAGATAGGCGCCCTTGTTGCGGTACAGCACCGGCACGAACAGTTCAACGGCCAGGGCCGGGTCCTTGCATACCCAGTCTGGCAGGCAGTCGCGCAGTTGCTCTTCAAGGCGTGACAAGTCGTGCTCAAGGTCACCATACGCGAATGCATAGTCGCAGAAGATAGCCCGCAACAGGCCCTTGAGGCTGCCATCGGGCGTATAAGTGCGGGTCTGTGCAGCACGCTCATGGTTGCGAATCGAGGGCCGGGTGGTGTGGATGAACATGCAGCCGTCGTTGATCTGATCATGGCTGAACAGGCTGCAGAACAAGGAGTTGTACCAGGTCTCCGACAGCTCATCGTCCAGCCGCGGGTCGATCAGGCGTATATAGGCACTTTTCACCAACGGCCACTGTTCGACCTCCAGCAGCACCTCCTCATCGAACCCGTCACGCAGCCAGCCGTTGACCTCACCGACCTTCTGCTCATAGAGGTTGATCCGCGCCGCCGCTGCCCGCTGGATGTCCTGCCAGCGCGCCTGCTCGAAGCGCTCGCGGGCGCCCAGGGTGATGCGGCGAAAGTGTTCGCGGTAGTCGTCGAAGCCATCGAGGATCATCCGGGCGATTTCGCCGGCCGGCCAGTGCTGGGTCATGCAGGACACCTCGGTGCGGGGTGAGTTAGACAGCTTAGTCGCCTGTGCAACTTTGCGGAGCCTCTACCGGCTTACACCGCAAGAAAGGACAAGAACCGCCCGTGCGCCATCGCGTACACTCGCGCCCTGCCCTGTACCCGGAGACCACCGTGAGCCCCATCGCCCTGACCCGCCTGCTGACCCTTGCCGCCGTCTGGGGGGCGAGCTTTCTGTTCATGCGCATCATCGCCCCCGAGCTGGGCACCGTGCCTACCGCCTTCTTTCGCGTGTCCATCGCCTGCCTCGGCCTGATCGCCATACTCGCCGCAGCCCGCGTACGCTGGAACTTCGAGGGCAAACTCGGCGCTTGCCTGGTCCTGGGCATGATCAACTCAGGCATCCCCGCCACCTTCTATTCGGTGGCAGCCCAGGTACTGCCGGCGGGGTATTCGGCGATCTTCAACGCCACCACGCCACTGATGGGGGTGCTGATCGGCGCACTGTTCTTCCGCGAGGCCATGACCCTGCCCAAATTGTGCGGCATCTTCCTTGGCCTGTTCGGTGTCGGCATTCTCAGTGGCGCGGGCCCGGTGGCACTGGACATGGCACTGCTGCAAGGCGCCCTGGCCTGCCTGGCGGCAACCACCTGCTATGGCTTCGCAGGCTTTCTGGCGCGGCGCTGGATCAGCGGCCTGGACAGCCGCCTCTCGGCGCTGGGCAGCATGCTCGGCGCCACGCTGATGATGACGCCACTGTTCGCCTGGAGTGCGCTGACCCAGCCGCCTGCCAGCTGGGGCGGCTGGCAGGTGTGGCTGTCGCTGCTGGGCCTGGGCCTTGTGTGCACGGCCTTCGCCTACATCCTGTACTTCCGCCTGCTGGCCGAGATTGGCCCGGTCAAGGCCAGTACCGTGACCTTCTTGATTCCGGTCTTCGGTGTGCTGTGGGGCGCGTGGCTGCTGGACGAATCGCTGTCGATGGGCCACCTGTATGGCGGCCTGCTGATCGCTGCCGCGCTGTGGCTCGTGCTCAAGCCCGCGCGCCGCGCTCAGGCCTGATACAGCAACCCTGTAGGCGCCGGCTTGTCGGCGATCAATCCAACACCGTTTCACCAGTAAAACCACACACTTTGACGTTACCCCAAATGCCCGGCAACTACGCACGAAGCCAAATTCATGCGCGGTTGCTGGGCATTTTTGTGCCACATAGAAAACTACGTTTCATATATAAAACAAAGCAAAACAGGTCATAACTTCGCAAACACTTAATAACTAAGCACTTTCATATTTAATTCTGGAAATTACCCACCTGGCATTGTTCATGCACTAAACGGCGTATCACCTATAAAACAGACCAGAGACCGCGCCCATGGCTGTGAAAGAGATGTACGCAATCGCCCCGCAATGGCATGTACCGCAGCGCAACGAAGACCCGGCCCCCACGGAAATCGAATTCCGTAATGTCGGCAAGGCCTTCCCCGCCAAGGGCAAGACGGATGCCCCATTCGCCATCCGAGGCGTGAACTTCCAGATCCGTCGCGGCGAAGTGGTGTCGATCATCGGTCCTTCCGGTTGTGGCAAAAGCACCATCCTCAACATGGGCTCAGGCCTGTACCGGCCCACGGAAGGCGAAGTGCTGGTCGGCGGTGAAGCCGTCAACGGCCCCGTCCCCAAAGTTGCCTTCATGCTGCAGAAAGACCTGCTGATGCCATGGCGCAGCATCCGCCGCAACGTCGAACTGGGCCTGGAAATCCAGGGAATGCCTGCCAGCCAGCGCAAGGTCATCGCCGAGGATCTGCTCAAGCGCTGCCACCTGCAAGGCTTCGCCGACCACTACCCGTTCCAGCTGTCCGGCGGCATGCGCCAGCGCGCCGCGCTGGCCCGCACCCTGGCGATCGACCCGCAGGTGCTGTTTCTCGACGAACCGTTCTCGGCCCTTGATGCGCAGACCAAGATGATCCTGCAACAGGACCTGGCGCAGATGCTGTTCGAGGAAAAGAAGACCGCCTTGTTCATCACCCACGACTTGGTCGAGGCCATTGCGCTGTCCGACCGCCTGCTGGTGATGAGCGCCCGCCCTGGCACGATCATCGAAGAAATCGAGATCGACCTGCCCTATCGCAACAACCCGCTGGAACGCCGAAAGCTGCCGGAAATCGGCCCGCTGGCCGGCCGCCTGATGGATCTGCTGAAGGTCGGCGAAGACCTCGACCTGCACTGACCGACGCCCCACTCACCACTTGGGAGTTAGCATGTTCACCACACACCTCAAGCGCATGGCTCATACCGCCCTGGCAACCCTGGCCCTGAGCCTGGCAGCCCATGCCCAGGCCGAGCCCACCAAGGTCACCTACCTGCTGCCTGCTCCACCCAGCCTGCCGGCGTTCGCGCCCTGGATCATCGCCAAGGAAAAAGGCTACTACCAGGCCCAGGACCTGGACCTGATCTTCATCGCCGCCAAAGGCGGAGTCGACGTGGCCAAGCAGATCGGCGCGGGCAACGCCCTGGTTGGCGGCGCCATCGGTGACACGCCGATCATCGTGCGCCCCAACGGCATCCCGGTACGTGCAGTGGCGGTGCTCGGTGGCGGCGGGGTCACCATGATCGCTACCAACGCCAGCGAAAACATCCACTCGGTCAGCCAGCTCAAGGGCAAGACCCTGACAGTGATGTCCTACTCCGACACCACCTACTACGCCCTGCTCGCTTCGCTGCGCAAGGCTGGCCTGAGCAAGGACGATGTGGATATCCAGGCAGCCGGCCCCTCGGGCGTGTGGCAACTGTTCTCGGCCAGCAAGGCCCAGGCCATGGCCGGGGTGCCGGACTGGGTGGTCAACGCCGAAGACGCCGGGCTCAAGTACGCGCTGATCCCGCGCGAGCAGGTATTTGAAAGCATGGCCCAGGCGATCCTCGCTTCAGACGACGCCATCGAACATCACCCGCAGATCGTCCGCGGTGTGGTTCAGGCCACCCTGCGCGGCCTGCAGGACATCATCGATGACCCCAAGGCGGCCGCCGCCACCTTCGCCCGTGCAGTCCCGGCTTACGCCGGCAAAGAGGCCTCGCTGGAAAAGACCCTGCGCCTGTACGTGGAATACGTCTACGCCGGCCAGCCGGTACTCGGCCGCATCGACCCTGAGCGCCTGGACACCGTGCGCAAGTTCTACGTCAGCGAGGGCATCGTCAACCGCGAACCCACGCTCGACGAGCTCTACAGCAACCAGTTCATCGAAACCCGTACCGCGGCCCAGTGACGGCCCGGCAATGACAAGGTAAGCACCCGATGAGAAATATCAATCCCTCTGTGGCCGGCAGCATCGCCCTGCTGGTCTTGTTCCTGGCGCTCTGGCAATGGGGCCCGGGACTGGTCGGCATGCCCGAGTTCGTCATGCCGCAACTGAGCCGGGTGGCTCAGGAAAGCGTGCTGATGTGGCACTCCGGCGGCCTGCTGGAACATACCCTGATCACTGCCTTCGAAATCATCGTCGGCTTCGCCCTTGGTGCTCTGCTGGGGGTGGCCATCGGCGTCTCGCTGGGGCTGTCGCCCTCGGCCGAAGCGATGCTTTCGCCTTACATCCTGGCGCTGCAGATCGCACCCAAGGTGGCCTTCGCCCCGCTGTTCGTGATGTGGCTGGGCTACACCATCTACCCGAAGATCCTCATCGCCATCCTGATCGTGTTCTTCCCGGTGATGATCAACGTGCTCTCGGCCATCCGCACCGTCGACCCGGACATGATCAACCTGGTGCGCACCATGAATGCCAGCCGCTGGCAGATCTTCCGCCTGGTGGAGTTCCCTTCGGCCATGGCCGCGCTGTTTTCCGGCCTGCGCATCGCCTCGACCCTGGCCGTCATCGGCGTCACCGTCGGCGAGCTGGTGGGCGGTAACCAGGGCCTGGGCTTTCTGCTGGTGGATGCCGAAGGCCAGGGCAACACCGCGGGCGTGTTCGTCGCCATCGTCATGCTCACGCTGATCGGCGTGCTCGCCTACGGCGCCGTGGTGTGGGCCGAAAAGCGCGTCCTGCACTACCTCCCCAAAGCCATGCTGAGTAGCCAATGATGAGCAGCTTCCACAACCTTCTCCAGGGCCGCCGCGTGCTGGTCACCGGTGGCGCCCGCGGGCTGGGCTATGCCTTTGCCCAGGCCATTGCCCAGGCCGGCGCCCGGGTGGTCATCGCCGATGTGCTCGCCGGGCGCGTGCAGCAGGCTGCCTGTGAGCTGAGCGGTATGGGCCTGGATGTCAGCGGCGTCAGCCTGGACCTTGCCAGCCCCGAGTCCATCGAGGCCTGCATCGAGCGCGCGGTCAAGCGCCTGGGCGGCCTGGACGGCCTGGTCAACAACGCCTCGATCACCAACTCCGGCGGCAAGAGCTGCGAGGAACTGGACATCGAGACCTGGGACCAGGTCATGCAGGTGAATGTGCGCGGCACCTGGCTGATGACCCGCGCCGCCCTGCCGGCGCTGCGCGAAAGCGGCCGTGGCGCGGTCATCAACCTGGCCTCCGACACCCCGCTGTGGGGGGCGCCGAACCTGCTGGCCTATGTCGCCAGCAAAGGCGCGGTGATCGCCATGACCCGCAGCCTGGCCCGCGAGCTGGGCAACGCCAACATCACCGTCAACGCCATCGCCCCCGGCCTGGTGCTGGTCGAAGCCACCGCCTATGTGCCCGAGGCCCGCCACCGGCTGTACACCGAACAACGGGCCATCCAGCGCCCGCAACTGCCCGACGACGTCAGTGGCGCGGTGCTGTTCGCCCTGTCCGACCTGTCGCGCTTCATCACTGGACAAACCCTGCCGGTCAACGGCGGGTTCGTCATGCCCTGAGCAAAGGAGACCTCCATGACTGACCTCTCTGTGCAACACGACGCCCCGAAATCCTGGGACCGCCCCGCCGACGCCGACCTGGCCAGCTGGATGCAGACGCGCATCGCGCGCTACCAGACGCGCCGCTACGACTGGGATGCGCTGAAGTTCCAGGCCGACTACGACCCCAAGTTCCGCCGCGCGCAGATGCGCTACGTGGGCACCGGCGGCACGGGGGTTGGCAGTGACATGAACACCATCGCGTCCGAGCACTTCACCTTTTCCACCATGGTCATCCCGGCCGGCCACGAAGGCCCGCCGCACCTGCACACCGACGTCGAGGAAGTGTTCTTCGTGCTGCGCGGCAAGCTCAAGGTGGTCATCGAAAAAGACGGCGAGCGCTTCGAAACCATCCTCACCGACCGCGACCTGATCTCGGTGCCGCCAGGGGTGTACCGCGAAGAGATCAATGTGGGTGACGAGGACGCACTGATGTGCGTGATGCTCGGTGCCAAGAAGCCGGTGACCCCGACCTACCCACCAGCGCACCCGCTGGCATCGATCAAGCGCGGGTAAGCCGATGATGCCGATCACCCTCATCGCCCCCTTGCTAAGCCAGCTCGAACAGCGCTTTGCCGAACGCCTGCTACGCCTTGACCAAGGGCTGCAGGCGGTACGTGAGGCCGGTAGCGGCGAGGCCATCGTGCTGCTGCATGGCATCGGCTCGGGCGCGGCCAGCTGGTTGCAAGTGGCCTTGGGCTTGAGCGAGCGGGCACGGGTGATCGCCTGGGATGCCCCCGGCTACGGCCAGTCCGCGCCACTGCCGAGGCCTGTGCCGGGCGCCCGCGACTATGCCGGGCGCTTGCTGCAGACACTCGACGCATTGGGCATCGAGCGCTGTGTGCTGGTGGGCCATTCCCTGGGGGCGCTGACTGCCGCCGCGTTCGCCCAGGCCCACCCGCAGCGGGTCAACCGCCTGGTACTGCTCAGCCCGGCACGCGGTTACGGGGCGCAACCCGAGCAAGGTCTTGCCGTGCGCAGCAAACGCCTGCACAGCCTGGCCCACATGGGCATCGGGCAAATGGCCCGCGAGCGCAGTGCACATTTGCTGTCGCCAGACGCCGGTGCCCAGGCGCTGGCCTGGGTGCAGTGGAACATGGCGCGGCTACAGCCGCACGGCTACCGCCAAGCCATCGAGCTGCTGTGCGGCGACCACCTGTTGCGCCACGCGCCGCAGGCAGTGCCCTGCGAAGTGCACTGCGGCAGCGCCGACGGCATCACCCGCGCGGACGACTGCCAGGCCTTGGCCGATGCTCTGGGCGCCCCTTTCAAACTGATACCCGGCGCTGGCCATGCCTGCGCCATCGAACAACCTGACACGGTGACGGGCCTGCTGGCCCGCGCCCTGGACGCCTCTCTCACAGGTAGCGCGCTATGAACGAAATGGATCCGTTGAAGGAAAACCAGGACAAGTACATTGTCCCGGGCCTGGAACGCGGCCTGCTGCTGCTGTGCGAATTCAGCCGGCAGAACCGTACCCTGACCGCCCCCGAACTGGCCCGGCGCCTGTCACTGCCCCGCTCGACCATCTTCCGCCTGCTGACCACCCTGGAAACCATGGGCTTCGTCACCCGCAGCGGCAACGAATACCGCCTGGGCATGTCGGTACTGCGCCTGGGCTTCGAATACCTGGCCTCGCTGGAGCTGACCGAACTGGGCCAGCCACTGCTGGCACGGCTGTGCGATCGCCTGAACTACCCGAGCAACCTGGTGGTACGCGACGGTCGCTCGATCGTCTACGTGGCCAAGGTTTCACCACCCTCGGTGTTCTCCAGCGCAGTTACCGTCGGCACGCGCCTGCCGGCCCACGCCACGGTGCTGGGGCGCATCCTGCTGGCCGACCTGAGCCTGAGCGAGTTGCGCGAGCTGTATCCCGAAGAGCATCTGGAGCAGTTTTCGCCGTGCACGCCCAAGACCGTGCTGGAGCTGTTCGACCTGGTCCAGGCCGATCGCCTGCGCGGCTATGTCAGCGGCGAAGGCTTCTTCGAGTCGACCATCTCCACGGTGGCTGCACCCGTGCGTGATGACAGCGGCCAAGTAGTCGCAGCGCTCGGCCTGACCATCCCGACCGTGCAGATCGGCCACGTCAATTTCGACAACCTGCTGGGCCAGGTGCGGGGCAGTGCCGATGAGTTGTCGCGCTTGCTCAACTACACGCCCAACACCGGTCACGGCCGCGTCACCGCGCTGATGAGGGACTGAGATGAACCCCTACCAACTTCAAGACAGCACGGTGATCGTCACCGGCGGCTCGTCCGGCATCGGCTACGCCTGTGTCGAACTGCTGCTCGAAGCCGGCGCCCGCGTAGCCTTCTGCGGGCGCGACGAAGACCGCCTGCGCAGTGCCGAAACCCGGCTGCGCGAACGCTTCCCAGAGGCGGGCCTGCTGGCCCAGGTGTGCGACGTGCTCGACGCCGATTCCGTGCGGGCCTTTGCCGCCGCCAGCCTGGCCGCACTGGGCCCGGCCCAGGCGCTGGTCAACAATGCGGGCCAGGGCCGCGTGTCGACGTTTGCCGACACCACCGACCAGGCCTGGAACGAAGAACTGCAGCTCAAATTCTTCTCGGTCATCCACCCGGTACGCGCGTTCATGGCACAACTGCAGGGCCAGCCTAACGCCTCGATCGTGTGCGTCAACTCGCTGCTGGCCAGCCAGCCCGAACCGCATATGGTCGCCACCTCGGCCGCCCGTGCCGGGCTGAAGAACCTGGTGCGCTCAATGGCCTTCGAATTCGCCGAACACGGCATCCGGGTCAACGGCATCCTCATCGGCCTGGTCGAGTCGGGGCAATGGCGCCGCCGCTTCGAGGCCCGCGAAGAGCGCGAGCTGGACTGGTCGCAATGGACCGCACAGCTGGCGCAACGCAAACACATTCCCTTGGGCCGCCTTGGCCTGCCGAAGGAAGCGGCGCAGGCGATCCTGTTCCTGGCTTCGCCTCTGTCGGCCTACACCACTGGCAGTCATATCGATGTATCCGGAGGCCTGTCCCGCCATGCGTAACGAAAACACTGTCACCGTCGGTGCCGTCATCACCGCGTTCCTCGAGCAATGCGACGTCAGGGCGGCGTTCGGCGTGATCTCGATCCACAACATGCCGATCCTCGATGCCTTCGCTGTGCGCGGCAACATCCGCTTCGTCATGGCCCGCGGTGAAGCCGGGGCCACCAACATGGCCGATGCCTATGCCCGCAGCATCGGTGGCCTGGGCGTATGCCTGACCTCCACCGGTACTGCCGCCGGCAACGCCGCCGGGGCCATGGTCGAAGCGCTGACCGCCGGCACCCCCCTGCTGCACATCACCGGGCAGATCGAAACCCCGTACCTGGACCAGGAGCTGGCCTACATTCACGAGGCACGCGACCAGCTGACCATGCTCAAGGCCGTGTCCAAGGCAGCGTTTCGCGTGCGCAGCGTCGAAACCGCGCTGAGCACCTTGAAGCTGGCCGTGCAGACCGCCCTCACCGCCCCCACCGGCCCGGTCAGCGTGGAGATCCCGATCGATATCCAGTCGGCCTTCATCGCCATGCCGACCGACCTGTCGCCACTGCCTATCCCGGTCGCCGCACCGGCCGCCGAAGCCCTCGACCTGGTTGCCGAACGCCTGGCCAGCGCCACCCGCCCACTGCTATGGCTGGGCGGCGGCGCCCGGCATGCCGGCGCGCAGGTCAAGCGCCTGCTGGACATGGGCGTCGGGGTGATCACCTCGACCCAAGGCCGCGGCGTGGTCAACGAAGACGATGAGCGCTGCCTGGGGGCCTTCTCGCAGAACAAGCTGGTCGAAGGCTTCATGCAGACCTGCGATGCGCTGGTGGTGGCCGGTTCCCGCCTGCGCAGCAACGAGACCTTCAAGTACGCCCTGAAGCTGCCGCGCACTACCCTGCGCATCGACGTCAACCCGGCCATCGAAGGCCGCAGTTACCCCAGCGACCTGTTCATCTGTGGCGATGCGGCACTGGCCCTGGAGGGCCTGGCCGACCGCCTGCAGGGCCGCCTGAACATCGACCCGAACTTTCTGCCCGAACTCAAGAATGTGCGCGAGCAGGCACGCAAACAGCTGGTCGCCGACCTGGGCCCGTATGCGTCGCTGGTCGAGCAGTTGCAAACGCAGACCGGGCGCAACTTCACCTGGGTGCGCGACGTGACGCTGTCCAACAGCATCTGGGGCAACCGCCTGCTCAATCTCTATCACCCCCTGTCCGGCGTGCACGCACTCGGCGGTGGCATCGGCCAGGGCCTGGCGATGGGCATCGGCGCTGCCGTGGCAGCGGCGCAGACAGCGCCGGAGCGCAAAGTGTTCGCCCTGGCAGGCGATGGTGGCTTCATTCTCAACCTGGGTGAGCTGGCGACCCTGGTGCAGGAGAACGCCAACGTGGTCATCCTGCTGATGAACGACCAGCGCTATGGCGTTATCCGCAACATCCAGGACGCCATCTACGGCGCCCGCCACGCTTACGTCGAACTGCACACGCCGAACTACAGCAAGCTGGCCGAATCGCTCGGCCTGCGCCATGGCCTGGTCAGCGACCTGAAACACTTCGGCGAGGTGCTCGAAGGCGCCCTGGGCGCGCAAGGCCCGTTCCTGCTGGAAGTGGACATGCTCAGCGTTGGCGGCTTCGCTACCCAGTTCGCCGGCCCGCCCAACAGCGAAACCAAGGCGCAGAAGGCCACGGCCTGAGGACCACGCCATGTTGCATATCACCATGATCGGCTGCGGTGCCATTGGCGTCGGCGTGCTCGAGCTGCTGGAGAAAGACCCGCTGCTGTGCGTCGATGCGGTGATTGCCTCGGCCGGCTCTGAAGCGCTGGTACGTCAGCGCCTGGCGAGCTTGCGCCGGCCGCCGCAGGTACTCACCGCCCTGCCGGCCGACGCGCGCCCCGACCTGCTGGTCGAATGCGCCGGCCACAAGGCAATCGAAGAGCACGTGCTGCCAGCGCTGGAGCGCGGGGTTGCCTGCCTGATCGTCTCGGTTGGTGCGCTGTCCGAGCCTGGCCTGGTCGAGCGCCTGGAAGCGGCAGCGGCACACGGCAACACGCGTATCGAACTGCTGCCCGGCGCCATTGGCGGCATCGACGCACTGTCAGCAGCCAAGGTCGGTGGCCTGGACGCGGTCAGCTACACCGGCCGCAAACCGGCGCGCGCCTGGCAAAGCACCCCCGCCGAGCAGGTGTGTACGCTGGACGCCCTTACAGAAGCGACCGTGATCTTCGACGGCAGCGCCCGTGAGGCAGCGCGGCTGTACCCGAAAAACGCCAACGTCGCGGCCACGCTGTCACTGGCCGGGCTGGGCCTTGACCGCACCCGCGTGACCCTGATCGCTGACCCGCTCAGCGAAGAAAACGTGCACCAGGTCGAGGCCCGCGGCGCCTTCGGCCGCTTCGAAATGAGCCTGCGCGGCAAACCGCTGCCGGCCAACCCGAAGACCTCGGCACTGACCGTCTACAGCGTGGTTCGCGCCCTTGGCAACCACGCCCATGCCATTTCCATCTAGGGGACTGCCAATGACTCTGGAACAGACCTTACCGCTGTGCATCGCCGGCACTTGGCGCCTGGGCGGCGGCGAGCGTTACGCCTCGTGCTACCCGGCGACCGGTGAGCCGGTCGCCTGGCTCAATGCGGCCAGCCTTGAAGATGTCGAAGCCGCCGTGCAGGGGGCCCATCAGGCCTTCCTGCACAGCGGCTGGGCCCAGCGCAAACCGCACGAACGTGCCGCTGTGCTGTACCGCATCGCCGGGCTGATCCGCGAGCGCGCTGAAGAGCTGGCGCAACTGCAACGCCAGGACAACGGCAAGCCGATCAACGAAACCCGCGCCCTGGTCGCCAGCGCGGCAGGGACGTTCCAGTTTTTCGCCGCTGCCTGCGAAACGCTGGAGGAAACCATCACCCCGTCGCGCGGCGATTTCGTCAGCATGAGCGTGTACGAGCCGATGGGTGTGGTCGCGGCGATCACGCCATGGAACTCGCCCATCGCCAGCGAGGCGCAGAAGCTAGCCCCGGCCCTGGCCGGTGGCAATGCGGTGGTGATCAAACCGGCGGAAATCACCCCACTGCTGGCCCTGCAACTGGCCCGCATCTGTGAGGACGCCGGGCTGCCCAAAGGCCTGGTCAGCGTGCTGCCAGGCAAGGGTTCACTGCTGGGTGACGCCTTGACCCGCCACCCGCTGGTCAAACGTGTGTCGTTCACCGGCGGCACCCGTACCGGCAAACACATCGCCCATATCGCCGCCGACAAGATGATGCCGGTGTCGCTGGAGCTGGGCGGCAAGTCGCCGACCATCGTCCTTGACGACGCCGACCTCGACCACGCCGTGGCCGGTGTGCTGTACGGCATCTTCAGCTCCTCGGGTGAGGCATGCATCGCCGGCTCCCGGCTGTTCGTCGCCCGTGCCCTGTACGAGCCGTTCATGGCCCGGCTGACCGCTGCCGCCGCGCAACTGCGCCTGGGTGACCCGGCCGACGAGCGCACGCAGATGGGCCCGCTGATCAGTGCTGGCCACCGCGCGTCGGTGGAGCGCTACGTGGCCCTGGGCCTGGCCGAAGGTGGCCGCCTGCGCCTGGGCGGTGAGCGCCCGAGCGGCGGCCTGTACGAGCAGGGTTACTTTTACCCGCCGACCATCCTCGAAGGGCTGGGCAACCACCAGCAGGTTTGTCAGGAAGAGATCTTTGGCCCGGTGCTGGTGGCCCTACCGTTCGACAACGAAGAAGACCTGCTGGCCCAGGCCAACGACAGCCTGTACGCCCTTGCCGCCGGTATCTGGAGCCGTGACTACAAGCGTGCCTGGGCGCTTGGCCGCAAGCTTCAGGCCGGTACGGTGTGGATCAACACCTACAAGCAGTTCTCCATCTCGACGCCGTTCGGCGGCTGGCGTGACAGCGGCCTGGGCCGTGAAAAAGGCCGCCTGGGGATCCTGCAGTACATGGAGCAGAAAAGCCTCTACTGGGGCATGAACCAACAGCCGCTGGCCTGGGCCGGCGTGGAGGCAGGGCAATGAGCGTACTGGGCATCGACGAAGTCACCTATGGCGTGGAAGACCTCGCCACCTGCGTCCGCTTCTTCACCGACTGGGGCTTGAGCAAAGTCAGCGAACAGCCTGACGAGGTGATCTTCGAAACCCTCAATGGCTGCCGCGTGGTGCTGGCCGCCCTCGACAAACCCGGCCTGCCGCCGGCCATCGAGCCCGGTTCGACCGTGCGTGAAGTGGTGTGGGGTGTCGCAAGCCAGGCGGACCTTGCCCTGTACAGCCAGCGCATCGCCAACGACCCGGGCTTTGTCGAAGGCAATGGCCGCATCGGTTGCACCGACCCTAACGGCCTGGCGATCCGCTTGCAGGTCACCCGCAAACGCACGCTGGACATCGAGTGCAGCGGCCACAACACCTGGCAGACCAAGGGCCGGATCAACAAGCCGGCGCCGATCTACGACCGTGCCACGCCCATCGAAGTGGGCCACGTGGTGTTCTTCGTCAAGGACGTGAACGCCTGCGAGGCCTTCTACCACGAACGTTTCGGCTTCCAGGCATCGGACCGTTACCCCAACCGCGGCGCCTTCCTGCGCACCGCCGAGGAAGGCGGCCACCACGACCTGTTCATGCTCCAGCTGCCGGCCCCGCGCGCCGGCCTCAATCACGTGGCGTTCACCGTACGTGACCTGCACGAGGTGTTCGGCGGCGGCATGCATATCTCCCGCTGCGGCTGGGCCACCGAAATCGGCCCGGGCCGCCACCCGGTGTCATCGGCGTTCTTCTGGTACTTCAAGAACCCGGCCGGCGCGCTGGTCGAGTACTACGCCGACGAGGACCAACTGACCGCCGAATGGCAGCCACGCGCGTTCGAACCCGGCCCGACCGTATTCGCCGAATGGGCGATTGCCGGCGGCATCGATGGCAACACCCGGCGCCAGCAGCACGCAGAAGCACCCCAAGGCAAATTCCTCACCGACAAGCCCAAGCACAACTGAGGTCGATCCCATGAGCACACCCGAGGTTTACCTGCAGCCGCACCAGGCACGCAAACGCCCCAACACACCGTTCGAGGACCTGCTCGGCGATTCCATCGAACGCGCCTACGGCAACGGCGTGAGCGAATTGGGGGAATTGCTCGCCCACCTCAACCTGGCCGGCCCGCCCTGCCCGCTGACCAGCGGAGCGTGGACTGAAGACGCCTTTGTAACCCTGATGGCACGGCTGGGCGAATGACCCTGCGGAGAAGAACAAGATGAACATGCATGTAACCGTCGACCCTGTTGGACAACACCTGGCCAATGGCCTGAAAGACCTCTGGTTCCCGGTTCTGCCGTCGGAACTGTTGAGCGACAAACCGGTTTCCATCCGTCGCCTGGGCTACAAGATCGCCCTGTGGCGCGACAACGATGGCAGCGTGCACGCGCTTGAGGACCACTGCCCGCACCGCGGCGCGCCGCTGTCCCAAGGGCCGGTGCTGGGTGACCGCCTGCAATGCCCGTACCACGGCGTTGAAGTACGCTGCGACGGCACAGTCACCAAAGTGCCCGGCAGCCCTGGCTGCAAGCTCGAAGGCAGCCGCCCGACGCGGATGTTCCATACCCGCGAGGCTGCGGGGGCGATCTTTCTGTTCAACGCCACCGACCCGCACCTGGACACACCACCGGAGCTGATACTGCCCGAGCAGCTCACCTCGCCCCAGTGGAGCAGCTTCCTTTGCTACACCGAATGGAAAGGCGACTACCGCTACGTGCTCGACAACGTCATGGACCCGATGCACGGCACCTACCTGCACAAGATGTCGCATTCCATGAGCGAGGGCGAAGCCACCGCCAGGTTCGTCACCCGCGATACCGAACAAGGCTTCTTCTTCGAGAAAGAAGGCCAGCGCGGGGTCAACTTCGACTGGACCGAATTCCTCGACAACGGCTGCCACTGGCTGCGCCTGGAGATTCCCTACCCCAAGACCGGTGGCCCGGGCGGCAACTTCACCATCATCGGCAGCTACACCCCCAGCAGCCGAGCGTTGTCGGCCGTGTTCCACTGGCGCGCCCGGCCGCTGACCGGCTGGCAACGCGACACCTGGCGCTTCCTCTACAAGAACCGCCTGGAGGCGCGCCACTGGGCGGTACTGGAGCAGGACCGGGTGCTGCTGGAATTCATGGAGTTCGACGCCAACCAACGTGAAAACCTCTACCAGCACGACCTGGGCGTGGTGCGCCTGCGCCGCTACCTCAAGGGCAAGGCCAAGGAACAGCTGGCCCTGATCGAAACCAAGCAACTGGCCTGAGGTGACCGATGTCCAACTCCTCCACCATCAGTGCACGGGTGCACACCCTGCGCCATGAAGCCGAAGGCATCATCAGCGTTGAGCTGCGCCCCTGGGGTGACACTGTGTTCGCGCCCTTCGACGCCGGTTCGCACATCGACCTGCACCTGCCCAATGGCCTGGTGCGCAGCTATTCGCTGCTGAACGCGCCAAGCGACCAGGGCCGTTATGTGGTCGGCATCCTGCGTGACCGAGCCAGCCGCGGGGGGTCGCGCTATGTGCACGAGCAACTGCGCGTGGGCACGCAACTGCAGATCTCCCAGCCACGCAACAACTTTGCCCTCGACACCCGCGCCAGCCACAGCGTACTGGTGGCGGGCGGCATCGGCATTACGCCGATCTACTGCATGTTCCGCCAGTTGCTGACGCTGGGGCGCTCGGCCGAGCTGATCTACTGTGCACGCTCGCGTGCCGAAGCCGCACTGCTGGAGGAGATCAGCGGGCTTGGGGCAAAGGTGGTCTACCACTTCAACGACGAGAAAGGCGGCCTGCCGGACCTGGCCGGCTACCTGGCCGGGCGGCCTGCGGACACGCACTTCTACTGCTGCGGGCCGACGCCGATGCTCGATGCCTTCGAGCAGACCTGCGAACGCCTGGGTTACCCCCATGCGCATATCGAGCGGTTTACCGCAGCCGAAGTGGCGGCATCGGACGATGCCCAGGCCAGCTACAGCGTCGAGCTGAGCCGGTCAGGCAGGACGGTCAGCGTCGAACCCGGGTTGAACCTGCTGGATGTGCTGCTCGAAGCCGGCTGCGATATCGAGTACAGCTGCCGTGAGGGTGTGTGTGGCTCTTGCGAGACCCGAGTGCTGGAGGGGGATGTGGACCACCGCGACGGGGTGCTGACCAAGGCTGAGCGGGCGGCGAACAAATCGATGATGGTCTGTGTGTCCGGGTGCAAGAGCCGGCGGTTGGTGCTTGATCTGTGAATTGAACATTCGCTCACGCGTAAATTTGACCGGCCCTCATGGGCCGGTTTTTTTTGACCTGGTTTTGTACTGTTCATTCCTGCCTTATCGCCCACTTGCCAGCGATAAGGCATGTACCGATACAACCCAAGACAAAGTAGTGCATCGACGCACAATGCCTGGGCATAACAGTAACCAAACTTTCAGCCTGTTCCAGATACGGTACAAACCAAGCCGTTTCAAATATAAATAATTGTTTTAAATCAGTTTTTATTAAACAAAAGAACCTGGCACAAAACCTGCTCCATTTCCTTTGTCAAACAACATCTCACCCATAAAACAAAAAACCCGCAGTACGGGCGACGCTCCCCCTTTGCCTGCGGAAAACCTCCCAACCTTGCAGGGCATGGCATGAAAAGATATGTGATAAGCCTCGGTCTGATTCTCGGCAGTTGCGCAAGTTTCGCTTCCGAACCCGGCCCCGCCGCCCCGACCAGCCACCCACCGCGAAAAAGCCTTCCGCATATTGCCTGGCGCAGCGACGACGGCCAGAGCAGCCTGGATATCGGCGGCGCCCTGCGCGTCAATTACCGCGACGAACACTGGGACACCACCGAAAACAACGGCCGCTTCCTCTTCGATACCTTCCGCCTCGACGTGCAGGCCAACCATCGCCAGCTGTTCAGCGATGTCGGCTACTGGTTCCAGGACGACGGCAAGCGCTCGATCGACCGTGGCTACATTGGCTACCGCTTCAGCCCCCAAGCCAACCTGCAAATCGGGGCGCCGTTCAAACCGTTCGGCCTGGAGCCGTATCCACAGTTTGGCTGGAGCTATCACATACCGTTCTTCATGGGCTACGGCGTCAGCGCAGGCAAAGGCCTCAAATACAGCTACAAGGATGCGCAGTGGGACCTGCAATTGGGTTACTTCCCGCGCATGCTGCCTTCAAGCCTGCGCTACTCACCGGAAGTCGGGCGTTATGCCGACCTCGACGACAACGCCGTGCCGTTTACCCAATCGCGCCAAGACAACGAGAAACACAACCAGGTCAACGCCCGTGTCGCCCGTACCTTCAGCGGCGATGGCTGGAAGACCGAGCTGGGTGCCTCGCTGGCGGCTGCCGAGCTGTACAACGCCACCACCCATGACGATGGCGATTACTGGGCAGGCGGAGTCCACGCGCTGCTCAACAGAGGCCCCTGGACGGTGACGGGCCAGGCCATCCGCTATGAGTACGATCCGAAGAACCCGGCGGGCGTCAGCAACGACGCAGTGCTGATGGGCGGCAACGGCCTAACCCCTGCATACCTGATCGCCTCCAAGGCCACCATCGCTGCAGTCAACGTCGGCTATGACGTGCTGACCCCAAAGCTTGGGCAACTGAAAAAGATCAAGCTCTATACCGACTACAGCCGGATGATGAAAGATGAACATGGCTGGGACGATTCGCAGATGTTCACCGTTGGCGCGCAGTTCCTGGCCATGCCGATCATGGCCTGGGTCGACCTGACCTGGGCGCGCAATGCCAACCCGTTTGGGGGGGCGGAAAATGGCACAGGCTGGACCAGCACCAGCTCGGTGGGCAGCAATGACTGGTATTACCGGACCAATATAAACATTGGGTATTACTTCTAGCAGCCTGGGTGGCCTGCACCGGCCCTATCGCCGGCAAGCCGGCTCCTACAGGAGCTGCGCAGCGCACTACCGATGGGAGCCGGCTTGCCGGCGATAGGGCCAGTACAGACAACAACGCCAAAGGGCATTACGATAAGCAGCCCTCACGACACGTAACGCCCCATGCCCCCCGAGCAAACCCCAGCCTACAAGATCGTGCTCTGGCGCCTGGAGCAGGATGCCCAAGGCTACCCACCCGCATCGGTCGAAGGCCTCTGGGCAAAACGTACCGCGGCTGGCTACCAGGTCGACAGCATCCCCTTCTATGCCTACGGCATCGCACCTGGCGACACCATCAGCATCAGCGAAGAGGGCGAGCAATCCTGGTTCGAAGGCTTGCTGCACAGTGGCGGCGCTTCGGTATTTCGCGTTCTTGTGAAGGCAGGCGGTGATCTGGAGCAGGTTCGTGCGGCACTCGAAGATTTCGGCTGCCCCAGCGAAGTCGAAAAAGCGGTCAGGATGCTGGCCGTCGAAGTCCCGCCTTCGCGCTCACTCGACACCCTGCTCTACTACCTGCTGACGCAGCGCGAAGCCGGCACCCTGGACTTCGAGGAAGGCGTGCTGCGCCACGCCATCCCCGAAGAGTTTCGCTGACGGCCTATGCTTGGGCCATGCGACTGGCAGGCTTGCTGAACACGAACAGCAAACCGACCACAATCAGCCCCATTCCCAGCAGGCTGAGCGGTGCCAGGCGATTACCGAAGATCAGGAAGTCCATCACCGCAGTCACCGCCGGCACCAGGTAGAACAGGCTGGTGACGTTGACCAGATTACCTTTGGCGATCAGGCGGTACAGCAGCATGGTCGCCAGCAGCGAAACCACCAGCCCCATCCACAGCAGCGCACCAATGAAACTACCGCTCCACGCAACGTGCAGCGGCTGCAGCGGCGCGAACACAGCGCACATGGCAAAACCCGCCAGATACTGCAGGCCCAGCGTGCCCATGGGGTTGTCGGTGATGCGTTTTTGCAGGATCGAGCCAAAGGTCATGCTGCCCAGCGCCAGCAAGGCAAACAGCATCCCGGCCAGCGACACTCCGCCGAGGTTGATACCCTGATAGACCACCATCACCAGCCCGCCGAGCCCCAGGCCCAGACCGAACAGCCGGCGCCAGGAGCGCTGGCGCTCCATCAGCACCACAGTGAGGATCGGTTGTACTCCCATCACCGTGGCCATCACGCCGGGGGTCACGTGGGTATTGAGCGCCAGCAGGTAGAAGATCTGGTAGGCACCGAGCAACACGCAGCCGGTGCCAAGGGCTCGCAACATCGCCCCACGTGTGCGCGGCCAGCGCAGGCCCAGCAACGGGCCGATCAGCAGCAACCCGGCGAGTGCCAGCGCTGAGCGCAGCAGCAGGAAAGCAAACGGGCTGGCATGGGCCAGGCCAAGTTTGGAGACGATGGCGCCACTGCTCCACAGCAGGACGAACAGGCTGGTAGTGGCCGCCGAGGCCACGGATGCTTTGGAAAAGACAGACATGCATGCACCTGTATTCGGGCAGATAAGCCGAACGGTGGGCGTGAACTTCAGTTAGGGAAGCCGCCGACCGTGTTCAGTAGGTTGCGCGTGTGACGGGATGCGGCCAAAGGCCGGTCAGCCCGGCACAACCACGCAGCGAGGCGGAGCTACGCCGCCTACAACGCCACTGACAGGTGGTGGGTAATGACTGATCATGGCCGGCTGCTGGCTGCCACGCACGGCCCCGCCCGCGACTGGCGCGATGGCAAAGCTTGCGGTGGACAGGATGGCAGGCATGAGCAGGTCTTCGGGGAGGTGAATGCTCTGGAATATAGCGGTGAATCAGGGCCAGGACAATAGCTGGCTTCTGTGATGCCTGTTGGGCCCTGTCGCCGGCGATAGGGCCCTGCAGGCACCGAAACTTCAGAACAACCAGCGATACAGCAGGTACGCCACAGCCACCGCCAGCACCGGCCGCAGGATGCGGTAGGCCTTGGGGTTGGCACGCTTGAACTGCTTCACGCGGGTGCTGATCCTGTTGCTGAAGCGCTTGCTCCAGGCATACGCCTGGTTGATCCCGCCCACCCGCTCGTCATCGGTGTTCTGCGGTGCAGTGGCGCGGCCCAGGAAGGCGCTGACCTTGCGGTTGATGCGGGCCATCAGCGGGTTGCTGAGCGGGCGTTCGATGTCGCAGAACAGGATCACCCGGGTGACGTCGGTTTCGTTCTTGACCCAGTGCACGTAGGTCTCGTCGAACATCACGTCCTCGCCATCACGCCAGGCGTAGGCCTGGCCGTCGACGTAGATGCGGCAATGGTCGGAGTTCGGCGTGGACAAGCCCAAGTGATAGCGCAGCGAGCCGGCGAAGGGGTCGCGGTGCGGGTTGAGGTGGCTGCCGCCGGGCAGCAGGGCAAACATCGCGCCCTTGACGTTGGGGATGGCGCTGACCAGCTCGACGGTCTTCGGGCACAGCGCCTCGGCCGACGGCAGCGGTTTGTCGTACCACTTCAGGTAGAAACGCTTCCAGCCCTTCTTGAAGAACGACCCGAAGCCTGCGTCATTGTCTTTTTCGGCGGCGCGGATGTAGCCCTCATCGAACAGGCGCATGGCCTCCTCACGGATCTGCTGCCAGTTGTCCTTGAGCACGTCCAGCTCAGGGAAACGCTGGCGGTCCAGGTACGGCTTGGACGGCACCCCGGAGAAAAAGTACATAAGGCTGTTATAGGGTGCGAACAGCGCAGAATGGTTGACGAACTGGCGCAGGACTGGCAATCGCGCCTTGCCGCGCAGGTGGACGAACAGCACGCTGCCAAAAAAAACCAGCAGGACACCTGCCTTGGCGACGAAGGAAAAGGTCATGCAACACTCCTTGGAAAGGGAGCAGGCCAGCGCTGCCTGCCCCCATCAAAAATCATCCTGCCATCATAAACCCATCACGCCCAGGTAAAAACAACCCGGGCGGGAACTCACTCATGAAGATTTTGCAATAAACCCGAGCGCAGGGGCAGCTTGCCGCTTACTGCTGGTTCTCCTGCTCGCTGAACATGTCGGCGAACAGCATGCTCGACAGGTAGCGCTCGCCGGAGTCGGGCAGGATTACGACGATGGTCTTGCCCTGCATCTCCGGCTTTTCCGCCAGCCGCACCGCAGCAGCCATCGCCGCGCCGCAGGAAATGCCGCAAAGGATGCCCTCCTCCTGCATCAGGCGGATGGCCATCGCCTTGGCCTCTTCATCGGTCACGGTCTCGACCTGGTCGACGATCGACAGGTCAAGGTTCTTCGGCACAAAGCCGGCGCCGATACCCTGGATCTTGTGCGGGCTGGGCTTGAGCTCCTCACCGGCCAGGGTCTGGCTGATCAGCGGCGAGGCCACAGGCTCGACCGCCACCGAGAGGATCGACTTGCCCTGGGTGTGCTTGATATAGCGCGACACGCCGGTAATGGTGCCACCGGTGCCGACACCGGCCACCAGCACGTCGACTGCACCGTCGGTGTCGTTCCAGATCTCCGGGCCGGTGGTCTTTTCATGAATGGCCGGGTTGGCCGGATTGTCGAACTGGCCTGGCAGGAAGTACTGCGCCGGGTCCGAGGCAACGATCTCGTTGGCCTTCTCGATCGCGCCTTTCATGCCCTTGGCCGGCTCGGTCAACACCAGCTCGGCGCCCAGGGCCTTCAGTACCTTGCGACGCTCCAGGCTCATCGAGGCCGGCATGGTCAGGATCAGTTTGTAGCCACGGGCGGCGGCGACGAAGGCCAGGCCAATGCCGGTGTTGCCCGAGGTCGGCTCGACGATGGTCATGCCGGGCTTGAGCTTGCCGCTGCCCTCGGCGTCCCAGACCATGCTCGCGCCGATACGGCACTTGACCGAGTACCCAGGGTTGCGCCCTTCGATCTTGGCCAGGATGGTCACACCGCGCGGGGCGATGCGGTTGATCTGCACCAGCGGCGTATTGCCGATGGAATGGGCGTTGTCTGCGTAGATACGGCTCATGGCAGGGTCCTTGGCATGAAGTGGCGGGGAAAGGCTTAAAGGGTAAGCCTGCCCCGTTGGCCCGTAAAGCCCGTTCGAACTCGCCCGGGCGGCCTGCGGTCAACCGCACAACCCGCCTTGGAGATCACTGCGATGAAAGCCCGTTATCGCTGGCCACTGGTCGGCCTGGCCAGCCTGGTCGTGCTGTTGGTGGCCCTGCACCTGGCGCTGCCTTACCTGGTGCGCGACTACCTCAACGACAAGCTGGCGGACATGGGGGAGTACCGTGGCCAGGTCACGGACGTGGAACTGGCCTGGTGGCGCGGGGCCTACCAGATCGATGGGCTGAAGATCGTCAAGACCAGCGGCAAGGTTCCGGTGCCGCTGCTCGATGCGCCACTGATCGACCTCTCGGTGAGCTGGCAAGCGCTGTGGTATGACCATGCTGTGGTGGCCGAAGTCACCTTTTTACGACCGGTGCTCAACTTCGTCGACGGCGGCAACAAACAGGCCTCGCAGACCGGTCAGGGTACAGACTGGCGCCAGCAGCTGGAAAAACTGCTGCCGATCACCCTCAACGATGTGCGCATCGATGACGGCACGCTGACCTTCCACAACTTCAACTCCAAGCCGCCGGTCGACCTCAAGGCCACCCGGCTCGACGCCAATATCCGCAACCTGACCAACGTACGGGACGACAAAGGCCGGCGCGACGCCAGCTTCGAGGCTAAAGCCCTGCTGTTGGGCGATGCCAGGGTGCAGAGCCGCGCGACCTTCGACCCGTTCAGCGACTTCGATGATTTCGAGTTCCGGCTGCGCGCAACCGGCATGGAGCTGCGCAGGCTGAACGACTTCGCCAGTGCCTATGGCAAGTTCGATTTCAATGCCGGGCACGGCGATGTGGTGATCGAGGCCCAGGCGGAAAACGGCCGGCTCAATGGCTACATCAAGCCGTTGCTGCGCGACGTGGACGTGTTCAACTGGCAGCAGGACATCGAGGACAAGAACAAGGGTTTTTTCCGCTCGGTGTGGGAAGCGCTGGTAGGGGCCAGCGAAACGGTGCTGAAGAACCAGCCGAAAAACCAGTTCGCCACCCGTGTGGAACTCAGCGGCAGCGTGCACCAACAGAACATCAGCGCCTTCGAGGCGTTTTTGCAGATTCTGCGCAACGGGTTTGTCCAGGCGTTCAATGCACGCTATGAGCAACCTGCGCCCGATTCCGACTGAACAGGCGTGACGAGCCATTCAGGGACTGAATACCCGGTCTGCGTTTGCAGCCGCCTGGGGCCGGGGTATAGTCGCTGACAACCAATGAAGACATGCCGTACCTGTACTGGCCCCCGCAGAGGACACTCCCGATGAAGTTCGAAGGCACCCGCGACTACGTCGCCACAGACGACCTGAAACTGGCGGTCAACGCGGCCATCACCCTCGAACGCCCACTGCTGGTCAAGGGCGAGCCAGGCACCGGCAAGACCATGCTTGCCGAACAGCTGGCCGCCTCCTTCGGCGCCCGACTGATCACCTGGCACATCAAATCCACCACCAAGGCCCACCAGGGCCTCTACGAGTACGACGCGGTCAGCCGCCTGCGCGACTCCCAGCTGGGCACTGAAAAAGTCCACGATGTGCGCAACTACCTGAAAAAGGGCAAGCTCTGGGAAGCCTTCGAGGCCGAGGAGCGGGTGATCCTGCTGATCGACGAAATCGACAAGGCCGATATCGAGTTCCCCAACGACCTGTTGCAGGAACTCGACAAGATGGAGTTCTACGTCTACGAAATCGACGAGACCATCAAGGCCAAGCAACGCCCGATCATCATCATTACCTCGAACAATGAAAAAGAACTGCCCGACGCGTTCCTGCGCCGTTGCTTCTTCCACTACATCGCCTTCCCGGACCGCGACACCCTGCAGCAGATCGTCGATGTGCACTACCCCAACATCAAGCAATCGCTGGTCAGCGAAGCGCTTGACGTGTTCTTCGACGTGCGCAAGGTGCCGGGTCTGAAGAAAAAGCCCTCCACCAGCGAGCTGGTCGACTGGCTCAAGCTGTTGATGGCCGACAACATCGGCGAAGCGGTATTGCGCGAACGCGACCCGACCAAGGCCATTCCGCCGCTGGCCGGCGCCCTGGTGAAGAATGAGCAGGACGTTCAACTGCTCGAACGCCTGGCCTTCATGAGCCGGCGCGGCAACCGCTGACAGGAGCCGGCCATGCTGCTCAACCTGTTCAACGAAATGCGTGCGGCCAAGGTGCCGGTATCGGTTCGCGAACTGCTCGACCTGCTCAACGCCTTGCAACAGCGCGTGGTGTTCGCCGACATGGACGAGTTCTACTACCTGGCACGGGCCATCCTGGTGAAGGACGAGCGCCATTTCGACAAGTTCGACCGGGCTTTCTCGGCCTACTTCAAAGGCCTGGAAAACCTCGACCGGCACCTCGAAGCACTGATCCCTGAAGACTGGCTGCGCAAGGAGTTCGAGCGCTCGCTGACGGATGAGGAACGTGCACAGATCCAGTCACTGGGCGGCCTGGACAAACTGATCGAGGAGTTCAAGAAACGCCTGGAAGAGCAGAAGGAACGCCACGCCGGTGGCAACAAGTGGATCGGCACCGGCGGCACCAGCCCGTTCGGCTCTGGCGGTTTCAACCCTGAAGGCATCCGCGTGGGCGACGCCGGCAAACGTCAGGGCAAGGCGGTGAAGGTCTGGGACCAGCGCGAGTACAAGAACCTCGACGACCAGGTCGAGCTGGGCACGCGCAACATCAAGCTGGCCCTGCGCCGGCTGCGCAAGTTCGCCCGCGAAGGCGCCGCCGAAGAGCTGGACATCGACGGCACCATCGACCATACCGCACGTGACGCCGGGCTGCTGAACATCCAGATGCGCCCCGAACGGCGCAACACGGTCAAGCTGCTGTTGCTGTTCGACATCGGCGGCTCGATGGATGCCCACGTCAAAGTCTGCGAAGAGCTGTTCTCGGCCTGCAAGACCGAGTTCAAGCACCTGGAGTACTACTACTTCCACAACTTCGTTTATGAATCGGTGTGGAAGAACAACCTGCGGCGTACTTCGGAGCGCTTCTCCACCTTCGACCTGCTGCACAAATACGGCGATGACTACAAGGTGGTGTTCGTCGGCGACGCGGCCATGGCGCCCTACGAGATCACCCAGCCCGGTGGCAGTGTGGAGCACTGGAACGAAGAGGCCGGGTATGTGTGGATGCAGCGCTTCATGGAGAAATTCAAGAAGATCATCTGGATCAACCCGTATCCGAAACAGGCCTGGGATTACACGGCATCGACACACCTGGTGCGTGACCTGATCGAGGACAAGATGTATCCGCTGACCTTGCAAGGGTTGGAGGATGGCATGCGGTATCTGTCCAAGTAGTTTCGCCTGTACCGGCCCTATCGCCGGCGGGCCCCACAGATACACCTCAGCATTTGAGCCTTGTGGGGTACCCGCGGGAGCCGGCTTACCGGCGGTAGCGCCGGTAGCGTCACCGCCAACCGTTCAGGCAAGCCTGCTGCTCCCGCCAGGCCTCTTCCTGCACCACCGCCCTGAACCGCACCGCCGCCCCCGGCATGCACTGGGCCAACTGCGCCAACGCCAACGGCGTCAACGCCCCCAGCCGCGGATAGCCACCGATGGTCTGCCGGTCATTGAGCAGCACGATCGGCTGCCCGTCCGGGGGCACCTGCACCGCCCCTAACGCAATACCCTCCGAAATCATCGGCGCGCCCTGATAAACAAGCTGCGGCCCGAGCAAACGAATGCCCATGCGGTCGCCACGGCTGTCCAGCGTCCAGTCACGGTTGAACGCCTCGAACAGGCTCATACCGCTGAAATCACCGATCTGCGCGCCCATGACCAGATCGAGCACGGGCTTTTGCCGATAATGGGGGCGCAGCACCTCTGGCACTTCGCGCAGGGCCGGCTGCGTGCCGGCAAACGCCAACAATTGCCCTTTGCCTAGCGCGGCCCCTCGCCCATCGGTGCCACCCAGCTCTTCACGCACAACAGTGGCGCAGCTACCCAGCACGGCTTCACCTTCAAACCCGCCCGGCGCCGCAAGATAAGCACGCACGCCCTGCTTCGGTTGCTTCAAGGTCAGCCGTTGGCCCTTGGCCAAGGCAAAGCTGCGCCAGGGGGCCAGCGGCTGGTCATCGACACGAGCATCCAGGTCGGCACCGGCCAAGGCGAGTATGCAATCCTGCTCGGCCACTACCGTGAAGCCGCCCAGCGCCACCTCGACCACCGGCGCGCCCAACGGGTTGCCCAGCAGCCAGTTGGCCCAATTCATCGCCACCCAATCCAGCGCACCGCCCTGGGTCACCCCCAGGTGCCGCACACCAAAGCGCCCGGCATCCTGCAACTGGCACAAGGCGGTGCTGGCTTCGATCTTCAATTGCGTCATGCCTGTGCCTCCAACGGGCTGTCGTCACCACCCAATGCCAGGAACTCGGCATGGGACACCGCCACGAAGCGCACCCGATCGCCCGGCTGCAGCAGGCTGTAGCCTTCACGCTCGCGGTCGAACAGGCGAACCGGGGTACGCCCTATGAGGTTCCAGCCGCCAGGTGACACGGCGGGATAGGCGGCTGTCTGGCGCTCGGCAATGCCGACACTGCCGGCCGCCACGCGCTTGCGCGGAGTGCTCAGCCGCGGGGATGCCAGGCGTTCGTCCACCAGCCCCATGAAACCGAACCCCGGAGCGAAGCCAAGGGCGAACACCGGGTACTCGCGCTCGCTGTGCAGGCGGATCACCTCTTGCTCGCTCAAGCCGCTGCGTGCGGCCAGCAGCGGCAGCTCAGGGCCGACACTGGCGTCGTACCACACAGCAATCTCGTGCCGGCGACCGCTGGTGCCCGCGTCTGGCTGCAGCCCCTCCAGCGCCTGGTCGATCAACGCACTCGCCTGCCTTGGCGGCATATCGAACTGCACCATCAGCGTGGTGTAGGACGGCACCAGGTCCACCAGGTGCTCACCGAAGGCGGCACTCAAACGGTGGCTCGCGGCGAGCAGCCACGGCATGTTGGCCTCGTCGATCCGGTCGAACAGGCGCACCATCAGGCTGTCGATCGCAACCACTTCGATTCGCAGCTTCATGCCGGCCCCAGCGCATCGAGGGCCTGGCGGATCTGCCGCACCGCCGCCACCGAGCTGTCATTGTCACCGTGCACGCACAGGGTACTGGCGTGCAGGCGCAAGGCGCTGCCATCGTCGGCCACCAGCGTTTCACCACGGGCCAGGCGCAAGGCCTGCTCGACCACCACGGCCGAATCGTGATGAACCGCACCCGGCAGGCGCCGCGACAGCAAATGGCCGCTGGCGGTATAGGCGCGGTCGGCGAACGCTTCGAACCACAGCGGCACGCCAACCTCGTCACCCAAGGCTTGTGCGACGCTGTCGTCGGCAGTGGCCATGAGCATCAAGGGCAAGCCAGCGTCATACGCCGCCACGGCTTCGAGCACGGCTCGCAGCTTGAGCGGGTCGGCCATCATGTCGTTGTACAGCGCGCCGTGGGGCTTGATGTAGGCCACTCGGCCACCCTGGACCTTGCAGATACCGTCAAGAGCGCCGATCTGGTAGTGCAGCAGATCGCGAATTTCCTCGGCACTGCAGGCCATGGAGCGGCGGCCGAAGCCGACCAGGTCCGGGTACGCCGGGTGGGCGCCGATGGTCACGCCATGCTGCAGGGCCAGGGCCACGGTACGGCGCATGGTGCCGGGGTCGCCGGCATGGTAGCCGCAGGCAATGTTGGCGCAGTCGATGTAGGGCATTACCTCGGCGTCCAGGCCCATGCGCCAGCTGCCGAAGCTTTCACCCATGTCGCAATTGAGTAGCAGGCGTTTCACCTGGCGTGCTCCCGTGTCGATGTTCATGTGCCTACCTTAACGCGCCTGGAGGTGTTTGCCGCGGGTTTCCGGCAGGCTCAAGGCCGCCAGAATCACCACACCGTACGACACCGCGGCGAACCCGCCAATGCCCAGCCCGAGCGGCACCTTCTGGCCAAGCAGGCCGATCAGCAAGGGGAACATCGCGGCGATGACCTTGCCGATGTTGTAGCAGAAGCCCTGCCCCGAGCCACGAATGCGGGTGGGGAACAGCTCGGTGAGGAAGGCCCCCATGCCGCTGAAGATGCCCGAGGCAAAAAAGCCCAGCGGGAAACCCAGCCACAGCATCACGCCATCGCTGACCGGCATCTGGGTGTACAGCAGCACGATGATGAACGAGCCCACGGCGAACAGGATGAAGTTCTTCTTGCGCCCCAGAATGTCAGACAGGTAAGCGCTGACCACATAGCCGATGTAGGAGCCGACGATCACCATCGCCAGGTAGCCACCGGTACCCAGCACGCTCAAGCCGCGCTCGTTCTTGAGGAAGGTCGGCAGCCACGAGGTGATGGCGTAGTAGCCCCCCAGCGCACCGGTGGTCAGCAGCGACGCACGTATTGTGGTCCAGAGCATGCCGGGGGCGAAGATCTCGTAGAACTGCGAGGGCGCCTCGGCGCTCTCCACTGCCTTGGCCTGGCGATACACCTCAGGGTCTTTGACCAGGCGCCGGACGAAAATCACGAAAATGGCCGGTACCAGCCCCAGCAGGAACAGCGCGCGCCACGCCTGCTCCGCCGGTAGCCAGGAGAACAGCAGCGCATAAAGGATCGCCGTCAGGCCCCAGCCGATGGCCCAGCCGGACTGCACCATGCCCACCGCCTTGCCACGGTCCTGGGCGCGGATCACCTCACCGATCAGCACCGCGCCGGCGGTCCATTCGCCGCCAAAGCCAAAGCCCATAAGAGTCCGGGCGATCAGCAACTGTTCGTAGTTCTGGGCGAAGCCGCAGAGGAAGGTGAAAAAGGCGAACCACAGCACCGTCAGTTGCAAGGTGCGCACGCGGCCGATGCGGTCGGAGAGGATGCCGGCGACCCAGCCGCCGATGGCCGAGGCAATCAGGGTGCTGGTGTGGATCAGCCCGGCTTCGGTCGTGGTGATGCCCCACAGCATGATCAGCGTAGGGATGACGAAGCTGAGCATTTGGGTGTCCATGCCATCCAGGCCATAGCCGATCTTGCAGCTCCAGAACGTGCGCCGTTGCTGGGAGTCGATGTCGCGGTACCAGGCGAACGGCCCGGTCGAAGGTGGGGATTGCACCTGTTGCTGCACGCCGCTTGGGTTCATGCTTGCCTCGGCTTGTTGGTATTGTTTTATGGGCGACGTCTGGCGTCGCGGCCTGTGCGTCATGTTCAGAGCCCGCAGCGCCCGAGTCCAACGAGAAAAACCGCCGGTCTGGAACAAGAAAAACTGATCATGAACCTACGCTTCCTCGAAACTTTCGTCTGGGTCGCCCGGCTCAAGAGCTTCCGCCTCACCGCCGAGAAACTTTTCACCACCCAGGCGTCGGTCTCCAGCCGCATCGCGGCACTGGAAGCCGACCTGGGCGTCAAGCTGCTGCTGCGCGATTCACGCGGCGTCAGCCTGACCCCGGAGGGCAGCAAGGTGCTGGAGTATGCCGAGCGCATGCTCGACACCGCCAAGGCCATGAAACAGTCGCTGGACAGCGACCGGGCCAAGGTCGGGCGCATCCGCCTTGGCGTGATGGACACCGTGATCCACACCTGGATGAGTGCGCTGGTGGCCGAGTTGAGCGAACGCTACCCCCAGGTGGAAATCGAGCTGGTGGCCGATACTGCACTGAACTTGCGCGAACAGCTGCAAAAAGGCTTTCTCGACGTGATCCTGCAAACCGACCTGCTGCGCGAACAGTCGATCCGCAGCCTGGACCTGGCGCGCTACCCGATGGGCTGGGTGGTGGCGGCCGGCTCAGCCCAACACCGCGACTACGCCTCGCTGGCCGAGCTTGGGCGTGAGCGGATCGTCACGTTCTCGAAGAACTCACGGCCGCACCAGGAAGTGCTCAGCCTGTTGCAGGCCGCAGGGGCCGAAACCCCACGGCTCAACTGCGTGAACTCGGTGGCGGCGATCACACGGCTGTTGCGCGACGGCTTCGGCATTGGTGCGCTGCCGCCCGCGCTGGTGGACGCCGAACTGAGCCGGGGCGAACTGGTGCTGCTCGAAGGCTTGCAGCCGCCGCCGAGCCTGGAACTGGTGGTGGCCTGGCAGACCGGGGTGGCGCTGGTGGATGAGGTGGTCGGGGTGTGCCGGCAGGTGCTGGAGCGCTATGCGCGGGATGTGGGAGGGCAGCGGATTGTGTTGGTTTGACAAACGCTAGTATCTGTACCGGCTCTCACAGCTCTCACGGACAGTGATTTATTTGTGGCAGCCGGCTTGCCGGCGGTAGAGCCGGGCCTGACCCAGCAGGGATCAACGCCAGCTCTCTTTCACCGCCTTGCGCCGCCCACCGAGAATGACCCAGGCAATTCCCAGCAACAGGCTTTCGACGACAAACGCCAGCACAAACCCCGCACCGACGCCCCAGCCAATCGCCTCCGGCACCAGCAGAATCTGATAGCTGTACGCCTTGAGCGTCTCTTCACGCATTTGCGGGTCGGGCTGCACCAGCACATGCCAGGTGCGGCTGACCCACGAGCCTTGCAGCGCCTGCCACTCGTTCTCGAGCACCTGGTTGCGGATCAGCAGGCTTTCTATGCTGTTGGCATCGCTGTTGAACACCACATCGTCACTGCTGCGGTAATGCCGCACCAGCGCCTGCAAATCGCCCTTGAAGAAGCGTTCGGCGGTCTGTTTGAAGCCATCGAGTGCCTGGCGCGATTCGAACAGGTGCGCCTCGACCCGCTGGCTGTAATCCTTGACCAGCCCAGGCACCTGGATACCGGCCAGCAGGCCGAAGGTGAACAGCAGCAACCGCAGGTAACTTCTGAACATGCAGCGTCCTTAGCTCTGGCCTTGCGAAACGCACTCTCCGTGCCGCCACAGGCCCCATTGGCCGGGTTCGTAGCGCCGCCAGGTCTCGTTCTCGGTCAAGGCCTCGGTGGCAATCACCGTGACCACGTCATTGGGGGTGGTTTGGGTGTGAAAGTCGACGATCAGGTCGACATCCTTCAAACGCGCCGCGCCAAAGGGGGCGCGACGGGTAATGTGTACCAGCTTGGTCGAACAGAAGCAGAACAGCCAGTCACCATTGCTGAGCAGGCAGTTGAACACGCCCTTGCCGCGATACTCGGCACAGGCTTCGACCAGCACCGGCAGCAGCTGTTCCACCGCGACCGGCTCAGGGAAAGCCGCGCGGATGCGGTTGAGCAAGTCGCAAAAGGCTGCTTCGCTGTCGGTGTCGCCCACCGGCCGGTAAAAGGTCGCCTCACCCTTGAACGCACCCAGCTGGCCGTTGTGGGCGAAACACCAGTTACGGCCCCACATTTCGCGCACGAACGGGTGCGTATTGGACAGGCACACCTGGCCGACATTGGCCTGGCGGATGTGGCCAATGACCACTTCGCTCTTGATCGGATAACGCTGCACCAGGTTGGCGACTTCCGACTCGCTGCTCGCTGCCGGGTCCTGGAAAAGCCGCAGGCCGCGGCCTTCGTAGAAACCGATGCCCCAGCCGTCACGGTGCGGGCCGGTACGGCCGCCGCGCTGCATCAGGCCGGTGAAGCTGAAGACGATGTCGGTGGGGACGTTGGCGCTCATGCCCAGCAGTTCGCACATGGTGATGCCTCCGCTTACAGACGTGGCTCGACCCGGCCACCAGAAGGTGCGGCAGGCGGTGGGTCATTGCGGTAACGGTCACCGCGTTCGGCGGCCAGCGGCGCCCCGACGCCCACTTGATCATCCTCGGCAGCCAGGCGTTTGGCGGCGGCCTCCTGCTGCTCGCGACGCTCGCGGGCACGCTTTTCCAGCGGCCAGCGCAGCAGCACGAAGGCCAGGTACAGGCCAAAGGCGATAAGGCCGTACATGGCAAAGTCCGATACCGCGCGCCAGGCGTTGTTGCCCACCTTGAAGGCAACGTCCAGGGCAGTGATGGCGATGGCCGGGGCCATGGCATCCTTGCCCGGGTCGACGACGGTCGGCGTCAACAACAGGACCGCGAGGATCACCCGCAGCGGCTCACGCAGCCAGCGCCACATCCAGCCAGTGAGTTTGAAACCCACCCAGAGACAACCCAGGGCAGCAACAGCGTAAAGGCCCCAGGCGAGGGTATAGTCGTTCTCGGTCATGGTGATCGTGCAAGCCAGGCAAAGAGTTGCCTATGATAAACACTTTTCCGGGCGCAGGCGCCCCCCAGCCAAGAGATCCCCGATGCCCAACGCGCTCCAGCCCCCCATCGCCCGCCAAGACCAGGCCACCGACCCTTACGCCTGGTTGCAACAGCGCGACACCCCTGAGGTGCTCGAGTACCTGCAGGCCGAAAACGCCTACCAGCAAGCCTGCCTGGCCGACCAGGCGCCCCTGCGCGAACAGCTGTTCGAAGAGATCAAGGGCCGTATCCTGGAAACCGACCTGTCGCTGCCCTCCCCCTGGGGCCCGTACCTCTATTACACCCGCACCACGGCAGGCGATGAATACCCGCGCCACTATCGCTGCCCACGGCCTGCGGATGACGCCAACACGGTGGACGAAAGCCAGGAACAGCTGCTGCTCGACCCCAACGCCTTGGCCAACGGCGGCTTTCTGGCCCTTGGCGGCTTCAGCGTCAGCCCCGATCACCGCCTGCTGGCCTACAGCCTCGACACCAGCGGCGACGAGGTCTACACCCTGTACGTCAAGGACCTGGCCAGCGGCAACCTGACCGCCCTGCCCTTCGACGACTGCGACGGCAGCCTGACCTGGGCCAATGACAGCCAGACGCTGTTCTTTGCCGAACTGGACGACACCCACCGCCCGTGGCGGCTGCGCCGTCACACGTTGGGCGAAACCGGCGCGCAGGCCGTTTTCGAAGAGCCGGACGGGCGTTTTTTCCTGCATTGCTACCGCGCCAGCTCCGAGCGCCAGCTGGTCCTGCTGCTCAACAGCAAGACCACCAGCGAAGCCTGGGTGCTGGACGCTGAAACGCCACGGGCGGCATTTACCTGCCTGGCACCGCGCGCCGAGGGCCACGAGTATTTCCCCGACCACGGCCAGCTCGATGGCCAGTGGCGCTGGTTCATCCGCAGCAACCAGGACGGCATCAATTTCGCCCTGTACCAGGCAGCGGCAGACCAGGTGCCCACCCGCGAGCAATGGCAGGTGCTGGTGCCGCACCGCGACGACATCATGCTCGAAGGCCTTAGCCTCAACGCCAGCGCCCTCACCTTGAGCCTGCGTGAAGGCGGCCTGCCGATCATCGAAGTGCGCCCGCAAGGCACGCCGGCCTACCGCGTCGAGTTGCCTGACGCGGCCTATAGCCTGTACGTACAGGACAGCCTGGAGTTCGCCAGCACGCGCATCCGCCTGCGCTACGAGGCACTCAACCGCCCGGCCCAGGTGCGTCAGCTGGACCTGGCCACGGGCGCGCAGACAGTGCTCAAGCAAACCCCGGTGCTGGGCGAGTTCGATGCCGACGACTACGTCAGCGAACGCCTGTGGGCCACCGCCGCCGACGGCACCCAGGTGCCGATCAGCCTGGTGCGCCGCAAACAAGACCAGGGCAAGACGGTCCCCCTCTACCTGTACGGTTACGGTGCCTACGGTGAGAGCCTCGACCCGTGGTTCTCGCACGCCCGCCTGAGCCTGCTGCAACGCGGTGTGGCCTTTGCCATCGCCCATGTGCGCGGTGGCGGCGAGCTGGGGGAAGCCTGGTACCGCGCCGGCAAGCAGGAGCACAAGCACAACAGCTTCAGCGACTTCATCGCCTGCGCCGAGCACCTGATCGCTAAAGGCGTGACAGCCTCCGACCGCTTGGCCATCAGTGGTGGCAGCGCCGGTGGCCTGCTGATGGGCGCGGTGCTCAACCTGCGCCCGGATCTGTTCCGCTGCGCCATCGCCGAAGTGCCGTTCGTCGATGTGCTCAACACCATGCTCGACCCCGAGCTGCCATTGACCGTCACCGAGTACGACGAATGGGGCAACCCGCAAGAGCCGCAGGTGTATGAGCGGATCAAGGCCTACGCCCCCTACGAGAACGTCAGCGCCCAGGCCTACCCGGCCATGCTGGTGGTCGCTGGCTACAACGACAGCCGCGTGCAGTACTGGGAGGCGGCCAAGTGGGTGGCGCGCCTGCGTACGCGCAAGACCGACAGCAACCTGCTGCTGCTCAAGACCGAAATGGGGGCCGGCCACGGCGGTATGAGTGGGCGCTACCAGGGGTTGCGAGACGTGGCACTTGAATATGCGTTCGTCTTCAATGAGCTGGGCGTGGTGTAAAACGCGCTTTTCGTTGTCATAGGTTCGCAGGGCCAATGGCCCTGATTGCCGGCAAGCCGACGATCGGGGCCGCCCAGAAACTTTCGGACAACACCCGCCAAGAAGAACGACACATGCCCGACCAGACCCATCTCAGCGCCGAAATCCGCGACATGCTCATGGACTGCGACCTGTTCGATACCTTGCAGCCCGCTGACTTCCATACCGCCGCAGGCTACTTCAGCCTCGCCACCCTGGTCGAAGGCGAAACCATCTTCAACGAAGGCGACGCCGGCACCTTCATGTGCATCCTGCACCACGGTGTGGTTTCAGTGCGCAAGACCGACGCCCACGGCGCCCAGGTAGAAATCGCCACGCTGCGCAGTGGCCGCGCCTTCGGCGAAATGGCCGTGCTCGACGGCGAGCGCCGCTCGGCCAGCTGCCTGGCCGCCAGCGACTGCCTACTGCTGACCTTGGGCAAGGATTCGCTGGAAAAGATGCTCAACGAAGCCCCACGCATCGCCGCGCGGATCATCCGCGCACTGGCCGTAGCCTTGTCGAAACGCCTGCGGATGCAGGACGGGCAGCGCCTGGCGCTTTAGTCATCATTCGCCGGCGGTTTGGCCGGCTCCGTACGCAAACCAGGCAATGGCTGATCCTTCGGCGGCCCGGGCACCGGCATGGGCGGCAGCAGCGGCGCGCCGGGCTGGCTGTCGTAGGCCTTGGGTGCAGTGCTCGGGGTAATCTGAGGGTACGGCGTGGGCGTTGCCGTGCCAGGTGCCCCGGGCACCGGTGTAGTGATACGCGGCGGCGTGCCGGCAGCATGCGCCAAGGGCAGGCCGGCTAACAGCAGCGCGGCGAGGATCGCATGAAACATCAGCAACCTCCTGTCTGAACATTCCTACAGGCTACGCCTTAATACACGTTTTCGCCTGTCCGCTTGCCCTGCAAGCGCGCTAGACTCGTTGGCATAACCGTTACCTGCCTGATCAGAACAAAGGAAACACCATGAGTTCGGCATCCACGTCCGCCGCCACCGCCCGCCTCGACCGCATCCTCGCCGACGCCAAGCGCGACAAAGAGATGGGCTACCGCGACAAAGCCCTGAGAATGTACCCGCACGTGTGCGGCCGTTGCGCCCGTGAGTTCGCCGGCAAGCGCCTGAGCGAGCTGACCGTGCATCACCGTGACCACAACCACGACAACAACCCCCAGGACGGCTCCAACTGGGAGCTGCTGTGCCTGTACTGCCACGACAACGAGCACTCGCGCTATACCGACCAGCAGTACTTCAGTGAAGGCTCCACCAGCACCCCGAGCATCGCCAAGGCCACGCACAACCCGTTCGCCGGGCTGGCTGGCTTGCTGAAGAAAGACTGACTGTCGACACAGCCCCCCGCTGCTGCCGGCGAGCCCGTATAATCGCGCTTTTTTTGCGAAGGGCCCCGGCACGTGGCAAACAAACGGTACAGCTGCATCGGCCTGTTCAACCCAAAATCTGCAGAGAACGTAGGTTCGGTGATGCGCGCAGCGGGTTGCTACGGCGTCAACTCGGTGTTCTACACCGGCAAGCGCTACGAGCGCGCCCGCGACTTCGTCACTGACACCAAGCGCGTGCACTACGATATTCCGCTGATCGGCATCGACGACCTGCAGCGCATCATCCCGCTGGGTTGCACACCTGTTGCAGTGGAGTTGGTGGAAGGTGCACGGCCCCTGCCTGAATACACCCACCCTGATCGCGCCATCTATATCTTCGGGCCGGAAGACGGCAGCCTCGATGCCAGCGTGCGCGCATGGTGTGAAGAAACCATCTACATTCCTACCGAAGGCTGCATGAACCTCGCCGCGACGGTGAATGTGGTGCTATACGACCGTTTGGCCAAGGGGCTCAATACCCGCTCGGGCCCCAAGTTCAAGTAGCCGGGCAACGCGCAGCGCCCTCCCAACACTGGCAATTGCGACCACTTGGCAACCCGACTGAACGTGTGCAGCAGGCAGCTGGTCAGCTGCTTACACTTCAGATGGAGGGCTTGCCATGCTCGATATTCATTCCACTACGGCGTCACAGGACCATAACGTACAGGGCCTGGAACGGGTCGGTTCACTGGCCGGTGGTGCGCTGATGTTCACCAAGGGTATGCGCCACGGCGGGCTGGTCGGGCTGCTGCAGATGGCGGTCGGTGGCCTTGCGGTGGCTCGCGGAGTCAGCGGCCATTGCTCGACCAAGGCCTGGTGGCAGAAACATCGCCAGGAATACCACCGTTTGCGCTCGGACATCGAACGCAGTGCGACGGAGCTGGAGGCGCTCAAACGCAGTGCCGAGGCGGCGACGCGCGGGGTGACGGTAACGGGGAAAGACCCGCTCACGGGTAGTTGATCAGTTGTTTTTAATGGCCCTGTCGCCAGCAGGGCCAGCCTGCAAGCTAACGCAACGCCTTGCTCTGCAAGACCTCGGATCGCCGCCCCAGCACGTTCTCACTGATCTGCACGAACTCCTCGGTGCTCACCTTCGGCAAGCGCATCAGCGCCTGGGTCACATCATCCAGTGAGCGCTTGGCCTGGGTGTGGATGCGGATCTCCTTGTCCAGCGCCTGCAACAGCAAAACCCCGCGGGCAACCTGGGCCGGGCTTGCCCGCTCGCCGCGCAACTGGGTGACCTTGGCCCCCTGCTTCTGCAAACGCGCCTGCCACACCTGATAGCGGTCATCGCTCACCCCCCCGGCCCGGCGCAGCAACTCGTTGGCGTAATAATCGGTGAGGCTCTGGCCAAGCCAGTCGCTGTCAGCACTCACATGAACCTGCGCAAACAGCTGCACCAGTTCACGCAGCACAGGGCTGTTACCGCTCTCGCTGACCATGGGCCGGGCACTGTGCAGGTATATCGAGCCCCGCGCTGCCATTGCTCCGCGCCACATGCCATCACGGGCCCCCACCAATAGCAGCTTTGCCGGGTTGCGTGGGAATACCGCCTGCAGGTGCGGCCAGACGAAGGTCAGCAGGGTGAGATTGTCCATGCGGCGCATGCCCTGCCCCACCGGGGCCGCCACCGTCACGTCGGTCTCGCCCAGACGCGCACGTCGGCTGCCAAGGTCGCCGGCCAGCATCCAGCCCGTCGGGCGATCGAACAGGCGCGATACATTGTCGATACGGAACTTGTCCTTGCCGATGCGCGGCCAGGAGGTTTCGATGCTTTTCCAGCCCTCAGGCAGGTCGACCGACAAGCGCGCCACCAATTCGGTGCCGTCTTGCTGGTCAAGGCGTGCCGGTGGCACCAGCTGGTCACCCAGGAACAACGCCCAGTGAGGGGTAATGCGCGAGGAATAGGCACCGCTGCGTACTTTCTCGTCCAGCTTGACCCGGTAGCTGAGGCTGGTCTTGCCCGCCGCCGGGTGCCACACACCGCGCTCCCCCTGCACCTGCCACTGGCCGTCAGCCTGGAAACCGCTATAAGCCCCCTGCTTGCCCAGGTCAAAGTCGAGGCTACGCACCGCATTGCCGTCTGCCAGGGTCAGGCGCACTTCGGCCTGGCCATTGGCAGGCAACAGCCGCACCTGATAGTCGAGGTCGACCTTCTTCGCCCAGGCAGGCGAGCTGGCCACAAGGCCCAGCAGGAGCAACAGCTGGCAACGCATACAGAAACTCCTTGTTTCCCAGAGGCGACGGAGGATGCCGCTCAGCTGGCGCGAAAAATCAGGTGGTCTTCCCAGTCGTCTTCGTCTACATCCTGCTCCCTGAGCATACGCCCCGACTGGGAAATGCGCTGTTCATGCACCTGGCTGCGGTCGCCGCAAACCAAGTGGTGCCAAGCCGGCAGGTCCTTGCCCTCGCTGACCAGACGATACCCGCAGGTGCTCGGCAGCCACTTGAACTGGTCAGCCTTGCCAGGGGTGAGCTGGATGCAATCGGGCACCTGGGCGAAACGGTTGGGGTAGTCGCTGCACTGGCAGGTGTTCATGTCCAGCAGCTTGCAGGCAATACGGGTGTAATAGACGCTGTTGTCGTCCTCGTCCTCGAGCTTTTGCAGGCAGCACAGGCCACAGCCGTCACACAGCGATTCCCACTCTTGCGGGTCGAGTTGTTCGAGGGTCTTGCGCCGCCAGAACGGCGCGCTTTCAGCGATCATCACACGGGTTTCCTGCATTGGGCCTGCGCCAGGCTTCATGCTGGAAGCTCCAGGCAATTGCGGCGCGTATGGCTTTTTTCTGGTGGCTTGCAGCTTGAGTGTTTGTAGCTGGGCGCCATGGCGGCGCCAGTCTAGAGCCTGGCCTTCGGCAATGCCAGACCGCTTGTCAGTAGCGACCGGCTGCAGCTCAATAGCCGCGCGCGAAATCCACTTCGCCACGCAACCCTTGCCCTGCCTGGTATTGCCGCACGTTCTCGACAAACAGCCGTACCATCGCCGCCGGCGAAGTCGGTGCCGAGCTATGCCCGGTCAGCAACAACCCCCACGCCGTCCAGAACGGGTGACGCTGCGGCAACGGCTCCTGCCGGCACACATCGATCACCGCGCCCGCCAGATCCCCCTGCTTCAGCGCCTCGACCAGGTCAGCATCGACCACCGCCACCCCACGCCCGGCATTGATGAACAGCGCACTGGGCCGGAAGCACTTGAACAGCGCGGCATCATAAAGGTCATGGGTTGCCGGGGTATCCGGCAACAGGTTGAGCACGTAATCGGCCTGCCCGACCATCCGTGGCAAATCAGCCAACCCGGCGACCTCGACGAACGGCGCCTGCTCGCGGGGCGTGCTGGCAATGCCATAGAGGGTCACGCCAAACGGCAAGAGAAATTCGGCCACGCGTTGGCCGATATCGCCGGTACCCACGATCAGCACCTTGCGCCCTTCAAGCGTACGCCCCGGGCGGTCGTCCCAACGGCGCTCCACCTGGCTCACCAGCCGAGACAGCACTTCGCGCTCGTGCCCCAGCATATAGGTGAGCATGTACTCGGCCATCACCTGGCCAAAGATGCCGACCGCACGGGTCAGGCGGTAATCACGCGGCAAGCCATCGGCCAGCAAGGGCGTGATGCCGGCCCAGGTCGATTGCATCCAGGCCGGCTTGTGGCCCTGGCGCAGCAGACTGGCAAGCAGGTCTGGCTGGCCCAGCCAGACCGGGCACTGGGGTGCCTGCAAGGCCAGTTCGGCGGAATCGCCGCTGGTCAGGATTTCCAGGTCCGGGGCCGCTTCAGCCAGCAGGCGGGCGTAGTTGGCATGATCCTGCTCAGCGATCAGAACGCGCATCAAAGTGACAACCTTGGCAGACAACGCAGGCGGCCCGGCATGCGGGCCACCTTGGGGTGTGAAGGGAGAGTGGCCGGGTCAGACCGGGTCGTTTCGGCGCAGAAGTTCTTCCGGCAAATGCTCGATGTACTCGTCCTCGGCCGGCGGCATCTGCAGGTGGTAACCCTGGTTTTCGAGGTTGTCCAGCACCTTGACGATGTCCTCGCGGGCCAGCTTGCGCTCGGGGCTCAGCACCAGGTCGAAGGCATGCACGGGCGTGCCGAAGAACGGCAGCAGCGCCTCGGGCACGCGCTCCAGGCCCTCGGCCTTGAGTACGTAGAGGTACATTTCGTTCTTGCGGGGGCTCTTGTAGATCGAGCAGATACGTTTCATCGGGTTTCTCCGGCGCCCGCCAGGTCGTCCAGCAGGGCCTGGCCCATCCGCTCACGGCGCCAGCCGCGCAGCGAATCGGGCAGTTGATAGGGGCCATTGGGGTAGCCGCTCTTGAGCAGGGCTTCCAGGGCCTTTTTGCGCAGCATCAGCTCCGGGGCAATGCCCAAGCGCTCGCCTTCGGCCTGGCCGATGGCGCGCAGGCGCTTGAGGATGCCGGCCGCTTCGATCGGCAGCGGTTCGGGCAACGTGGCCGGCCATTGCTCAGGCGGCAGGCTGGCGGCGCGCTTGATCAGCTCGATCAGGAAGGCGCCATCCTGGCGGATGGTGCGTGGGTGCATTTCATCGATCTTGGCCAGGGCCGACAAGTTGTCCGGCTGGTTCTTGGCCATTGGCCACAGCGAGTGTTCCTTGAGGATACGGTTGCGCGGCACATCGCGGCTGCGTGCTTCACGCTCGCGCCAGGCGCACAGCTCGCGGAGCACCGCCAGTTGCTGGCGGCCCAGCTTCCAGGCCAGCTTGACATCGCGGTACAGGGTCTCGGGCTCGACCTCACGGCGCAACGCCGCCACCAGTTCGGCACCGTCTTCCAGCACCCACGCGTACTTGTCGTCGGACAGCCGGGGGCGCAGGGCCGCAAACAGTTCGGCCAGGTGCACGGCATCCTCGGCGGCGTAGCTGACCTGGGTGTCCGACAGCGGGCGCTGCAGCCAGTCCGAGCGGGTTTCACCCTTGGGCAGCTCAAGGCCCAGCACTTCTTGGACCAGGCGCGAATAGCCCATGGAGAAGCCCAGGTTCAGGTAGCCCGCGGCCAACTGCGTGTCGAACAGCGGCTGGGGCAGCTTGCCGGTCAGGCGCAGCAGCACTTCGAGGTCTTCGCTGCAGGCGTGCAGCACCTTGACCACGCCGGCATCCTCTAGCAGTTCGCCCAGCGGCTGCCAGTCGCCGATCAGCAACGGGTCGATGAGATAAGCCCGCTCGCCGTCACCGATCTGGATCAGGCCGGCTTTCGGGTAAAAGGTGTCGACCCGCATGAATTCGGTGTCGAGCGCCACAAAGGGCAATGTGCGCCACCTCTGGCAGAGTTCGGCCAGGGTCTGGTCGTCACGGATCCAGTGTATTTCGATGGCCACGAGGCTCTCCCACAAACATTGGCGCGCAGTATATACGGCGCGGGCCCTGCGGGTGAAACCTGACGAACATCTGCGCCGACTACCGGGAAGCTTGCGCTACCGCTCAGCCTGGCAAGCGAAGCTTGGCGTAAGGCTCGCGGTCGATATCCAGCACTTCCACGCACAATTGCAGGTCTACGCCCGCCTGCTCAGGTATGGCCTCACGCAGTACCTCCAGCAAGCTGGCGGACAATTGCTTCTTTACCTCCGCCGGGCGCCCGCTGAGGATGGCCAGGCGCACATGGGCAAATGCCCGCTCGGCCGGTGCTGTGCCCACCCGGTAATGGGCGAACGCCTGGGCGCGGCTTTTGATGTCCGCCTCATCGGCAAACTGGCCGCTGCCGACCAGGGCGTGATTCAGGCGCAACAGCAGTACCTCGACATTCAGCTCGCGCAAGTTGTCGCTGTATTCCAGGTTCAGGTGAGGCATGGCACAGGTTCCAGGCGTTGGGGGAAGCGACAGCCTACCCCAGTCCCCTACCCGCGCAAAGGCGGCTATCCTCAAAGGTCAGGACCTTACTGACAACCCTGACAGAGGTGAAGAAATGCCAGTTCCGCATGATCTGCTCGCTGACTTGCACGTTACCGCCGATGCATTCCAGGCACTGATAGACAAGGACCAGACGCTGCATGCCCTGCACAAGGAATACAACGCCAAAGACAAGGAGGTGGTGGCCGCCGAAGGCAATGGGACCAACGACGATACCGTCAACCGCCTGCGCAAGGAGCGCCTGCTGATCAAGGACAAGATCGAGCGAATCATTCATCCGCCGAAATCCTGATGGCTCTCTGCTGAATCAATCGGCCTGTCGCCGGCAAGCCCGCTTGCCGGCGACAGGCCCAACACCCGTTACACAGCAGCCGATGCGTTCAAAGCCCCGTCCAGGTCTTCGATCAGGTCCCGGTAATCCTCGATCCCGATCGACAGCCGCAACAGGCTTTCACTGATCCCCATCACCCCCTTCTGCTCGGGGCTCAGTGAGTTGTGCGACATGCTCCAGGAGTGGTTGATCATGCTCTCCACGCCGCCCAGCGAATCGGCCAGAACAAAGATCTGCAATGCCTCCACCAGGCGATTGAGCGCCGCCCGGTCACCGTTCTTGACCTTCATTGCCACCACCGCCCCGCCAGCGCGCATCTGGCGTTTGCACAGCGCGTGCTGCGGGTGGCTCTCCAGGCCCGGGTAATACACCTGCTCGATCTGCGGATGGCTTTCCAGAAAGCGTGCCACCTGCAGGGCATTGGCACACTGGCGCTCCATGCGCACGTCGAGGGTTTTCAGGCCACGCAGGGCCAGGTAACAGTCGAACGGGCCCTGGATTGCCCCCACGGCCATGCTGATCTTGCGCAGGCGCCCCAGCAAGGCGTCATTGGCAGCCACCACCACGCCGCCGGTCAGGTCGGAGTGGCCGCCAATGTATTTGCTGGCCGAATGCATCACCAGGTCCACACCGAGGGTGATCGGCCGCTGGTTCCACGGCGAGCAGAAGGTGTTGTCGATGCAGGTGAGGATGCCACGCGCCCGTGCCAGGTCGCAGACCGCCTTGATGTCGACCAGGTGCAGCAACGGGTTGGTCGGCGACTCGATCCAGATCAACTGGGTTTCGGGTTTGATCGCCGCCGCTACGGCCGCGACATCGTTGAGGTCGACATAGGTGGTGGTAAGGCCCGACGTGCGTGCGCGGTAGTCTTCAAGAATGCGGAAGGTGCCGCCGTAGACACCGTTCATCACCACCACATGAGCGTCCTTGGGGAGCAGCTCCAGCACCGTGGCGGTGGCGTTTACACCGGAGGCACAGGCCACCGCGCCAACACCCTCTTCAAGCGCCGCGACACAGCTTTCATAGGCATGCCGGGTCGGGTTGCCGACGCGGCTGTAGGCGTACTCGGGGTTGTCATCGAGGCTGCGCTTGATATACGAGCTGGCGGTGTAGATAGGCGGGAAGATCGCGTTATCGGCGACACTGAACTGCTCACCGGCGTGGATGGTACGGGTGGCGAAATTGCGCGGCTTGTCGGACATGGTCGGGCCCATTGGCAGATGTAAGTGCGCAACTATCGCACAAACACCTGCCGCCACAACGCCGGCGGTTGCGGGAATTTTTTCTATCGTTGGGGTAATCTGGGGAATATTTTCCTGACCGCCAGCGGATCCTCATGGACAGTTTCGACCAGCACATCCTCACCCTGCTCCAGCGCGACGCCTCGCTCTCGCTCAAGGACCTGGCCGAAGCCGTCAACCTCTCCACCACCCCCTGCTGGAAGCGGGTCAAACGCCTGGAAGAGGATGGCTACATCCTCGGCCGCGTCGCCCTGCTCGACCCCGAACGCCTGGGCCTGGGCCTGACGGTATTCGTCCAGCTCAAGACTCAGCGCCACGACAGCGCCTGGCTTGAGCAGTTTGCCGAGACAGTGAAAGGCTTCGAGGAGGTGATGGAGTTCTATCGCATGTCAGGGGACTGGGATTACATGCTGCGGGTGGTGGTGGGGGATATCGCCGCCTACGACCGGTTCTACAAAAAGCTGATTACCAGCACCGATGGGCTCTCCAACATCACGTCCAGCTTTGCCATGGAGCAGATGAAATACACCACGGCTTTCCCGGTACACAGGCCCTGATCGGTGCCTGCCTTAGCGCCCCATCACTGCGCCGCCACCGCTTCGATCCGGTTCCCCGCCTTGGCCTTCTCAAGCCGAATCGCCACGAATTTCGACGTCGGCGTATAGGTGCCCTCGCCGTAACTTTCCAACGGCACCAGCGGGTTGGTTTCCGGGTAGTAGGCCGCTGCCTGCCCATCGGGAATGTCGTAGGGCACCAGGCGGAAGCCCGATACCCGGCGCTCCACACCGTCCTCCCACAGTGACACCAGGTCTACGTGCTCACCCGGCTCAAAGCCCAGGCGGCGGATGTCCGCCTCGCTGACGAACACCACTTCTCGCAGGCCAAACACGCCCCGATAACGATCATCTAGCCCATAAAGCGTGGTGTTGTACTGGTCATGCGAGCGCATCGTCTGCAAGATCAGGTCAGGCTTGTCGCCACGGGCGAGCACCTGGGCATTGACCAGATGCTCTGGCAACGGGCTGGCACTGAAACGCGCCTTGCCGGTCGCCGTGCGCCAACTGCGCTGGGCGGCACTGTTGCCCAGGTGGAAACCGCCTGGCTGCTGCAGGCGCTGGTTGAAGTTGGCAAAGCCGGGGATGACATCGGCGATCATGCTGCGAATACGGCCATAGTCGGCAACGGCGTATTCCCAATCGATGGGCTTGTTGCCCAGCGTGGCCTTGGCCATGCCGGCAATGATCCAGGGTTCCGACCGCATGTGGGGGGAACGCGGGCGCAGTTGGCCATGGGAGATATGCACCATGCTGAAGGTGTCTTCCACGGTCACGCCCTGCGGCCCGCCGGCTTGCAGGTCGATCTCGGTGCGCCCCAGGCAGGGCAGGATCAGCGCATCGCGGCCAGTGACCAGGTGCGAACGGTTAAGCTTGGTGGAGATCTGCACCGTCAGCGCACAGTTGCGCAGGGCCGCGTGGGTGCGGGGGGTGTCCGGCGTCGCCTGGGCGAAGTTGCCACCCAGCGCGATGAACACCTTGGCACGCTGTTGCTCCATGGCCTGGATCGCCAGCACCGCGTTGTGCCCATGGGCGCGAGGTACGCGGAACTGGAAGCGTTTTTCCAAGGCATCGAGCAACGCCGCCCTGGGTTTCTCGTCGATGCCCATGGTGCGGTCGCCTTGCACGTTGCTGTGGCCACGCACCGGCGACAGGCCCGCCCCGGGCTTGCCGACGTTGCCGCGCAACAGTTGCAGGTTGACGATCTCCTGCACGGTCGGCACCGAGTGACGGTGCTGGGTGACGCCCATCGCCCAGCACATGATCACCCGCTCGGCCTTGCGGTACATGCGCGCGGCCAGCTCGATCTCGGCCAAGGTCAGGCCGGACTGCTCGACGATATGGTCCCACGAGGTGGCATCCACTGCCGCCAGGTAGGCGTCCACACCGCTGGTGTGCGCGGCGATGAAGTCATGGTCCAATACCGCTGGTTCACCCTTGGCCTGGGCTTCGCGCTCCCACTGCAGCAGGTACTTGGCAATGCCGCGCATGGCCGCCATGTCGCCGCCCAGGGCTGGGCGGAAGTAAGCGGTGTTGGTCGGCTCGGAGCCGTTGCTGAGCATTTCGAACGGGTGCTGCGGGTGCTGGAAGCGCTCCAGGCCACGCTCTTTGAGCGGGTTGAAGCACACCACCTGGGCGCCGCGCTTGACCGCTTCACGCAGCGGTTCGAGCATGCGCGGGTGATTGGTGCCGGGGTTCTGGCCGATGACGAAGATCGCGTCGGCCAGTTCCAGGTCGTGAAACACCACGGTGCCCTTGCCTACGCCGAGGGTTTCCGACATGCCCACGCCACTGGCCTCATGGCACATGTTCGAACAGTCAGGGAAGTTGTTGGTGCCATAGGCGCGGACGAACAGCTGGTAGAGGAATGCCGCCTCGTTGCTGGCCCGGCCGGAGGTGTAGAACTCGGCCTCATCGGGCGAATCGAGCGCCTGCAAGTGCCGGGCAATCAGGGCAAAGGCCTCTTCCCAGGAGGTTTCGACGTAATGGTCGGTAGCCGCATCGTAGCGCATCGGGTGGGTCAGGCGGCCCTGGTATTCGAGCCAGTAGTCGGTCTGCTCGGCCAGCGCGCTGACGCTGTACCTGGCAAAAAACGCGGGGTCGACCGAACGGCCGGTGGCCTCCCAGTTGACCGCCTTGGCGCCGTTCTCGCAGAACTTGACCATGTCGCTTTCCGGCGACTCGCCCCAGGCGCAGCCGGGGCAGTCGAAACCGCCGTTCTGGTTGGTCTTGAGCATGGCCCGCAGGTTCTTGAAGGCGTTGTCACTGCCCAGCCAGCTCTTGGTCACGCTCTTGAGCGCGCCCCAGCCGGCGGCCGGCCCCTTGTAGTCCCTGATATGGTCGTCCTGGCTCATGCGGTCAATCCTCACGCGGGCATCGAAAAGTGCAGCGGATCGTGTCGTCCGGTGCTTGTTTTCCAGCCTATGGAGGCCGACAGGGGGCCGTCCAATCGAAATGTCTTACGGGGTGATAGGCCGTTTCGATGATGGGCTGGTGTTGGCAGCGTTCCCTCCGCGGGTAATCACGCAAACGCGACCATCCGATCAAGGCCTTGGAGTACTGGCCCTGCAGCCGTGATAGATGAGATTGATCAAGCAGTCGGGCAAAGCAATTTGACGGCGAACACCGCAGGTTATAGCGTGGAACCAGTACTCCTCCCCTGCCGAGCGCGAACGTGGAACAGAACAGCCGGGCCCTGATCGACGGCTTCAACCGGAAAATCGACTACCTGCGGATGTCGGTCACGGACCGCTGCGACTTCCGTTGCGTCTACTGCATGGCTGAAGACATGCAGTTCCTGCCGCGCCAGCAGATCCTCAGCCTTGAGGAATTGTTCCAGGTGGCCGAACGCTTCGTCGCCTTGGGTACCCGCAAGATTCGCCTTACCGGCGGCGAGCCGCTGGTCCGCCAGGGCATCGTCGACCTGTGCGGGCGCATTGCCGCCCTGCCCGGCCTGCGTGAACTGTGCATGACCAGCAACGGCTCGCAGCTCCCCCGCCTGGCTCAGCCGCTGTTCGACGCCGGCCTGTCGCGCCTGAACATCAGCCTCGACAGCCTCGATGCAGAACGTTTCAAGCAACTGACCCGCACCGGCGACCTGGCCCAGGTGATCGCCGGCATCGACGCGGCCCGCCGCGCGGGTTTTCAGCGCATCAAACTCAACTGCGTGGTGCTCAAGGGGCGCAACGACGATGAGCTGGTCGACCTGGTGCGCTTTGCCATCGACCGCGAACTGGACATCACCTTCATCGAAGAAATGCCGCTGGGCGTGATCAACGAGCATGAACGCGGCGAGTCGTTCTGCTCCAGCGACGAAGTGCGCGCGCGGCTGGCCGAGCAATTCACCCTGATCGAATCGACCGAGTCGTCCCAGGGCCCGGCGCGCTACTGGCGCCTGGCAGAAGCGGCGAGCACCCGTGTCGGGTTCATCTCGCCGCACAGCCACAACTTCTGCGCCACCTGCAACCGTGTGCGCCTGACTGTCGAAGGCCGGCTGCTGCTGTGCCTGGGCAATGAACATTCGATGGACCTCAAACAGGTGCTGCGTGCCCACCCGGGTGATGCCGAGCGGCTGGAAAAAGCCATCCGCGATTCACTGCACCTCAAGCCCTACCGCCATCATTTCGAGGTCGGTGGCGATGTGCAGATCCTGCGCTTCATGAACATGACCGGCGGCTGACCGGCCGTCTCTGGACTTCCATGATCGTTCACTCTCGCCCCGATGTGTTGCGCGTGCTGTTCACCCTCAAGGGTTCGATCGTCAAGCGCATTGCCTTGCGCTGCCTGATGGTGACCTTGCTCGCCGCCCTGATCGTGCTGGTCGAACGCCACTTCCCGGCGTTTTTCTACCCCGTCAGCGCTACCCCCTTCACGCTGCTTGGCCTGTCGCTGTCGATCTTCATGAGTTTTCGCAACAATGCCTGTTACGACCGTTGGTGGGAGGGGCGCAAGGCCTGGGGGAAGATGATCATCGAGACCCGCTCGTTCATACGTGAGAGCGTGGTGATCGCCGATGAAAAGCTGCGCGCCGAGGTGCTGCACAGCCTGTGCGGCTTTGCCCATGCGCTCAATGCCCGGTTGCGCAATGAGGATGATGTGGCCGCCGCCCGGCCGTGGCTGGCCAACCCCGCTGCGATCCGCCCGCACAATGTCTGCGACGGTATCTTGCAGGAAGTTGGCGCCCGCTGCTCACGCCTGGCCGAGCAGCAGCAGATCAGCGACTGGCGCTACAGCCTGTTGGAACAACGCCTGGTCGGGTTGTCAGAGGTACAGGCCACCTGCGAGCGGATCAAGGGCACACCGCTGCCCTTCCCCTATACCCTGCTGCTGCACCGGACCATCTACATCTTCTGCCTGTTGCTGCCGTTCGCGCTGGCCGAGCCCCTGGGCTGGCTGGCACCGCTGTTTACCACCATTGTGGGGTACACCTTCTTTGGGCTGGATGCGATCGGCAATGAACTGGAAGACCCGTTCGGGCGAGACGAGAACGACCTGCCGACCGATGCCATGGTCCGCACCGTTGAACGGGATGTGCTGGGAGCCTTGGGCGTGGAGCCGCTGCCACCGGCGCTGCAGCCGGTGGAGCATGTGTTGAGCTGACTGGCCCTATCGCCGGCAAGCTGGCGATAGGGCCGGAACTGATCAACCGCGTGTGTCGCAGGGCGCGATGGGCTTAAGGTGCTTCACAAAATTACAAGGCTGGTGCCGCGCATCCAGCTGCTCCACCAGGATGCCTTCCCACGCCGTGCGGCAGGCACCGGTAGAGCCTGGCAGGCAGCACACCAGAGTGCCATTGGCCATGCCGGCCAACGCCCGGCTCTGCACGGTCGAGGTACCGACATCAAGAATGGACAACGCCCGGAACAGCTCGCCGAAACCGTCGATACGCCGATCGAACAGGCACTCCACCGCTTCCGGTGTGCTATCCCGCCCGGTGAAACCGGTGCCGCCGGTGATCAGCACCACCTGCACCTGCTCATCGGCAATCCAGGTGGCCACCTGGGCGCGGATCTTGTACAGGTCGTCCTTGAGCAGCGCACGCGCCACCAGGCGATGGCCAATCTGCACCGGGCGGCTGGCGAGCAGCTCACCCGAAGTGTCGTTGTCGTAGGTGCGGGTGTCGCTGACCGTCAGTACGGCGATATTGAGCGGTACGAAGACCGCGTCGGATTGAACGCGCACAGTGAAGCTCCTTGTATGGCATGGTCGTTACGCTAGAGACATGACCAGAGCGCGTCCAATCGATATGCCGTACCGCCCGATCAATGACATCTATCGCTGACTTGGTTAAGGTCAGCACAACCAGACCCCAGGCACTCCCATGGACATCAAGCAGCTCAAGTTCCTCATCGCCCTCGACCAGACCCGCCACTTCGGCCAGGCTGCGGCGCTGTGCCATATCACCCAGCCGACCCTGTCCATGCGCCTGCGCAACCTGGAAGACGAACTGGAACTGGTGCTGGTCAAACGCGGCCAGCGCTTCGAGGGCTTCACCGAAGCCGGCGAGCGCATCCTGGCCTGGGCCCGCACCCTGCTCGCCGCCCATGATGGCCTGCAGGCCGAGGCAGCCAGCTGCCGCGGCCAAGTGGTTGGTAGCTTGCGCCTGGGCACCGTGCCGCTGGCCAGCTTCAACCCCATGCAGTTGCTGCTGCCGCTGCGCGAAAAATACCCCGAGCTGCAGTTTCAGCTCAGCTCGCACAGCACCGAGCAGATCATGGATGGCCTGAGCCGCAACCAGCTCGACCTGGGGATCTGCTATCTGGACCAGGTCAACGCCAACTTCTTCGAGGTGATCGAACTGGGCACCACCACCATGGGCCTGCTGCACGATACCCGGCACTTCCAGTTCGAAGCCGACACCCTGCGTTGGGAGGAACTGGGCGAAATCCCTCTGGGCTTGCTGAGCAAGGGGATGCACTACCGTCAGTCGCTCGACCTGAGCTTTCGCAGCCGCAGCCTGGAACCCAATGCCGTGCTGGAAAGCGACTCGAGCTTCCAGTTGGTTCAAGCCATCAACACCGGCGTGTGCTGCGCAATCATGCCGCTCGATTGCGGGTTGGAAGACCTGAGCGAGCACATGCGCATCATCCCGATCACCGACGCCAGCATCCACAGCCCCGTCGGCCTGCTGCTGCGCCGCAGCGAGCCGCGCTCGGCGATTGCCGAACAGTGTTTTGACGAGGCCCGCACACTGTTTCAGCCCTCCTGAGCGGCAGTCGCCTGACGGTACTGGCGCGGTGTAAAACCCGTAAGTTGCTTGAACTGCCGGCTGAAAGCACTGTGGTCGGTGTAACCGCACTGCAACGCCACTTCGGTGATCGGCAAGTCGCTGTGCAGCAGCCGATGGGCATGTTCCAGCCGCGCCTTGTGAATCATTTGCCGAGGTGTGAGGTGGAATACCCGCTTGCAGTAGCGCTCCAGTTGCGCGACGGAAATGCCGGCAATGCGGGTCAGTTCACCCAGGCTGATCGGTTGATGAAAGTGCCGCCGAATATGCTCGTCCACCGCGGCCAGGCGCTGGTAGGCGGGGTGCGTGTCTGCCGCTGACTGCAGGTCGACCGAAATGCCTACCAGCCCGATGATCTGGCCAGCACTGTCGTGCAGCGGGCGCTTGTGCGTCAGGCACCAGCCCGGTTCACGGCTGCCGTACAGGTGCAGCTCGAGCTGGTCTTCCAGCACCAGGCCATCCTTGAGCACACGACGGTCCTGCTCGGTATAACCGGGGCCCAGTTGCGCCGGGAAGACTTCGGCGCTGGTCTTGCCCAACAGTGGTTGCAGGCGCTTGAGGCCGCAGCGCTGAACCAGGGTGTTGTTGGCCAGCACATAGCGGGCATCCGGATCCTTGATGAAGATCGCGGCGTTGGGGATGGCATCGAGGATCGGCAACAGCAGGGATACCCCGGCGAGCAGTGCCTGAAGGCTGGCGGGGCGGTGCTGGTCCAAGTTCTGGTACAGGGCTGCCAGGGTGGCGTCGGCCATCAGTCAATTCTCTAGTGTCTGCACCGGCGCCATCGCCGGCAAAACTCTCAAACCCTTGTACAGCAGGGCCTCCAGCCTATCCAGCCTGGCGACCGGCGCGCCAGTCTTTTCTGCAATTGTGCCGATTTCGTCATCTGCCCTGCAGAAAACCATCAAGAACCGTGGCCCCGTTCGGTCCACTCTAGTTCCCACGCAAGCCGCCCAAGACCTACAAGAGCGCGGCCCCAAAAGCCGCACCTGGTGACATCAGACCTGCCTATCCAAAACCTACAAAAAGGCGACCCCATGTCAGGCAAATTCAAGAAACAGCTGTCATTGCTGGACCTCACCTTCATCGGCCTCGGCGCCATCTTCGGCTCCGGCTGGCTGTTCGCCGCCAGCCACGTCTCGGCCATTGCCGGGCCGGCCGGCATCCTCTCCTGGTTTCTCGGCGGCTTCGCCGTACTGCTACTGGGCATCGTTTACTGCGAGCTCGGCGCCGCGCTGCCACGCGCCGGGGGTGTGGTGCGCTACCCGGTGTACTCGCACGGCCCACTGCTCGGCTACCTGATGGGCTTCATCACCCTGATCGCCTTCTCCAGCCTGATCGCCATCGAAGTGGTCGCATCACGCCAGTACGCCGCGGCCTGGTTCCCTGGCCTGACCAAGGCCGGCTCCAGCGACCCCACCGTGCTCGGCTGGTTAGTGCAGTTTGCGCTGCTGGGGCTGTTCTTCCTGCTCAACTACCGCAGCGTCAAGACCTTCGCCAAGGCCAACAACCTGGTCAGCGTGTTCAAGTTCATCGTGCCGCTGCTGGTGATCGGTGTGCTGTTCACCTTCTTCAAGCCAGAGAACTTCGAGGTCCAGGGCTTCGCCCCCTTCGGCATGTCCGGTGTGGAAATGGCCGTCTCGGCTGGCGGCATCATCTTCGCTTACCTGGGCCTGACACCAATCATCTCGGTGGCAAGCGAAGTCAAGAACCCACAGCGCACCATACCCATCGCGCTGATCCTCTCCGTACTGCTGTCCACCGCGATCTATGCCCTGCTGCAACTGGCCTTCCTTGGCAGCGTGCCGACCGAAATGCTGACCAACGGCTGGGCTTCGGTGACAAAGGAACTGGCCCTGCCCTACCGTGACATCGCCTTGGCCCTGGGCGTAGGCTGGCTGGCCTACCTGGTGGTGGCCGATGCGGTGATCTCCCCCAGCGGCTGCGGCAACATCTACATGAACGCCACCCCGCGGGTGATCTATGGCTGGGCCCAGACCGGCACCTTCTTCAAGTATTTCACCCGCATCGACGAGCAATCGGGCATCCCACGCCCGGCGCTGTGGCTGACCTTCGGCCTGTCAGTGTTCTGGACCCTGCCCTTTCCGTCCTGGGAAGCGCTGATCAACGTGGTGTCTGCAGCCCTGGTGCTGAGCTATGCGGTAGCGCCGGTCACCGTCGCTGCCCTGCGCCGCAATGCGCCAGATATGCCACGCCCGTTCCGGGTCAAGGGCATGGGCGTGCTGGGCCCGCTGTCGTTCATCATCGCCGCGCTGATCGTCTACTGGTCCGGCTGGAACACCGTGTCGTGGCTACTGGCCCTGCAGATCGTGATGTTCGTGCTGTACCTGCTGTGCGGCCGCTTCGTGCCGACCCAGCACCTGTCGCTGGCCCAGCAGGTGCGCTCCAGCGCCTGGCTGATCGGCTTTTACGCGGTGACCATCCTGCTTTCCTGGCTGGGCAGTTTCGGCGGCCTGGGCGTGATCGGCCACCCGTTCGATACCGTGGTCGTCGCGGCCTGCGCGCTGGGCATCTACTACTGGGGTGCTGCCACCGGCGTGCCGGCCCACCTGGTGCGCCTGGAAGGCGAAGACGAAAGCGAAACAAGCCACGAGGCCCAGGCCGCCGCTCGCCCGGCTGCACTGGCCTCCTGAAGGCTACTGGCCCTGTCGCCGGCACAACCAGCACAAAAGCAGGCTCACTAGAGAATGGACATGCCCATGAAACACGTTCACGTCATCGACTCGCACACCGGCGGCGAACCGACCCGCCTGGTAATGAATGGCTTCCCGCAACTCAATGGCCGCAGCATGGCCGAGCAGCGCGATGAGTTGCGCGAGCTGCACGACCACTGGCGCCGCGCCTGCCTGCTGGAGCCACGCGGCAACGATGTGCTGGTCGGTGCGCTGTACTGCGCCCCGGTGTCGGAAGACGCCACTTGTGGGGTGATCTTTTTCAACAATGCCGGGTACCTGAACATGTGTGGCCACGGCACCATCGGGCTGGTCGCCTCGCTACGGCACCTGGGGCTGATCCAGCCGGGCGTGCACAAAATCGACACGCCGGTCGGCCAGGTCAGCGCCACCCTGCACGAGGACGGCGCGGTCACCGTCGGCAACGTGCCGTCCTATCGCTACCGCCGGCAGGTGTCGGTGGACGTGCCAGGCCATGGCGTGGTGCACGGCGACATCGCCTGGGGCGGCAACTGGTTCTTCCTGGTTTCAGAGCACGGCCAGCGCATCGAGCTGGACAACCGCGAAGCTCTCACCGCGTTCACCTGGGCGATGCTCAAGGCCTTGGAGGCCCAAGGCATCACCGGCGAGCACGGCGCCCCCATCGACCATATCGAGCTGTTTGCCGCCGACCCTGATGCCGACAGCCGCAACTTCGTCATGTGCCCCGGCAAGGCCTATGACCGCTCGCCCTGCGGCACCGGCACCAGCGCCAAGCTGGCCTGCCTGGCCGCCGACGGCAAGCTCGCCGAAGGCCAGACCTGGGTCCAGGCCAGCATTACCGGCAGCCAGTTCCACGGCCGCTACGAGCGCGAAGGTGAGCATATTCGCCCGTTCATCACCGGCCGCGCCTACATGACCGCCGACAGTACCCTGCTGATCGACGAACAAGACCCTTTCGCCTGGGGCATCTGACTGCCCAGGCCATTTTCTTCGCAACCCAGACTGAATACTGCAAGGAGTGATACCCATGAGCGACAATATTTTCACCGGCTGCATGCCTGCCCTGATGACACCCTGCACCGCCGAGCGCAAACCAGACTTCGACGCCCTTGTGCGCAAAGGGCGCGAGCTGATCGAGGCCGGCATGAGCGCCGTGGTCTACTGCGGCTCGATGGGCGACTGGCCGCTGCTGACCGAAGCCGAGCGCCAGGAGGGCGTGGCGCGCCTGGTTGCCGCCGGCATCCCGACCATCGTCGGCACCGGCGCGGTGAACACCCGTGAAGCCGTGGCCCATGCAGCCCATGCCGCCAAGGTCGGCGCCGCCGGCCTGATGGTCATCCCCCGCGTGCTGTCGCGTGGCGCCTCCCTGATCGCCCAAAAGCACCACTTCGCCGCGATCCTGCAAGCGGCGCCGAAGCTGCCTGCAGTCATCTACAACAGCCCCTACTACGGCTTTGCCACCCGTGCCGACCTGTTCTTCGAACTGCGCCGCGACTACCCGAACCTGATCGGTTTCAAGGAGTTCGGTGGTGGTGCCGACCTGCGCTACGCCGCCGAGCACATCACCTCCAAAGACGACGATGTGACCCTGATGGTCGGCGTGGATACCCAGGTAGTCCATGGTTTCGTCAACTGCAACGCCACCGGCGCCATTACCGGCATCGGCAATGCCCTGCCGCGTGAAGTGCTGCAACTGGTGAGCCTGAGCAAGCAAGCGGCCAAGGGTGACGCCAGGGCCCGCCGCCTGGCACGCGAGCTGGAGTCGGCATTGGCGGTGCTGTCGTCGTTCGATGAGGGCTGCGACCTGGTGCTGTATTACAAACACCTGATGGTGCTCAACGGCGACCGCGAATACAGCCTGCACTTCAACGAAACCGATGCGCTCACCGACGCCCAGCGCAACTACGCCGAACAGCAGTACGCGCTGTTCCGCACGTGGTATGCCAGCTGGTCGGCCGAGCAGAACCTGGCCTGAACCCTGGGGCTGCTTGGCAGCCCCGATCCAGAACCCGACTATGAAGGAGGCTCCATGCCCCTGACAGGCAAACTGCTGATCGGCCAACGCCCCGTACCCGGCAGCCGCGAAGCGATCCGCGCCATCGACCCGGCTACCAACCAGCCCCTGGAACCCGCCTATGCCGGCGGTACCGGGGAACACGTGGCCCACGCCTGCGAACTGGCCTGGGCTGCGTTCGACGCCTACCGCGAAACCTCACTGGAGCAACGCGCAATCTTTCTCGAAACCATCGCCCAGCAGATAGAAGCGCTGGGCGATGCCTTGATCGGCCGTGCCGTGGCCGAAAGTGGCCTGCCCAAGGCACGTATCCTGGGCGAACGGGGCCGTACCTGTGGCCAACTGCGCACCTTCGCCCGCGTGGTGCGCAGTGGTGAATGGCTGGATGTGCGCGTCGATGCCGCCCAACCACAGCGCCAGCCCCTGCCGCGCGCCGACCTGCGCCAGCGCCAGGTGGCCTTGGGGCCGGTAGCGGTGTTTGGCGCCAGCAACTTCCCCCTGGCCTTCTCGGTGGCCGGTGGCGACACCGCCTCGGCCCTGGCCGCCGGCTGCCCGGTGGTGGTCAAGGCACACGGCGCGCACCCGGGCACCAGTGAGCTGGTCGGCCAGGCCGTCGCTCGCGCCGTCCAACTGTGTGGCCTGCCAGAGGGCGTCTTCTCGCTGTTGTATGGTGCTGGGCGTGAAGTGGGCATCGCCCTGGTCAGCGACCCGCGGATCAAGGCCGTTGGCTTCACCGGTTCGCGCAGCGGCGGTTTGGCCCTGTGCCACGCGGCTCAGGCGCGCCCGGAACCGATCCCGGTGTATGCCGAGATGAGCTCGATCAACCCGGTGTTCCTGTTCGACGCAGCCTTGCAGGCGCGTGGTGAGGTACTGGCCCAAGGTTTCGTTGCCTCGTTGACCCAGGGCGCCGGGCAGTTCTGCACCAACCCCGGCCTGATAGTCGCCCGCCAAGGCCCGGCACTGCAGCGTTTTATCGCCGCCGCCAGCGAGCAAGTACGCCATGCAGCGGCGCAGACCATGCTGACCCCGGGCATTTTCAATGCCTACGCAGCGGGTGTGGGCGCCATGACCGAAAACAGCAATGCCAAGGTCGCGGCCTGCGGCCAACCCCCGCAAGGCCCGAACCAGTGCCAGGTTCAGCTGTTCGTCACCCAGGCCAGCGCGTTTCTCGCCGACCCGGGCTTGCAGGCCGAGGTGTTTGGCGCCGCTTCGTTGGTGGTGGCCTGCGACAGCGATGAACAAGTGCGCCAGGTGGCCGAGCACCTGGAGGGCCAACTGACCGCGACCCTGCACCTGGACGATGCCGACCTCGACAGCGCCCGCAGCCTGCTGCCGACCCTCGAACGCAAGGCCGGGCGCCTGCTGGTCAATGGCTGGCCGACCGGGGTTGAGGTATGCGATGCGATGGTCCACGGCGGGCCGTTCCCGGCAACGTCCGATGCGCGCAGCACCTCGGTGGGCACTGCTGCGATCCTGCGTTTTCTGCGGCCGGTGTGCTATCAGGACTTCCCCGATGCCTTGCTGCCGCAGGCGCTGAAGCACGCAAACCCGCTGCAGGTGCGGCGCTTGCTCGACGGCAAGCGGGAACACTGAATCATGGCCCACGCCCCCTCCCAGACCGATATCGCTGTGGTCGGCGCCGGCATTGTCGGTGTCGCCTGCGCCCTGCAACTGGCCCGCCAGGGCCGTCGCGTGCTGCTGATCGACCGCCAACCGCCGGGCCACGGCGCCTCCTACGGCAATGCCGGACACCTGGCTACCGAGCAGGTGTTCCCGATTGCCGACCTGTCGATCCTCAAGCGCCTGCCGCGCATGCTGCTGGACCCGATGGGGCCCCTGCGGCTGGACTGGAAGTACCTGCCCAAGGCGTTGCCCTGGTTCACCCGGCTGCTGCTCAACCTGCGCCCGGAGCCGTTCCAGCGCAGCGTGGCCGGCATCCGTGCACTGAACGAAGGCAGCCTGGGCGCCTGGCAGCGTTTGCTCGGCTCCATCGGGCGCAGCGAGCTGTTCAAGGAGGACGGCTCGTTGCTGGTGTTCGAGCGCGCCGAGTCGCGCCCGGCACTGGAGGCGTTGCAGGCACGCATGCAACAGCAGGCGGTGCCGGCTGAATTCTGGTCGGCCGACACGGTGCGCGCCGCTGCGCCAGAGTTGACCTCGTCGATCTTGGGCGGCTTGTTTTTCCCCCGTACCGGGCATTTCATCGACCCTTACCGCGTGGTCATCGAGTTGTTCGAAGCAGCCAAGGCCTGTGGCGTGCGCTTCGTCCAGGCGCAGGTCGATGGCGGACAACTGAATGGCAATGGCGTGCAGCTCAACACCGGCCAAGGTACGTTCCATGCGCGCCAGGTGCTAATCAGTTGCGGCGCGCACTCAGCGCAACTGACCACGGCTCTGACCGGCAAACGAGTCCCTCTGGACACCGAGCGTGGCTATCACCTGATGCTGCCTGGCGAGCAGCAGCGCTTGCCATTCGCCGTCACATCGCTGGAGCGCAAGTTCATCATGACGCCAATGGCCGAGGGCTTGCGCCTGGCTGGCACGGTGGAGTTCGCCGGTCTCGATGCACCGCCAAGCATGCAGCGGGCGTGGCAGTTGCACCGGTTGAGCAAGGGTTTGTTCCAGCGTGAACTGAATGCCGAAGGGGCGACGCCGTGGATGGGCTTGCGGCCTTCGCTGCCGGACTCGCTGCCGGTGATCGACCGGGTGTGTGATGGGCGCGTGCTGCTAGCGTTTGGGCATCAGCACCTGGGGTTGACCCAGGCGGCGGTGACAGCGGAGTGGGTGGCTGGGTTGGCTGAACGGGAGCTTCGTGCCGAGTTGAAGGGTTACCGGTTGGATCGGTTTTGAGCCGGGGCCGCTGTGCGGCCCCTCCAGGAATCAGCGATAACGCTCAAGCCAGTGCGCGTAAGGCGCAGGCAAAGTCCACGAGGCTTTATCGACGCCCAGTTCCTTGGCCGCAAAATACGCCCAGTGCGGGTCGGCCAGGTGCGCACGCCCCACCGACACCAGGTCGAGCTGATTGGCCTTCAACGCCCCTTCCGCCAACTGCGGCGTACCGAAGCCCCACGCCGAAGTCACTGGCAAACCTGCCTCACGACGCACACGCTCAGCGATCGGCCCCATGAAGGCAGGGCCCCATGGAATGTTGGTGTCCGGGATGGTGAAGCCGACGCTGACACTGAGCAGGTCCAGGCCACCCGCCTTGAACAGGCGGGCCAACTCGATGGACTCTTCCAGCGTCTGCTCATCACGGCCGTCGTATTCCAGCACGCCAAAGCGGGCGGTCAGCGGCAGGTTTTCCGGCCACACCTCGCGCACGGCTGCCAGGGTTTCCAGCAGGAAGCGGCTGCGGTTCTCGAAGCTGCCACCGTAGGCATCGGTGCGCTGGTTGGAGTGCTCGGAGAAGAAGCTCTGCCCCAGGTAGCCGTGAGCGAAGTGCAGTTCGATCCATTCAAAGCCCGCATCACGCGCTCGACGTGCGGCATCGACGAAGTCCTGCTTGACCCGGGCAATGTCGTCCAGGGTCATTTCACGCGGCACTTTCGGCAAGTGGGCGCCGAAGGCGATGGCCGACGGGGCGATGGTGTCCCAGCCTCGCGCGTCATCCGCGGCGATATGGTCGTCACCTTCCCACGGGCGGTTGGCACTGGCCTTGCGCCCCGCGTGGGCGATCTGGATGCCCGGCACCGAGCCTGCAGCCTTGATCGCCTGCACCACCGGCACAAAGGCCTGGGCATGGGCGTCGCTCCAGATACCGGCGCAACCGGGGGTGATACGCCCTTGCGGCGCCACCGCAGTGGCTTCGACCACCAGCAGGCCGGCGCCACCACGGGCCAGGCCGGCGTAATGCACCTGGTGCCAATCGTTGATCATGCCGTCCTCGGCCATGTACTGGCACATCGGCGGAATGGCGATGCGGTTGCGCAAGGTGACGTCTTTGAGGGTATAGGGTTCGAACAGTGCGGACATGGAGAACTCCGGGTTCATCTGAATACGATAGTTCGATCATAATCGAACTATGGCAATTAATGAAACCCCCGTTATCATGACGCCCATGCGAGCCTACAAACATCCCACCCCTGAAGACCTGATCCTCGAGCGCCTGCTGTATGCGCTGAGCGACCCTGTACGCATGGAAATCGTGCGCCACCTGGCAGGCGTGGCGGAAGCCAGCTGCGGCGAGCTGGACGGCGGCCGGCCGAAGTCCAGCATGTCCCATCATTTTCGCGTGTTGCGCGATGCGGGGCTGGTGCAAACGCGCAATGTGGGCACTACCCATATGAACTCACTGCGCAGCGAAATGCTCGATGCACGCTTCCCCGGTTTGCTGGAGTGCATTTTGCGTCAGCGGTGAGCCAGGGTTGGCTGTGGGGGCCGGAACAAGCAAAAAAAAACCACGAGGTCACCCCCGTGGCTTTCGATCACAACGCTGACGCTTACAGCGCCATGTCGTTCTCTGGCTTGCTTTCAACCGGCTGGCTAGCACCCGTGCTGGTACCGACGCTCTGGTCGATGACCGGCGGCTTCTCCAGCTGCAGGACTTCAGCGGTGTAGTTCCACTCTTTCTGCGTGGCCGCTGCCGAATCGTTGAGCTTGGTGCCGTAGCTCGGCACGATCTCTTTGATCTTGGCTTGCCATTGCGGGGTGGCGACCTTGTCCTTGAACACGGTTTCCAGCACGTTCAGCATGATCGGCGCGGCGGTCGAGGCGCCTGGCGATGCGCCCAGCAGGCCGGCGATGGTGCGGTCTTGCGAGGCCACCACTTCGGTACCCAGCTTCAGCACGCCGCCCTTGTCTGCGTCACGCTTGATGATCTGCACGCGCTGACCGGCCTGCCACAGCTTCCAGTCTTCCTTCTTGGCGTTCGGGAAGTAGGTGCGCAGCGCTTCGAAGCGGTCGTCGTCCGACAGCATCAGCTGGCCAGCGAGGTACTCGACCAGCGGGTACTGCTCGATGCCGACCTTGGTCATTGGCCACACGTTGTGCATGGTGGTGCTGCTGAGCAGGTCCAGGTACGAACCGTTCTTCAGGAACTTGGTCGAGAAGGTGGCGAATGGCCCGAACAGGATCACGCGCTTGCCGTCCAGCACACGGGTGTCCAGGTGCGGTACCGACATGGGTGGCGCGCCGGTCGAGGCGATGCCATAGGCCTTGGCCATGTGCTGCATGGCGATGGTCGGGTTCTCTGTCACCAGGAACGAACCGCCGACCGGGAAGCCTGCGTATTCCTTGGCTTCAGGAATGCCCGACTTCTGCAGCAGCTTCAGCGCGCCGCCGCCGGCACCGATGAACAGGAACTTGGCGTCGGTGGCCGACTCGGTCCCGTCCTTCAGGTTCTTGTACTCGACGTGCCAGGAGCCGTCCTCGTTGCGGGTGATGTCCTGGACTTCGCTGGACAGCTTCAGGGTGAAGTTGTCCTGGGTCTTCAGGTGGCCGACGAACTGGCGGGTGATCTCGCCGAAGTTCACGTCAGTGCCCAGTGGCGTCCAGGTCACCGCCAGCTTCTGGTTCGGGTCGCGGCCTTCCATCATCAGCGGGACCCACTTGGCGATCTGCGCGTGGTCCTCGGAGTACTGCATCGAGCGGAACAGCGGGCTTGCCTGCAGCGCGTCATAACGCTTCTTGAGGAACTTGATGTTGTCATCGCCCCACACGAAGCTCATGTGCGGGGTGGTGTTGATGAACGAATGCGGATTCTTCAGCACGCCCTGACGGACCTGCCACGACCAGAACTGGCGGGAGATCTGGAAGGCTTCGTTGATTTCGATGGCCTTGGTGATGTTGACGTTGCCGTCTTTGTCTTCCGGGGTGTAGTTCAGCTCAGCCAGCGCGGAGTGGCCGGTGCCGGCGTTGTTCCAGCCGTTGGAGCTTTCTTCGGCGACGCCATCCAGGCGCTCGACCATCTCCATCGACCAGCTTGGCTCCAGCTCGTGCAGCCACACGGCCAGGGTGGAGCTCATGATGCCGCCGCCGACCAGCAGCACATCTACTTTCTTGGTTTCTGCGGCGTGCGCTTGCATGAAGCTCGCAGCGACAGCCAGACCCAGCAAGGTCTTGCCAGCTTTCTTGAACATTGATCAATTCCAGTCTGTAGAACGGAGGACGGGCCTGTGGCTGGCCCAGGTGCTTCGTGTTCTTGTGCGCAGGCTTTTTGTGATCATTGTTCAGCGGCTTAAAGAACCAGAAAACGACCCAGGCTTTTGTCGTATTGACCGACAGGGCTGAATCGTTTCGCTGATTGTATCTGAAATGCCAGCACAAACAAATTGCGGGCGTACAAGCAAGGCGGCAGGTTGTCCCAGCGGCAGGTTGTCACGCCAGACAAACAAAAGCCCCCAGCCATATGCATGACTGGGGGCTTTGGATCAGGTCACAGGTGACGCGATCAGGGTATCGCCAAGCTTACTGCGGCTGAGGCAGTTTATCGATCGGGCCGCAGCCACCGATGACCTTGGAGATGGAAACCGATGGGTGGAACAGGTAGTCGTACGAGCAGTTTTTCTGCTGGTTGTAAACTTGGCCAGTGCAACCGGACAGCAGGGCAACGCCCGAAACGACAGCAACGGCTACGGTGGCCTTGAACAGCTTTTTCATTACTTCAGTCCTTTAAATAATCATCGGCCATCATTCTGATGGCGGCCGGATGATACAGAACCGGAGTATTGGATCCAAGTCGCATTCGAAGATAGGCCGCCATCCAATCCAGCAGCGGGTTTCGGTAGTGCTTTGAAATAAGACACACCGCAGACCAACTTACGCTGCAGGCTGCCTCGACAAGATCACGCCTGCAGCGGTTGATGTTGAGTGCAACCGTTACATATCAAATGCCGAAGGCAGCACGATCATGTCCCGAATCGTCACGTTACGCGGGCGCGTGAGCATGTACATGACCGCATCGGCTATGTCGGATGGTTCGATCAGGCTTCCGCTCGCCTTGGCCTTTTTCAGGTTTTCTTCCGGCCAATCGGCCAGCAGTGCACTGCTGACCGGGCCAGGCGACACGGCGCCGACACGGATACCGTGAGCCTTGACCTGGCGGCGCACCGTCTGCACGAAGCAGTTGACCGCCCACTTGGAGGCCGAGTACACCGGCTCCCAGGGAACCGGAAAATGCCCGGCCACCGAGCCTGTGACCAGAATGTCGCCCGTCCCCCTCTCGATCATGTGCGGCAACACATCATGCACATTCTTGATCACGGCATTGACGTTGAGGTTCAGCATGCGGTCGATGGCCGCCACATCCGCATCAACCAGATCACCGCCCACGTAGCAACCGGCGTTGGCATACAGAATGTCGAGCTGGCCGGCCTTCGCCAGCACACCCGGCAGCAGCGTTGCACAGCGCTCAGGCACCAGCAGGTCGATCACCAACGGCATGGCCGCCTCCCCCAGGCGTTCACACGCGCTGGCCAAGGCGGCTTCATCCCGGTCGATCATGACCACCCTGGCACCGGCTGCCACCATCGCCTCGGCCGATGCCAGGCCTATTCCCGACGCAGCGCCTGTGACCGCTGCCACTTTACCTTCGAGTTGCGTTGCCATTCGCCACCTCCCTGGCCCCCTGACGAACAAAGGGCACTTTGATTATTTTTATGTAGACGTTTACATACCACTCGAATCGCTTGCGGGCTCAATCTGACGCCAGCTCAGCGCCAAATGTCAACGTCTACATTTTTAACCAGATATGTACCCGCCAGTGGTTGGCAGGTCAGAGCAGTAGCTGCCCTTCAATGACTTGGTCGCGCAGCGGTTGCGAAGGATCGTCGATCTGGCCAAGCAACAGGTTGATCGCGCCTACACCCAACTCGACGCTGCTATGGCTGATGCAAGGGATGGGCTGGCCATAGATCTCGGCATAGTGCACCTGGTCGATGCTGAACAGCGCTATGTCATTGCGGCTCAAGCCAACCTCGCGCATGGCCTGCAGCGCGCCCAAGGTCATGAGCGCATTGAGGCCAAAGATGACATCGGGCCACTTGCCACTTTGCAGGTAACTACGCACCACATCACGTGCCGGCGCCTGGGTGTAGTCCCCATGCACGACCTCCAGCACGGTAGGCTCTGGCCACTGCTCCAATGCGCGTCGAATGCCTGCCAGCCGCGCCAGGGAAATCTTCGAGCGTTGCGGCCCGGCGACGACCAGCAGCCGGCGCCGCCCCTGTGCCAACAACGCGCGCGCGCCCTGATAGCCGCTCTGCTCGTTGTCCAGGTAGACGCCGGCAAACGGCGCACCTGTGAGCTGGCGGTCGATCTGGACGACCGGGATGGCGGCCATCTCCAGCTTGGCCAGATAGCTCGGCTGGTATTGGTCGTCGTCGCTGATCACCGAGAGGATCACCCCTGCGACCTGATAGCTGAGCAGCGTATCGATCGCCCGCGCCTCCAGCTCTGGCGAGCCATCGGTATCGAACAGCATCAAGGTGTAGTCGCGCTTCTTCGCCTCGCGCGTTATCGCCTTGATGATCTCGCCGTAGAACGGGTTTTCCAGGCTTGCCGTGACCAGGCCCAACAGCCGGCTCTCGCGATTCTTGAGGTTGCGGGCAAAGGCATTGGGCACGTAGTTGAGCTCTTTGGCCACCTTGAGGATGAGCTCCAGCGTCTGTTTCTTGACCTTCTCTGGCTGGTTGAGCGCCCGCGACACCGTGACGGTAGTCATGTTCACGCGTTTGGCGATGTCGGTGATGGTGGCTTTGCCTGGTCTGGTCATGAACGCTCGATGGTGGCTGGCTGCGGGCGCCGTGATTTTCAGCGATTGTACGCCAGGCCACAACCGTGCATGCGTATTGTGGTGACAATCGTGTTGTGCTAGCGTCATGAAATGTTGACGTTAACATTTACAATCATGGATTGGTCAGCCGCGACTCGAAACTGCCTTTGAATAAAATCGCCAAAAAATGTTCACGTCTACATGAACCACCACGCCAATAATAAAAGGGACGACAATGGACTACGTGATTGGTGTCGACATCGGCACGCAAAGTACCAAGGCTCTCTTGATGTCAACCGAGGGTGGAATGCTGGCCCAGGCCTGCGTCAGCTACCAGGTCGAGCAACCTCGACCGTTGTGGGCGCAGCAATGGCCCCAGGTGTGGCTGGACGCTGTGTACGAAACGGTCGCGACCAGCATCCGCCGCAGCCAAGTACCAGCCGCCCAGATCAAAGCCATCTGCATCAGCAGCCTCTACGGGGGCTCGGGCATCCCGGTGGACGCCGACATCAACCCCCTTCACCCCTGCCTCATCTGGATGGACCGCCGGGCCATCGCCGAGGCCGAATGGGTGCGCGAAAATGTGGATGTGGAACAGTTGCAGCGCATAACGGGCAACGGTGTCGACAGCTACTACGGCTATACCAAGATGCTGTGGATCAAGCGCAACCAGCCAGAGGTCTGGGCCAAGGCGCGCTACCTGCTGCCGCCCAACAGCTTTGTGCAGTACCACCTGACCGGCGAGCTGGCCGTGGACCACAGTTCAGCGGGCAATATCGGCGGCATCTACGACCTCGCAACGCGTGGCTGGTCGCCTCTGATGCTCGATGCCCTGGGCATCGACGCCCACCTGATGCCGCAACGCCTGGTTGCGCCCGGGCAGGTCATTGGCAGCCTGCTACCGGCTGCGGCGCAGCGGCTAGGGCTCCAGCCAGGCACCAAGGTAGTTGCAGGCGGAGTCGATGCAGCGATGGCCACACTGGCCGCAGGGGTCATTGCGCCAGGCAACCATGTCGCGATGCTGGGCACCAGCATGTGCTGGGGCTTCATCAAGCAGCACAGCGCTGCCTGCAAAGGGCTGATCAACATGCCTTACGTCTACGATGCTGGCGCCAACACCTACAGTTTCGGCGGCGCCATTACCGCCGGTGCCGCAATCAGCTGGTTCCGTGAGCAGTTCTGTGCACAGGAAAAGCAGGCCGCTGCCCTGTCACCCGGCGCCGAGGTGCACCAACTGATGGAGCAGGACGCTGCCAAAACGCCCGCCGGTGCAGACGGCCTGTTGTTCCTGCCCTACCTGATGGGCGAGCGCAGCCCCATCTGGGATGCCAAGGCATCGGGGGCCTATATAGGGCTGTCGCTGTTCCACCACAAGGCTCATCTGTACCGCGCAGTACTGGAGGGGCTGGCGTTTGCCTTGCGTCACAACATGCAAATGGGCAACCAGGCAGGGCTGCAGCTCGATCCGCACTTGATCGTGGTAGGGGGTGGCACGGCGTCGAACCTGTGGATGCAGATCATCGCCGATATCACCGGCCACGCCGTGTTCACCATCGAGCAGCAGGTCGAAGCGCCGCTGGGTGGCGCCATGCTCGCGGCACTGGCAATCGGCGCCATCGAGGACGTCGAAGCTATCCGCAACTGGCGCACCCTGCGTCGACGGGCCGACCCCAACCCCGCGAACAAAGCCCTGTATGACCAGATGTTCGTTCATTACTGCGCGGCCTACCACGCCCTGAAACCCATCATGCATGGGCTGGCAGACCAGGCCACGCCCCTGCCCGAGCCATCGCACCCCGCACAGCCCATGGCCGTCTGACATCAACCACCAAAGGGTTCCAGCATGCCAACTTTGCTCAGCCAGTTGGAGCAGTACAGCACAGTGGTCGCCGACACCGGCGACCTTCAGGCCGTTCGCCGCTTCGCCCCTCATGATGCAACCACCAACCCCTCCCTGGTGCTCAAGGCCGTGGTGTCGGGCCACTACGACACATTGCTCGATGACCTCTGCGCCCTGGCGAAAGCTGCCGGCCTGCCGCATGCGCAGGCAATCGATCAACTGTCCGACCAACTGATCGTTGCTTTGGGCTGCGACCTGTTGCAGCACGTGCCCGGCAGGGTATCGAGCGAGGTCGATGCGCGGCTGTCCTTCGATAAACAGGCAAGCCTGGCCAAGGCCAGGCGCCTGGTCGCACTGTACGAGGCGGCGGGCGTTCCACGTGAGCGCTTCCTCATCAAGCTCGCCGCCACCTGGGAGGGCATTCGCGCGGCCAGCGAACTGGAGCGTGAGGGCATCCAGTGCAACTTGACGTTGATCTTCAGCCTCGCCCAGGCACTCGCCTGCGCCGAAGCCGGCGCATTCCTGATCTCGCCTTTTGTTGGCCGGGTGCTGGACTGGCATCGCCGCGCTTACCCGAACAAGGAGTACGCGCCGGCGTCGGAGCCTGGGGTTCAATTGGTGGCGGCCAGCTACCGCTTCATGCGACGCCACGGTTACGCGACTTCGGTGATGGGGGCTAGCTTTCGCAACGTCGGTGAAATCGTTGCTTTGGCAGGTTGCGATCGGCTGACGATCAGCCCCGCACTGCTGGAAGAGCTGGCAGTGACCGAGGGCAGCCTGCAGGCCGCGCTCGCCGCCCCCGCCGACCATCAGGCGCCGCCACCGCCACTGAGCGAGGCCGATTTTCGCTGGCAGATGAACGAGGACGCAATGGCAACCGCGCAGCTGGCCGAAGGGATTCGAGGGTTTGCCGCGGACCAGAGCAAACTGGAGGCGCTTATCGCACAACGCTTGTGGGCTTGAGCACGCCCCATCGGGAGGGGAAACGCATAACGATAAGGCCTCTGACAGCTCATCGCTTTCAGGGGCTTTATTGCATCCGTGCCTGGGAAGAATATTCACGCCTGGTGCGTCTAAGGTCCTACAGATTTAACTCCGATTTTTCCCATTCCCTGTAGTCCATTTCCGAATTATATTGCCGGCGCTGCCAACCCATTGCGAGTGCTCGGATTGCGGCCTAGTCTCGGTTCGTCGTTGACACCTCAGCGACCGGCTTTGACAGGCTGACCGATTCAAGGGTCCTTTGCAGCGCTTCATGGCAGCTGTACATGGGGCACCTTCGTGTGCGCCGGGTTCCTTGGGTCACCGGTCTGTCAACCCGTGTATAGCTGCCTCCATTCGTTTGACAGCGTTTAAAGGTAGCTCCACCTGACTCAAGGAGCATTCATGCGCAAGATAGTCCCCGATCCACCGTCCCCCCTCGATCCCTCGTACATGCTGCAGGACACCCTGGTCCAGACCTCGGAATACGTGATCTGCGCCTTGTCCGTAGCCCGCCAGTCCGTGCGACTGACACCGACCTCGCACAACTCGATCGTGATGAGGGCGGTCATCCATGAAATGGAAGTTGCGCATGCGCTGCTGGAATCGGCGCTGATGCAGCTGCACAGGCAAGCGGATTCGCCCACAGAGCCACAGACAATGCACTAGGGCCAGGCGAGACGATGCTTGGGCGGACCTCTTCGCGGACAAACCTGCAAGGGGCCCGGCCAAGCACAGATAAATCTGATAGACGATCCACGTACCGCAGCAAGGATTGGGCCAGGGTTCTCCAAGATCGAGTAGGGTGAGGGGATCGTGTCCCGGGAAGTGGTGTAACTGAACCAGCCGAAGGCGCCCTGCGGGCGAAAGAGGATGGTCATCGTGGTTCTTGGCTAACGTTGAGTTTGCGAAGACCAAACACTCACCAGAGAAACCACGATGACCAAGCCCACTATCGCATTGACCGAGTTGGTTGAGAAAGGGGCAGACGCTGATCTGCTCAAGCAAATGATCCAGTTCGTTGCCCAGCGCATGATGGAGTTCGATGTCGAAGGCCTGTGCGGCGCGGGCTTCGATGTCAAAAGCCCAGACCGGACAAATAGCCGTAATGGCTACCGTGATCGCCTTTGGCAAACCCGCGCCGGCGACGTTGACCTGAAGATCCCGAAGCTGCGCCAAGGCAGCTACTTTCCTGGCTTCCTCGAACCCCGACGTACCGCCGAGAAGGCCATGGCGGCGGTGATCCAGGAAGCCTACATCCAAGGCGTTTCAACGCGTTCGGTGGACGAGCTGGTCAAGGCCATGGGCATGACCGGTATCTCCAAAAGCCAGGTTTCACGGCTAGCTGGTGAGATCGATGAGCGCGTTCACGCTTTCCTTGATCGCCCGCTTGAAGGCGACTGGCCCTATCTCTGGATCGATGCCACCTACGTCAAGGTGCGGGAGGCCGGGCGCATCGTCTCGGTCGCCGTAATAATCGCCGTGGCCGTGAACACCGACGGTGGCCGCGAAGTCCTGGGCATGCGGGTTGGGCCGTCAGAGGCTGAGCCGTTCTGGACAGACTTCCTGCGCAGCCTCATGCGACGTGGCTTGCGGGGCGTGAAGCTTGTCATCTCCGACGCCCACGAAGGGCTCAAGGCGGCTGTTTCCAAGGTATTCAACGCGACCTGGCAGCGCTGCCGTGTGCATTTCATGCGCAATGCCATGGCCCACGTCGGCAAAGGTCAGCGCACCATGGTAGCGGCGCTGCTGCGCACGGTCTTCGCCCAGGACAGCCGTGCCGAATGCCATCAGCAATGGCGGTTGGTCGCCGATCAACTGCGCGAAAAGTACCCGAAGATCGCGACGCTCATGGACGGCTGTGAGGATGAAGTGCTGGCTCACATGGCGTTTCCCAAGGCACACCGGCAGCAGTTACACAGCACCAACCCGCTTGAACGGCTCAACGCTGAAATCAAACGCCGCACCGATGTCGTGGGGATTTTCCCCAACGATCCGGCCATCACACGGCTGGTAGGCGCGATGCTGCTGGAGCAGAACGACGAGTGGTGCCTGCAAAGACGTTACATGCAGTTGGAGGCCTTCGAAGCGGTCAGCGATAATCCACAAGCCAAGCTGTCAGCTGTGATCAACTAAACGGCGAACTCAATGGCAAGAGCCATGATGAGTTACACCACTTCCTGGGACACGATCTTCAGTCTCGCGACCTACTATGCCCTCTGCTGACTTCTGCACAGTCATTCCAGCACCTCGCGGTGCCGGTAGCCCTGACGGGCAACCGTGCAGATCTCCCCGGGTATTGCGCACCCACTTTCACGCTTATGCCTGTCGGATCTACGTCATAGCGTTCTGTGCAAGTATTGGGCTTCGCAGATTTCGGACTGCTTACCCCGCCATGCCGCCTCGTATCCGCTTCCTGTTCGTCAGGCCAGCGATTTGCCTCGGGCTTCCTTCAGACTCGCAGTCGCCCGCGAAACCCTTGCCTCTAGCTAGCACTTCCCCTTGCCGGGTGTGCGGGGGACTTTCACCCCTGAGTGAGCGCGCCCTGCCGGGCGCACTGAAAAAAAAAAGCCCGCTCGAAGCGGGCATGTTCAATGCGCTAGTCAGTTTGGCTGTACCCCTTTGATCAGCTGAAGACGCATCGGGTAACCCTGACCGGGCTGTACGACAGTTTCGGACTCAACTGTCTGAAGCACTTTGCCGTCAGCGTCCTTGGTGACTGCAATAGTCTTGCTGTACGAGCTCTGAACAACGCAGCCACTCAAAGCAGCGCTGGCAGCAATGACTGACATAAAAATCAGGTGTTTCATGCGGGCTTCTATCCTTAGGAAAATTGCGGCGCACAATATAGCAATGAGCCACCATCCAGAAAAGGGATTCCCGTACCTTTGAAGAAGGGCTCTGATCCGTTCCGGCAGCCCTCCCGCTAGCGGCGGCATGCACCGGCCTTGGTATCGGGATTAAATCGGGCACAACGAAAAAGCCCCTGAAAACTTATCGTTTTCAGGGGCTTTTTCTACCACGGAAGAATATTCACGCCCGGCACGCCTACGGTCCTACACATTCAACTCCGATTTTTCCCATTCCCTGTAGTCCATTTCCGAATTATATTGCCGGCGCTGCTAACCCATTGCGAGCGCTCGGATTGCGGCCTAGTCTCGGTTCGTCGTTGACACCTCAGCGACCGGCTTTGACAGGCTGATAACTTATCCCGCGCGCATTTACAGCCTATGGCGGCTGTACATGGGGCACATTCGTGTGCGCCGAGTTGCTCCGGGATCCTCGGTCTGTCAACCCATGTACAGCTGCCACCCTCTTGTTTGACAGCAAGCTTGCGGTAGCCCCACTGATCCTGGAGATGTGTATGCGCAAGATAGTCCCCGATCCACCCTCCCCCCTCGATCCCTCGTACATGCTGCAGGACACCCTAGTCCAGACCTCGGAATACGTGATCTGCGCCTTGTCCGTAGCCCGCCAGTCCGTGCGACTGACACCGACCTCGCACAACTCGATCGTGATGAGGGCGGTCATCCATGAAATGGAAGTTGCGCATGCGCTGCTGGAATCAGCGCTGATGCAGCTGCACAGGCAAGCGGATTCGCCCACGGAGCCACAGACCGTGCACTAGGGCCGAGCTACGAAAAATCCGGGAGTGCCGCAAAGGTCGGCCTGGCGCTCTGATCCGATCCGGCAGGCCCCGTCGCTAGCGGCGAAAGGGCCCGGCCATGCGCACGGCGATGCGTTGAGGTTTAACTCGGGCACAACGAAAAAGCCCCTGAAAACTTATCGTTTTCAGGGGCTTTTTCTACCACATGTATGGCGGAGAGATAGGGACTCTACGATTTCAGACCTACAGCCCTTTAAATACCGTACCTATTGGCTTTCATGATCAATAGTGGTCAAATTGAGTGGTCAAAATGGAGACCGATCAGTATGGCTACACACCTTGTCCAGAAACCCGGCGAAAGCACTTGGTACGTGAGGATGGCAGTACCTACCGATGTGCGTCATGCCTTTGGTGGGCGTGCCAAGCTGATCAAGACCACCGGCACCAGCAACCGAGCCGAAGCCATGGACCGGCGACACCCAATTCTCGCCCAGTGGAAAGCTGACATAGCGGCAGCAAGGGAACAGAAGCACGTCGCAGGCGACCAGTGGAGACTTGCTCAGCATCAAGCAGGTTTGGATTTACAAACCCAACGAACCAAAGCAATCACACGTATTTACACCCCCTCCTCTCCCGACGAACCTAAGCCAAGTTTCGCATGGTTCGAACAACTACCAGAAATCATCAGTAACCTTCGCAACGAAGGGCATGACGCTATCGCCAGCAGACTCACAGACTACGCGAAGCGGTACGTTGCCGCTCTTGAAGACGGTATCACCGCCGGTGCCGGTATTGACCTGCACAACGAGCTTCTGACAATCATGGCTGACATGGAAGCAGTGTGTATTTCAGAGGAGTATGGCCTGTCTGATGCTGAACACCAAGAAGCAAAGGCTATTATTCACAACCCGGTAATCTACAAGCCCGTCTCCCCCATCACTGACGGACGCCTGGATAAGTTCAGGGCACAACGAGTCAAAGATAGTATCGCAAACAAAACGATAGATCAGCAGGAAAGCAAGCTCAGGAAGTTATCAGACTACCTTCGTGACCAAGGTAAAACGTTGACCAGCGAGACAGTTGCCGCGTGGTTAGAATCATTGAATATGACTAGCAAGACCAAAGCTCAATATCTGCTTGCAGGTTCAACATTCTGGCAATGGGCGATCAAACATGACACACACTGGAAAGAGCTTCATCAAGGCCAAGACAACCCGTTCAAAGAGCAAGCTCTGCCAAAGCTCAGCGGTAAGGCCAAGGTAGCAGCAGCACGTAAAGCATTTACACCTGAACAGATTGAAAGCCTGTACAAAGTAGCTAAGACACAGAACAACCAGACACTGTGCGACCTAATCACACTCGGTGCTCACACCGGTTGTCGAATTGAGGAACTTGCTCAGCTTCGCAAGGAGTCCGTTGTAAAAATTGAGGGCGTTCTGAGTTTCAAGATCGAAGACAGTAAAACAGCCGCTGGCATCAGGGAAATACCTGTACATTCCGCGATCAAAACCACAGTTGAGCGACTAATCAAAGACAGTGGGGATGGCTTCCTACTTCCGGCTTCAAGCGGTAATAAATACGGAATCAGATCAGACTCATTGAGCAAGGCATTCGGCAGAGTTAAGACAGCAGAAGGTTTTGGAAAACAGCATGTATTCCACAGCGTGCGGGCGATGGTAATTACACTTTTACTCCGTGCCGAAGTAGTCGGCCCTACGGTTGCAAACATCGTTGGCCACGAGACTGGAATTGTAACGTTCGATATTTACGACGAAGGTGCAAGCCCCCAACAGAAGCTGAAAGCATTGGAGAAATTGTCGTTCAATTTCACCTAGAGGCTCAAATAAAGTTGACAAAACACATGTAACGTCTTGACAGAATGATTCTCATTCGCTATAATGGTGACATGTTCAGAGGTTATCGGCTTAGTGCCTTCAGGGCTATAAACCCTCCTTCTCAACATCCTCTAACGCCTTCCCTCGGCGTTGTTGAGTAACTGTAGCCACGGTTTTTACGCTATTCCTTTCCAAGGCTACAGTTCGCTCCTACCACTATGCTCTCTCCCGTAGTGGTAAACATTTCTCCTTAGCCCCCTCGTTCACTTCATTGTGGCGAGGGGTATTCTTTTGTCTTTAAAACTATTCGTTCGATAGACACCATTACACTTAATGATATGGAGGTTTTACATATGGAAAATGCACCACGCGTGTGCCTGGCTTGCCAGACACCATTAACAAACAAGCGATCTGACGCTATAACTTGCAGTGGCAAATGCCGGAGTAAGAAGTGGAGGGCTTTGAAGGAACAGTCAGTATTGATTCCCTTTCGTTTGCCTACTTCTTTACATGTTGATCTATTTCTAGCGGCCTATAAAGGCAATCAAGGAATCAACACCTATCTTACTAAGGTGGTGAGCGACCATCTGACTCACATTCATTAATGGGAAATACAACATGACGAATAAAGAAATCTATCAGCAGATCAAGCATTATAAATCGTTGAGAGCAGCGGCGGCAGTTACCGGGAATCGTGCAGAAGGCCAACGGTGTAGTGATGTGCTTGAAATACTCGCTGCACATATTACATGTGGTGCCCGTTATGAACGTTGATTCATTCATCAAGGGAATGCAACGAGCAAACGCTAATCGGTTACAGCGGCAAGTACAACAACAGCAAGCTAACGCTGTGAACAACAAGCCAGTCACCATCGAGCCAGCGGTAACCGAGCCGGTGTTAGCTAAACCGGTGCTCACAGTAGTCCAACCAGTTAAACAGCAAGCTACTCAACTGGAAGCTATCAAACCTGAATTCAACCTAGAGGCATACCGCCTAGACATAATTGCCAAAGCAATTGCGCTTATTCTCAAACAACAAAAAGGAATCTAACAATGAAAGATAAAATTGTAGTGAACGGTGTACCTCCGCAGTGGGATGAATCTGAGTATAACCGTCGAGTACAATCGTGGGTTCACGCATATCGGCACACGGAGAAATCCATGGAATTGGTCAGTGGCAGCTTGGGACATGAGTTCCTTCAAGCTGTGATTGACAAGGCTAATCAGGGTTACACGATCACCCACACCAAGCGTCTAGTACATGCAGAGCTTCATCATTCGACCTACATGGTGAAACCGTTGGAGATGCAAGAACAGGACATTGAAGCGATCAAGACCAAAGTGAAATCTGAGTACGTCGCATGGCTGGAAAGCGAACATGCACGCTATCAGAGCTTATTGCGTGAACAACTGGTTCAGGCACAAGAAGAAAAAGAGCGTAAGGCCGCAGAAGTAGCTAAGGCAAAGCAGCTGGCAGCCATCGAAAAAGAGGTTCAAGCTTGCTACAAGCCACTTGTCATTCCCGACTGATTATCCACATGACCTAGGTCAATAACAATGAAATTAACAGAGTCCCCGCATCAGCTTTTTGGTTGGTGCGGGCTTTTCTTTGCGCAAGGAAAAGTGATTTCACTTCGATAAAAATTGGGGATGATGGCGATGGTGCTTAACACACCCAACGTTCGCACCGAAAAACTTCGCATTTTCAACGAATATAACGGATTAATCGAGGTAGGTTGCAGAATGTCATATAATTAATGTTCCTACGACTCTCTCCGGTTCGATTAGGAGGGATTTCTTGCGTTGGGCATGGAAAGTAATGGGTAGCCGCTAAAGCCTCTGTATGAGCCTGATGTCGCGTTAGTGAATCCTTGCCGAGAATGGGTGTTGGTTTCAATCTAATACCGGCTTTGGACGTCGGCTCAGCATTTCTTGCTAATTTGAATTAGATACCTCGTCAAGACTTTTATGTGGTCTGGATAAACAGGACAATATGCACCTGCCTGAGCAGACACTCACAGCATTAGCTGTAATCACACACATGGCAGCTACCCGAGAGGATTGCCTATGCGAATGAACTAAAAAAGGAGAGTATATGAAGGAAAAAGTAATCTTTGCAGCAACTGGGGCTCCAGGCTCTGGCAAGACTGAATCAGTGCTACAAGCACTACCAGCGTTACTAGCAGCTGGTAAGCACATTGTAATTGCATTTCCTACCGTAAATCTCATCAATGAGATTGCACCGCGAATTGAGCGGTTGCATCTGGCATATAAGCGAATTGACAGTACCAGCAATATCGATAGCAGGCAGGTAGTTAGCAAACTGAATGATGCACTTCAGTGCAAGGATCATTCAATTGTCTTGTGTACCCATGCATCAATTAAAAACGTTGACCCAAGAAATCTCGCCGACTGGGATCTGGTTGTTGATGAACTTCCGCAAGTTATCAACTATTTCTCGTATTACTTTGATGAGATCGAAGTAAACAACTTGTTCGCACACCTGAACCAAGCTGAAAGACAACTTGTTATTAAGGCCGACCATCAAGACGACTTGCAACGAATTATTGGAGTCAACGGTGATATCACTTCAACTTGGAGCGACGGGGTGCGGAATATTTTTCGTTTGATCCTGAGCAATGAAGAGGTGTTTATCGAGAGCTTAGATAGTAACAGGAAACGTCTTGTTTGGTGTGTAGAAACAGTCCTTGCTTGGTGGCATATATTTGCGGCCGCCAATAAAGTGGATGTGTTAGCTGCGAATGTTGCTGGTGATTTCAAGCTGCATTCCGAATTAAACGGATTTCAGTTTAAGCAGTCTGAGTTTACTCCAGGTGTCAACACTTACAAGTGTCCAGTTACAATCTATCCGTTAATCCGGAAAGGATTTAAATTTAGCAAGCGAGTTGTATTAGGTGATGCAAGACAAGAACCAAGGCCAATTGATCTGATGTTGGACACAGCATTGGCGAATTGTGCCAGCACACCATTAGTATCTGCTAATAACTGGAGCAATCTGGAAAACAGGAGAGACATTCGATTCATGTCGAAGGAGAGCCGAGGGCTCAACCAGTACAGTGATGCTACAGATGCTATATTGCTGTTCGGTGGTAACCCCTCACCCGCCGAGATTATGTGCTTGAAGGATCTGGCGGGCAAGCACGAATTATCGTATGACGTTTTCTTTGAGTCTTTTATTACCACCCGACTCCTTGAACCATCGTTACAGTGTGTAGCTCGTACTGCACTTCGTAAACCTGATAACATTGAGCACATCAATCTCTTTGTTCAGGATGAACGCGTTGTTAAGTATCTGACGGAGTCATATCTACAGCATGCGATTGTTAACTGGTCGTTGTCTGATTGCCTTCCTAGTAAAGCAGATGGTCGATATACTGATCCAGATCAGAAGCAGCGAGTCTTGGACTTGGTTAGTCAGGGTATCTCTGATAGTAGAATCAACCGTGAAACTGGTGTTAGTAGAACCACCATCAGAAAATGGAAAACTCAGCAGCAAGCTGCATAATGGAAAATCAGCTTGGACACTATCCCTATAAGGCTATAGAGATAGTGTTCAGGGGGTACACCCCGCAAAGAATTATCTAGGAAAAATGGAAGATGAGATGGGTGCAAAACCCATCAAACTAAAGAGAGCATTAGTTATAGCTTCGCTATGAATATTGCTTTCCTGTACTCAGTACAGAAGACAGATCAAGAGCTTGGTAGGCTGTCTGCCTCCCTATCGAAAAGCATTCGCCTTGCGGCTCACCTGCAATCACTGGATGAATGAGAGTGATGATGTTCGACAAGGAAACCGGAGGTTGACGTTCTTGAGGATTGATCCTCGATAGTCATTCCTCAGCGTCAACGCTGAATAGAGTTACCCTAGATCATCCGAAAGACAGGGTGAGTAAAACACACAAACACAATACCATCATCCTCACCGTCGAACGGTGAGAAACAATATTCACCAATGTCGTCACACCCTCCTTTCCAATGTCGTCATACCCCTTTTGATTTTCCTCCATTCTCATATTTGATCGCCGGGAATTTCATCATTCCAATCCCATGCTGACGATGATCGCTCCTGTCCTGGGCGTTCAGGTAGGTGTGCAGTCACCGCTGAGTGCCAATACCGATTTGGGTATACATCAGGCAGTACACAAAAACTCCCCTGCAATGCACCGATGCATGTACCGATAAATAGTGTTTGACCACTCCAAGCGGTACACCTATAATCGGTACATCTAAAACGATACAGGGTGAAATCAACATGTTTATTCGCGGTTACCTTCGAGCATCCACAAACGACACTGATGCAAACCGGGCACGTAATGCTCTGATCGAGTTTGCTGCTGCACACGGTCATAAGGTAGCCGCGTTCTATGTTGAGAACGTGTCTGGTACAAAATTGGAGCGTGACGAACTCAATCGGCTGATTGATGACAGCCATGAAGGGGACTGCATCCTCCTTGAGCAAGTCGACAGATTGACCAGATTGCAAGATGGTGACTGGGAATCAATGAAGACCCGCATCAAGGACAAGGGCATTACCATCGTGAGCCTCGACCTACCCACCAGCCACACTGTGCTGACTAAAGCCGGTGCTACTGACGACTTCACCAAAGGCATGATTAAGGCCGTCAACGGGATGCTGCTCGACATGCTTGCAGTGGTAGCACGTAAGGACTACGAAGATCGTCGCCGTCGTCAAGCCGAAGGCATCACCGCTGCAAAAGCTAACGGTGTGTACAAGGGTCGTAAGACTGATGAATCCTTGCATGAGCGTATCCGCACAGCACTGGAAAGCGGCATGAGCCTACGCAAGACAGCAAACACTGTGCACTGTGCATTGAGCACCGTTCAGCGGGTACAGAAAGACATGAAAGCAGCTATTTAAAACTAGCCTCATACAGCAATACTAGCTCTTACCTTGTGGGGTAGGGTAGACATGCATTCAATCGCCTCGCTATGAGCCTCCTGTAAGCTTGTGGCGGGGCGTTCTTGTTTGTACTCGCCAGTAGTCACCATCGGATTCGATTTTTATAAAAATGATTCCACATGCGCAAGCTACGGACAGGTTAGGCAGGTTCGATCAATCTCAGTGTTGGATTCTGACTGTGGACCGTTCCCGGCTTGACTCGAAAGCCAGATTTGAAATTGCGGGGGAATGAAATTTCGTGCAAAAACGGTTTACGCTTACACCATCAAACCTACAGAGCCTACACATGGACAAAGCCACCACTACCGCCGACACCCTCGAACTACTGCACCTGAACCAAATAGCCATACGTGCAGCGATTGAAGAAGTCAGCACGTGGATTCGACAACGCGGTTCGGTCAATGTACATGACAACGTGATGGCTACCCTACTCACTCTTGACCTCAACGCCGGGGCCATAGACTCAGCAATTGAGCGGTTGCGAGAGTGACTGAGAGTGACTGAGAGTGCGATTTACCCCCACAAGCTTTGAGAATGCAAACACCCCACCTCACATATCTTTCAGATATACCTCGGTGTGCTTCATCACGAAAGCCGACGCAACGCCGGCCAGATGGTTTACTGTCTGTGCTAATTCTGCCGTGGGAGGTATGTATCCATCGTCTTTTCCATGGGAAACACTTTTGGCGTTACGTATGGTGCCTATACCATGAAAGAAGGTCCCAACACCCCTGAGCATCTGAGATGTAGCCTCATCTATAACAGATTCTTTTTTTAATATATCTAGGACTTTGCTCGCAAGTTTCTCAATCGCGTCTTTGCTGTAGCCGGTTTGACCTAGCGATGCGAGACAGCCTTTCAGAACAGTTTCAACGTGCGAACAACTTAGCGTGATGCTCAGCTCAGGATTAGCCTGGACAGACTTACGAGCCTTCATCCACGACTCCAAAAGCCTATTATTCTCTTTGAACAAGGCATCTAGGTCTGCGTCAATTTCTGCTTTTTCAATCGTCACAAACTGGGTAAGAGATTGAACGACTGGTGCCGTCCTTTCAAATTCAGCATCGAGGTTAGTCACAAGGTTTGCTACGAGAGACTCCAGCACCTTCTGGCCACTCACCTTTCGCTGCCATTCCACCCCGGCCTTTTCCAGCGAACAAATGGACCAATAGGTCGGCTCCCAGCTTGGACCTGGCTCTTCTTTAGAGCCAATTGAAAGCTCTTTGCCATCGAAGCAAAGGTAGCCAAGAATGATTCCGGTAACCTCTCCCTCACAGTCCACGAACTCCTCAAAAGTGAAAACATCGCTCTCTGCCCAACACCTGATACCACTTACCAAATCCACCAATTTCTGCTCAAACGACCTTAACCCTTCCAGAAGCAGACGGTGTTCATTTCTTACTCTCTCAGATCGAGCCGCTAGCGCAGCGAATCCATCATCACTCATCGTCTTCTCCATAGTCATCGAAGGGCTTAAAGCAGGTTACACCGAACAATCAGGCAAAGGTCGATTCTACCTAATCACCAACGTTTGCGTGCCAGCCTGAAGCTCCAAAAGCGCTCAACCGACGACCCTAAGCAAACACAAGCGCCCTTTGCCAAAGACAATCATAGTGAGTGGTCAAAGTGAGTGGTCAAATGCAAAAAAAGCAGACGAAAAAAAACCCCGTAAATCAACGATTTACGAGGCTTTTTCATGTATGGCGGAGAGATAGGGATTTGAACCCTAGGTACTGTTGCCAGTACAACGGATTTCGAATCCGTCCCGTTCGACCACTCCGGCATCTCTCCAATGCCGCGCATCATACCAGCGAATTCTGAAAACGCAAACCTTTATTTTCAAAAAAATCGCGTGGTATCAGGCGCTTGCGTGAATGCGCCGCTTACAGCGGCACGCCCAGGCGCTTGGCAACTTCTTCGTAGGCTTCGATCACATCGCCCAGGCCCTGGCGGAAGCGGTCCTTGTCCATCTTCTTGCGGGTTTCTTTGTCCCACAGGCGGCAGCCGTCCGGGCTGAACTCGTCACCCAGGACGATCTGGCCGTGGAATACACCGAACTCCAGCTTGAAGTCGACCAGCAGCAGGCCGGCGTCATCGAACAGCTTGTTCAGCACTTCGTTGACCTTCAGCGACAGCTTCTTCATCTCTGCCAACTGCTCGGCGGTGCCCCAGCCGAAAGCGACAACGTGGGATTCGTTGATGAACGGGTCGCCCTTCTCGTCGTTCTTCAGGAACAGTTCGAAGGTGGACGGCTCGAGCTTGATGCCCTCCTCCACGCCCAGGCGCTTGACCAGGCTGCCGGCGGCATAGTTACGCACTACGCACTCGACCGGGATCATGTCCAGCTTCTTGACCAGGCACTCGTTGTCGCCCAGCAGCTTGTCGAACTGGGTCGGCACGCCGGCTTCTTCGAGCTTCTGCATGATGAAGGCATTGAACTTGTTGTTCACCATGCCTTTGCGGTCCAGCTGTTCGATGCGCTTGCCGTCGAACGCCGAGGTGTCGTTGCGGAACAGCAGGATCAAGCGGTCGGCGTCGTCGGTCTTGTAAACCGATTTGGCCTTGCCGCGGTAGAGTTCTTCGCGTTTTTCCATGATTGGGCTCCGCTTGCTTGAGTGGTTGGGCTAGGCGATTTCGCGCCAGTCGAGCCCGTGTTCCTGATTCGCCACCTGGAGCCAGTCCGGGTCGCACCCAAGGGTGTCGACGAAGCACTGGCGGGCCAGATGTGGCAGGTTGTTCTTGCTGCTGAGGTGGGCCAGCACCAGGTGCTGCAGGTTGCTCCACCCCAACTCGTCCACCAGGCGCGCGGCCTGGTGGTTGTTCAAATGTCCTTGCATGCCGCCGACCCGCTGCTTGAGGAAGTACGGGTAGTGCCCGCGGGCCAGCATGTCACGGCAATGATTGGCCTCGATCAGCAGTGCATCCAGGCCCTGATAGCGCTCAAGCAACAGCGCGTCGTACGAACCCAGGTCAGTGAGCATGCCAAAGCGCCGGCGACCGTCGCTGATGACGTACTGCAGCGGCTCGTAGGCGTCGTGCTCGACCCGCGCCGCACTCACTTGCAGGCAGCCGATACTCAGGCTGTCGCCACAGGCAAGAAAACCGGCCGCCTCCACCGGCTTGCGCATGCCGCGCAATGTGCCCTGGCTGAGGTAGACCGGTACATTGTAGCGCCGCGACAGCAACCCCACCCCATGCACATGGTCGGCATGTTCGTGCGTCACCAGCACGGCGCTCAGTTGTGCAGCCTGCACCCCGAGCAGCGCCAGGCGCCGCTCGGTTTCACGCAGGGAAAAACCGCAATCGACCAGGATGAACGTGTCACCACTGGCGATCAGCGTGCCATTTCCCTGGCTGCCGCTTCCCAGTACCGCGAAGCGCACTTAACCCAGGTGGTCCTGAATGGCGCTCAGCACGCGGCGAGCGACATCGGCCGGGGCCACGGTGTTGATGTTCTTCTCGACGGTAACCTGCACGCTTTCGCCAACCTTGCTCAGGCGCACCTGGTAACGCTCGGCGCGGGCTTCAAGCTCTTCCTTGGTTGGCTCGCTGCCAAACATGCGGCTGAAGAAGCCAGGCTGGTTCTGCTTGTCGTCGGGCTTCTCAGACAGGTTGATGTAGTACAGGCCCAGGCTGCGGTTGATGTCTTCCACACGCCATTCGCCACCCTGCTCCAGGGCACGGCCCACGCCGGACCAGGCACGGTCCAGGTCGGCGCCGAGGAACAGCACGGGGTTACCGCTGCCGTCTTCGCTCAGGCTGACGCGGCTCGGCGCATCGAAGTCGCGCGCAGCCAGCAAGGACACCGAACCGCCCTTCTCGGCGCTGCGGTTCATGCTGGCGAGCATTTCGTCGACCAGCAGCGCATCGGCGGCGGTGTTGCTGGACGCGGACGGGAATGCAGGCTCGGCGGTGCTGCCAGCCGGGCGCTCGACACTGACCACATACACCTCGGAGGTGTTGCGTTGTACGCCAGGCTCCATGCGCACACGCACGCGCACTTCGCTGTCACCATTGCTGGCGGTGCTCGCCAGGCGCTGGCCGAGCGATGCCGACAGCTCGTCAAAACGCTGCCAGGTGGTGGTGAACTCGCCCGTCTGCGGGCGCTCTTCGGCAATACGGAAGCCGTTGTCTTCGAAGAACTGATGCGCTACCGGCCAGACTTCGGCCGGCGAACGCTGGGCCAGCACCCAACGGCTGCTGCCGCTGCGCTGCAGGCTGAAATCGCTGACGTCGGCGCCAGCCGACAGCGGTTGCGGACGCGGCACTTCGAACTCGCCCTTGGCGGTATCGTCGGCGACGTTGCGCGGGATCGGCAGCAGCGGGTCAAGGCGCTTGACGTTGCTGGCGTCCTGCGGGAGCTGCATCGGTGCAGTCGGGTGCGCCTGCAGGTAATCGCTGCCGCGGTCGCGGAAATAGCCATCCTCGCCCCACAGCCAGCCACACCCACTGGTGCTGGAAATGATCAGGGCGAGCGCGGAAAGACCAGCCAGTCGCTTCATGCGGTGTACTTCCTCGATTAAACCAGTACGCCGGACTGGCGCAAGGCAGTACGGACTTTTTCGTGACAGCCTTCGCTCAGCCAGGTCAGTGGCAGGCGAATGCCTTTTTGCATCAGGCCCATTTCGACGAGCGCGTATTTCACCGGAATCGGGTTGGCTTCGCAGAACAGGTCTTTGTGCAGCGGCATGAGTTTTTCGTTGATTGCGCGGGCCTTCTCGGCGTTGCCCTCGAGGGCGGCCTCGCACAGGTCGGCCATTTCGCGCGGGGCGACGTTGGCGGTGACCGAAATGTTGCCTTTGCCACCCAGCAGGATCAGCTCGACGGCAGTCGGGTCGTCGCCGGACATGACGATGAAGTCCTTGCTGACGCCATCGAGGATGGCCTTGGCACGGGCCAGGTCGCCGGTGGCTTCCTTGATGCCGATGATGTTGGGCACGGTCGACAGGCGGATCACGGTCTCGGCCTGCATGTCGCAGGAGGTGCGGCCGGGTACGTTGTAGAGGATCTGCGGGATGTCGACGGCTTCGGCGATGTGCTTGAAGTGCAGGTACAGGCCTTCCTGGGTCGGCTTGTTGTAGTACGGCACCACCAGCAGGCAGGCGTCGGCGCCGGCGTCCTTGGCGTTCTGGGTCAGGTGCACGGCTTCGGACGTGGAGTTGGCACCGGTGCCGGCGATGACCGGAATGCGGCCAGCGACCCGCTTGACCACGAATTCGATGACCTCGATGTGTTCTTCGACGCTCAGGGTGGCCGACTCGCCGGTGGTGCCGACGGCGACGATCGCATGGGTGCCGTTTTCCAGGTGGAAGTCTACAAGTTTGCCGAGGCTGCCCCAATCAAGACGCCCTTGTGCATCCATGGGTGTGACCAATGCCACCATACTGCCCGCAATCATGTAACTGCTCCTGCCGGAAAAAGAGAGCGGTAATGGTACTGGGGGCATCGGCCTTGCACAAGCGAAGCAGGCGGGTGGAGCATTCCCCTCGGCGCCTTATTTCGCTACCCTTGATCCTTTGATCGGTGCAGCGCGGCCCGCCGGGCCGTCGACCTTGCTCCCCGGCCAGCGTCCACGTCCTCGCATGCGAGCCCCGGGCCCTGCCGACAGGAGGCTTTCGCCCGTCCTGTGCCGACCGCTCATCGCTTTAGGAATGCTGCATGTCCACCCCCACCGTCCGCGAACAATTCCTTGTCATCAGTGCCCTGGGCCCCAATCCCATGGAGCTGGCCAACGTCCTCAGCCGCGCTGCCTTCGAGAACCGCTGCGCGGTCGTCACCTCGCGCCTGAGCCGCCATGGCGAGACCAGCGCCCTGGTATTGCAGGTCGGTGGCAGCTGGGACGCCCTGGCGCGCCTGGAGTCCACCCTCCCCGGCCTGGGCAAGAAGCACGGCCTGACCCTCGACGTGGTACGCAGCGCCGACCAGGAAGTGCGCCCGCAGGCCCTGCCTTATGTGGCCTATGTCAGTGCGGCCTACCGCCCGGACATCATCAACGAGCTGTGCCAGTTCTTCCTCGACCACCGTGTCGAGCTCGAAGCCATGACCTGCGACACCTACCTGGCGCCGCAGACTGGCAGCAGCATGCTCAACGCCCAGTTCACCGTGATCCTGCCGGCCGGCACCCAGATCAGCTGGTTGCGCGACCAGTTCCTCGACTTTGCCGACGCCCTCAACCTGGACGCGCTGATCGAGCCTTGGCGCCCACAGAACCCCGTTTAAGGAATGCATCCATGGCAGTAGCACTCGACCAACCCGTCGCCGATTTCCAGGCCCAGGCCACCGGCGGCCAGACCGTCAGCCTGGCCGAGCTCAAGGGCCGTCAGGTAGTGGTGTACTTCTACCCCAAGGACAGCACCCCAGGCTGCACCACCGAAGGCCAGGGCTTCCGCGACCAGCATGCAGCGTTCGAAGCGGCCAACACCGTGGTGTTCGGTGTGTCGCGCGACGGCATCAAGTCGCATGAGAACTTCAAGGCCAAGCAGGGCTTTCCGTTCGAGCTGATCAGCGACAAGGACGAGGCCCTGTGCCAGCTGTTCGATGTGATCAAGCTGAAGAAGCTGTATGGCAAGGAGTACATGGGCGTAGACCGCAGCACCTTCCTGATCGACAAGGACGGTGTGCTGCGCCAGGAATGGCGTGGCGTGAAGGTGCCGGGCCATGTGGATGCCGTACTCGCGGCGGCCCAGGCGCTGAACAAGGCTTGAGATTGACTGGGGCTGCTGCGCAGCCCTTTCGCGGCACAAGCCCGCTACAGGGGGTTGCGTTCGTCTGTAGGAGCGGCCTTGTGCCGGGAAAGGGCCGCAAAGCGGCCCCATGCATCACAACATCGGCGCCACAGCAGGTTCCTGCCGCGGCCAGGCATCGAGCACTGCCTTGATCAGCGTCGCCAGCGGGATCGCGAAGAAGATCCCCCAAAAGCCCCACAACCCGCCAAACAGCAACACCGCGCAGATGATCGCCACCGGGTGCAGGCTCACCGCCTCTGAGAACAGCAGCGGCACCAGCACGTTGCCATCGAGCGCCTGAATGATGGCGTACACCGTCATCAGGTAGATGAACTGATCACCCCAGCCCCATTGGAACAGCGCGATCAGCGTCACCGGCACAGTCACCACCACCGCCCCTACATACGGCACCACCACCGACAGGCCTACCAGCAGCGCCAGCAGCGCGGCGTAATTGAGCCCCAGGCTGATGAACGCGATGTAAGTGGCAATACCGCAGATCAGGATCTCGATGCCCTTGCCGCGGATGTAGTTGGCGATCTGCCGGTTCATTTCAGTGCCTACCCGGTTCAGCAAGGTCCGCTGGCGCGGCAGGTAGCCACTGACCCAGCGGCCGATCTGCTCACGGTCCTTGAGAAAGAAGAACACCAGAATCGGCACCAGCACCAGATAGATCATGGCACTGACCAGCAGCGGCAGGCTCGACAGCGAGAAGGTCAGTGCCCATTGGCCGAACTTGCCGATCTCGCCGCGCACCGACTCGATGGCATGCAGCACCTGCTCATCAGACACCAGATGCGGGTAGCGCTCGGGCAGCAGCAACAGCAGCGACTGCCATTTGCCGAGCATGCCCGGCAACTCGTTGAACAAGGTGATCAACTGGTGCCACAGCAACGGCACCAGCACCAGCAGGAACACCGCCAGCGCGCCCATGAACAGGGCGAACACCACCATCACCGCCAGCCGCGTCGGCACCCGAAGGCGCTCCAGGGCATTGACCAGCCCCTGCATCAGAAAAGCCAGCACCATGCCCGCCAGCACCGGCGCGAGCATGCCGCCCAAGGTAAGGACCGCGGTAAAGGCCAGAAACAGCAGGACCGCCAGCACCACCGCTTCCTCATCGGAGAAGTAGCGCTCTATCCAGTCGCGAAGCACTTTGAACATTGACGATCCTTGATTGGGGCTCAGGCCTTGCGCAGCCAGTAGGTATAGGTGCCGGCCTCGGCCATTTCATGCAGCAGCGTATGACCGGCCAGCTGGGCAAAAGTGCGGAAGTCGCGCTGTGAGCCTGCGTCGGTCGCAATCACCTTCAGCACCGCGCCACTGGCCAGACGGTTGAGCTCCATCTTCGCCTTGAGCAGAGGCAGGGGGCAGTTCAGCCCGCTGGCGTCGAGTTCGGCGTCGCAGGTCGGGGTGCTAGTCATCAGGGGTCTCCAAACGTGGGGCAGACGTCTTTGGTAACAGGCTGGCTAGCATACCGCCACTGGTCGCCAACGTGTGAGCGGGCTACAGTAGGGGCTTTGACCCGACGCGAGCTTCGTGCATGAATCTACTGCGCCCTACCCTGTTGACGCTGGCCTGCCTGATGGCCCTTCCCGGCCATGCTAGCGACCTGCCTTCACTGGGCGACGCCAGTTCCGCGATCGTCTCGCCGCAGCAGGAGCACCAGCTCGGGCGCGCCTGGCTCAGCCTGCTGCGCGGCCAGGTCAACCAGCTGAACGACCCGCAGCTCAAGGACTACGTCGAAACCACCGTGTACCGCCTGGCCGAAACCAGCCAGCTGCAGGACCGGCGCCTGGAATTCATCCTCATCGACAGCCGTGAGCTGAACGCCTTCGCCGCCCCCGGTGGCATCGTCGGGGTTAACGGTGGTCTGTTCCTCAACGCCCAGACCGAGGGCGAATACGCCTCGGTACTGGCCCACGAACTGGCGCACTTGTCGCAACGCCACTTCGCCCGTGGCGTCGAGGCCCAGCAACGCATGCAACTGCCAATGATGGCGGCGCTGCTGGCCGGTATCGTACTGGCGGCAGGTGGCGCCGGCGATGCCGGCATCGGCATGATTGCCGGCACCCAGGCGGCGGCGATCCAGGAGCAGCGGCGCTTCTCGCGGCAGAACGAGCAGGAAGCCGACCGCGTCGGTATCCAGAACCTGGAAAAGGCCGGTTACGACCCGCGCAACATGCCGACCATGTTCGAGCGCCTGGCGCGCCAATACCGCTACGACGCCAAACCACCAGAATTCCTGCTGACTCACCCGGTGACCGAATCGCGTATCGCCGACACCCGCAACCGGGCCGAACAGGCCCCCCCGGGCGGCGTCGAGGACAGCCAGCGTTATCAATTGATCCGCGCCCGCGTGGCCCTCATCTACGAAGGCACGCCGGGCCTTGCGGCCAAACGCTTCCGTGCGCAGCTGGACGAAGACCCCAAGCTGGACGCCGCCCGCTATGGTCTTGCGCTGGCACAGATCAAAGGCGGCCAGCTCAACGAAGCGCGTGAGAACCTGAAGCCGTTGCTGGCCAAGGCGCCCAACGACATCACCTACAACCTGGCGCAGATCGACCTGGACATCACCAACAACCGCTTGGCCGATGCGCAGCAGCGGGCGGAGCGCATGCAAGGTTTGTATCCGGGCAACTACCCGCTCAAGCAGGTGCGTGCCGACCTGCTGATCAAGCAGAACAAGCCCGCCGAGGCCGAAAAGGTACTGAACGACCTGCTCAAGAACCGCCCGGATGATCCGGATGTGTGGTACGACATGGCCGAAGTGCGTGGTTTGTCGGGCAACACCATAGGCCTGCACCGGGCACGGGCAGAGTACTTTACCCTGGTGGGTGACTTCGACCAGGCGATCCAGCAGCTGGATTACGCCAAGCGTCGTGCCGGTAGCAACTTCCCGCTGGCGTCACAGATCGACCAGCGCCAGCGCGAGATCATGGAGCAGCGGCGCATGGTGCAGGAGATGATGGGGCGTTAAGGGGGCTGCTTTGCGGCCCAATCGCCGGCGAGCCGGCTCTCACAGGTTCTGCAGCGCTGCAGATATTGTGGGAGCCGGCTTGCCGGCGATTGGCCCTCAGGCGTTACCCGACAGCTTGAGCCGAGCAGCCTGGGTGAAGTCCAGCATGCGGTTCAAAGGCTTGATCGCCTTCGGCACCAGCGCCGGGTCAACGAAAATCTCGTTGCTGCCTTTGCGCAAGCAATCCAGCACCCGCTCCAGGGTGTTCATCGCCATCCACGGGCAGTGCGCGCAGCTGCGGCAGGCCGCGCCGTTACCGGCGGTGGGTGCTTCAACGAATTCCTTGTCCGGGCACAGCTGCTGCATCTTGTAGAAGATGCCGCGGTCTGTGGCGACGATGAAGGTTTTGTTGGGCAGTGTCTGCGCGGCCTTGATCAGTTGGCTGGTGGAACCCACCGCATCGGCCAGGTCGATCACTGCCTCTGGCGACTCCGGGTGCACCAGGATCGCCGCATCCGGATACAGCGCCTTCATGTCCGCCAGCTGGCGCGACTTGAACTCTTCGTGGACGATGCAGGCACCGTCCCACAGCAGCATGTCGGCACCGGTCTGCTTCTGGATGTAACGGCCCAGGTGCTGGTCCGGGCCCCAGATGATGGTCTCGCCGTTGTCCATCAGGCTTTCGACGATCTCCAGCGCGCAGCTCGAGGTCACGACCCAGTCGGCACGCGCTTTAACGGCGGCAGAGGTATTGGCATACACCACCACGGTACGCTCGGGGTGCTGGTCGCAGAAGGCCGAGAACTCTTCGACCGGGCAACCGAGGTCGAGCGAGCAGGTAGCCTCCAGGGTCGGCATCAGCACGCGCTTTTCCGGGGTGAGGATCTTCGCGGTCTCGCCCATGAAGCGCACACCGGCGACGATCACCGTCTGGGCAGGGTGGTTCTTGCCGAAACGGGCCATTTCCAGCGAGTCGGACACGCAACCGCCGGTCTCTTCGGCAAGCGCCTGGATAACCGGGTCACAGTAGTAATGGGCAACCAGCACGGCATTCTGCGCCTGGAGCTCGGCAGCAATGGCCGCACGGTATTCGGCCTCCTGCTCGGCTGTCAGCGGGTTGGGCTGCTTGGCGTCGAGGTGGGCCTGAACCAACAGGCGTTCGGATATCTGGGTCATGATCGCTGGACCTGCAGGCGCGCATGCGCGTCAAATCGAGTGTATCACCCGGCCCTGACAGATCGGCTAAGGGCGCCGGACGGCAGGCAAGCCGCCACGGCCCTCTGCGGGCGCGGATTATTATCGGACGCCGAAGGCTACAGACAATCAAGGGATTTCTAAAGCGGTTTTTGTGTGGCCAGTACTGGCCTCATCGCCGGCAAGACAGTTGCCCCCACAGGTGTGCACAGGCCATGAGGCTGTAGCCATCCTGCAGAAGCCGGCTTGCCGGCGATGAGGCCGGTACAGGCTCAATCAATCAGCCCTGCGGCTGCATCGCCGCAAAGTGCGCCGCGAGGATCATGGCGAACTCTTCAACGGTCATCTTCTTGCCATTGAAGTCGACCATGCCATCGACGTAGTGCAGGCTAGCCACCACGTCATTGCCCTGCACGGTGGCCATGCCACTCTGCAGCGCCATCATCCCGACCATCTCACCCGCCTGACTGGATTGCATGGCAATCGCCTGGGCATCGGTCTGCCCTTCGAGCAACGCCTGCAAGGTCGCCAGGTCACCCATCATCGGTTTGGACAGCGACAGCTTGCTCTTCACCTGAGTGATCAGCTGCTTGCTCAACTGGTCAGGCGGCAGGTCGAAGGAGGTGGGGCTGGCGAAGTCCATCGACAGGTTGAACCGGCTCTCGCCGTTGGCCGTCTTGAACGAAAGGTTCTCCACCGCCACCTGCGGCTTGGATGCCAACAGTTGCTTCAGGTCGCCCTGGAACTTGGCCTTCTCCTGTTCACCCATCTGGATTTGCGGCATCGGCTGGCCTGCCGCGGCGGCCTGCTCGAACTCCGGCAGATGGGCCTGGTACCACTGCGACAGCGACTGCAAGGCCGGGGCGTTGAGCGACTTGATGCTGACCGCCATCTGCCCGCTGCCGACTGCGCGGCCATCCCAGCTGATGTCCGCGACCTTGTAATCCACGCGACCACCGACCGTATTGGGGCCATCGAGGGTTTGCAGGACGTGCTGCTCCAGGCCTTTGAGCAGCAGTACCTGCTGCTTGGGGCCCAGCGTCGCCTTGGCTTCGGCCAGCAGCACATCGACGTTACCGACATAGATTGCGTCATGCTGGGTAGCGGCCAAATTACCGCCGATTTTCAGGCCCTTGAGCTCGAACGTGGCCGGCGGGTGATCATCCCCGACCAGCTTCATTTCGAAGCGATCGGCAGCGCCATGGAATTTCGACGCCTTGCCTTCACTGTCGCCACTGATCTGCAGCTGCATACCCGAAAAATCGAGGGTCGTGCCGTTGTCTTCGGCCAGCTTGACCGGCGCCAGGAGGATGCTGCCATCGACACTGCCATCAAAGCCCAGGCTGGTTTGCGAGCTGACCGGGACCTTGTCGCCGGCGGCGGCGAACCAGGGCGCGGTGAAGTCGTCCTTGTCCAGCGCACTGTTGCTGGCTGCCAGCACCGGCATCAGCTTGAAGGCCTTGACCCGCGACCAAGGGAACGGGCCGTGCTCGATCTGATCGGTCACACCCACATCGAAACTGATCGGCTCACCGTCAGACAGGTGAATGTCACGGACCTTGAGGCGATAGCGTGCGGTACTGGTGAAGAAGTGCTGCTCCAGCGAGGCCACTTCGATGGTCATGCTGCCGCCAACCCCGACAAGGGCCTTCTTCAACTGAGCATTGCCCTGATTGACGGCTTGCTCCAGCTGCGCAGGCAACTGCTTGCCGGTGTACCAGGCGCCAGCGGTGGTTACGACGGCAATGGCGATGGCCAGGCCGGAAAGGATGCCTACTGATTTCTTCATGAATAGAACCGATTGATGTCCATATGGGCGTGTTCGCAGCCATGAGCTGCGGGGGGAGCAGAATAGTATCACTCCCACCCCTTGGACGACGGTCGACACGCGGACGAAATGGGCAATCGAGACCTACCTGACGCTAGCATGGGAAACTTCCCACTCGTTAAATTTTACGAACATCCGCATCGATCAAAATCGCAAAAAAGCGCGCAAAAACCGAACATTTCGGCTAATAAATCGATAAATATTTCAATTTAGTAACATCTTGTCATGTTTAACTTGACAGCCACCTATCCATCGTTTTTTATTTTCACCACCTTGCCCAGCGCCACTCCACGAAGAAGAACAGACGCGCCGTCATGATGCCTCACCGCCCCTGCCCGCACGCCCCACCTTCCTAGCCCAGGCTCTGCCAGCTCGCCCCCGGCGCATCGCCTGCGCCTACCTCTGCTCCAACAATAAAGGTGAACAACATGGAGCCCACCCGCTCGCCATTGCCGCATGCGCAATACAACCCGCCAGCCGTTCACGCCCAGCCGCAGGAGCCACGCCAGCATGCAGCCTGACCACAGCGCCACCGGCAACGGTCAACTCCGCAAAACCCTGCGCCTCTGGCACGTGATCATCATCGGCCTGGCTTACCTGACGCCGATGACCGTGTTCGACACTTTCGGCATCGTCTCGGGGATTACCGCAGGGCATGTGCCCAGCGCCTACATCCTGGCGCTGACCGGCATCCTGTTCACTGCCGTGAGCTACGGCACCCTGGTGCGCCGCTTCCCTCAATCGGGTTCGGCCTACACCTACACACAACGCGCCATCAACCCGCATGTGGGCTTTCTGGTCGGCTGGTCGTCGCTGCTCGATTACCTGCTGCTGCCGATGGTCAATGCCTTGTTGGCCAAGCTTTACCTGTCGGCCATGTTCCCCGAGGTGCCGGAGTGGATCTGGGTAGCGGGCTTCGTCAGCCTGATCAGCCTGATCAACATGCGCAGCGTCAACCTGGTGGCACACTTCAACCTGCTGTTCGTGGCCGTGCAGGTGGCGATCATCGCTGTGTTCATCTACCTGTGCGTGCGAGGCCTGGGCCAGGGTGAAGGCCTGGGTACCGCGTGGAGCCTGCTGCCGTTCGCCGACAGCCAGACCCAGTTCAGCGCCCTGGCGGCCGGTGCGACCATCTTGTGCTTCTCGTTCCTGGGCTTCGACGCCGTGACGTGCCTGTCCGAGGAAACCCGCGACCCGGCCAAGACCATCCCACGGGCGATCTTCCTGACCGCACTGATCGGCGGCCTGGTGTTCATTACCGTGTCGTACTTCATCCAGGCCTACTTCCCGACCATGGCACGCTTCCATGACCAGGAAGCGGCCCTGCCGGAAATTGCCCTGTACGTAGGTGGCAAGCTGTTCCAGTCGATCTTCATCGCCTGCACGGTGATCAACACCATCGCTTCGGGCCTGGCCTCGCAGACCAGCGTCTCGCGCCTGTTGTACGTGATGGGGCGTGACAAGGTGATCCCGGCCGGCATCTTTGCTCGCCTGCACCCGCGCTACAAAACACCGGTGCTGAACATCGCAGTGGTCGGGCTGATTTCGCTGTCGGCGATCTTCTTCGATCTGGTTACCGCCACCTCGATCATCAACTTCGGAGCACTGGTGGCATTCAGCTTCGTCAACCTGTCGGTGATCAACCACTGCTATGTGCGTGAAGGCAATCGCCAAGGGCTGGCGAACAAGCTCATGTACCTGGTACTGCCGACCATCGGTTTCTGCATCATCGTGTCGCTGTGGCTAGACCTTAACGAACACTCGCTGATGTTCGGCGGGGTATGGGCGCTACTTGGCCTGGTGTACCTGGCCTGGCTGACCAAGGCCTTCACTGCCGCCCCCCCGAACTACGTTGCCGAATGACACTTGCCCTCTACACCGCCCGCGCCTGAACGCGGGCGTTGTCCTTGCACGAAAAGGAAAGCTCTCATGCCGCTGCGTCGCCTTTCTATCCAGTGGAAGATCACCTTGCTCGCCGGCCTGTGCCTGCTGGCCATCGTCGCACTGCTGGTGGCCACCTCGCTGACCCAGGCACAGCGCAGTGCAGCCTTGGTCAGCCAGGCCAACAGTGAAATGCTCGACCACAGCGCGCGCCTGCGCCTGCAGGCCCTCGCCGAAACCCAGACCCTGCGCATTCAGCGCTACTTCATGGACGCCTACCAGTACGCCAACGGTTTTACCCGCCTGGTTCAGGTACTCAAAGCCCACGGTGGCAGCGACCTGCGCGCCGAACTGACCCGCCAGGCACGCGCCACCCTGGCGGGCAACCCGGACCTGATCGGGCTTTATGTGGTGTTCCAGCCCAATGCTCTGGACCACCAGGACAGCCAGTTCGTTGCCCAGGAGGCGGTCGGCAGCAACGACAGCGGGCGCTTTTCGCTGTACTGGTCGCAGCCCAGCCCGGGCAACCTTGAGCGGGAGGCCATGCCTGAAGCGATGCTGGCCGACAGCATGGTTGGCGCCAACGGGGCGGCACAGAACCGCTGGTTGACCTGCCCTCAGGAAACGGCCAAGGCCTGTGTGGTCGAGCCCTACCTCGACGAGGTCAATGGCCGCCAGGTACTGATGACGAGCATCGCCCTGCCCCTGCTGGAGGGCGGCAAGGTAGTAGGCGTAGTGGGCCTGGACATCGGCCTAGACAACCTGCAGCAGTTGAGCCTGGACGGCCGCCAGGAGCTGTTCGATGGCCAGGGCCAGGTGAGCATCGTCAGCACTACCGGCTTGCTGGCCGGGCACAGCCGCGACGCCAGCAAGCTGGGCACTCTCCTGGACAACGACGTGGCGCAGGGCCTGTTGCGCGTCGGCCGCCCGTTCGCCCCGATCCCCGGCGCCGCTCCCTGGCAGGTACTGCTGGAGCTGCCCGAAGCTGTGCTTCAAGCACCCGCCGTCGCTCTCAATCAGAGGCTGAGCGAACACAACCAAAGCGCCAATCTGACCAGCCTGCTGATCGGCCTGGGTGCCGCGATCGTCGGCCTGCTGCTGGTTTGGCTGACCGCACGTGGCGTGACCCGGCCGATTCTGGCCGTAGCCGCACGCCTCGAGGATATCGCCAGCGGTGAGGGCGACCTGACCCGGCGCCTGGACTACGCGCGCCAGGACGAGCTGGGCCAGTTGAGCGGCTGGTTCAACCGCTTCCTCGACAAGCTGCAACCGGTGATTGCCCAGGTCAAAGGCTCGCTGCTCGAAGCCCGCGGCACCGCCGATCAGTCCGCTGCCATCGCCAGCCAGACCAGCAGCGGCATGCAGCAGCAACAGCGCGAGATCGAGCAGGTGGCCACCGCCGCCAACGAGATGAGCGCAACTGCCCAGGATGTCGCCCACAACGCGGCGCAAGCCGCCCAGGCAGCACGTGGCGCCGACCAGGCGAGCCGCGAAGGCCTGCAACTGATCGCCAGCACCCGCCAGGCGATTGACAACCTGGCAGTCGGGATGGATGCCGCCATGGACGAGGCCCGCGCACTCGAGCAGCGCAGCGAGCAGATCGGCTCGGTACTGGAGGTGATCCGCGCCATTGCCGAGCAGACCAACCTCTTGGCCCTCAACGCCGCCATCGAAGCGGCCCGCGCTGGCGAGGCCGGGCGGGGTTTTGCCGTGGTGGCCGACGAGGTACGCAGCCTGGCGCAGCGCACCCAGGTGTCGGTGGAAGAAATCCGCCAGGTCATCGAAGGGCTGCAGCAAGGCACCCAGGATGTGGTCGGCGCCATGCATGATGGCCAGAAACAGGCGCAGGCCAGCGCCTTGCAGATGGAACAGGCACTGCCTACGCTGCAGCGGATCGGTGAAGCGGTGGCGGTGATCAGCGACATGAACCTGCAGATCGCTTCGGCGGCTGAAGAACAGAGCGCGGTGGCCGAGGAAGTGAACCGTAACGTGGCCGGTATCCGCGATGTGACTGAATCGCTATCGGGCCAGGCTGATGAGTCGGCGCGCATCAGCCAAGCGCTGAACCGCCTGGCCAATCAGCAGCAGGCTTTGATGGAGCAGTTTCGCGTTTAGCCTGTACGGGCCCAATTACCGGCTACCGGCGATTGGGCCCGTACAGGCACCCACCTTTTGAAAGAGTTTCACCCATGGAAACACCCAACAAATCCCCCTTCTTCGACCTTGCCAGCGAACAGGGCCTGCTACGCACTTCGATCGCCGTCACCCTGTTCATCGCCACCATCGGCATTGCCTTCGGCCTGGCGTCCGGCTCGTTCTCGATCATTTTCGACGGTGTCTACTCGCTGGCCGACGCCGGCATGAGCGGCCTGTCGCTGGTGGTGGTCAAGCTGATCACTACGCACGCCACCAGCCGGCACGTGTCACGCAAGCTGCGCGAGCGCTTCACCATGGGCTTCTGGCACCTGGAGCCGATGGTGCTGGCGCTCAATGGCATCCTGCTCAGCGGTGTGGCGCTCTACGCCCTGATCAACGCCGTCAGCAGCCTGCTCGAAGGCGGACGCCACCTGGAGTTCGGCATCGCCATGGTTTATGCGGCGCTGACCGTGATCGCCTGCGCGACCATCGCTGCAGTCGAAGCGCGGGCCAACCGCGAGCTGAACTCGGATTTCGTGCGCATGGACGTCAAGGGTTGGGTGATGTCGGCCAGCATCACCGCAGCGTTGCTCATCGCCTTCTGCTTTGGCTTTGCCGTGCAGGGCACGCAGTGGGAGTGGGTATCGCCGTACATCGACCCGGCGGTGCTGGCGCTGGTGTGCCTGGTCATCATCCCCTTGCCGCTGTCGGTGGTGCGCCAGGCCATGGCGGATATCTTTTTGGTGACACCTGGCGACCTGATGCTGCACGTGGATGAGGTGGCCGGTGCGTTCGTGGCACGCCACGGACTGGAATCCTATCGGGCTTACGTGGCCAAGGTCGGCCGCTCTCGGGAAATCGAGCTGTATTTCATCGTGCCCAAGCACCTTCCAGCCAAAAGCATTGAAGAGTGGGATGCGCTGCGCTGTGAAGTCGGTGATGCGATTGGCGGTGAGGGACCGGATCGCTGGTTGACGGTAGTGTTTACCGCAGACCCTGAGTGGGCTGAATAAGGAGGGGCAAGAACGACAAAGCCCGCCACCGTTTCCGGTAGCGGGCTTTGACTTACAGCGTATGGTGGGTCGTGTAGGATTCGAACCTACGACCAATTGGTTAAAAGACAATTGGGATCTAGGCAGAAATTTCCACCTAGGGAGGGGTTTTAAACACCATTCCAGCGCCTAGGCACGCAGCCTCTAATGAAATCCACATTAGAGGCATGGCAATGACATACCCGAAGAAAGCAAAACGAGCTGGTAAGGTTTCCACCAAAGGCGGCACCGGCAAATCCACCGGGTCCACCAACCTGGGAGCATTCACTGCGGACGCTGGGCTGCGCACCCTTCTCATCGATCTGGACCCCGTCCAACCCTCCGCGTCATCCTATTACCCCCTTGAGTACACCGCCCCAGGTGGCATTTTCGAACTGCTGTCCTACAACGAGACCGACCGGGACAAAATCATCTCCCGCACGTCGATCAAGAACCTGGACGTCATCATCTCGAACGACGCCAACAACCAGCTGAACAACCTCATACTGCAGGCGCCCGACGGAAGACTGCGACTAGCGAACCTGATGTCGGCATTCGATGCCGATTACGACCTCATCCTCTTCGATACCCAGGGCGCCCGCTCGGCCATGCTGGAAATGGTCGTTCTTGCCTCCGATATCGTCCTCTCCCCCCTCCCCCCGAACATGTTGGCCGCGCGCGAATTCAGCCGTGGGACCATCCATATGATGGATGGCCTGCGCAGTTACGCACGTCTCGGCCTCACCATTCCCCACATCAACATCATCATCAACGGCCTGGATGAAACCGCCGACGCACGCGAGATCCATCGAACCGTGCGCGAAATCTTCGATGGGAATCCGGACTACACAGTCCTGCAGTCGATCATTCCAGATGCAGTGATCTTCAAGAAGGCCGCTAGCCAAGGTGTGCCGGCCCATCGACTCGAATATCGTCAACCATCGAACCGTAAGTCTCCTTCGGCGTTGAGCGTCATCCGCAGCCTGGCTATCGAGGCCTTCCCTGAATGGGCAGACCGCTTCGAAGCAATGACCGAAGAGCGAGTAGCCGAAATCGTCAAGGAGGCTCGCCATGACTAAGCCTCCACTAAAAAACCAAGCAGTAGGTGTAACACCTGACGAAGTTGCGCGGCTCGGAAATCTGTTCAGTTCCAAAGATCTGCGCAGCGTACAGACAAAGCTCACCGTGACAGCGACTGAGTTGCGCAATCTTGCAAACGGACCCCAGCGTGGCGGTGGTCTCATAGCAAATTTGGCCGCACTTCTGACTCCAGATCAGTGCCAACTGCTGCTGGATGCCTCCCGACTTGTTGACTCGGTTGGGCAGAGCGTGACCCATGCAAAAGAAAAGCGGGTTCGGACCGAGAAGGACGCGAAACGCCGACAAGATGCGCGGGACGCACTCTCGAAGCAGTTGGTCGCCCGCACATTCCCATTGCCTACCGAAACTCACGAAGAACTGCTGGAAACCATCAAAGCTGCGCTCATCCTGAATCGTGCACGGCAGTTCCATACGTCATACAACCCTTCCGAGTTCAACCTCTACATCAGAGATGACCTGAAGATACCTGATCGGCTGTATGGGGTTTCTGCGGAGCAACACCGAGTCGGAAATATCAGATCACTCCGCTACTTCATGATCAGCGACCTGACCAGCCACCTTGCTTATGACGATGGTTCACCGGTTGAGGAACGCCTGCGACTCCTGCAGGACAAGGTGGCAGAAGCTATTGCCCTGGCAGTCCTGACAACAGACGAACGCGAGACACTGCGCCTCTGGCAAGAGGCCCTGTTGCCTGCTGCGAATAGTCAGGAGGGCCGGACATGAGCACGATGGACAAGCAGAAGGTCCTCGACAAAGTCACCAAACTGATGTCCTTGGCCAACAGCCCTGGGGCAAACACGAACGAGGCCGCAACTGCATTACGCCAGGCCCGCTCGCTCATGGCCAAATACAACATCGAGTCCGACGAACTTCGTGCCAGCCAGGTGCTTGAAGCAAGCATCCCCACGGGAACTCGTCGCTCCCCTGCGGATTGGCTGCACTCCCTAGCCGCAACATGCGCGGCCGCCTTCGACTGCAGCCACCTTTCCTACTACCACTCGGAGAGAGCCTACTGCTTCAAGTTCCTTGGCAAGGGGATCGGTCCGGACCTGGCCGCCTATGCCTATAGCAGTCTAATTCTGCAATTGCAGAAGGCACGTCGTGAGCATGTAGCTCAGCAGAAACGCTGCCAACTGAAAACCAAACGCCGGCGCGGTCAGCTCTTTGCCGAAGGTTGGATCGGTGCGGTGGCCTACAAAGTACGAGAGTTTGCAGATGGACTGGATCCAGAGACCCAGGCTGATATCACTGCCTACGTGAGCTTGCATCACCCACAGTTGACACGCTTCGACATCACTCCGAGCGAAGCCAAAGGTCACGACCGCGGATCGCTGCACGCGGGCATTCAGCAGGGCCAGCGTGCTCAGCTTCACCGTGGGGTTGGTCGTAATTCACAGCCAGCCATTTCCCACGGAGGCGCCAGATGAACGACCTGGATCTCTCCCCTCCTCACTCTATTGAGGCCGAGCAAGGCGTCCTTGGCGGGTTGATGCTGGATAACGAAGCCTGGGATCTGGTCGGCGATCTGTTGCAGGCTGAAGATTTTTTTAGGGCCGAACACAAGCTTATCTTCACGGCCATCCAGGAATTGTCCGAAAAGAACAGCCCGTTCGACGTCGTTACAATTTCCGAGGCGATGGCTGTTCCGCAGGAAGTCGGAGGTCTGGCCTATCTGGTGGAACTGGCGAAGAACACTCCGTCTGTAGCCAATATCCAATCGTATGCCGAAATCGTCCGGAACCGCGCTCACCTACGGCGCATTATGTCCCTGTGCTTCCAAGGTACCCGGGATGCCGCAGACGCCGCAGCTGACGCCGCGGAGGTACAGGACTCGCTCGAGCAGAAGCTGTTTAAGTTAGGTGAAGGTCGTGTGGTCAGCGAATTCACCGACATGAACGAGGCGCTGCTCTCTGTCGTCGACAAGATCGACGCCAATTTCAACGGCCATGTGACCGTAACAGGCGTGCCAACTGGTATTACTGAACTCGATGAGATGACACGCGGCCTGCAGCCAGCGGATCTGATCATCGTCGGCGCGCGCCCCTCCATGGGCAAGACCTCTTTCTGTTTGAGCATCGTCGATGCCGCACTGACCAATGCGCCTGACGAGATCGTGCTGGTTTTCAGCATGGAGATGCCTACCGAGGCCCTGATCTATCGAATGCTGGCCATTCTGGGCCACATCGATCTGAGCAGGCTGCTATCCGGTCAGCTGCAGGATGAAGACTGGCCGAAGCTATCCGCCGCCGTCCATCGCATGAACGCCTATGGCAACCGACTGGTCATCGATGACAGCGCGAACCTGACTCCTGCCGCTATGCGGGCCAAGGTTCGACGTGCTAGCCGGCGCTTCGGGAAGCCTTGCTTGATCATGGCGGATTACCTGCAGCTCATGCGGAGCCCAGGCCAGGAAAACAGGGTCAACGAAATCAGCGAAATCTCCCGATCACTCAAGGGTATCGCGAAGGAGTTCAACTGCCCCTTCATGGCTCTCTCGCAGCTCAATCGGGACCTTGAGCGCCGGCCCAATAAGCGCCCAGTGAATGCTGATCTACGGGACAGCGGGGCTATCGAGCAGGACGCGGACCTCATCGTCTTTGTCTATCGAGACGAGGTGTACAACGAGGACACCGAACTCAAAGGCGTCGCCGAACTGATCATAGGTAAACACCGCAACGGCCCCGTCGGCTATGTCCGTGCAGCCTTCATCGCCAACCAAACCCGATTCGCAAACCTCACTGCCGATCATTGGCAAGGAGCTGCCGCATGACGTCCATGCAACCCCATCCGATCACGCATGCCTGCCGTAGCTGTGACCGGCACTTCTCGCTGAATCAAGTACGGCAGGTGCATCCTGCTGAGCACACCCCTGAAGGTGAGGCAGAGATCCTGGTATGCCCGGTCTGCGGCAGCTACGACCTCGTTCCTCTTCTGGAGGTGCCCAATGCAGACTGAGCAGACCTACCCTTCAATCCCTGCGATCGGAAACACCGACCAATCGGTATTGGCCTTCGCGCACCAGTCTGGCGTAAACGCGGTTTGGCTGGATGCGCTCGGCCAAGTTGTCTCACGGCTCACCCAGTACGGTGAAACCACGGTGCCTGTTGAGCTGAATGAAGCGCTGCAAGAGCTTGCACAGCTGCAGTACATCGAGCTCGAAAGAAATGAAGGAGGAACGCTGGCAGCGACCCTTCTTGGCCAACCAGCCCTGCTGACCAATTACTTCTGGTCTGTATGGGTACCAAGGCACCTTCTGAGCTGCGGTCTGAAGGTTGCAGTAACACCCCATCTGACCAGCTCCGTGGACGAGGCTCATCACTGCACCGTGGTCTTCCGCATTCCTGGAACACGCGAAACTGCACGTGAGTTCCTCACTGACCTGGCCACCCATTACCCGGGCTGCACCCCCGAAATCGTGGCCATCCAAGCCGGTGATGCCCTTTGCCCGAAGGAGGCCGGCTCCAATGCGTAACCTCCTTCGCGGCGCGCACGACAGTGTTCGCCGGCTTGCCGAATTCGCCCTCTCCGAAGGCTGGACTCTCTCTCGCTCCAACAGCGGGCATCTGAAATTCAGCAAGTCCGGCTTTACGCCGATCTTCACATCCTGCACGCCCAGCGACCGCCGTACCGAGCGCAACACGCGGGCGCTGCTCCGCCGTGCCGAGGCCCAAAACATCACCTCCCGGGAGATTCAATAATGCCAATCAGACACGCAATCGTTCACCAGCTCGAAAAGCAGCCCGACGGCAACCCGGCCGTCCTGCACGCACGTGACACAGAGCTCCCTGTTACGGATGCCGTCGAGAACCTCCAGGCCGACCTGAACGACAGCTACAACGCCAAGCAAGGCAAAGCGTGGGGCTTCTTCCATGGAGAGTCGGGGGCGTACCCATTCAGCGGCTGGCTGAAACATTACCTGGCGGAGGAGCAAGACTTCACCAACTTCAGCCGTGTGTCCGTCGAGCACCTGCAGCAGCTGAGTGAAGAGGTCAACCTATCCACCGGTGGACACGTGCTCTTCAGCCACTACCAACAAGGCCTGACTGAGTACCTGATGATCGCTGTCCTCCAGCAGGTCGAAACCGTCGGACTGGACGGTGAACTTAATGTTGTAGCCTCTCGCTACCTGGACACCAGCAACTTCTCCTGCGCGGCTCGGATCAACCTGAGCGAGTGGCGCAACAACCCAAACTCGAAGCAATACATTTCCTTCTTCAAAGGCAAAAACGGCAGGAAGAGTTCGGACTACTTCCGCGACTTCATCGGATGCCAAGAAGGCGTCGACGGCCCAGCCGAAACCCGCACGCTTCTCAAGGCATTCACTGACTACGTCGAGAAAGAAGATCTCCCAGAAGAAAGCGCCCGGGAGAAAACCCACGCGCTGCTCGACTATGCCACCACCCAAACGAAGCTGGGGCAGCCCCTCTCTCTTCAAGAGCTGTCTCAGACTCTCGATGAAGATCGCCCTCAGGCGTTTTACGACCATATCTGCAATAGCGACTACGGCCTATCCCTGGAGATCCCGGCCGATAAGCGCACGCTCAACCAGTTCCGCCGCTTCACCGGCCGCGCCGAAGGTCTGTCGATCAGTTTTGAGGCGCACCTGCTCGGTTCCAACGTCACCTACGACGCCGATACCGGCTCTCTGACGATTAAGAACTTGCCTACTCAGCTCGCAGACCAACTCAAACGCCGCCAGTAAGGAGAACACCATGAACGCAACCAACTCCCGCACCGCTGACAAATTTGTGGTTCGCCTGCCTGATGGCATGCGTGAACGTGTCGCTCAAGTCGCCCGCGACAACCATCGCTCCATGAACAGCGAGATCATCGAGCGCCTCGAGCAATCGTTGCTCAATGACCAACGCATTGGTGCTCAGGCCCAGGCCGGCTCAGCAGACGACAATCTCAAGTCAGAGCTGGCTCGCGCTTACAAAATCATCGATCGCCTGCTGCAGAACGCCGACCCTACACAGGTGGACATCCAAGAGGTGTTGTACCTGGTCCGTAAGCAAAGCCCACTGGCTCAGTCCCACATCGCTGCGGTAGGAGCTTGATATGGCCGCTACAGACCTCAAATCGAAGCTCCTGGCTCCAGGCTTCAGCCCTACAGGTTCCACCGCCGCCATGAGCGACCCTATCGCTGATACGCCAATGAGGCTGAATATCGACGTTGTCCTCCCTTGGGAGGATAACCCTCGAACCACACGCAACCCCTTGTATGACCAGTTAAAGGAATCGATTCGTAATCGAGGTCTCGATACTCCTCCGCCAATTACACGTCGCCCAGGTGAAGAGAAGTTTCGGATCCGGAATGGTGGAAATACACGTCTCACGATCCTGAAGGAGCTCTACCAGGAGACTGGAGATCCAAAATTCCAGATCATCGACTTCTTGTTCCGCCCCTGGGACCAATCCCGCGGTGAGATCATCATGCTCACAGGGCACCTCGCTGAGGATCTCAAAGGTGAACTCAAGTTCATCGAGCGCGCTGTAGGTGTGGGGAACGCAAAAGCGCTTTATGAATCCGAGAGTGGTGAAGTGATTGGGATTCGAGAACTCTCTCGCCGTCTGACAAAGGACGGATATCCAATCTCCCCGTCTCATATCAGCAGGATGCTAGACACGGTTCAGTACCTGCTGCCTGCCGTCCCAGCTCTCCTCTATAACGGCCTCGGCAAACCACAGATTGAGAAAATTCTGTCGCTAAGAAAGTCGGCGCTGGCATGCTGGGATAAGCACTACCGCAATGAAGGCGTCGACTTCGAAATGTTGTTCCAGGACGTCCTTGCCCAGTTCGAAGGTGAGGCAGAAGAGTTCCTGTTCCAGCGTTTTCAAGACGAGCTCATCGGCACGATGAAAAAATCGCTGCTGTTGGGCTATGAGGACATTCTGCTGGAAATCACTCAACAGCAGGACAAGCTTCGTCGCTCGACACCGGTGGTTGAATTGCCGATCGCCAGTTCAACGTCTACCCCACCAGCGCCTGCGCCAGGCACTGTGCCAGGCTCCACCCTTCCGCCATCGCAACAACCACCTGAAGGTTCTGGGCGCACGCAACAGCCTCTGCAGACATCACCGCAGCCAGTTGCTCCAGCGCACGGAGCTTCGCTCACCCCAGAGGAACGGCAGGCACGAATTGCAGGGCATATTGCGTCCCCCGCGAACCTCAGCCAGCGGGTGATCGAAACCAAAGCAAAGGTTGCCGCCCTCAGTGGGGAAACCTTGCCCGATTTCAACGCGAACTGCCTGATCGCCATCCCCGTACAGGCCGGCGGACTCCACCCGATCACAGACCTTTGGTACATCGAGCGGCAGATCGATCAAGCTGCAGAATTGCGTAACCAGATAGCCCAGCTGGCTGTGGAGATTCTCGAGTCCGTAAACGGCCCAGGCGATATCCAGGCAATCGATGGCGGGATCGGTTTTAAATACAAACAGCCCGACACCGATGTCGAAATCACTGCAACAGCTCAACATACCATGACACTGCTTCAGGCATTGAGCGGGGCCATGGCTATCGCTCTGAAAATGCTGAACGAGCAACCGGACCCTGCCAACGCATTAGCTGAATTCGAATTTGCAGCCGGGTTAGGCCAACTGCTGCTGGGCCAGCCCATGAGTGCTGAACAGTCTCCAGGAGATGACGGCCGTTTGAGCGACGGCGCGCTGGTCAAACTGTTCCGCATCATTCGACTGGCTCGCCGGTTGATCGACTTGGAAATCGAAGAGTTCAAACGGTCCTCGGAAGCCCAAGGCAACTGAACACTCGATGAGATGAATGGGAGGGAGTCTCAATGTCCAAGTCAACACTTAACGAAGCAGTTCTGTCGCAGCTTCTTGACCTGATGCGCAATGGCCAACTCCAACGCTGCGTGGAGATGGGGGTTGAACCTGAGGTGCTGGGTCAGATCCAGCATCCAACAGTCCTCAGTTTGCTCCGCAACACACCAGTTAGTTGGGTCAACGTGTCTATCAACAGCTCGATGATCCTCAAGCTTCTGACCGGGGCTGCGCGCTCAGAAGAGGAAACCCGCCTTATTGAGCGGGCAATCCGGCTGGGGGCTACTACCAGCTTGCTCAACAAGTTCTTCGGGCTCACACCTCAAGAGATCGCCCTTCAGCGTACCGTCATCGGGGTTAGAGCCCCGCGCGGACGCTGGCCCGAGCTTTCCGAGGATCAAGATCATCATATTTGGCACCGCTGGACCAAGTTGATGGATGAGAACCGAGTGGAGCTCGAGGACAGCCTGGCCATGCTCGACGTTGCCATGCTGGTTGCTGAAGAACTGAGCACAGATGGCTTAACGCTTGCGCAGATCTGGTCTCGTATCACTCAGTGGATCGAACAAGGCTTGTATCCCAGCAGCAAGGAAAAGTCCCGAGTATCCGAGCGTCGACAACTCACTCTGCTGGACGAGGGTGGCATACGCCGTGTCGAAGAGAGCTGCCCCGCCTCTGCCCACCTTGGAGAAGGCGAATATAGAAAATGAAGCTCGCACGGTTCCCGATTTCCGCGCTCCTAGATTCGGCCTCGGGGCAACTCGAGGCCCATGTACAGAAGAAGAGAGCTGAGGACACCGCCCCTACTGCTGCACCTGCTACCCCCTACTCCGGGATCATATTCAGCGGTAATCCGCATGAAACGGTCCCGCGTAAGCTACTGCTCGACAATCGGCTCACCCCCTTGGAACGCAATTGCTGGCAAGTATTCCGATTACTTGTCAACGAAGATGGCATCACTGCCTTCCCCACCTATGACCAGCTACGGCCATACCTGGGTATGAACCCAGGGAAACATGCCTCTCGAGAGACCGTGGCAAAGGCTCTGACCGTGCTCCGTCTAACGCGATGGTTGAGCTTGGGTAGGACCGTCCGCAATGAGATTAACGGACAAGTGCAGGGTAATGTCTATCTACTCCACGACGAGCCGGTAACACCGGCAGAGGCCCTGGAGTTCGACAAGGACTACATGACCTTGCTGATGCAATCCATGGAGCATCAGAATAAAGCGATCAAGGACATCGCAGCTATCACCTGGCGCGAATTCACCAGCGATCCCGACGTGGGCCGACGCCTTCCCTCGCGCATTGACACGATTAGCGATCGGCTGAATGCCCAGACCTGGGCTGTAGAGACGAAGCAAAACGCGCTGCCCGCACCTGAGTTCGGAATCCGAACTCAGCAGGATCTCGCCCCGGAAGGACTGAGTTCGGAATCCGAACTCAGTGCGAACTCAGGGAAACAGGGGGATCTCCCCCTCAGTTCGGAATCCGAACTCAGCCTAAAACCACTGAGTACACCCTCAGTTCGGAATCCGGACTCTGCTAGTACGTATACAAATACAGACAATTCTGTATCTAAAAGCTTTGTACAACCGCGCGAGAGTGCAGGTGTGAATTGGCTGCTTGCCCTGGATCTTCTCAAGCCAGAGGAACGTGTGAAGGCACGAGAGATCATGGGGCCTGTTCCGGAGCATGTCCGAGAGGCCGTGATCAACCAGTGGAAACATCGATGCACAACTGGGAGCGTAGCCAAGCCGCTTGCATACCTGACGACCCTTGCTGGCAAGGCCATCCGGGGCGATTTCAACGCCGAGTGGAACCCCTCAGCGCCCGCTGCAACTCCGCCGCAAACGCCTCCACCGGCACGGACGGTTGCCCGCGCTGCCCAGCCCCCCGCGCAGAAGCCGGCACCGACAGCGACCGCGATGCAGACAGCGAACTCCGCCCTTACTTCGCTCCAAGCCCTGCTTGACCCACGTCGTCGCGAGGAGTCCACCGATGAGTGATTGGATGGGGCGTGAGATCACCCTAGGGCTTGGCTCCATCGTTTTGGGTATTCTGGCCGGTCGCCTGAGTACTTGGGTTGCCTGCTGGCTGCCTGCAATCCTCGACCAACAATGGCAGCGGGATGCTCGGGAATTACTCGGGTTGGATCTCGATGAGCCTTGCAAGCTTCAAACGACCGGATCTACGGTGCGTGGAATCTGGGCCGCGCAAATCGGCTGCGCTGTCTTGTCGTTCGTGGTGACGGTGCATTTTGGGCCAACCATGCAGGCATTCTTTGCCCTGCTGTTCACTTGGTCTCTTCTGGCTTTGAGCTTGATCGACAGTGAGCACCATATGCTGCCGGATGCGCTAGTGATACCCATGCTATGGATCGGTCTCGTGTTCAACTCATTTGGAGTTTTCACGACGCTGCACGAGGCACTTTGGGGCTGCGCCATGGGCTATCTGAGCCTTTGGTCAGTTTTCCACCTAGTGAAATTCATTACCGGCATAGAAAGCCTGGGCGCTGGCGACTTCAAGATGTTGGCCCTGATTGGGGCATGGACTGGCTGGGCAGGCCTGCTGCTGTCACATCAATGGTAGGGAGTGTTGCCACTGGCAACACCTCCACCGATGGCCCCATCTGAGCGGTGCCATTAATCCAGCCCTGCGGGAAAACGGCCCGGCTCTCATCTGGGTGATTGCACTTAATGCCGACTTGACCTGCCAATTGCATCGGATTTGACCAGCGCACGGCTTTATCTTGACCGGCAACTTTCAACCCAAAGCTGACGTCTGCGACAGAAAGCAGACAGAACCAGCCACTCAACTTCAATCCCTTGGCTTGCGATGGCGGCCGCCACTGCAGGTCGTCATTAATTTGGAATGACGAAGGGGGTTCCGCTGGAATGAAGATGCCTTCGAGCAGCAGGGAATGGTTCAGTTGAATTTCTGAGCTGGATTTCTAAACCTGCAAGCAGCCGCTTGGCCCTTCCGGCGGGTTCACAGCAGGGCCAAGGTGGGCTGTGCTCCCTTACTTTGTTTCAGCGATGCTCTTCATGGCTTGCCAGCCATGCGTGATGCCTCCACCCGCGCGAAGAGCCGTGGCCACCATGATCGCCTCAGCTACATCTTGCTTCGACGCGCCCGCAAGGACAGCTCGCTTGGCATGGTCGGCAATGCAGTAGGAGCACTGCGTAGTGACGGCTACTCCCACAGCGATCAACTCCCGCGTGGCGAGATTCAGGCTACCGACATCCTTGCTGAAGACAGCTTTATCGAAGCCGAAAAAAGCCGCGACCATTTCGGGCGCAGCCTCTTGCAGGTCGCGCATGTAGTTTGCGTCAGCTTGATGGTTGTGCATTTTGAATACCTTTGAGTTCTTCTTTGGTGGAGTTAGATTGGAAGCCTGTTCAATGCGCCTCTAAAGCCAAACTCATGCGGTGGCCGGACTCAAATACATTGAGCCCCCGCTCTGTCAGTGCCCTACCGGCTGGCGTTTGCGGCTCATAGGCAGCGAGATAAGCCAAGCGCTCGGCCGCGCGTTGGTTGAGCCAACCAGATGTCAGTCGTTTCTCCCGCATTTTCTTAATATCTGAATCAAGTGCTGTTAGAGTTCGTCGCTGCAGCCATGTGTGTTTGGGCGGCCCTAATAGCTCGAACCCCGCATATAGCATGCTGAGACCTGCTGCGATTCCCAATCCAGTGGATAGACACTGATCAATTGCAAATGTCATGTAGTTGCTCGGCTGAACAAGCACCGCCAAAGTGAGGCAGAAACCGAGGCCGTAGGGGGAGAGCGAGGGTGACGTCATGCTCATCAACCCCAGAAAAAGCGGCGCAGAAAGCACCAAAATCAACATCTCGAAATCGATCGAGCCCTGAGCAAGCAAACCGAGCACGAACAAGATGGCGACAGGGATGGCGATCAACGCTCCTCCCAGCAACTTGGCAGTTGCCACGCGTGGCGCTGGGTGTGTGGAGAATATCTGGGAGAGTAGAACCGGTAGCACGATCATCATGATGAGTGCGGCGTGCCCACCTGACAGGATCCATATCCCGATGGCACTCAGGAAAACAAGCGAGCTGCGCAGTGCCGATATGAATCCGACAAGCCAGTCACGGTGTCGCTTGAACCTTGCAGGGCGCTGCGTCTCGCCCGGCTCGTCAACGACTGAGAGGGAGGCCGCGAACATAACTGAGAGTGCCTCGGATACTTTATCCAGGCTCTCCATTAATGCGCGTGCGTCCCTGTCTGTCTGGCCCAAGGCGCGTAACTCTTTGTTCGGCGCGCAATCCTCAAGGGTTCGCCGGCGAGCAGCGGGAGATAGATGATTCAGCGAGTTGCAGCCTTGGGCGTACTGATCGATAAAGCAAGTCAGGGCGTCCGGTAGCTGCAGTGATGTATCACCCACTATGCGCTCGATGGTTTGTCCCCAGGCAACGAGGGTTAATGCGTTGCTGGCGGTTAGTAGGGCTGCATCGGTAGTGCTTGCTTGTTCGTAGCGTCCTGCATTGGCGTCGTCGTTTATGGATGTGGCCAGGGCGATGATGCCTATGCGCTGTTGATGGGCCGCTGTTGGATTTGATTGACTTTGAAGGATCGTGGAGACGTGGTTCAGGCTTAAGTCCAGTAGGCGATTCATGCTCGCCTCAAGCACGGTCTTAAGCTTCAAAGGATAGAGGAGGACGCTGGCCAGGATGGCGCTACTTGCTCCGACGAGAACTTCGCTCAACCGAGCGCGTACCACCATAAAGATCGATTCGCTGCTGGTGGTTGCAGGGTCGGCCATGGCAAAAAGTACAATCAGGGTCGCTGTGACACCCACCAATGCCGTTGCGAAAACAAAATTGACATGCCGCATTGTTGAGGCTATCGCAGACGTGACTGCAACGCACAGCGCGAGTGCGCCAATGGCTAACACAGGGTAAGGGGTCAGGTTATCCAGGATCAGAATAGCTATCACAGCGCCAACAGTTGACCCCAGAATAAGACATACCGCTTTTTCGATGACCAATCCGGCTTCCGGGCGAGCTTGAAGCATCATCGATGCCACCATCGCCCAGAACGGCTTGTCCAAATCCAGGCTCATTGCGATTGCTAAAGCGAGCGTAACGGCAGAGAGCCCCTTGCAAGCGAACACGATGCTGCGCAAATCAGGCTTCAGGTAATGCATCAGAGCAAGCCTCATGGGTTGCCCATCTCAGTAGGGTTTTCGTAGATCCTCACCGATGCGCTCATGCCAGCAACCAAGCGCGTGCGCGCAGTGTTCGCGTCCAGCTTTATGTCGACCGGTATGCGTTGCGCCAGTCGCACCCAGTTGAAGGCCTGTTGTACCTGAGGCAGCAACATTGGATCTGCTTGTGTATTGGTGTTGGCGACACCTTTGGCGATGCTCAGCACACGGCCAGAGACCAACGGCCCTCCGGCCATGAATGAGACATCGGCCAAGTCACCTTCACGGATATCGAGGAGTTTGGTTTCCTCGAAGTAAGCGGTCACGTAGAACGAATCGTCTTTGACAAGTGAGAAAGCGGGAGAACCTTGAGCTACATAGTTGCCTTCCTGCAGTCTTACATTGGTAATCGTACCATCCGCCGGGGCCGTCACGGTTGTACGGGCCAAGTTGATCTTGGCAGTTTCCCACTGCGCCTTGTTGACCTCATATTGGGATTTGGCCAGCGCGACTTGGGCATGGGCATTATCCAGATCCTCAGCGCTGATGGCCTTGATCCTGGCCAGGGGAACACGGCGGCGCTCCAGAAGTGCTGCTAGCTCCCACGCATGCCTTGCGTGTTCCATCTTCGCTTTGGACTCGTTCACGAGGGAGCGATAACGGACAGGATCAATTTCAAAAAGCACATCGCCTTTTTTCACCGCTTGGTTGTCTCGCACTTGAAGCTTGGTTACCCAGCCCGCCACATCGGGTGCTATGACCACGACATCGGCCCGAACTCGCCCGTCCCTTGTCCAAGGCGAGAGTCGATAGTGGTTCCATGTCCACGACCCTGCCAGCACAGCGCAGCTGGTGATCAGTAACGTCACGCATACCCGGATCGTCGAATTCATCTCCATCCTCCATCGAAAAAGGCAAGAGTGGTGGCGATGTAGCAAACGAATAGGGAAAGCCCTAGCCATGAGCGCTTCCAAATCCATTGCTGCATTACCCATTCCGGAATGAGCAGATGCGTAATCCATGTCAGAGAGACCGCTGTGCCAACGCAGATCACCATTGGGGTAATCAACAGGCCCGCGACTGAAAATTCACGCAACATCGACTACCTCACAATTCACCTGTACCGCAATGCGGTGAATGTACCGCAGTTTTGCGTTGTATCGCAACATGGTACAGTGACCGAAATTTTGGAGGTGACGATGGACGAGCGGGTTCCAACTGGGGTCAACGATGAGCGTGGTGGGGGTATCCAGGTCATTGCCCGCGCGGCGAAAATTCTGAATTTACTGGGAAGAAACGCTGGTGGTATGAGTCTGGGCGAGATAGCCCAGGCAGTAGATTTGCCTCGTTCAACCGTGCAGCGGATTGTAGGCGCGCTCGAAGAGCAGGGAATGATTAGGAGTGGAGGCGCTGGCGGCATCAGTCTTGGCGCAGGTTTGTTGAGGCTTGTAGCGAACGCTCATGTCGATCGCCTGACCGTCGTTCGCCCTTGGCTGCACAAGCTGAGCGAGGGGATTCAAGAGACGGTTGTCTTGTCGAGGCCAGCTGGCATCCAGCTGATTGTTGAAGATCGTGTTGTGGCGGATCGTGAGTTGCAGGTCATGCCACGTCTTGGCCAACTGGATACGCCGCTGTATGGAACATCTGCTGGACGGGCCCTTCTGGCTTTGGACAGTGATGAGGATGTCAGAGCTTTGCTCGCAGCTGGGAGCGCTACGAAGCAGCAGGCGGCCGCCCAGAGTCTGATGGTTCAGTTAGAAGCTATTCGAAAAAACGGGATTTCCAGTGACCACGGCGAGCATATCGAGGGAATCACGACGACCGCCGTGGCGCTCGATACGGTGCTGGGACGTTTCGCAATTTCGATGCCTATTCCGACATTCCGTTTCGAGAGGAAACGCGACAACTACATCGAGGAATTATTGCGCTGCAAGGCCGGTTTGATCAAAGAAATTGGTATAGATGGCTGACGTTCAGGCGGAGCAGTCCTGCGGAGTTAGCCTTTCTGCTTCTGCGACGTTGAAAACTGAATTCGCTGCCGGCGCCATCAAACGATTTTATGCGTTGATGTGAAAGCCAGGGCCCAACGGGCCCTGTTAAATTGAGTCGTTTCGCGGTTAGGCCGACAGGTACTCGTCCACCGATTTGACGGTGGCGTAGCCGAACTCAAACGCTGCCATCATCGTCGCATGCACGTGAGCTGAAGGAACGTTCACGCCACCGGCTGTGAGATCCAAGGTGGCGCAGGCATCATGCAGCACGATTACGCGATAGCCCATGTCTGCCGCCGCGCGTACTGCGGCGTCGACGCACATGTGGCTCATTGCACCTATTACCACAAGTTCCTGTATATCAGCGGCTTCCAACTGCTGCTTGAGATCCGTTTCCCGGAAGGCGTTGATGTGATTTTTTACAATCACAGGCTCATTACCTACGGGTGCAACAGCGGGCTGAATTTTCGCGCCGTTCGAGCCTTTGACGAATATTTGAGCGCCGTCATCGGACTCATGCCGTATGTGAAAAACTGGGATATTTGTTTCTCGCGCGTGGCTGATTACCTTTCGGGCATTCCCAACGGCCTCTACAATATTTTTCAAAGGCAGTTTGCCGCCAGGCAAATATTCGTTCTGCAGATCAACCACTACAATGCCACGTTTCATGAGCGATCTCCGGTTGCGTTATCCAATAGGGACAGTGGGAAGGCTGAGGCCAGGATCCAGAGTTTATCTATATTCCGATCTCAAAAATGTTTAAATCAAAACTCCAGTGAAGCGCCGTCTTCTGGTATGTCTACGCGACTCTCGATACCGTGATCATGGACATAAGTGCGCAATTCCTCTCGGGTCAGAGACATATGGTTGACTGCGTCCATGTGGACGGCGACGATTTTTGCGTTTGTGGCGGCCTTTGAGGCGCGAAGTACATCGTCCTCGCCCATGATGATCGCCCCTTCGAACCCGTTCACCTTCGCTTTCCCGGCGTTGAGTACGATGATTTCAGGCCGATATTTCTCGATGGTTTGGTCGACCTCCTTACGCCAGATAGTGTCGCCAGCGAGGTAGAGCGTTTTGTAGCCTGGCGCTTGAAACACAACGCCCATGGCCTCGCCCAGTAGTTTCGCGAGTGGGGGAGCGGCATACATCTCGTCTGTGCCGTGCTGACCACCCGCCTTGGTGAGTTTGACACCGCCGAATTCAGCTTCGTCAGTCAAAACGCGTACGTTCTTGAAGCCCTGGGAGCGAATCAACTTTGCATCGTCCTCGTGCTGAGTGAATAACGGGATACCTTTCGGCAGTGCTTTCTGTGCAGCATCGTCCCAGTGGTCAAGGTGTGTATGAGTGACGATGACGGCATCAACACCCGAAATAATCTTCGCGGGCGGCTCTGTCAGGTCAACCAATGGGTTGCGCAGGTTGCTACGGTAGGTATTTTCAAAACCAGGATAGGTTCCTTTTTTTGCCAGCATTGGATCGATCAGGAAAGTCGTATCGCCGTAGGTGATTTTCACGGTAGCGTTACGTACCTGCTGCAAATCCACTTTATGGACTGCGACGGGTGCTTTAGCTGCTTCAACGCCAGCTGACGCTTGGGTGCTGGCTACAGCAGCAATAACGCTTAATGCCAAGGGAAGTGTTTTGAAATTCATAAGATTCATCCTGGTGATTCATCAAAGACAATATTCTTGCCTAACACTTTTTGGCTAGATAGTGGCCTGAATGACAATTTCCGATACAATTGGGCCAGATGACCAACGTGCGCTGCGAGATGGGTCTGGGATGCAACGCCTTCTCCAGCGCGAATTTCTGACGTGAGTGCTCGTCCTTGAATGCAAGCGTGCGATAGGCATTTAAAGTGAGGCTACGTGATGCAATCCATACGTGTTGCTGTTCTGGCTTTTGAAGGGGTAAGCCTGTTCCATCTCTCGGTGCCCGGGGTGGTACTGGGCACGGCGCAATCGGCACCTGGTGAGCCTCACTACGAGGTCAGTTGTTTCGCAGAAACGCCCGGTACGGTCAGAAGCGACCAGGGGGTAGGCTTAGCGATCACCCACGGGCTAGAGCTAATGGAGGCCTCTGACATAATTGTCATTCCAGCGTGGGGTGATCACTCGGTTATGGCATCAGCACAGCTTGTAAGCGCCCTCCAGTGCGCTAATGCTCAAGGTAAGCTCATCGTGGGATTATGCTTGGGAGCATTCGTACTTGGCGATGCCGGACTACTTGATGAAAAAGAAGCAACCACTCACTGGGCAGCGCGAGACGAGTTCGCACGGCGCTTTCCCAAGGTTCGATTCAACCCCGAAGTCCTTTATGTCAGTGATGGCAATATCGTCACCTCTGCTGGAACCGTAGCGGCAATCGATTGTTGCCTTCATCTGGTACGCCAGCGACTCGGTGCTGACTTAGCCAATCGCACTGCAAAGATGCTGGTGACACCACCACATAGGCACGGTGGCCAAGCCCAGTATGTTGAGCATGCTGTGCCGCAGCTTTCCAGTGAGACTCACTTGGCTGGGGTACTGGCATGGGCGCGCATGAACCTTTCCAGTGATCTCTCGCTCGATGTCCTGGCGGACAAGGCGAAAATGAGCAGGCGCACGTTCACCCGGCGATTCAAGGAAGCTACTGGCAGTACCGTTTCAAAATGGGTGAGTGCAGAACGCGTTGTTCGAGCTCAAGCACTTTTAGAAACAACTGATCTGCCTATCGAATGCATTGCGGGCGAGGCAGGCTTCGGAACGCCTTTATCGATGAGGCAGCAATTTGGTCTCCACCTCGGTACGTCGCCATCTGAATACAGGCGAACGTTTTCTCGCGATTGGAACCCAAACCGGAAGGCGAAAGGCTGAGGCCTCCACGCCTCTGGGCAGATCCCTAGTGATCTCTGCTGAACCCTTCAGCGCTCAGGAGCCATCCACCCCTTGACGCAAGGGTCGTCGAGCCTATCTTCAGGCCTGGATCGCCAAGGGCTGATCCTTGTAGAAAGTGATCTCTAGCCAAGCGCTAAATATCACAGGATGGCAACTTTTTGTCGTTAAAGCTTATCCAGTCAGCAGAGGCCGAGGGTGTAGATAGCGGCCCCTCGGTGCGGAAATGCCGAGGCGTGGGAGGCCGCTATCTCCGAAGGCAATGTGCGTTTAGGGCACGCTTGCCCGTACTTTCTCGCGGAAGCTGTTTTCGTAACCGTCCTGGAGCTTCACCTTCTCGGCCAGGCTTGGCAGCAGGCTGCGAGCAATCACGATAATGCCGTCGCGGTCGCCGATGATGGCATCACCTGGGTAGCAAACGACGTTGCCGCAGGCGACTGGGACGCCGACCTGGCCTGGGCCCCACTTCGAGGGGCCGGCTGGGTTCACTGCACGTGCATAGATAGGCAACCCCATGCTGTCGAGCTCTTCAATGTCACGTACCGCACCATCAATGACGACTGCTGAAACTCTCTTTGCCAGGCAGATTTCGCCGAGCAGATCACCGAACACAGAGCGGCTGACTTCACTGTTTCCGTTGATGACCAGCACATCCCCCGGCTGCGCCTCGTCCAACGCGCGGTGGATAGCGAGGTTGTCGCCCTCGCGAGTGTTCAGCGGCAAGATCGTGCCGAAGAATGTGGCCTTGCCTGCGGTGTGGCGAATGGCCGAAGCCATCATGCCCATGCGCTGCAATACGTCGCCGATAAGTGCCACTGGGTAGTGCGAGATTTCTTCGATCAACGACAGGTCGGCTCGCTCCCAGTTGGCGTTGACACTGATCGACTCATCGGACACGTTGATGAACATTGGAACCTCCATTCTCGGGAAAAGGCTTAGCTGAACGACTTCGGCACAGGCTGGTTGACCGGGTGGGCAGGTGCTTCGCCCTTCAGCACCGTGGCGATGGCCTCTAAAGCACTCATGCCTACGCGCATCAGCGACTCATCGGTCTGGCCGGCGACGTGGGCAGTGACGATCAGGTTGGGCGTGTTCGCGATGTCTGGCGTGGCATGGTCGAACGGCTTGATCATGTCGATGTTCTCGGCGGCGAGTACGTCAGCGCCTGCACCGGCAAGCTTTCCGCTCTTGAGTGCATTGACCAGTGCTTGCTCATCCACAACACCACCACGGCTGGTGTTGATCAGCATTGCGCCGTCCTTCATCTTGGCGAACTCAGGTGCGCCGATCAGGTTGCGAGTGGTTTCCAGCAGAGGGACATGCAGGCTCACCACATCAGCTGTGGACAGGAGGGTGTCAAACTCTACCCAGCGGCTGTCCGAGCTCGGGTCGATGGCCGGGTCGGTAAAGATCACTTTCATGCCGAAGGCTTCAGCAACAGGTGCAACGCTGGAGCCAATGTTGCCGAACCCCACCAAGCCCAAAGTACGTCCTTCGAGCTCGATGCCGGTCAGCGCGAGGCGATCTTCTGCCCAGACCCGGTTGCGGGTTTGTTCGGATGCCAGCGGCAGCTTGCGGCACAGCGACAAGAGCAAGGCGAAGACATGCTCAATCACGCTGCGCTGGTTTGCACCTGGAGTGTTCGTGACCCAGACGCCGTAGTCGGCTGCTGCCTTGTAGTCGACGTTGTCATAGCCGGCGCCATGGCGAGCAACAATCCGCAGCTTGGGCGAGGCAGCGATCATTTCAGCGCTGATGTGGCCACCACGCAAGAACACGGCATCCACCTGATTACGGATTTCTTCATAGCCAACGGCATTAGGGCCGTAGCCGAGACGCACCTCGCCGAGATCCGCGAGACGGGACAGGATAGTTTCGTGGATGGGGCTGGTGACGTAGATGAGAGACATATTGTTGTACTCAGGCGAATTGATGTTTTTTGTCGTCGGCGGCCGCTTGGTTGCGGACAGTCCACAACACGATCAGGCCGAGAACACCGGCACCGCTCAGGATGAAAGCGGGAGCCGTTTCGTTACCGGTGGCGCCGATCAGCCAGGTCGCCATGAAAGGCCCAATACCGCCGCCAATTACGGCACCGACGCTGTGGCCAAACGCGACGCCGGTGTGGCGAACGTGGGTAGGGAAGAACTCAGGCATGACCGAGTAGGTGCCGGCCAGGCACAGCGCGTAAGGGATCATTCCCAGGGCCAGCCCGGCCATGGCCATGCTGACCTGACCTTGCTGCATCAGCAGGAACGATGGGACGGAGAGAACGGCGTAGCCGAGATAGGCCAAGCGAAGCACAGCTTTACTGCCAATGATCGAGCCGAGGTGACCTGCCAACGGAATCATCAGGGCTGCAAAGCTGACTGCGACCAAAACGATGGTGGAAGCCTGTCCCTTCGAGTAGCCGAGGATCGAACTGAAGTACGCTGCGATGAAGACGGTGCCGATGTAGGTGCCGATGTTCTGCACCAAGGAGATCATCATGACTTTGGTGAGCGGGCGCATATAGTCGCGGACGAGCTCAGCGAAAGGTGCGCTGTGTTCTTTGTTATCTTCGGATTTTTTTGATTCGAATTCCGGGCTGTCTTCGATCCCCAGGCGCATCCACAGGCCGATGATGCCCAGCGGCAGAGCCAGCAGGAACGGAATACGCCAACCCCAATCCGCCATCTGCGGGTCGGTCAGCCACGCGGCTGCAAGGCCGGCGATGGCTGCGGCGAGCCCTTTACCGAACTGGGCAATCGAAGGCAGGAAAGAGATGTACAGCGAGCGACGATTGGCTGGAGCCCACTCACGGATGTAGCTGGCCGCGCCGCCAATCTCGCCACCGGCAGAAAAGCCCTGCAGCATGCGTAGTGCGACGAGAAGGATCGGTGCCCAGACGCCAATTTGCGCGTAGCCAGGCAACAGGCCGATGAGTGTCGCAGCAATCCCCATCAGGGTGATGCTCGCGATCAGGCTTGCGCGGCGTCCTACCTTGTCTCCGAGCCAGCCGAACGCAATTGCGCCAATCGGGCGGACAAGGAATGCCGAGCCGAAGACCAGAAATGTGTTGAGCAGGCCTGTTGTCGGGTCGTCCGACGGGAAGAAGACCAGGGCAAGGGTGGCTGCAAGGTATCCGTAGATACTGAAGTCGTAATATTCAACGAACGTACCAAAGACGGCTGCCGCAGTAGCCTTCTTGGCTTTCGTTTTGCGTTCGGTTCCAGGCTCAGGCATGGCGACGGACTCCGTCAGCGTATTGTTGTTATTCATAGGTCACTCCACTTTGTGATCACGTCAACCATATAAAAAATGGGACAGCGTCCTGTTTTGTTTTTTAAAGAATCCTCGCGCTCAGCGGTGTTGTCAACAGGCGGTGATTGCCCTGCAGCTGGAAACCGGCACAAAATAGGGCCTTCTCGATGCTCAACAAGCCGATTAAATGCCTAACGCGTCCTCTGAAATTGCGGCTTCCAAAGCCCCCGCAGCCACGTCCAGCCACGGTCGATTGATTGAGGTGTTGGATGCTTTGGTCAGACGAGCGGATGGCGAAGCGTGGGGTGTCAGAGAGCTGGCTAACGACTTGGGGGAAAGTCGGAGCACCATCAATCGCATCTTGGTGGCCTTGGTTGACCGAAATTTTGCGGTTGAGGACGGGGTTGGAAAGTATCGGGTTGGCCCACGCTTCAAGGTGCTGATGCACGCCTTGAATCATCGCAGTGCTCTGTTGGATACGGCTCGGCATCTCCTCGATGGTCTGGCGGAGGATGCCAAACAGGCAGTCTTGTTGTCGGTGTACGCGCCGCATTTGAACGGCTACTACGTCCTGCACTGTGGCGAAGCTCCAGCCACCTTGTTCTTCAGGCCCAAGAGCGGAAATCCCTTCCCCTTGGGGTTCGGAGATATCGGTAGGGCTTTCAATGAGTACCTTCGAAAGCATTCCTTGCTGGATGAAATCTCACCTGACCAAACATCGATTGAAGCGCCGCAGGGCATCTCCGAGTCCGAGTTTCCTCCAGCTGTTTCGATGGTGGTGAGACAGTTGGCACCGGGGTTACTGATTTTGGTGTCGCTTCACGATCTTGGGGGTATTGACACCAAGGTTCGGGACTCTGCCCGGGCGACCCTCAATGAGATAGCCGACCGGCTATCACAGACAGTTGGGGTGTCGGACAGCATCGGTTGTGAAGTCGTCAGCGATGGCGACAGTTCTATCGTCGCCAGGCTAGAGGGGCTGCTGCAGGTGGTCTGTGCTGAGCCCAATGGCTATAGGTGCAAATTGGGCATGGCCGCTCTGTTGCAATGCAATGCGGCAACTGCCAAGAAAATCATTGGTTCTGCGACTTTGGAACAGGTGATACACATTGATGGACAGGTGATCTATCCAGGTGCCCGTCTCTATCAGTGGGCTGCATTGCTGAGTAATGAAACCTACTCCCCGGTGAAACTCTGTAAGGCTATCGTGGACTCTCTCGTGAAGGAAACGGGGGAGACAATCGCGTACCTCTCATTTGACGGGACTACTTCCAAAGCCCAGTTCCTAGAGGTCATTCAAGGTTGGCGGCCTATCCAGTACAAGCTGGAAATTGGAGTGGATGTTCCTCTGTATGCGGGGGGCGCCGGCAAGGCCGTGCTAGCCCATTTGCCAGCAGATTTTGCTGATAGGTTGAAGCTGGAGAAGCTCACTGAGGCAACAATCACTTCGCACTCCAAGCTGCGGGCTGATCTTAAGTCGATCAGGGAGCGAGGATGGTCAATGGGTGACGGCGAGCGGGTGATAGGCGCCTTTGGTATCGGCGTTCCATTTTTCATCGATGGGCAGGTCGCGGGATCTATCTCTGCGACGATACCGCAGTATCGCAAGGAAGATTGTGACGTACCGTCCCTGATTGAGAACATGAAGCAGGCCTCAAGACGCATCGGCCATCTGCTTTCTCTGGGCAGAATGGGTCGCGTTGTCCCCTAACCCTCAAAGGGAGATGCCGTTAACGGCGGCCCAAGCGCTCATCCTACTGCTTTCCAGATGAACTAGGTTAATGGTGACCTTGGGTCAATAGCTGCATGTTACCAACGGCGGCTATGGGTAAGCGTCCGGCAAAGTCACCTTCTCGATCCCGGCCATAAGGGCGATGGTGTCCACCTAAAAATACGTGGACACCATTGCCCTTATCGTCAGGATTGCCATGCGCCAAAGAACTTCTTATCCCAAACCATTTAAAGCCCAAGTCGTCCAAGAATGCCTGCAATCAGGCGTGTCCATTGCCAGCGTCGCGTTGCGTCATGGCATCAATGCCAATCTGGTTCGAAAATGGATACCCGCTTATGGAGATCGTCAGGCGCCGACGTTGCCTGCGTTTGTTCCACTGGAGCCCCCGACTTGGTGTGCTCAGCTGATGGCAATAAGTATCGAAATCCCTTTCGGGCAGAAAAAACTAACTGTGCACTGGCCTTCCTCAGACCCTGTCGGATGCGCCCGTTTGATCCGTGAGCTTGCCCAGTGATCCGCATTGACGCCATCTGGCTCGCCACCGAACCGATGGATATGCGCGCAGGTACCGAGACGGCTTTGGCTAGAGTGATCGCGGTATTCGGTGCGGCGAAGCCGCACTGTGCTTATCTCTTTGCCAATCGCCGCGCCAACCGGATGAAGGTTCTAGTACACGATGGCGTTGGTATCTGGCTGGCAGCGCGACGCCTTAACCAAGGCAAGTTTCACTGGCCCGGCATTCACCGTGGATTGGAAGTTGAAATTGATAACGAGCAACTTCAGGCCTTGGTGCTGGGGTTACCTTGGCAGCGGGTCGGTTTGGGCGGCTCGATCACAGTGCTTTAGCATCGGCTATTAGCCTATCGGTTTATCGCCGCTGACGGCCTGCTCTGGAACAATCAGCGGCATGACTTCCTTGCCCAATCTCGACCAAATCCCACCAGAACGGCTGCGCGCCTTGGCTGAGCAGGCCATGGAGCTGCTGTCCCAGGTCGATTCCATGGGTCAGAAAATCCATCGCTTGGAAACAGTCAACGAGCAACTCGCTCATGAGATCGCCATCCTCAAGCGACACAAGTTTGCCAAGCGCAGCGAACAGCTAAATCCTGATCAAGGCAGCTTGCTCGACGACCTACTCGACACCGACATCGCAGCCATCGAAGCCGAGCTGAAGGCGGTCAATCCGCCACCTGAACCTGCCGAGCCACGCCAGAAACCGAAACGTGCGCCGCTGCCACCTCAGTTCCCTCGCACCGTGATCCGTCACGAGCCAGAAAATACCCAGTGCGCCTGCGGCTGCCAGCTTCAACGCATCGGCGAAGACGTCAGCGAGAAACTTGATTACACACCCGGTGTGTTTACGGTTGAACAGCATGTGCGTGGGAAATGGGCCTGCCGCCAGTGCGAAACGCTGATCCAGGCGGCAGTACCGGCCCAAGTAATCGATAAGGGCATCCCGACCGCAGGCCTGCTAGCGCATGTAATGGTGGCAAAGTTTGCCGACCACTTGCCGCTGTACCGGCAGGAGAAAATCTTTGGCCGAGCAGGGCTGATGATCGCCCGCTCGACATTGGCACAGTGGGTTGGTCAAACCGGCGTACATCTTCAGCCCCTAGTCGATACCCTGCGCGAAGCGGTGCTGGCCGAGGGCGTAGTTCACGCCGATGAGACACCGGTTCAAATGCTTGCGCCAGGCAAAAAGAAAACTCACCGAGCGTATGTTTGGGCCTACAGCACCACACCGTTCTCGGCACTCAAAGCCGTTGTTTACGACTTCAGCCCAAGTCGGGCGGGCGAGCATGCGCGCAACTTCCTCGGCGCTTGGAGCGGCAAGTTGGTGTGCGACGACTTTGCGGGTTACAAGGCGGGTTTCGAGAGAGGCATGACCGAAATCGGTTACATGGCTCATGCCCGCCGTAAGTTTTTTGATCTCCACATAGCGAATAAAAGCCAGTTAGCCGAACAGGCTCTGCACTCGATTGGCGGCTTGTATGAAGTTGAACGCCAAGCGCGGGACATGAGCGTTGAGGATCGCTGGCGGATACGGCAAGAAAAAGCGGCGCCGCTGGCGAAAATACTGCATGGCTGGATGTTGGCCCAGCGAGATCGGGTACCTCAAGGATCGGCAACTGCCAAAGCCCTGGATTACAGCCTTAAACGCTGGGTAGCGTTGACGCGCTACCTCGGCGATGGGGCTGTGCCCATCGACAACAATCAAGTTGAGAACCAAATCCGACCATGGGCACTTGGGCGCTCGAACTGGTTGTTTGCTGGCTCACTACGCAGCGGCAAACGGGCGGCGGCGATCATGAGTTTGATCCAGTCCGCTCGCATGAACGGGCATGATCCGTACGCTTATCTGAAGGACGTTTTGATTCGACTGCCCACCCAGAGGGCCAGTGGCATCAGGATGCTGCTACCGCATAACTGGTTGCCTACCTAACGCGCAGCTTTGCTGCATCCACTCACCGACAAGAGTCTGGTATCAGACTTTCAATCAAAGGGGCTGTTATTCGCCTGACGAATTCAGCATGTGCACATATGTGATTTCAATTCATATACCGGATGCTTCAATATTTCCCCATCGACACCGAAACACCAGAGGTTACGGTCATGTTTGGGAAAATATCGATTCTCGCAAGTGTTCCAATGGGACTGGCTCTTTTAGCCGGTGCCTTGATTCCTCTTCAAGCTTCCAGCAATGGCGCCCTTGGCCGTGAGCTTGGACATCCACTGTGGGCTGCTCTCACCTCATTGATCGTTAGCTCTGCTGTATTGATCGCAACCATCGTCGTCCTTCGTCTACCGCAGCCCAACATTGCGGGGGCCTTACAGGGGCCATGGTGGCTTTGGATCGGCGGGGTCAGTGGTGCCATTTATGTGGCGATGGCCACCTTCCTGCCGCCAAAACTTGGGGCTTCGAACTACATCCTGTTCGTGATGGTGGGTCAGGTCATAGCCGCAATGCTTATCGACCACTTTGGCCTCTTGGGCCTAACTGCGAAGCCAATCAATTTGGTTCGGATTGCAGGGGTGCTGATCATCCTCTTCGGGCTAATAGTGGTTCAAGCCGGCTCAAACAAAGCTCCTGCTAGCTCCGACAACGTGGTTCAAGCCGCCACCGCGAACGTGAGCCTGAAGTAAACCAAATCCTCCCTTTTGGTTGTTTTTTGCTCCCAAGTGCCAGCCCTTTTTATTCCGGTCGACGCACTTAGTCGTACCAGCGCATGCGGCTTGCGTGCGAAAAGCCGAGAAGTTGTTCTCGTGTGGCAAGAGGTGCATATGAGCGGTCGTTCAGCACTCTATTTTCGTTAACTGATTGAGGTGAATTTATGAATATCGTTAAACTGCAATTCAGTGATGGCCGTCCGAACGCTGTTGGCCTTGAAGACGTGAACGCCGTACTGCGAAGCGTAGGTGTTCGTGCAAGCACCGTGAGCATTCCGGACGCAGCCAAACCCATTCTGAAAGCATCGCAATCTCGCACTGTCACCGAGGCCGAGCAAGAAGAACTGATCAAGCTCTTCAGCCTGAACCGGGCAGAGTTGCTTGAGCAGATCGAACTGGCTGGCCGTGTGCCCGAGACGCCACGTGGCGGCCTTCTTTCAACCCGTCAGCCTGGAGTTTCCCCCTATCCCAAGGTCTACGACATGCTGGCGATTCCGGACGATTACCGCGCAACCGTTCTGGAAACCTTTGGCCGCTTCCACGTCAACATGGCGCGCAACGGAGTAGGCATCGATGAAGTGATGACCGTCGTATCGGGTGGCCCCTTCACCTGGATGTTTGTTCTCCCAGACGCTGTGGTGGTACGACTCACTGTTGGCCCAGCTACTGAAGAAACCGCGATCCGCTTGAGCTACCCAGGCATGGGTATCCACGCTGGGTACATGGATGCCAAACAGGGATTGGTCGTGGCGTATGCCCATGGCCCTGAAGAGTTCGACATACACTACGACGAGCCGACTGCGCCGAATCCGCAACTGTTGAATACCAACCCTTGGGTGGACTTCTCCGGCGACATGCCGACCTTGTTTGACAAAATCAACTAAGTCGTCCTCAGCGACCCTTCGCGCTTTTCGGTGCGAAGGGTCGTTCTCTGCCTCAGAAGACAACCGAATGTCTATTTTCAAAGTTCAGCACATCGATCACGTTGTCCTGCGCGTTAAGGACATGGAAAGAAGTCTGGAGTTTTACATTGAGGTTCTCGGGTGCTTGGTCAAGAAACGCAACGATCAATACGCGATGATCCAACTTGCAGCAGGAAGCTCAATGATAGATCTGGTAGATATCGATGGCCCTCTAGGTGCCATGGGCGGCGGGGCACCAGGGAAAGAGCGACGCAATGTCGATCACTTTTGCCTTCGTGTCGAACCGTTCGATGAGACGGCGATCCTCGCCCACCTTCAAAACCATGGCATCGCCGCTGACAAGGCAGTGACCCGGTATGGAGCAGAAGGCGTTGGCCCATCGATTTACTGCTTCGATCCAGACGGTAATCAAGTCGAACTGAAAGGCCCAGCGCAAGCGGAAACCCTGTGACTCAAAATCACGTGTCCTTGCTGCAATCCAAGATCGCTTGGCGGATCCACCTATTGGCAGGATCCGCGTCTTTACGGGTATGCCAAGCTTGCTGATACGATAGAACGGGTAGATCCAGGGGGGCATCGAATGTTCGAAGTGTCGGATAATTGTCCAGCCCACTAGCCGCCCAGCTGGCAACGGTGAGAATAAGATCCGTACCGGCAATCAGCTCGATTGCCGCACTCCAATGAGGTAACGCCACAGCGATTCTTCGGCGCAGTCCCATGCTTGCCAGCACTCTTTCAATCTCGTCATTGGCGTCGGGCCGCAACGCGAGCATCACATGTGGACGTTCCAGCCATTCTTCCAACGTCAGGCGGCCACACTCCGGCAGGGCCTTTTCGTCGGCAAGGCTAACGAAGTGCTCTGGGAATAGTCCCTGTACATGGATGCCCTCTGGATATTCCGGAAAAATGCCCAGCGCTACATCCAGTTCACCGTCCGCAAGCTGGGCCATCATGCTTTCACGGCTCGCTTGACTCACAGCAAGATCCACTCCGGGTGCGACGCTGCGAACGTGACGCACCAGTCTTGGCAGTATTCGGCGAGTAGCATAGTCCGACAGTGATAACCGGAAACGTGCTTGAGATTTACCGGGATCGAAGTCAGAAGCCCCTAATAAGTCGTTGAGGTGTCTGAGTGCCTGCTCAAGCGGTGCAAGCAAGCCTTGCGCTCTGGCGGTGAGCACCATTTTCCCGTCGCGGCGGATAAGCAACTGATCGTCAAAATGCGCTCGAAGCTGAGCGAGGGCATGACTGACCGCTGGCTGACTTTTATGAAGACGAACCGATGCTCGGGTTACGTGCCGCTCCAAAAGCAATGCGTGGAGGGTCAGCAATAGATTCAGGTCGATTCTTCGTAGCTCTTCCAGCATTGGCTCGGATCTGCATGGTTTGTCAGGAGAGCGTATCAAACCGTCTTGGTTGGTGACAGCTCAGCTCAACCGACACTTTGGGGAACGTGACAATTGCCAATTGGGGATGACTGATATTTCTGAACCTGATAACGATTCGGCGAAAAGGTGGTAGGTGCCTTCGCCGGACCGTTACGGCTATGGGTCGAATCCTGCCGGTCAAGACGTACCGTGCACAGGCACATTCGATGCAAATGGCGCAAACGCTTGGTCAAGTCAGGTGCAATTTCTCATCATCGGCCCGGACAAACTTCTCCACTGTTGCCACTGGCAACACGTCCAAGCAGTCCCAACGCTCTAGCAAAGAGGTGGTCACCACTGAGTGCCATTTAAAGTGTTGCCAGCGGCAACACTTTGCCCCCGTTCACTAGGTAGCCTTCATCGGCACCGACGGTTTACCCATGTTGCCACTGGCAACACTGCGCACAGCCAACCAACACACGGTGTTAACCGGGGAGTTGGTGACCGCCTGTTGCCACTGGCAACACTTCACAGTGGTACAGGCCACATCACCAAGGCACCGCTTAACCAATGACAAATCAAGCACCCCGGGTTCTTCATTTATTACTGCGCCACAAATGGCCCGACAGCAGCATGGACATCGTTCACCCACCTTATATAAGGAAACCATGTCCATGGCTGACAATTATCAGCTCAACATCGGCTCCCTCAGGAGCCAGGTCCAGCTGACTCTCCATACTCACCATGCCGCCCGGATCTGGCTGGGTCGCCAGAAGACCGACGACAAACACAGCATTCTTGGGCTGGCTGGCTTCTGCCTCAAGATCAACCAGATCGACCGTGGAGCGGCCCAGGACGACCCGTACTCCGACTGGTGGATGATCAGGATCGAGGAGAAAATCCAGGAGGTAGATGATGCCCTCAAGGCCATCGACAACCGCCTGGATGGAGTGATGGCCCAACTCCCCAAAGCACTCGAAATCGGCGAGAACCTCTCCATCCAGCCACTGAAGCTGCCGCTCTTCATCTCCAACCCGCTGGGCTTCAAGGGCGTCCATCTGCTGACTCAGTACGACGAAGTCGTCCGCCGCATCCTGCTGGCTCAGCACGTCGCCATGATTGGTCGCCGCGATGGCGAGATCTGGATCGATGAAGGCGCTCACCTGCTGCGCAGTCTTTTTGGGCTGGCCCAGCTCCATCGCTTCTCCGGCGCATCGCGTGACGACTTCGCCGCCAACAATGCCCGGGCGGAAAACGCGCGCGAAATGTACAAGCGCTACGGCGATATTCCCCAGGACATCCTGGAAGGCACTCGCCGCTCGAACTTCGCCCCGCCCATCCGCCGTGGCTCCGCAGGCCCGGTCGAGGATGTGGATGACGATTTCGAAGGCGAGGCATGACGCTCATGCGATCGGACACCCGATCAACGGAGGCACTGCAACAGGGTGCCTTCAAACCGCTGCAACAGGGTGCCTATCAGCGGCTGCAACAGAGTGCCTCACTAAAAGGCCTTTTAAAGCCCTTTAAAGGTAAGGGGGAGCTGGTCCAGTTGGCGGAGCATTGCGCATCGCTGGAGGCGGGGCTGCGCACCCTTACCCAGGAAGTGCTGGCCCAGGTTCGCCAACATCCATTCGCTCTGCTGCCCGTCAGGCTCATCGAGCAAAACACAGCAGCTGGCACAACCTTTCTTCGCTGGCAAAGCGTGCAAGAGCGGCGCATGGGTGTCGGCGTATGGGCTCAGATGGTCCACGCCCCCAAAACACCAATCCACTTGCTGCAGGACCTGTTTGCCCTGGAGCAACACCGAATCACCCTGAACATGCAGATCAGCCTCATCCACTCCATCGGCAAACAGGCCGCCGAGTGCGCAGCAAAGATGGGGCAGGCCGAGGCCGAATATCAGGCTCGACTGCAGCAGGTCATGAACCCACCTCAACTCTGAACGGGAGATACACCATGGGTACACCAGTAGTTTGGGAAGGCAACGTTGGTAACGCCGCTGAGCACCGGTCGTTTGCCAACGGCAACAAAGATCCGCGGCACATGCTGCGACTCAATGTGATGTTCGACAACTCGATCCCTGACGGCCAGGGTGGCTACAAGGATCGGGGTGGCTTCTGGGCCAACGTCGAATGGTGGCATCAGGATGCCGAGCGGTTTGCGGCTCTGTTCCAGAAGGGCATGCGTGTGGTGGTGATTGGTCGTGCGATCATGGATAGCTGGACGGATAAACAGAGCGGCGAGGAGGTGTCTGCGCTCAAGGTCGAGGCCAGCCGGATCTCGATTCTTCCACACCGAGTCGAACACGTATCTCTGTCTGGCGGCGGTCAGCGTCCAACCAATCAACCGCAGGGTCAGCCACGCGGTCAAGCCGTCGGCGGCCAGGCTCAAAACGTTCCTCAGCCGACCCCCGAAGACATGCGCCACTACAGCGATGGCTTTGACGATGACATTCCCCTGTAGCCCCCCTTAAGTTGGCGCGCCACATCGCGAAGCTCCTGGTGACAAGGACGTCACTTCGAGTTTCCCCTCCCTTCGATGAGGCATCTCCACGGCGTTCTAGCCACAGTCTGGCAGGCGATTTTTCAGGCGCCTCTCGTGAAGTCACTGGGGGCAAGGATAGCGCCCCGCCACCTCTTTCCGCTTCGAGGTAACGCCCCATGCACCCCGACTACCCGGAATATCCATCCGTCAAAGCGACGGTAGACTCCTCGCGCTACATGGAAGCCGTGCAAGCTCTCGAAGGCGTTCGCCAAGTCTTTTACGACGGCGAAACCATCCTACTGCCCGAGGCCGAGGTGAAGTCCATCGAAATGCTTCGCCTCCGGTTCAATGCCACCTTTGAGTGTGGGCAGGCCGAGGAGTATGAGTTTGCGACCAAGGCCCGGGATGCAGGAGTGAAAGCTGAGCTCCTTCGACTTGGGCAGGCAGTTTGCGACATCATAGGTCAACACGCTGAGGTGATGGTTCGTGCCGCACTGGAGAACCCCAGCACGACGCTGCTGGCATGGACGGCACTCTATCGCTCAAGCATGATTCCCCACTAGCTGTGGCACACGGGCATTGGCGTGGGGGCTATTTTCAGGCGCGCCACTCGTGAAGTTTCCGGAGACAAGGACGGATCGTCGCTGTCCCTTCCTCAGAACCTGGCGTCTGATGCCTCACATTACCGGCGACAAGGACCTTCTGTTGCGGCCGCAGCTCGTGAAGCTCCTACGACGAGGACGCGAACTCGTAGCCCAAGGGGCGCTGCAAGCAGCGCTTGCCCAGGTCAGGGGCACATTTGAAATGCCAGCGTTGGTAAATTCCCACTTCCTGAAGGCATCTCCGCTCTACGGCTGCTAATTTGTATCGAAGTGAGCCAGAGGGTCGTAAAAAACGCCCTTGTCGGGGAGTTGCTGATGGCCAGGTCGTTTGAGGCGTGACTCGCCCGGCGTGAACAGTGGCGCTGATGAGGAACAATCGATGCAGAACGAAGATGCCCAGGAGCGAAAAGCGGACAGGCGCCAGTTCAATAACCCCCATCCTGCGGTGTAGGCTGCTGGGGTTGAAGCCGCCGAGAAAGGGCTGCCCATATATGCCTGCCCCTACAAGCACCCGGCCATGCTTGCCTCCTGGTTGAAAGGGTACAAGCGCGCCCAGCAGCTCACCCTCAATTTTTGACCCTTCCTCCGTGGGCCTGAGCCCTACCGAATTCCCTCCCTTCCAGTTGACCATTTCGCGTTGTGCCGTCCCCGGTCGGCGGCAAGAGTGCTCCCTGATTTATCTGTGCAGGGGCACCCTATGAAACTCATGATCATCGAGGCACCGGGCAAGCTGAAGAAGCTTGGGCCCATGATGAAGAAGATCCGCCCTGGCGAGCACTGGGTGGTGGTGGCATCTGGTGGCCACATCCGTGATCTCCCCCAATCGGGTCAGGACGACACGATGATCACAACCGGCGTCTTGAAGACTCTGCGTCCGGTCTACGAGATCCTGCCCAAGAGTGCCCGCAACGTCAGCACCATTCGCAAAGCGCTCAAGGACGCCACGGAGGTGTACATCGCCACCGACCCGGACCGGGAGGGGGAAAGTATCGCCTGGCACATACAGCAGGCGCTGGGGATCCGCGAGTACAAGCGAGTCACGTTCAATGAGATCACCCAAGCCAGAGTACGAGAGGGCCTGGCCAATGCGCGGAGAATTGATGGGCAACTCGTTGCCTCACAAGAGTGCCGGCGAGTGCTGGACCGCCTGGTGGGCTACCTGGTCACGCAGGAGCTTCGCAGAGTCCTGGGCCAACCTACCTCCGCTGGTCGAGTTCAGTCACCTGCCCTCTACCTGGTGGTGTTGCGCGAGCGAGAGATCAGGAACTTCAAGGTGGTCCACCACTTCGGGGTAGAGCTGACCTTCAAGGACGAAACCACCGGTATGGACTGGACTGCCGTATGGCAACCGATCCCCGACTTCGCGAGCAAAGAAAACCCCTATATTCAGGACGGCACACTCGCGGCAAGGGTTGCCGCAACGCGCGCGGTTATTGTCGAGTCATGTGAAGACGGCAAAAAGCGGCGCCCGCCACCCCCACCATTCATTTCATCCACGCTGCAGCAGGCGGCCAGCGTAGCGCTGAAATGGGACCCGGACAAAACCATGCAGGTCGCGCAGCGCCTGTACGAGCAGGGCGTGATCACCTATCACCGGACGGATAACCCCAACTTGGCCGATGAAGCCATGCCAGATATCCAGGCAGTGGCTCGCAGACAAGGACTCGACGTTGTTGACGAGCGCCGGACGTTCAAGGCTGCGGATAGCGCCCAGGAAGGTCACCCCGCAATTGCGCCAACCGCGTGGGAGGATGAAGTCGCAGGCGAGTCTGCTGATGAGCAAGCGCTGTACAAGCTCATCCGGGTCAGGGCGCTGGCCAGCCAGCTCGCAGACGCCATCTACGACGTGCGCATGGCCAAACTGCTGGCCAGGGGGCCGGATCAGAGGCCTCTGCGCTTCGCCGCGACTGGCAGCACTGTCGCCTATCTCGGCTGGATGAAGCTTTTGCAGAAGGACGAAACGGATGAAGAGTCGACCGACATCCCCAAGAATCCGGTACCGGTGCTCGAGCCCAAGCAGATCCTCAGCGTGCTTCAGGGTGAGGTGCTGAACCAGAAGACGAAGGCGCCTGCACGCTTCACCAAGGCCAGCCTGATCAAGGAGCTAGAGCGACTGGGGATCGGACGCCCCAGCACGTTTGCATCGATCATCAAGAACATCACCGGCAAAGGCCTGGTGATTGAGGAGAAGCGCAAATTGGTCCCTGGCCCGTTGGGGGTGAGCACCATCGACCAGTTGGAGGGCCGCTTCAGCTTCGTCGAGCTGGCGTTCACCAGCACGCTGGAGAAGGACCTGGACCGAATCGCACGGGGGGAGGAGCAGTATGGCTCGGTGGTCGCCAAGTTCTTTCAGCATCTCCAGACGGAGCTCGCAGCCCTCCGCCAGGCGCCCACAGTGGCGATGAAGGCGCGTTTGCCTGAAGCTCCATCAGGCAGCCAGGGCGGCCATTCCTGCGGCAAGTGCGGAATGCCACTGGCGCGCCGCCAGAAGCACGGTGATGGGGGTTACGACTTCTGGGGATGCACCGGGTACAAGGTGAACAACTGCCGTGTGAGCTACCCCTCGGTGAGCGGCAAGCCGGATATATCCAAGCCCAGGGGCATGTAGCCGAAATGCTTCGGGGGCGGTAATCCATTTCTCCTGTAGCCGCTTTCCTCCAGCTGCCAATCTGCTCGCTCTTACGGGTGCGGGCAGGTGCACCTTGAATGATGACGTGTTGACTACTCATCCTCCCGGAGGTGCTTGTGGCTCGTTCCAAGAACGTCATTGATCGGCTGAAGGCCGAGCAGGCGAACAATCCGAAGATCCCCCATTATGAGTCCCGACCAGGTGAGTCATGCTGGCCGTTACAACCTGACGACATCAAGACCCTCGGGTACTGGAAGCAGGAACGCAGACGTGTGCCGAAGGGCGCAGAACCAGCTGCATATGTAATCAGTGGCCAGGGAGGATCACTCCACGGCTCGGTGCTCTTAACCCGTTGGGTCGCGGCCTACCACCTCGACCAAACAGTGCCGATGAAGCCCAAGAGCGCGGACGCCAATTGAAACGGCCACGCCTACTCAATACCCAACCAGTGCTGCTCGAAGCCGCTGTGTTTGACGGCTACGACATGGGCATTCTCATGCCCTACATCGAAGGAGCGAACAAGGTCATGCTCGCCCGTAGCGGATTCTTCATCCGCCGTGGCGACCACCCGCTCTACCGCTATTGGCGCGTGCCCAAGGCCAAGTTCATCGATGAGCTGGACCTCGTGTACCACCAGCTAATCGAGCTGGCCGGTGGCAAGATCAGTGAGTCATGGCAGGCATTCCGCCAGAAGATCGAGAGCGCACTGGCCAACCCACGCCGAGACGCTTTCATCTCCGGAATGCTGCTGCGAATTGCCCCGTTGGCCGACGGCGGTGTGCTGCTGTCCGGAGATTATCATCCTGGAGTCGTTGCAGTGGCCCGCCGGATGCGGGGAGTGTTCCTGGGCAAATCCAGCTCGTGGCGAGTCAACGCCACCGCCGAGATCCTGCGCAGCAACCTGGTCCTGGAGCTCGGCCTTGTAGAGGATCAGTTCGAGATCTTGGACGTTGTACAGGAGCTCTTGGGCGATGGCTCTGTGACTCCAGCAGCAGACATTCCTCGCATCAGCCTGGGCGGTGCTCCTCAGGAACCCTCGACAGCCGCCAGCGATGAGGAGAGCTCCAACGACATCTACCTCGCTGCCGTCTCGCCGATCGAACGCACCGAGTTCTCTGATGCCACGATCGCCCAGGCCCTGGTCGGCTATTCCCTGCTCGATCACCAGCCTGCTGGCATCGCTCACCTGCTCCAGCGCACCAGCGCACTGCTGGCTGATGATATGGGCCTCGGCAAGACGCGCCAGGCCATCATCGCGGCGCATATCAGTGCAGCCGGTCGCCCGATCCTGGTGGTGACCCTTTCCTCCTTGCTGATCAACTGGCAGCGCGAAATCCTGGCGGTCTACCCCGACGCGACAGTCGCTGTGCAGAAGCACGACCCGCTGGTCCAATGGATGCTGATCAACTACGAGCGCCTCGGCGACTACGTGCTGCTGGCTGAGCATTACCACGTTCTAGTGGTCGACGAGGCGCACCAGTTGAAGGAGCCGACTGCCGAGCGTACACGCCATGGCTTCGATATCGCAGCCAAGGTGCCGAATCGCTATCTACTGACAGGCACGCCTGTCCTCAATCGCGAGACGGAGCTGCACACCCTGCTACGTCTATCGGGGCACCCAGTCGGCCAGTTGCCCCTCAGCGATTTCTGCGAACGCTTCGCCGGCAGCCCAGAGTTCCGGCAAAACCTCCGGGCAGAACTGGGCGACTGGATGCTTCGCCGGCGTAAAGACGTTCTGCCCGGGCTCAAGGGTAAACACCGGCAGTTGCTGCCCGTGGCGATGGGGCTGGAGGAGCGGAAGAAGTACGACAGCATTCGCCTTGAGGACAGGCCCATCTTTGCCAGGCTCGGCGCGCTTCGCCATTACCTGGAACAGGTGAAGGTCAGAGTCGCTATGGACCTGCTGGGCGAGCTGGACCCCGAAGACAAGGTCATCCTGTTCTGCGAGTTCAAACCCACCGTCGCGCGCCTCAAGGAGCTGTGCGTTGCAGCCGGTATCGGGAACGTCACCCTGGTCGGCAGTGACTCACTCACCAAGCGCCAGAAGGCGATCGACAAGTTCCAGGGCGATCCCGACTGCAGGGCTTTCATCTGCACCACCCAAGCAGCCGGTACCGGCAACAACCTCACGGCCGCCAACTACGTCTTCTTCCTGGGCCTGCCCTGGACACCCGGACAACAGGATCAGGCCGAGGACCGGGCGTACCGGAATGGTCAGCTCAGGACGGTGATCGTGAAGATCCCCCTTGTGGAGAACAGCATCGATCAGCAGCTCTGGCAGATGCTCCTAGCGAAGCGCCAAGTCAGCTTGGAGCTCATTGAGCCGGAAGAGCAGCAGGACGCCTTGGCCAAGGCTATGCTCGCCGCGACCATCAGCCAGTAGATTCGCGTGGGAGGTCGACCAGCAAGCGTGCGATCTCCCAGGCCCATCCGAATTCAACGTAGATTGGTGAACCATACTTCTCGCCGGTCTTCCGACAGACCCAACATTCGCCATCAAAACGCACTCCCCTGATGATCTCGGTAACGTCATAAACATCATCAGGTACGTGCACCCCTTCCCCGCCCAGAATGCCTTGGGCGATCGAATGGTTACCGCCGTTGACCCAAACTATGTTTAACGGCTGCATCAGGGTCACGCTATGGTTTGGATCCTGCACGAACGCGCCGAGTTCACGCCCCTCCCCGATCATGCCGAGGCTGTTGAGTATGCTGCTTTTCGACCACAGAGTCGGGATTACCATGTCACTGGCCAACCGGATGCGTGAGCTCTGATCCACTGGCCGACGGCAATTCTTCAGCAGAAATGCGGCCCAAGTGCCGTTATCGGCGTAACCATCCCACAGCCCACCAAGTGAGCTCATCCAGTGCAGCGACTGAGGGCCCGCATGCCGAGGTCGAAGCAGTGCGTCTCGTAAGTGGTTGATCTTTTCCAGTCCGAGGTCAGGCCAACCTCGGCGCCCCAAGTAGCAACTTACTTGCGTTCCATCAACCGCGCCGGAAATTCTAACCCTGTGTGATATTGATTTCCTGCTGCATGAGAATCTGCTGGCTGTCACCGTGCCCTCAATGACTACAGGGGGCCTCATGATCAGGCAGTTGACCACTCTCTCGCTCGCCGCACTCGTTGCTGGTTGTGCGATTCAGAAGGCTGAGCAGCCGCCGAAGCCGGCGTTCGATAGCAGCCGTAATCCCGAATGGCTGTCTCCGGACATCTACCCAAACGGTGCAAGTCCGGAGAAGGAACCAGTCGTTCGGTATGGCCGCTACACCTTGGTGAGCACCCAACCCGATGCGAGCCAGCGCGACCTGATGGCACAGATCATCGACGTGACCATTCCGTCCAGCATGAACCCGAGCGTTCGGGATGCCATGCTCTACGTTGTCGACCGATCAGGGTACGCCCTCTGCCCGCCCAGCTCGCAGCACGTCAACATCCTGTACACCCGACCTCTACCGGCAGCCCAGTACAAACTTGGCCCGATGACGCTGCGCAATACCCTCCAGGTCCTCGCCGGCCCAGCCTGGCAGGTGAAAATCGATGAAGTGAACCGCCAGGTGTGCTTCGTGCTTCGCCCCGGTTACCAATTGCCAACCCCGTCGACGCCGGCAGGCCAGCTCTACGCCGACAAAGCGCGGGCTCCTGGAATCAGCTCCGCTACACCGGCCTCGACGCCAGGCGTAGTCGTCGCCGCAGTGCCTACTCCCGCCCCCATCTCCACGACTACGCCCGCTGTCGCAGCCCCAGCGCCAGTGGCTCCCGCGCTCCCCCCAGTGGCACCCGCCAAGGATGGCTCTATCCCGGCTGAGATGGTAACCACCGCGGCTAAACCTTCGACACCTGCGTCCCCAGCACCGAAAGCGCCCAACCAACTTGCAGCATCCAAGCCAGCGGCTGCCGTGACCACTACAGCAGTGGCGACCCCGGCCATCGAGGTCAAGCCCGCCCCCCGGCCGCTGCCCCAGGTATGGACGGCCGAAGTTGGATCAACCCTGCGCGATAGCGTTGAGGAATGGGCCAAGAAAGCCCGGTGGCGCGTGGTCTGGGCCCAGGAAGACCTCAACTATCCGATCGAGGCACCGCTGCACTTCGAAGGCTCGTTCCAGGAAGCCATCAAGCAACTGTTCCCACTTTACGACAACGCTCCTCGACCCTTCGTGGTCGACGGTAGCGAGGGGGCGCAGAGCGTCCTGCACGTAGCTGAGAGGAAAAAGAAATGACCAAGTCCGCTTGGGCACGCTGGGCCCTGACGCCGATTGCCATGGCAATGTTGACCAGCTGCGCGCTGCAGCGCGTGAACGAGTCATTTGACCGCTCGGAATATGAAGGGCGAACTGCAGGGCAATACACCAAGTACCTGCAGAATCAGCAGCCTCAACAGACTCGTGAAACCGTGGTTTTCAGCAACAAGCCGTGGGTGTCGACGCAGCCGCTGGTGAGCAAGCGTGGGCTTCCCTTCGCGCTCGATGCCGACATCGCATATCGCCCGGCAGGGGCTGTCTCGATTTCTCAGCTGGCCCAGTACATCACCAAGGAAACAGGCCTGCCGGTAATCGTGGCACCTGATGCAATCAACCCGGCAATTCTGTCGCCTGGGAAGTCGGACAAAGCGGGCCAGCCAACGCCTCCTGCAGCAAACCCCGACAGCTTGGCCGGCCTCATGCCAAGTTCGGTGATGGGTGGCTATGTTGGTACGACCACCTTCGACCTCGGCATTAGCTCCAGCAGTTTGATCTCGGGCCTCAAGTACTCAGGGAAAGTATCCGGTCTCCTCAACCAGGCGACCTCTCAGCTCGGCCTGTCCTGGCACTTTGACCAGGAACTACGAGGCGTGCGGATCACCTACTTTGATACGCGCACCTTCGATGTGTGGACCTTCGGCGATGTCCTGGAAATCGAGAGCACGGTGAAGTCCGGCCTGCTGACCTCGACAGGCAGCGGAGATACCGGCTCGTCCAGCTCCTCGGGCGCCACAGGGGAATCTGGGAGCAACCAGAGCACCAAGTCGACCTACAAGACATCGTTGATGACCGACATCGAGAACGATGTGCGCGCGATGCTCAGCGTACAACCGCCCGGGCGCTTGTCGCTTTCGCGCTCCACCGGTTCGCTCACCGTCAGCGATCGTCCTGACGTATTGAACCGTATCGCGGCCTACCTCAAGGACACCAACCGCAGCATCACGCGGCAGGTGCTCTTTAACGTCAAGGTCTATGAAGTGAACTTCACCGACAGCGATCAGACAGCCATCAACTGGAGCGCCGTCTACAAATCGATCTCCGGCAAATGGGGTTTTGGACTCAGCAACACCGTTGCCGGCATCAGCTCCGAGGCGATCTCTGCAACCGGCAGCATTCTCGACACGTCCAGCTCGCCGTGGGCTGGCTCGAAAGCCGTCCTCCAAGCCCTGTCGGAGCAAGGCCGGGTGTCGGAGGTCCGCTCTCCTTCGGTCACAACACTCAACTTGCAACCCGCGCCCATCCAGATCGGTAACGTTCAAAGCTACGTCGCCTCGAGCTCAACCACCACCACTGCCTCGGTAGGTTCAAGCACTGCCCTGACGCCGGCAACCATCACCAGTGGCTTCAACATGATGTTGCTGCCGAAGCTCCTGGACAAAGAGAACATGCTGCTGATGATCACGTTAAGCATCAGCAGCAAGCCCACCTTCAAGGACTTCGAAAGCAATGAATCGAAGATCCAGACCACTGACTATGACACCAAGAACGTTGCCCCCAAGGTGCGGCTGCGCAGCGGTGAAACACTCGTCCTCACCGGGTTCGATGAGAACAGTGAGAACGCCGACAAGAGTGGTGTAGGAAGTGCCAGCTTCTTTGGCCTGGGAGGCGGCCGCAAGCGCGCTACCACACATAGCTCCATGGTCGTACTGGTAACGCCGATCGTTCTACCCGACAGCCTGTCCAGCAACTGGAGCATTCCTTACCCCCTCAGCAGCCCTCAGTTCAGCTTGAATGGTGCCGCTCCCGCCTCCCGCAACCACTGCAGGCCGCCAATTAGCGTCTGCAAGGTTCTTTGAGGTGCCAACAATGAGCACTGAAACTCAGTTGCCACGCGCCTCACGGGTACAGATCCTGCACCACCGGGGCCGAGCGTTCGTCACCGGATTGCGCTGGCACCCGCTGGGCAGCGTGACTGGCCACATGAAGGAAGCTCGCCAGTTCGGTAAGGACAACAAGCTCGATATCGTCACGATTCGACGTAACCCGCGAATTATCCAGGCCGGCTTCGTTGCTCGTACCGATGGTGTGACCAAAGGGATGTACTCCCTTGCCTCGACTCTGGCTGGGCAGCTCGGTGAGTCCTGGATAGCCGCGTGGCGAGTGAACCCGGACGAAGATCGATACGCGCTCGTCGCTGTTTATAAGGGCGGCATCATCCCTGGCTGTGACGTAATTGGCTCGGAAGTCGAAATCCGCCGCCGAGTGGCGCAACAGCGCAGCCGCGGGATTGAGTTTGAAGAGTGGTATTTGCCCACCGAATTCGACATGGGGGGCAAACCACTCGATGTCGATGAGCTGCTCCAGCCGTCGAAGCTCAAGCGCGAGTATCGACTACGTCCATTGGTGTTCGGGCTATCCAGAGCAGAGCTGTCCCAGCTAGCAATCGCAGGAATCGTTGTTACAGCAGGGCTTATCGGTTGGTCGCAGTGGAGCGCCTACCAGGACCAGGTTGAGCTGGAGAAACGGTTGGCGGCCGAGCAGAAGCGACTCGAAGAACTCGCCAGGCTGGAGCGGGAGAGTGGCAGCACTCAGCCTGCACAAGCATTGGAGCACCCTTGGGCAAAACGTCCCTCGGTCGGAGACTTTGTGGACGGTTGCAGCAAGGTCATCTACTGGCTGCCCCCCAGCATCGATGGCTGGGTTTATGCTGACTCTGTATGCGACGGCTCCCAGGTTTTGACCACCTACAACCGCACAGGCAACAGTACTGCTGCTGATCTCATCTCCGCCACAAAGGGTGTCTTCTCGGGTCCCCCTGCATTCTTTAACCAGGGTAATTCCGCGACGCTGCCTTACGCGATATCTCTGCCTGCAGCAGGTGACGAACCACTGCTGAACGTAGCCGAAGCAACTGCGAACTTGACGTCTTCGCTTCATCGATTTTCTCAAGAACCGACGCTCACTGAAGTGCCCGTTGCCGTGCCCCAAGAGCCCGCCCTGCCAGGACAACCGGCTCCTCCCCCGCCTCCGCCCCCTGAGTGGAGGCAGTTTGAATTGAAGTACAGCACAAGTGTGCTACCGCACGACTCGCTCACGGACGTACCCGTCCAGGGGCTGAGGTTGCGCGAAATCAAGGCTGAGTATCAGGCCAACCATTTGATGTGGACTGTGACAGGTGATCTGTATGCGAAATAACGCCGTGGGCCTCTTGATCGTCGCGGCGTTCGCTACGAATGCCTTCGCGACCCCTTCGGAATTGTCTGGCATCAGCATTGGCGAGCTAGGGAAGGTACAGAGCGAGACAATTTTGTTTAAGGCCAAGGCCGAACGAGCCAAGGCCGAGCGAGAGATGAAGGGCGAATCAAAGCCATCGGCTCAATCAGTAACCAATGGGGTAAGCAATCCCTTTCCTGCGCCTCAGCCTACTCAATACCTGCCCACTGAAAGCAAAGCAGCTGCCACCTTAGATCTCCCTGTGATCAAGGCCGTCACGGGCTCAGCTCGCAAGATGCAGGCGACCCTGCTCTATAGCAGCGGTATCGAGATTGATGCCCTCATCGGCCATGTGGTGCCTGGAGGCTATCGCGTTGCTCAGATCACGCTGGACGGAGTGACGCTAGAGCGGCAGGGCAAGCGATTTCCCTTGGGGTTTTCTGCGCAGGCCCCATCGGTAGCCATCCAGCCCCCTGCCCTCACTCAGCCGGCAAATGTCATGCCGGGCATGTTTCAAACCAAGCCCTGAGGTAGCGCCCAGTGACCATACTTACAGCTCCAAGTCCCATCGACAGCCTTTCGGCTGACGCCGCCCCAGCCGCTTTGTTCGCCCCAGCCTACGCCGTCTTGACGGCTCCTGGGGGCAGGTTCGAGGTCAAGCCCGAACTACGCCTTTTCTGTGCACTGACCGAAGACGGCACACTTCATGTGTCAACCCAGCACCAGACTGATCCTTGGGTGATGGCCTTTATGGATCAACTCGACCATGCAGAGTTCGACTATAGGATCTCGACGTGCTCGATGACGGACATCAAAGCGCTTTACCAAACCTCCGCCCAAACCGGCGCTGGGCTAGCACAAGTCGACACCGACCGTCAGGCTCATGCCTTGCAGATACTGGGCGATGCCCATCGCCGTGGGGCCAGTGACGTTCACATTGTCGTCGGCCATGACATCTCGAAGATCTTCTACCGCCTACATGGACTGCTCTGGGAGGCGCGCCAGGAGTCAAGTCTCGTCGGTCTGGAGCTATGTTCAGCGCTCTACAACAGCATGTGTGACGTCACCAAAGATCACTACCAACCGCAGATCGCACAAGACGCGCGCGTTGGTCGGGAATTCGTGCAACAGCTTGGGCTATTCGGAGCCAGGGTAGCTACGCGTCCGCTCGTCGACGGTCCGCTGATGGTCATGCGTCTTCTTTACGACGATCAAAGAAAGATGACGCTTGAAGACTTGGGCTTCTTGCCGGCGCAAATCGACCAGTACGCGCGTCTTCGCAGTCTGCCATATGGGGTGAACTTGATCACCGGCCCGACTGGTTCCGGAAAGTCAAAATCCCTGCAGGTGAACTTGAATCTGCTCCACGACGAGACGCAGGGTACGAGGCACATTCTGACCCTCGAGGATCCCCCTGAGTATCCGCTGAAAGCCAATCAATCACCCTTGAGTAGCGGTGAGACTTGGAACCACGGAATTAAAAACTCAGTCCGCCTGGACCCAGACATCCTAATGTACGGAGAACTGCGGGACGTTGAGTCTGCTCAGGCCGCGTACAGCGGGGGCATGACGGGGCACCAGGTTTGGTCGACGTTGCACACGAACAACGCTGTCGCTTCCCTTCAGCGTCTGATTGACATGGGGGTGCCCAAGTACCTGGTGACGGATCCTGCCCTCACCACCGGCATCATCAATCAGTCACTTCTTCCAGTTCTCTGTCCTTCATGTCGCGTTCCATTGTCTGAGAGCCTCAGCTCGATTACTTCTGGTCTACTTTCTCGCCTGGAACAACTGGGGATCGTCGATCAGGTCAATCTGCGCGGCGAAGGCTGCTCATGCTGTAGACAACTCGGTGTCGTCGATCGAACCGTGGTAGGTGAGGTGTTGCTCACCGACCTGCAGTTCATGGGTGTCTTCTCGGAAAGAGGTGCCAGCGCTGCGCGTAGGCATTGGGTAAAGGAGATGGGGGGCATTACCAAGATTGCTCATGCCATCACAAAGATCGAAACGGGAATCATCGATCCTCGGCACGCTGAGACCATTATTGGCCCGCTCGATTTTGACCGCCAGTTAGTCGAGCTCTCCCATGCTTGATGCCCTCCAAGACTTTCGCGCTGGCTTGAAAGAGGCGTCCCGAGGATGGGTCGAAACCTTCTATGCCAAACAATTTGGTAAGAAGGAGCGCGTCCAGTTCTATGAGAGCCTCATGGGCGTGCTTGAGGATGGCATCCCGATCGAGGTCGCTCTGGAGACGGTTGAAAAAGCCTTTAGCAATAACGGCAAGGAGCTGCATCCGGTATCGATCATCTGCGGCGAGATCGCGATGACGGTGCGTGGAGGTAAGTCCCTCGCGCACTCCTGCAGGGCTCACGTCCCTTACGATGAAGCGTCACTGATCGAGACGGGAGAAGAAACCGGGAACTTGGTGCAGGCGTTTCGTGATTGCGTGCGGATCATTGAGATTCGCCAGCGAATCAGCCGGCTGGTCCGATCGGTAGTTGCACTCCCATCGTTGACCTGGAGCCTGATGTGGGCGCTTTTGTATGTCATTGCCCTGTGGATGGTCCCTTCCATGACAAGGCGATCAGATCCAGAGAGCTGGACGGGTGTCCCCGCGCTGCTCTACCACCTGTCGAACTTCGTCACCCAATACGGTTTGGTACTCCTGATCAGCCTGCTGGCGGTAATCGTCATGGCTGTAGCAACACTCCCCGTCTTTTGCGGGCTCAAGATCAAACCTGATAGCCCAACCTGGCAAGTCCAAGTGAGCAGGACTCTGCAAGTCGCGCGCCTGCGCGTTGAGTCATTCCCTCCCTGGTCTCTGTACAAGGTTCTGCACGGCTCGATTTTCCTGCTGAACATGTCGGTCATGTTGCGTACCGGCATCAATCAGCTGGATGCCTTAGCAATTCTAAACAGGAGCGCTCCACCCTGGCTCCGTGAAAGGCTCGACGCCATTCACTACGGCGTCAGCTCAGGCAAAAACTTCGGCGAAGCGCTGAAGCTCGCTGGACATCAATTCCCCGATGCGATGGCCATCCACTACCTGGAAGTCTTGGCAACACGAAGGGGATTTGCCGAGTCCATGGAGCGTTTTGCCAATCGGTGGCTGGAACAAACCCTCATCCGCGTTGGTGCGACCTCCACATTCCTGATCGCCATGTCCTCGGTCTGCATGGGCGTCCTGATGATCTTAGTGGTTGTCGGGATCTTCCAGATGGCCGGAAGCGTAATGGACTCAACCAGCTTTTAAACAGTAACCAAGGAGTAACAAGCATGGTAACTCGTGCCAAACGTACACAGGCAGGTTTCCTCTCGATTGACGGTGTTTTCTGGTTAATGCTGATCGCTGTAGCGCTCGGTTTCATCGTCTGGATGAGCTGGAGGATGATCGGTAATTCCGATGTCGCCATTGAACAAAGCAACATCAGCACTCTGATTGCTAATACCAAGAAACTTAAAGGTTCCACTGGCTACGGGGCTTCTGGTCAAAGCCTGGTGACTTCTCTGATCAATATCGAGGGTACCGGATCGATGGGAATTTCCGGCACCACCCTGTTGAACCAATGGAACGGTGCCGTGACGGTCGTCAGTAACGGCATGACTTTCACTATCTCCGAAGCCAACGTTCCGAAGAGCGCATGCATCACCTTGGCAACCAAAGTGGCCAAAGACAAGCAAACCACGACCACTATCAATGGGGGAACAGCAACCACGGGTGAGGTGTTGGCGACTGCAGCAACCACCAGCTGCTCGAGCAATACAAACACCATGACCTGGACCACCTATTGAAGGAGCTGCGTGTGAGCGCCATCTCCGAAGCCAACTTCGTCGACCTCTACCTCGGCGACGGTTTCGCGGACGTGAAGGGGCTGCCTGGGCAGCCCACTCGTGTTCCTGCGCCTCACGAATGGGGAGTCGAAATTGATCAATTGCGCGAGCGTTGCCAAGAGCACTTCAACAAAACGCAAGAGCCCGAGTTCTCGCTTATTTTTGAAGGTGCGGTTTACCGAGTCACTCAGCTTCAGGATCTCCACGCTCAATCGCTCTTTGTACTGAGCAGGTCTGTGGTTCAGATTCTCCCGCTGGACGATATCGGGCTACCTGATGAACTTTATAAAAGCCTGTTCAACCCTGGCATCCGGGGGCTGATTTTCATCTGCGGTGAAATGGGCTCCGGCAAGACCTCAAGTGCAGCCTCGATGGTCGCTGCAAGGCTCCAGGAGCTAGGGGGAATGGGGTTAACCGTCGAGGATCCTCCTGAGCCTCTGCTGCATGGCGAGCATGGGCTTGGGCGCTGCATCCAGATTCCTGTATCCCGTCGCCAAGGTGGATACGAGGAGGCGTTGATACGTGCGCTAAGAACGCGCGCAGAGATTCTAATGGTGGGTGAAGTGCGCGATACACCGACAGCCGCGCAAGTTGTCCAGGCTTCGATCAATGGTCATTTCATCATCTGCACCGGGCATGCCGGCAGCGCCACCAAAGGCATTGAGCGACTGGCCTCGCTGGCACAGCCACTGATCCCCAATGCGAAAGACTTACTGGCTCAAGGACTCATCGCCGTAATCCACCAGGCCCTGATCCCCGACGCATCTGGCTTCAAGCGACTGAAACTTGAATGCCTGTCTCTGGTTGGACCGGACGCACCTGGTATCCGCGAAAAGATCCGTGTCGGCCAACTGCAGATGCTTGAGCAAGACATCGCCAACCAATCCTCCAGGAGCCTCTGGAATGATCAATAAACGCAATCAGGCGGGGATGCTTAGCGTCGATGCCGTCATGGCTTTGCTCGTGCTCTCTGTGCTCATCACCCTGGGCTCCGTGTGGATCATCAAGCAGATGGACGCCCAGGACTTCAGGATCGCTGCAGACAAGCAGAGGGCGGTCGCAGACGCAGTCAGCAAGTACCTCAAAGACAACTTCAGTACTGTGCTGGCGAGCGCCACCGCTACGAATCCGGTGCAGATCACAGTACCCATGCTTCGCAACACGAACTTCCTGCCGGCCGGGTTCACTGACACCAATGGGTTTGGCCAGACGATCGTCGGGCTAGCTCGCAAGCCGAATGCCAACCAGCTGGAAGCAATCGTTCTCACCACCGGTGGCCAGGCCATATCGGAGCTTGGCATTCGAACAATTGCAGAAAACCTGGGTGGCCCGGGAGGCTTCATTTCTTCAAGCAATACCAATCTAATTCAGGGGGTGCGCGGTGGCTGGCAAGTGACCCTGAGCAACTACGCCATCAACCCCGGCGCCGGCCATACCGCAAGCGCCCTGTTTCTAATGGATGGCCAGCTCGCCAATGACTATCTGTATCGCAATGCGGTGCCGGGCCACCCCGAGCTGAACAGCATGAACACCGACCTCAGCATCGGAGGCCACAATATCAACAACGCAGCTGCCATCACTGCGTCTGGAAATGTGACAACCAGTGCCGACGTTAGTGCTCGCAACGTGACGGCGACAAATACCGTGACGGCAGCCACCGCGAACATCACTGGGGAAACCTATACGGGTGGCTGGTTCAGATCACGTGGTGACACTGGCTGGTACAACGAAAAGTGGGGCGGAGGCATCTACCAGTCGGATCCGGACTGGGTACGTATCTACAACAACAAAGGCCTAGCGACGGGAGGGGCTGTGGTCGCAGGGCAGGTGGTTTCTAACGGCACTATCACCGCCAGTGCCCGTCTTTCCACAAATGAATACCTCTCTATAGGCGGACTGGCGACAGCAGGCGCAGCCTGTAATGATAGCAAGCTCATCGCCAAAAACTCTGCAGGACTCACACTGTCTTGCCAAGCTGGCGTCTGGACTGAGTCAAAGAGTAAATTTGATATTTCTCAATGCGGTATCGGCGAAAGCACATCCATGCAGTGGCCACGCACAGGCATGTCAAGCGATATATGGGTCACGGCAGGCGCGGTCAAATGGCACGTCAATAACCTACCTAACGGTAAAGTTATTGGTGCATTAATAAATCCTTCCGAGTTTCAATGCATGCCCTATCTTTGGGCTGGAAGCATGTATGCTATGTGCTGCCCCAAATAACCACATAAACTCTCAGAAAGCACCATTATGCGCATCTTGAATTAATTGTAATACCTAGGGATAGTGACCTTGCTGCTCAGCCACTGGCTTACTTTCCCTAACATTCTCTTCATCTTCTTCATCGTTGAGGAATGACGCTACGAAAAATGACAGAGCGCCAGCACTCAACGCAACAAACAGCGGCATCAGAACTCCGCCATCAAACCAAGCGTCGAAGATTGAGGGCACCTGAAGAAAACTTAGAACAGCAGCGAGAAAAAATGCATACATGCCACCCTTCAACCCTTTCGTTGTCAAATAAGCAGCCATCCAAACGCTATCTTTCATAAAATTTCCATAGATAGAACACGCTACTGGAACGTTAACCGCAGCCACTCCGGGTGGCCACTCAATAGCCATCATACCTGATTCGCGCTAAGCCTGAACCCCGCTTGGAGTATTTTTAGTACCTTCGCCCGGCCACGATCGGCCTGACAGCCACCGAACGAGAGGTTCGTATGTCGTTTAACTGGATAGTATTGACCGTCCTTTTGATTGCCATAGGGGTATCAAGTCAGCATCTGGAGCAATCGCTGCGGCTGTCTGATTACGCGACTGTGGATTCACTAAGTCGAAACTTCCTTGTCTACAGATCTGCAGCCGCTCAATACGCAAAGACACATCCAACATTCAGCGGCATTCCTGCAGACGCATCGCTGTCGCTTCCCCGGTGGTTTACCAAACCTGACGGGATCGCAGCGTATTTGGTATCTGGCCAAAGCTACACGTTCGTGACCGGCGCCCCCCCACCTGGATTACCTGCTGCGCTAGCCGAGCGCACTCAGTCCATCACGGTAGGCGTGAAGCGCTCTGGAAGGCTTTTTTCTCCGCTGGCGGGAACCACTAGTCTCACATTGCCATCAGTGATACCGGAGGATGCTATCGTAGCGGTCAACTAGAGTTGAACCTGTGTTGGTGTATCGGCTTGCATCTGTACGGTGCCCGCAACATAATGCTATCAATAATAGTTCAACCCCGCTGGCTACTGACGGTCATCAGTAGCGCCCAGGTATTGTGGTTCGCCCCAATGCCAAACCTTAAGCACGCTATAGCTCCGGGAAGGGCGTGCGGATCTGGTTGTGATTCTCCCTGTGCCTCCCTGCTCTCTCTAGTCGCGCAGCCGTCTAACTCGTGATGATCGAGTCCAAAGGTATACAGAGTCCCAAGAGGTTCGGTGCTTCTTAGCTCCAAGGGCCACACTGGTGATGTGGCCCCACTCTTTTCTTTCCCTTTGGGTAGCCTGATGGACTTCAAGCGAGGTCCATCAGGCTACCCAATGGGTATCCCTACTCCTGCCGGTGGCCCGCCGGCGATAAGACGGGCTCCTTTTGTGCGCGGATGCGTGCCTCACGTTTGCTGGCCAAAGCCACGAGAATGGCCAGGTGATGAGAATCGAGACGATCAATGCCCAGGGATCGACGATTCCGACACAGGTGGCTCCTTCTACTTGTTTTCAAAACACGGCTGGATCGCCTTTCGAGGCTGGTCCAGTCGGCCTTCTCTCTTTCCCCGCCCCATTTCCATCCCCCGCCGCTTGACACACCCCCTCCCCGCTCCGATTATTAAGCCGTGATCTGCTGACGTCGTCAGCAACATGCCCAATGCAGCCCGGATCCGTAAAGCTGCTGCACGTTCTACGTGTGATCCTCCCAAGGTCGTTCAGCTTCTGGTAGCACGACCGGTCGACTAACCGTCGATAGAAGCTCCTTCCGCAAACCCAGTGGGGAATCACTTCCCCTTGGGTCAGTGTTTCTCCGCATTTCAAACCGCAGGAGAAACACCATGACCACAATGTCCGCAACAACGACCGGCTTCCGTTTTGGCTATGCGCTCGGCACCCTCACCCGAGAGTTCCTGCGCTCCATGAAACGGACAACTCCGCCGGTCCCAGCCCAAGCCCAGCCTGTAGCTCATTTCGCGAGCATATCGCCCATTCGAAACGACTGGGATGAGCTTTGCCGCGTTCCTACCCTTGCACGCCGCGGCGTTGATCTGAACCAGTGGTTCGATACCAACACCAAACCGGTACCACCGACCAAGCGCCGTGTCCGTCAGCGAAAGCCGGCCCACCGCAAAGCACCTGAGCCACGTATGGGCTCGCTGAACGATCTCATAGCCCCAGTCGCTGCGATCTAACCCTTCTCCCTCCCCATCCTGTGCCAGGCACCCTTCCTGGCAAGGTGAGGGCCTGGCGATCTAAGGAAAGCCATGGCATCCAAAAAACGCGCCGCTGTAGCGGACGACCTTCGCAAGATCGGCACCACAGCTGTTGCTGCCGCCCTCGTAGGCATTTTTCTGAGCACCAGTCGGCTGCTTACCGCTTTCGCCCTGGCTGTAGGTGCTGTAATCTGGGTAGTAGGTATTTACCTCACACCGGAGGACTGACATGAGCCAGACCACATTCGGTATCGTTGTGCTGACATCCCTGCTCGTACTCTGCTTGGGTATGGCAGCCTGGGCAGATTGGCCCAATGTCAAACGTCAATGCCAGAAGCTTCTGCGAGTGCATTGAACGTCGATTCCCCTACAAACCCTCCTCCCGGAGGGTTTTTTGTTCAAGGGCTTGACAAAGTATTTCGCCGTTTCCATCCTTGAGCCTGTGAGCTGCTGACGTCGTCAGCACCCCAAACCCGAGTAGTCATGATCTGAAAGACTGCCACGCCCCTTCAGGCGTTGATCAACCCAAAATCGCCAAGCTTCCGGTAGAGCGATTGGTCAATTTTCGAATTGATGGAAGCCCTCCCAACTTGCAATACCATCTAACCCATGCGGGGAATACTTTCCCCACCTGGGCGAAGTGTTTCTCCGCTTTCGCTATTGAAACTGGAGAACCACAATGAGCAATCAATCCAACGAAGCCAAATTCTTCGACCTGCACACCACTGGCATCGGTTATCTCAACCGCATTCGCGAAGTGAAGCCTCGTGGTAAAGGCAAACCCTTCTGGGCGGTAACTGTTGCAGCCCTTCGTGGTTCGACAGACAACGCCGAATACACCTACATTGACTGCAACGCAGTCGGCGCAGAAGCAGAAACCCTCATCAAGCGCTGCCAACAGGCTGTTGAAGCCGGTAAGAAAGTGCTCGTTTCTTTCCGTATCGGCGACATGTGGGCTGATGCATTCACCTATGAGAAAGGCGAGAAGAAAGGTCAAGCCGGCGCAAGTCTCAAAGGCAGACTGCTCTTTATCGGCTGGATCAAAGTTGATGGCAATCTGGTGTACGAAGCGAAGCCGAAAAACACCACTCCAACAGCTGACAATCAGGGACAACCTGGTATGGATCAACCGTTGAATCAGGAACAGCCAGCCTCCGACCAGTTCGGTGAACAGCCTCAACCTGACCTCGGTAGTGACCTTTCCCAGGAGGCCCACCAGGCCGCATAACCCCTTCCAAGGCGCTGATTTCAGCGCCTTCATTTCCTGCCGCATAGAGACGCACATTCTTCGGGTCATTCAGGGTCTGATGAATCCAAGTGATCTGTAGCAATTAACTTAACCGTATCGGGTACATCACCCGGGCGGGCTGGTGACCCCTCATCGGAGAATCACCATGTCCCAAGCCACTCAAGTCTTCAATGGCGTGCTGTTCGTCACCCACCCCTCGACCCCGAAAGCTTTCATTCGTGTCGATGTCCTCCAAAAGCAGTTTGCTGAACGTGTAACTGAGTGTCGGTTGAAGGCGATGGAAACCAGCGCATATCCGCCTGAAATCAAGCTGATCTGCCTGAGATTGCTGTTAGATCAAGTAAGGCCTTTGCAGTTTCCCCACGCCGAGATGTTTAAGCGTGAAGCGGAACGGCAGGGTGTTCCACTTGATAACCAGGCGTACCTGGTGGTCGAAGCAGCAGCGACCCGACAACTGAAAGCCCACTACCTGGACATATCCTTTTACTGGGGCTGATTCTCTCCCACCCCAATCCCGACGGATAAAACCTTCGGGAGAGGTGCAAGCCCAAGCAAATAGCACCTGGTTGGTAGCTGAACACCTCCACCAGGGATACGAATTCGGATTTGGTTCACTGTCGTTGACAGTGCCTTTGGGAGCCCGGGTTTAAGGCTCCAGCGCATTGCGCCAACCCACCCAAGATCGCTCAGCACTCGGTAGCGCGATCACATCACTCGGTGATGGAGTGCCCCTTTATACCAACCCGCGGGGAACTCATCCCTGCGGACGAGGCCTCGCTTTTTTGGAGTCCTCACATGACCTTTCCCTCTGCCTCGAGCGAGGCATACCTCACCCTCCCAGTTGTCTTGGACAACGCTGCGTGGATGCGAGCGGTCTATCTCGAAAACCCAGCCAGGGTGGCCGAGATGAGCCAACGCCTTGCGACCGTCGTGCAATCGGCGTGGCAGGAGCTCAAGCAGCAACCCCTGGCCACTGACCTTTCCTTTGGCGTGTACACGAAGCGCCACATCGGCCGTGATCGCGATTGGGTTGCCCTCACTTTGCGAATCGTGACGCCCGAGGACGCCCCTTCCTATATCCAGATCCAACTGCAGCCTGCTGCAGACGCCGCCTGACTCAGCCATTTTTCTCACCCAGAGGGGTCACCCTCTGGGGTGGCTTCCCTCTTCACTGGAGCAAGCCCCATGGCACATTCCCCTAACCCCTTCCAAATTGCCGGCGACGATCGCCCAGATGTGACCAACTGCTACTGCCAGGCATTCGAGATCAACTCTGCGCACCTGCCAGAGGAGGACTGGATGGACCTGCAGGCGATTGTCGAGACTGCCGACACTACCCTACTCCACTTCGAGTGTTTCACCTTACCCGACAGCGATGCGATCGGCTTCAAGATCCTGAGCGCGCCCTGGACTGACCATCACCTTGGACAGTACTGGGGGTATGACCTGCAGACTCTGCACGCGATGCAGGCTGCTGAAGGGTTCACTGAAGAAACCATCCGGGTCCTCACACTCGCTGCACAAGCATGCTTGAGATTCCTGGTACTGGATCCCAACAGCAACACGCTTGAAGGTCTTCCCCTCTTCGATTGCTGAACCATAACCCAACCTCGCGGGAGTACCCGCTGGGTATTCCCTGATTATTCGGGGAGCACAAATGATCTCCATCACTGGCCAGCTGGCCATCCGCACCATCTCCGGCCGCCTTGGGCTTTTCAATGTCGGTCGTCTGAGCACATCGATCGGTGAATTCACTATCAAAGATGCGCTCCTGGATCAGTACCAGGAGGGCAAGTACCGAGGTGACTTCGCGATCAGGCAGATTCGACCGTCGTACTATTCCCATGGCGGTCGACTCGTAGTCGAGATCAGGGCAGAGCTCGAGGGAATGACCCTGGAGGATGTCACTGGCCTCAGTCGAGAAGACGAAGAACATCTGCCGACAAACGTCCCTGATCCCCTTGAGGAAGATGGGGCGCAAACTGCACCACCACAGCGTCGGAGTCCTAGTGCTCCCCGGCCACAGCCGCCAATCAGCAACTCCGCCTCGGATCAGCCTTTCGGGATGGATCCGCCGGCGCCACCGATCGCTGACGACACCGATGCCGAGCTGTTCGGCACGATATGGCCATTGAACGAGACCGTAAGGCTCGATACCACCGTAGACCGGCAACGTCTGCGCGCTCAATGCACGCGGCTGGACCAGCTCGGTTACACCATGGACTTCAAGACCCAAACCTGGACCAGGACTTCACCTTAAGTCGACCAACCAGGCCAACGTCGTAATCACATCCACTACACCCTGAGGGGCCTCCTCAGGGGGCTCCGTTTTCCTACTTGGAGCACCACCATGAACGCCATTTTCAAAAGCCTGAGCAAGCAAGCCCTCGCCAACATTGAAGACCAACTGTCCAACAACGAGGTATCGACCGACGGCGAGCTCATCGACTTCTTCATCGAAGCGCTGGAGCTCACACTGGAGCAAGCCGAGGCCGCTGTACGCCTTCGCGACCAGTACCGTATGCAGATATTCCTCGAAGGTCACGGCCCACTGCATCAGCAACAAGCCCAGGTTTTCGATCCAATCACCCAGTCTTTCAACTGATAGTCCAACCACCCCAGGGGGCGTTCACGCCCTCTGGAGCGTACGCCTTCACTCCGGAGGCGATCATGTATTCAACACACCTGTTCCAGATCGAGGAATGCCGTGACCTGTACGTCGACGCTTGTGTGTGCGACGAGCAGCGAAACCTCGTGTTCCTTTCAGCCTGGGGCCGCGACACCGCCCTGCAGGAGTTCCTCGCCAGGCTCACGCTTGGCCGGGAAGAGAATGGTCTGGACCAATTCCACATCCTCGTGGACGGTCGAAGCATCCCCGTTTTCCCCAACCAGGACCTGCTGGAGAAGCGCACGACGCGCCAGTTCCGCGGCACGCTGTTCGGCAGCATGTTGCACCTCTGGCTGTTCGATCGGCGAGCCTCTGCCCCCGACCAAGCCAACCACTTCGCTTTCGCGCTCCTGGAGCGCAATGAAGCCCCACACCACCGGCTCTGGCCACTGGTGATGGACACTTGCCCACTCCCCCTCCTCCCCCACTGGCGCGAGCCCGTGATGGACGTCCTAACCCAGCAACAGATGCTCGTCTCCCTCCCCGGGGCGATCGGTAGCGTCTGTGCCTGGCGACTCGCCATGAAGCTCGACGTGCTCGAGCCTGCTCTTGGCGCGCTGATTCGCCAGGGCGTACTGACCACTGAAGCTCAGGCCTAGGCCTGAGCACACCTACTCACTCAAGGAACCCTTATGGCTCTCATGTTTCCGCGCCTGGCGCGTAACTTCGCCCGCAACGGCTACTACCCTACGGATGAGGTCACCCTCGAACGCACGCTGCAGGCCCTCACACCTTCCCCCTCGGGCAGGATGAGGATCTGCGACCCGTGTGCCGGAGAGGGCGTGGCCTTAGCTGAAGCAGCCCACATCTTGGGCCGTGACCAGGTCCAAGCGTTTGCCGTCGAGTTTGATCGCGAACGGGCAGAGCACGCGCGCGTGCTGCTCGACCGGGTGCTGCACAGCGACCTCTTCGACACCTTGATCAGCCGCCAGTCATTCGGCCTGCTCTGGCTTAATCCACCCTACGGTGACCTGGTCGCTGACCACTCCGGTGCCTCCCAGTACCAGGGGAGCGGTCGCCGGCGCCTGGAGAAGGCCTTCTACCAACGCTGCCTACCGCTTCTGCAGTACGGCGGCACAATGGTCCTGATCATCCCGCACTACGTGCTGGACGACGAGCTGACGGGATGGCTGAGCAATCACTTCGCCGAGCTACGCATCTACAGCGCAGCGGACCCCACCTTCAAGCAGGTGGTGATCCTCGGCATCCGTGTCCGCCGGCAAGATCTGGCCCGAGCCGACATCAACCAAGTGAGAACTCACCTGCAGGCGATCGGCGCTGGACAACAGGCCGAGGAGATCCCGGCCACCTGGCCGCGGGAACAGTACCTCGTCCCGTCGGCAACCTGCGAGCTGGAGCACTTCTACCGCATCACACTGGAGCCAGAACAATTCTCCACCGAGATCCTGCGGTTGCGGGGCCTATGGCCAGATTTCAACCTGCACTTCGGGCAAGTCGGCCTACAACCCCGAGCCCCGGTCCGCGAGCTATCTCGATGGCATCTCGCACTGGCCTTGGCTGCCGGCGCAATCTCCGGCGTTGTACGTTCAAAGTCGGGACGGATCTTGGTCGTGAAGGGTGACACCTACAAGGACAAGGTACGCAAGACCGAATTCACCGAGGACGAAGAAGGGAACGTCTCAGAAGTCAGGATTCTCACAGATCGATTCATCCCGATCATCCGCGCCTGGGAAATGACCCCAGCGTCATTGAATCTCGGCCAAGTGCTGATCATCAGCTCATCACCAGCCCACATCGACGACACACCTGCAACTGAGGAACCAGCTGCAACGCCATTATTTAACCCGGGACAGATCGTGATGACTGCCGCTGTCAGCAACCTGGTGGAAACCGGGCAACTCAACCCAACCCCCGCGCTGAAACGCCACCTGGCGGGTGACTGGGGGGAGCTGTGCGATGAAGATCGAGCCTCCAACCAGCTTGCACTGACACACGGAGACCGCTTGTTCTCAAGCTACGACATCGACGCCGGCGATGAATCCAGGCTCTGGATCATCACCGAGGCCGACCGCAGCTCCACCACCTTGCTGCTTCCCAACGACTACTGATTTTCGCCGCAACGGCGCCCCCTTCACCCCCAACCCCCAGGGTATGCCTATACCCGTCGGGTTATGTGCATGCCCTGGATTCGATTACAGGAAATGCACATGAACGCAATCAGCCACCCGGCCGCTTCGGTCGGATCCCCTCTGAACATCAACCTGACCGACTTCATCGACGAGTTCGGAGACGAGCTCTTGGAGTCACTCAACCGATCCAACCCCCCGGTCTATACCGGCACCACCAACGAACAGCGCCAAGCCGTGATGGCCAATCTCAAGCGAACGCCCTTCGCTGCGCAAGCTGAGGTTGTCCAAGCCATCGCCGCGCTGCTGCTCGATCGCAACGAACAAGCCGCGATCATCAACGCCGAGATGGGTACCGGGAAGACCATGATGGCCATCGCAGTTGCATCTGTGATGCATGCGGCCGGCTACCGTAGGACGCTCGTCATCTCACCACCTCATCTGGTCTACAAGTGGCGCCGCGAGATCCTGGAGACCACGCCAGAAGCCCGCGTATGGGTGCTCAATGGCCCAGATACCCTGGTCAAGCTGCTCAAGCTGCGCGACCAGTCGGGGCAGGTTTACGATGGCCGCCCGGAGTTCTTTATCCTCGGCCGCGTGCGCATGCGCATGGGATTCCACTGGCGGCTCGCCTGCGGGAAGAAGCGCGGCGCCGGCGGCCAGTTGCTGGCGACCTGTCCAGATTGCGGCCAAGTCCTCGAGGACCTGGAAGGCAACCTGGTCACCGTGGCTGAATTCGGACGTGGTGATCGCCGGCGTAACTGCACCGCCTGCAAATCTGCCCTCTGGACGCTTATGCGCCCAGGGAAAGCTGATGCAGGCGACCGCCGCTCGACGATCCTGAAGTCGATGTGTCGGATACCCACGATCGGCCCGGTCCGGGCGGAGCGACTACTCAACGACTTTGGCGAGGACTTCCTGGCCTCCATGCTGGTAGACAACGTGTCCGAGTTCATCAACTTGATGGACGCCAAGGGCAACTTCATCTTCAGTGACCGCCAGGCCAAGCGAATGGAGCGTGCAATGGCCAACATCGAGTTCGGCTTCGGTGAGGGCGGCTACCAACCGACGGAGTTCATCAAGCGCTACCTACCCGATGGTTTCTTCGATCTACTCGTGGTCGACGAGGGGCATGAGTACAAGAACAGCGGTTCAGCCCAAGGCCAGGCCATGGGCGTTCTGGCAGCCAAGGCGCGTAAAACCTTGCTGCTGACCGGGACACTGATGGGCGGCTACGCTGACGACCTGTTCTATCTTCTGTTCCGCGTCCTTACCCAGCGCATGATCGAGGACGGCTACCGGCCCAATGCGCGTGGCAGCATGGCTCCTGCAGCTATGTCGTTCATGCGCGATCACGGTGTGCTCAAGGACATCTACACCGAGCGCGACGGCGATTCGCACAAGACGGCCAAGGGCAAAAAGCTCTCGGTACGAACCGTGAAGGCCCCAGGCTTTGGCCCGAAAGGCATCCATCGGTTCGTGTTGCCTTTCACCGTGTTCCTGAAGCTCAAGGACATCGGTGGCAACGTGCTGCCCAGCTACCAGGAAGAGTTCGTCGACGTGGAGATGTCGCTGGAGCAGGCCTCGGCCTACCAGCGCTTGGCTGGGACACTGACAACGGCACTCCGCCAAGCCCTGGCACGCCGCGACACTACCCTCCTGGGTGTGGTGCTTAACGTGCTGCTGGCATGGCCGGATTGCTGCTTCCGATCGGAGATTGTCAAACATCCACGCAGTCGGGACACACTGGCCTACGTGCCGGCGCTGTTCAGTGACGATGAGCTGATGCCAAAGGAGCAGGCGCTGTTGAACCTGTGCCTCGATGAGAAAGCGAAAGGCCGCAAGGTCCTCGCCTACACCGTCTACAGCGGGACACGCGATACAACGTCCAGGTTGAAGAGGGTCCTCGAGCACGTCGGCCTGCGAGTTGCAGTACTGCGAGCCACGGTTGAAACAGCTCGGCGCGAGGACTGGATCCTCGACCAGGTCGACCGCGGCGTCGACGTGTTGCTGACTAACCCGGAGCTGGTCAAGACCGGGCTGGACCTACTGGACTTTCCAACCATCGCGTTCCTACAGACGGGGTACAACGTGTACACCCTGCAGCAGGCCGCGCGGCGCTCGTGGAGGATTGGACAGAAGCACCCAGTGCGTGTGGTCTTCTTCGGCTATGCCGGAAGCTCGCAGATTCCGTGCCTACAGCTGATGGCCAGAAAGATCGCAGTGATGCAGAGCACCTCAGGCGATGCCCCGCAATCAGGACTCGATGCGTTGAACGAAAATGGAGACTCAGTCGAGGTGGCTCTCGCTCGCCAGTTAATCGCTGCATGAAAATTAAGGCCACCACTGGTGGCCTTTCTTATTTCTGCTTTCACCCACTCACCGGCGCTCAAGTCGTTGGAGATAATTTCCCGAACGAGCCATTCGGTGTGGCGGTGGTGATGAGTGCGCCCGATTAAAACTAAGCAAATTGCAGCAAATCAACCTGCACACGAATCACATGGAGGAACCAGCTCAAACATACTTTGGGGAGCTGAACGAGTAATCATTTTGATACCACCAAAACCAAAGGTACCACCTATAGCATAGCAGTACTCAAAAAGAAGAATATCTTCAATACCATCACCGTTCAAATCCGCCCGCATCACTTCTACAAGTTTCTGACCCATAGAGTCAGATTCTACAACTATTAGGTTTTGAGATACCCGCTTTATCGTAAGCACACCGTCGTCCAGCTTATCTTGATAACTTACGGAAGGCTCATGTTCCTCTTCGACCTCTCCCATACTAGGGAAAAATGAAAACGGCATCAGGGAAAGATCAACAATACCTACTTTTGGGCTCGACACGTAACTAGCAGACGAAATGCTGGCAGCCTGAAGTGCTTTAAGAAGTCCGCACTGATGCTCAAACCATGCAGCCATCTTCATATCAAACGTAGTCAATGCGTAAAACCCATCCGCATGAGCACTTTCATATTCCCTGCATGTCCTCACCAACCATTGCTCACCATTATCATTTGTAAGCGTTACTCCATCAATGTGAGAGTTTTCACCCAAACGAACTGGCCGATCGAGGAGCGATTCTAAATCGGACTTAGAGACTACAGTGACTTCTTCCTCGTCCGTAAACTGCAGGCCTTCAAGAAGTTCGAAGATTGCTTCAGGCGCTTCAGCGTATTCCTCCAACAGTCTCCCGACCTCTTCGGCCGATAACTCACCTCGCTCTAAGCACTGCTGCAACAAAATAATAGCTCTACCACGATTCTTTCTCCGCTCAATCTTTTCAAGGTTATCGACAACCTCTTGCTTCTTACTTGCTGCAACCCCCAAGAAAAAGTGAATCTGAGCTGGTTCGAACACCGTTGCAGACTTTTGAAGGTTCGCCCCCGGGCGACAAGGCAGCAAGTTACCCCAACCAAACAAATCAAACTCTTTAGGTAGACCAAGCCTAGCAAGGGTCTCCTCTAACAATACAGACTTGTCGGCAAGAGTTTCTGGAACCACATGATCAATATGGAAATTACTTATATCCAGAAGTTCACGCGTGTATGCACATTTACGGGAGTGAGCAAGCCATATTGCTTCTCGCTGAGCAGCGGTGAATGCCTGTTTAGACACGTCAAAATCTCCTTATCATGATGGCGCCATCGAAAAAGCAGTTGTATCCTTCGACACCAGGGTTTGCGTCTGAAAATCAAATTTCCAGCAGCGGGCGCCGGCTTAGGGGCAAGCCTGTCCTATGTCTCTCATTGTTGGCCAGGCTTCAGGCCACAGCGCAAAACCCTTTATTGATGGCACTATGCCAAAACCTTATCGCTTCTCTCGATCGTATACGAGATCCTGATTAAAAATCCAACTGGGTCTGATGATCTGCTAAAGGGCTCAGCAATTCGGCTCCTTGGCTACGCACGTTTCCAATTGCTTTATCGACCGGGTACCAGCGGAAGTCAGCGGCTGGCCGGAAATCCATCTCCATGATCGCAGCTGCACGCTCCGGCAATGTTGCCTGGTCCAGCCATTCCTTAGCTGTCTCCGGCGTAAGCACCAGAGGCTTTCGATCGTGGATATCGACGAGCCCCTGGTCCGCCGCTGCAGTGATGATCACGAATCCATCGCGCTCATCCGGCTCAATGTTTTGGTGCACTTCGGCAAGGGCTGCGAAGTAGAGCGGCGCTCCGTCAGCGCTGGTGATGTAGTAAGGCTGCTTGCGCTTAGGGTCGGCAGGATCCGGTATCCATTCAAACCAGCCGTTGGCCGGCGCCAAAGCTCTACCCCCTGGCCACAGTCCTTTGAAAAACTTGCCCGTCAACACTGTCTCGGCCCGTGCATTGATCGGATCGGGGCGCTTCCCCTTCGCCCAGAATGGCGACCAGCCCCACTTCACGCGATCCACGGTCAACCCATCACCGACCTGTCGAATGATCTCGACTCGTGTCGACGGCGCTACGTTGTAGCGATTGATCGCCTCATGGTCATAGCCATTGATCACCACCAGGTCCAACGATAGCTGGCGTAGGTAGTGATCCATCGACTCGTAGATCGAATACCGTCCACACATAGCTCACCTCTCGCCTGTCAGAAATATCGCTGCCCAGGATTGACCGGAGGAACGATGCCAGATTAACTGTATATGCATACAGCTTGCATCGGACACTTCATCATGACCATCACTTTTCTGGGTACGCCAACCGGCGGTACCGAACCGCTGCCGCTTTACTCGTTTCACGTCCCAGCAGGCTTCCCTTCGCCCGCAGCAGATCACTTGGAGGGCCACATTTCCCTGGATGAGTTGTTCGATCTTCGCGCGCCGCATGTGTACCTGGTGAAGGTTGAAGGCGACAGCATGCAGGGAGCAGGCATCTACTCAGGTGACATCGTCATCGTAGACCGTGGCCGAGAGGCTGAGCACGGCGATATCGTCATTGCAGCGGTCAACAGCGAGCCAGTCTGCAAGCGGCTGCATCGCCGGGATGGAGTGATGATACTGAAGTCCGAGAACCCGGCGTACCCCGCCCGGTACATCATGGAAGGTGACGAGCTGGTGGTCTGGGGCGTGGTGCGTTATAGCGTGCGTGACCATGCGCAGTGAGCAGGTGTTTGCGCTGATAGACTGCAACTCGTTTTATGCGAGTTGCGAGCGCGTGTTCCGACCGGATCTGGTCAAAACCCCCATTGTCGTTTTGAGCAACAACGACGGCTGCGTGATCGCTCGGTCATACGACGCCAAACCCTTCGTGAAAATGGGCGAGCCGTACTTCCAGGCGAAAGACAAGCTGCGCCGCCACGGCATCATGGCCTTCAGCAGCAATTACGCCCTCTACGGCGACATGAGTGAGCGGGTGATGACGCTCATCGAGTCGATGGTACCTGCCACCGAGGTCTACAGCATCGACGAATGCTTCGCTGAACTCAGTGGCATTCAGGGCAGCTTGACCCAGTTCGGTCGACAGGTGCGTTCGCGAATCTTCCAATGCACCGGCATCCCCGTGGGAGTTGGCATCGCTCCCACCAAGACCCTCGCCAAGCTGGCCAATCACACCGCCAAGCGATTGCAGGCTCAAACCGGTGGGGTGGTCGACATCTGCGAACCGTTCAAGCGTGATTGGGTCCTGCGCAACACTGAGGTGAAGGAAGTCTGGGGGATCGGGCGCAGAATGACGGCGCACCTCGCGGCGATGGACATTCGCACGGCCATGGACCTGGCCAAGGCCGATCCGTGGACGCTTCGCCAGAAGTTCAGCGTGGTCGTGGAGAAGACGGCCCGCGAACTGGCGGGCACACCCTGCCTTGAACTGGATGAGGTTGAGCCGCCGAAACAGGAAATCTGCTGCAGCCGGATGTTTGGCAAGCGGCTGACTGAGCTTGCGCCGATCAAGCAGGCGGTCGCCACCTACGTTGGCCGGGCGGCCGAGAAACTTCGGGCTCAAGGCTCGGTTTGTAAACGCATGCGAGTGAGCATCCGCACCGGGATGTTCAACCCTGATGAAGCGCACCACGCTCAAGGCGCACTGGTGGAGCTACCCTACCCAACCTGCGACACGCTGCTGATGACCCGGCTGGCCACCGATGCCGTGGAACGGATCTTTCGGCCCGGGTTTCGCTACAGCAAGGCCGAGGTGCTGCTGATGGATCTGCGACAGCCAGGCGAGTTCTCTGAGGACTTGTTCGCGCTCAAGCAATCGGTGGCGTGTGACCGACTGATGCAGGTGATGGACGATATCAACGAGCGCTGGGGGAGGGGGACGATGCGGGCCGCCAGTGTGCCGGCAACGCCGGACTGGGGAATGAGGCGGGAAATGATGAGCCAATCCTACACAACGCGGATCGATCAATTATGGACCGTGAAATGCTGACCTTGCCGGTAGGGTGGCTGGCGGAGCTGAACGACCAGCCCGCATGGGTTGCTGATCCAGACGGACGTGCCGCGGTGCTTGCAGAAATGGCAATGTCGGCACACCGTCGGCTCGACGTCGATGCTGATCAGCTCACAGATATGCTTGAGTTTGCTGAAGCCGCCCGTCTTTGGGCATTGGAGCATGAGCCATTAAGCGGCATGCCCGGTGTCGATCTGACGCCATAGCTGCACTTCGATGTACTCGGCGTAGCGGTCAGCTATTTCGGCACAACCATTACGGCCCAGGTCGTGAGGGTTATGCGGTGGATTCCAGACCAAAGTATAAGGTCCGCCGGCCCGCCTGCAGGGCAAAAAAAACCCCGCCTAGCGGCGGGGCCTTACAGCAGTAAAACTTAGCTATCGAGGTGATCACGGAACCAGGCCCAAGCCCGGTACACGTTTGCCAACTTGGCCAAAAAATCAGCCACGTTGACGACCTCTATGAAGCGCTTAAGCACCTTCATAGATAGAAACTCCCATGAGGGAAGTCCCTGGCCCGTAGCGCCTGCCGGTCTGCGCAACGGTTTCACTGATAAGCCCCGAAGGGTGTGACCACTATCAGCGAGCCTGGGTGTCAATTGGCCCTCGGTGACCGGCGCGTTGTCCAGACGCGGCTGAGGGGTACTCACGAACGCTGTAACTGTCCGTGTTTCTTCATACCACTGATCGAATGACTAAAAAAAGTCCTTTTACGTGCAGAGGAGGTTTATTTTGCTGTGTCAGGATTTACTCTTGACACAGCACCTCTCAGGCGTTCAAGCCAAATTTACGGTTTAGCGTAAAATAATGATTATTCCCCGCTTGTTCTTGCTTGTTCGTGGGTGTTTACCTTCATCAACAAATTTACCAACCGGCTTTGTAAACCATTTTCTGACCGTTCGACGGACTTGTTCTAGTCGTCCCCGCACGATGTACGCTTTTGGAAGCGTATTGCGTAGTACCACTATGGTGGATACTATCGGCCTGTGACCGCTATCAGCGGACCGCGAAACGAACGTCCATTCGATTCGCACAAACGAACCGCCCCCCAGGCGGTTTTTTTGTGCCTGCGATTAACAGCTCTGCGCGCGTTTCGGACTCAGCGTCCACTGAACGCAAGATCCGGTTTCAACTCGACGGCGAGCGCATGCCTTAAATCAGGCGGTTTTCAGCGTCTCGTGATGGGGACAAAGAATACCACGCTGCAAATCACCAGTCCGCGCAAGTTGTCAGCCCATTGACAAAAGAACACCTTCCGCAGTTCTCAGCAGGTCGTCCGGAGCCCTGGCTCGTCCGGGGTCTTTACCACCTAGCATCTGGCGTGCACTGGAATAAGCCGTTTCCTAGAACCGCCGACGCGAACGCGCAGCTCAGAAGTAGGATGGCCACTGCGGACCATCCGCCCCCCCTGTCGGCTGGGGGAAAGGCGATTTGATGTCGCACCTCCACTTTCCCGCTCAGAATGATACCCGGCAGCAAAAATCCGAGCGGTTGGGCTAATGATTTTCTGCTGAAACAGATTCGTGGTTGCGACAGGGTGTACTCGGCTTCGAGAGGACCTCCATGAAACTGCCCATCCGAAAAAATCTACCTATCGCTGCGGGGCTGATTTCCCTGGGCGCCATCATTGCCTTCCAGCAGTATCAACTGTCGACACTGTCTAGCGTGTTGCATAGGGCAGCAGAAAAAACGTCCATCGACGCACTGCAGAGCAGAGTAAGCGCGATTGACGATCGCTTAGACACTGTCTCCGGAACGCCTCTGGTCACGATGGAGGATTTCCGAGTAAGCCAGCTGGCGCTCTCGAGTCGCATCGATGCCGTGCAAGCCGTAGCCAAGCGGGCCCATGTCATAGCAAGTGAGGTCACACGATCATCCGCGACTGCTGGCGATCTCCTGATACTTCGGGCCGACTTTGAGTCACTCGATGGCAGATTGCAGAAATTCACCAGGTCTCAGGCACAGGCAGTCTCCCCAATGCCAAAAGCCCCACCTTCCAAACCAAGGCCGAGGCCCTCCCCGGTTAAGCCCACGCCAGCCCCTCCGGAGCCTCCACCCTTCCAGATGATTGGCCTTGAGTATCGAGGCGGCGAGCGCTTCCTGTCGGTTGCTCCCACAGGCAGCACCCGCCTAAGCCAGATCTACCTGATTCGCCCAGGTGAGGTGGTCAGTGGCAGCAGTTGGCGGCTCAAGGCAGTCGACGAACGAACCGCGACATTCGACGCCGGTGGCAAAACCCGAACCCTCAGCATCCAGCCATGAGACATCCATCATGAATCGACCGATCATTCGTGCCATCGCCTGCGCCTGCGCACTATCTGCAACGGCTATTGAGGCTGCACCATCCACCGCTGCAGCAGGTTCTGCCACCTCCAGTGTTCAACAACTTACCGGGGAAAGCGCCCTGTCGCTGAACCAGATCCAGAACAAAGCAGCGCAGGAGTGGGGCCTGACTGCCAAGGAATATGAACGCTATCAAGAGGTGATGCAGGGTCCACGAGGGGTGTACTCCCCGGGACTGGACCCTCTCACAGCGCTAGGTGTCGAAGCCCGTTCGGAAAGCGAACGGCGCCGGTTTGCCGAGCTGCAGGTCCAGGCAGAGCGGCAGCGGGTGGAGAGGGAACTTGCTTATCAGCGCGCCTACGACGAGGCGTACCAGCGGCTGTACCCAGGTATCAAAGCAATCGAGATCTCCTCCTCCCCTACTGCCCAGTCAGGCTCGTCCACAAGTGGCCCTGTTCTGGCTGGCAGCGGTCGCACAGCGCTCTTCGTCCAGGACGACTGCCTTCCCTGTATCGACCAAGTAAAGCGCCTGCAGGCTGCCCAGACGCCATTCGACCTCTACTTCGTGGGTAGCCAAAACGATGATGAGCGAATCCGCCGATGGGCCATTCTGGCAGGGGTAGACCCATCCAACGTGAAGAGCCGACTCATCACACTCAACCATGACCAGGGCCGCTGGATTCGACTGGGCCTCGGTGGATCCCTCCCGGCTACCGTTACACAGGTAAACGGATCATGGCGCCGTCAGTGAGGCTCTGGCCGCAGTGCCTTCTGCTGATACTGATCGCGGGCAACGCATCGGCTGTAGAGGATCCGCCTCCGGCGTACAAGGCGATCGCCATCAGGCACGGAGTGCCACCGGTGGTGCTTTACTCGGTCGCCCTGCAGGAGAGCGGCACGCGGCTACGGGGCCAGCTTGTGCCCTGGCCGTGGACGTTGAATGTCGCCGGCACTGGCTACAGGTTCTCCACCCGCGCAGACGCCTGCCGCGCGCTAGGAGTCGCAATCGCCACGGCGGGTCCTGCTCGCGTCGACGTAGGCCTGGGACAGACGAACATCCGCTCGAACGGACATCGCTACAGCTCCCTCTGCGAAGGCCTCGACCCCTACAAGAACTTGGCGGTGACTGCTCAGATCCTGGCCGAGCAGAAGGCCAAGGGCGGAAGCTGGATCGATGCCGCGGGGCGGTATCACCGGCCTGCAGGTGGCGCGCCGGCAGCCAAATATCGCACCTACTTCGCAAAACACCTCAGTCGGGTCACCGGCATCAATTTCGAGGTACGAAACCCATGACGATTTTCCAGATCTGGCGCTCCCAAGTCGCACAACTCTTGGCCCTGGCAACGCTGGCAGTCCTGGCCCAGGCAGCAATTGCTGCCCAGAACACCGTCCTCACCGTGATAGAGGACCGTGGCGGCTCCTCCGCACTGCCCTACTACCAGGACCTCGCACCCGAACCGACTGCCTCTCCACCGATTACAGCCGGTGTTCGGGCTGGCGGAGCATTTCCGGTTATCACACCTGAGCTTAGCCCCGGCCAGGTGCAAGGCCGAGTGATCAACGCCGGAGGCCTGCAGCCGATGTTCATCGTCGGTGACGATCCAGGATCGCAGGCTTGGCTCACACAGAGGCTGCAGCAACTGCAGGGACTCCAGGCCGTGGGGCTTGCGGTAAATGTCAGTAGCGCTGCCCGACTGCAGGAGATTCGCCGCTGGGCACCCGGCCTGCAGGTGATGCCCGTTCCTGCCAGCGATCTCGCTGGTCGCCTGGGGCTGCGGCACTACCCAGTACTGATCACAGCCACAACCCTTCAGCAGTGAGCCCCCGCATGCGCCCATCACGACCTGTATCGCCGGTGTTCACGCTGATCATCAGCCACCCCCTGCATCGCCCCGGCAGAGAGCAAATGATCGAGCAGGTTCGCCATGTGAGCGAACTCTACGGGGGGCGCTTGACGGGCATTTCCCAGATCAATGAGCACGCATTCGCTCAGCGCCTCGCCGATCGCCTGGCCCCAGACCAGGTTGAGGCCGCACGCGAGGAAGCCGACGCCCTGACCTACATCCCGAGGACCTGAGATGGCCACGTACACCCTTGAGTCTCTGCTGCGGCCTCCCGTGGAGCTGTTCACAACAGCGGTCTGCTACGTAGCGGCCGCTTTCTGCATCGGCGCACCGTGGGCTTTTGCCCTTACGCCGTTGTTCGGGATTGTGGCCGCCCTGGGCTTCACCTACCTGGGCACCGTTCGGCTGCTGCAGGCGCGCAGGGTGCTGCGCTACCAGGCGAACCTGCGGCGTCTCCCCCACTACACCATGACCAGCGCGGAAATGCCGATCAGCAACGAGCGTCTGTTCATTGGCCGGGGATTCCGTTGGACGCAGAAACACACCCAGCGCCTGGCCGACACCTACCTTCCCCAGTTCGCCACCTACGTCGAGCCAACGAAACTCTACTTGCAAGCACGCTGGCTCGAGGAACGGTTGGAGTTTGCCCCATTCCCTTTGAGGGTGATCACAAAGCTCACCGGCTGGGACTCCAACTGGAACCCTGCCAGGCCACTTCCCCCCGTGGGCGGGCTGCCCAGGCTGCACGGTATCGAACCGAACGAGCAGAACGTCAGCCTTCCACTCGGCGAACGGGTGGGCCACACCCTGGTGCTGGGCACCACACGGGTTGGCAAGACGCGATTGGCCGAGGTCTTCATCACCCAGGATATCCGCAGGACACACCGCCCGAGATCGCGTGTACGCATGGGGCGCAGAAACCAAGCCCCGCACCGCTGGAGCCGCCGCGGACAGATCGAGCAGCAGGCTGATCATGAGGTGGTTATCGTTTTCGACCCGAAGGGCGATGCCGACTTGTTGAAGCGCATGTACGTCGAATGCAAGCGGGCTGGCCGTCTGGACGAGTTCTACGTGTTCCACTTGGGCTGGCCGGACATCTCGGCACGCTACAACGCCATCGGCCGCTTCGGTCGGATCAGCGAAGTCGCCACCCGCATCGCCGGCCAACTGTCCGGCGAAGGCAACTCTGCTGCTTTCCGAGAGTTCGCTTGGCGATTCGTCAACATCATCGCACAGTCATTGGTCGCCCTCGGCCGCCGCCCTGACTACGAACAGATCCGCCGGCACGTCATCAACATCGATGAGCTGTTCATTGAGTATGCGCAGAAGTACTTCGCGGAACACGATCCGAGGGCCTGGCAGACCATAGTCGAGCTGGAAGGAAAAATTGACCGCAAGAACCTCTCCTTCGCGATGAAGGATCGCCCGCTCCGGGTCGTAGCGATCGATCAGTACCTGACCCAGAAGCGCATCAACGATTCGGTGATGGACGGCCTGCGCAGTGCGGTGCGCTACGACAAGACGTACTTCGACAAGATCGTCGCATCGCTGCTGCCACTGCTCGAGAAGCTCACCACGGGGCGGATCGCTGAGTTGCTCGCGCCTGACTACCTGGATCTCAACGATCAACGCCCCATCTTCGATTGGATGCAGGTGATCCGGAAGCGCGCCGTCGTCTATGTCGGCCTCGACGCACTGTCCGACACCGAAGTCAGCGCCGCCGTGGGTAACTCGATGTTCAGTGACCTGGTCTCGGTAGCAGGTCACATTTACAAGCACGGCATCGACGATGGTCTGCCTGGGCACATGGCCGGGGGCAAAGTGCGCATCAATCTCCACGCTGACGAGTTCAACGAGCTCATCGGTGACGAGTTCATACCGATGGTGAACAAAGCCGGTGGTGCCGGCATCCAGGTCACCGCCTATACCCAGACGATGAGCGACATTGAGGCGAAGATTGGCTCGAAGGCCAAAGCCGGCCAGGTGATCGGTAACTTCAACAACCTGTTCATGCTGCGCGTCCGCGAGACAGCGACTGCAGAACTGCTCACAAACCAACTGCCAAAAGTGCAGATCTACAACAGCACGCCGGCAAGCAGTGCGAACGACTCGGTCAATGGCAAGACAGCATTCACCTCGAGCTCACATGACCAGGTGCAGATGGCGAGCGTGCCAATGATTGAGCCGGCCCATGTCGTTGGGCTGCCCAAAGGTCAGGCCTTCGCACTGATCGAGGGTGGCAACCTTTGGAAGATCCGCATGCCGCTTCCCGCAAACGACCCAGACGAAGTCATGCCTGGCAACCTGCAGGAGCTGGCTGCCGGCATGCGGCGATCGGCGGCGTCATCGAGCGAATGGTGGGAGGCCCCGGGCTATCAAGATTTGAAGAGCGCCCTCCCAGAGGACCTGGTGGAAGACTTTCGCCACGTGGCCACCGATGAAGCGGCGTGAGGGGGTAGCCCATGGCTGATGAAGTTTCAAAGAAGGCTGCACAGCAACAGGAACACCAGGAATCGCTGTTCAGCAAGGTTTTCTGGTTCCCGTTCAACTTCCTCGGTGTGATGTTCGGCTCGCTCATCGCTGCCATCCTGGTCGACTGGGTCTGCCTGTATTTCTTCTGGCCTGAGGCAGGATGGCGGCATGGCCTGCACATGCTCAACAGCGAGCTGAGTTGGCTCTCGAGAGGGCTGGTGCACAGCGCCATTGTGCAAGAACCCGGGCGCACCGCTACGTGGCTGGTCACCGAAGCGTACGACTGGCTGGTCGTCAAGACCGGGTTGCTCAGCTGGGTCCAAGGGATGGAGTCGATCGCCCAAGCAGGCCCGCGCAACGAGCTGGACATGCGCTACTGGGCCGCGCAAAGCGTCACGACCGTGCAGAACTACACCCTGGCAGCGCTTTTCACCGTCTTGGTGTTCTGTGTCCGCTTGGTCGTGTTGACGATGACCGTCCCACTCTTCGCCATGGCCGCGTTCACAGGCCTGGTGGACGGACTGGTGCGGCGAGACCTGCGCAAGTTCGGCGCAGGCCGGGAATCCAGCTACCTCTACCACAAGGCGCGCGCCACGATTATCCCGCTGGCCATTTTCCCTTGGACCCTCTACCTGGCGCTCCCGGTCAGCATCAGCCCCATGTTGCTGCTGCTCCCCTGCGCTGCCCTGCTCGGCGTGTCCGTAAGCATTACGGTCGCGAGCTTCAAGAAGTACTTGTGAGGATGAGCACCATGCAGTGGACCCACGAACAGTCTCCAATCATCCAGTCGGAGGCCCCGAAACTCCTCATCCAGGCCGGCGCCGGAAGTGGAAAAACCACAACCTTGATGGGGTACGCGCAGCACCACTCCCGCCTGCGGATTCTCTACCTTTGTTACAACAAATCAGTGGAAATCGCAGCCCGGGGGCGGTTCCCGCGAAACGTGGTCAACAAGACCGCCCACGGGCTGGCCTTCGCCGTTTACGGCACCCAATTCAGCCACAAACAGACCAACAACCTGCGGCTGACCGACATCGCACGTGCGATCGATACCCAGGACTGGGAGTTGGTCCGGGATGTCGTCACTACCCTCAACAATTTCATGGCCAGCGCCGATGACCGGATCGAGCGCTGCCACTTCCCGCGATTCCGCGATCGGCCATTGCTGACATCCGCCCAGGAGCGGTATCTGAATCAAGGAATAGCTGAGGCGATGGGCATCTGGAAACGCATGACCGACCTGCAGGACACCGCAGTGCAGATCACCCACGACGGCTACTTGAAGCTGTACCAGTTGAGCAAACCTGACCTGAGCCAGAGGTTCGACTGTGTTCTGCTCGATGAAGCCCAGGATGTGAACCCTGTAATCGCCGACATTGTGCGTATCCAGCGCACTCGGAAGGTGGCGGTAGGTGATCAACACCAGCAGATCTACCGCTTTCGTGGTGCAGAAGATGCCCTCAACGCTGACTGGATGGCAGGAGCTGAGAAGCACTACCTGACCCAGAGCTTCAGATTCGGCCCCGCTGTTGCCCATGTCGCCAATATCATCCTGTCCTACAAGGGGGAGCGCAGGAAGTTGCAAGGGCTGGGCGAGAAGACCCTGGTGAAGAAAGCACTCCCGGCAGGACTTCCACACCGTACCTACATCCATCGCACCGTCATCGGCGTTATCGAAAACGCTCTTTGTCTGGTCACCGAGAAGCCCAACTTTTACTGGGTAGGCGGCATCGACAGCTACTCGGTTCGCGACCTGGAAGACCTCTTCAATTTCAGCCGGCAGCAGCGCGACCTGGTGCAGAACAAAAAACTGCTCCGGGACTACCGGGACTATGCCCAGTACGTAGAGATCGCCGAGGTGAGCCAGGACAGCGAGATGCTCCGGTCGATCAAGATCATCAACATGTATCCAGATCTGCCTCAACGGATCCTGGCTCTGCGCTCCTGCACGGTGGACAAAGAGCTTGATGCAACGATCACCCTGACCTCTGCACATAAGGCGAAAGGCCTGGAGTGGGACTTCGTTGAGCTGTTCGACGATTTCACGGCAGACCCGCTTGCACCTGATATCGACTCAGGTCGACGAGATGATGAGCTGAACCTTCTGTATGTCGCTGTCACCCGAGCGATGAAGATCCTGGCGATCAATAGCCTGGTGCTGTCCATCATGGGGCGTTACGTCGACGCGCTCGCCCCTGAAGGCCGGCAAATCCGCGGCTAAATGAATATTGGAGCTAGCATGAGCAAAAAATTCGAGCACAGGGCTGAGTACGTCGCGATACCCTTCAAGGCTGCGACTAGCGGCACCTGGATTTTCAAAGCCACGGAGCAGACGTTGGAGCCCGATGTTGACGCACTCCTGGCGAAAAATGAACACCTTCAATCAACGATACTTAAGCTCGGCGCTGAGGGCTGGGAACTTGTTAGCACACAACCCGTATACCGAGGGGAGATCAAGAATGGCAATCAGAACGCCCAAGCGTGGGCCTACGGGTTTGCTATGCCGATCGGCTACCTACTTTTCTTTAAACGCGAGTCCAGTTATGACTAGGCTCTATTCGAAAAAATCGCAAAAAACGCATAAAACAATTTGGCAAGACCATAACGAGATAGATTTATTGCGCTGCAGCGCACAACCACACATCATTCCAAAATTACTTTTCTGGCCAATTGATCGAGCACACCAACCAGTTCAGGCCTGCCTTGCTTGATAAATTCCGCCTTCGCACCCTCTAAAACTTGCAACAGCTTCTCCGGACAGTAATCGAATGTCGACTCTTCTGCTAGATTGAAATTTGTCTGCCCGGCGACAGCACTCATCTCTGGAACCAATGCACTATCGTATTTAGCGATAAGATTATCCAGATGACTGATTGCTTCTTTAACCCATTCGATTGAGTCACCAATCAACTCAATTAGAAACTTGAAGAAAACTTCTCTATCTGGCGGATAAAGAATGTCGATTTCGTGATCAAAGAGCTTTTGGCTTCCCGAAGGCCCTAGAAAAGAATTTATCGACGACTCAAGAAGTGCCTTGTGACACAGATATACATCTATAGGGGCGAAATTTTTTTCATGAAAAATTTCAGGTATCCATTGAACGGCACGCTCGGTGACTTTGGTGTCAAAGTGCCCCGCCGACCTATTCCTTACGTGGTCGATAAAATCAACGCGCTTATGTATACGCTTGGTATTTTCTCTAAGCTCTACTGAAGAGCTACTCCTGAGGATTGGCATGACCCTACCTATACAGTCGGCCAGATTTTTCAATGTAATGAATGAATCGCGAACAAGGCGTAGCTCATTGATGGAACCAAAGATATCCGAAGATGAGTCATTTAATTTATAAAAATAATCTTCAAGATCGTGCTTTATTATCACAAGGGTAAGCCAAGTGGCTTTCTCGGTGATTTGATATTTTTCTTTACTCATGACTCAATCGCTAAATTATGTGACTCGACAATGACATGTAAAGCGAAATCATGGCGGCATGGCCAGCGGCAAGCTTATGGAAGCTGCGCACCACAATTCTATACCCTGCCCGGACCTGCCAAGTAATGCTGTTCAGTACCCTCGAGCAGGGAGAGGGGGAAATTATAGAGGCGACCGTGGGTCTTGATGAAAGGAGATAAAGTTTTTGCCATCCATTCAATTTTTGGATAGAGATCGGCGACTAAGGACTGGGTTTTATTCCAGTTTGGATCTAACAATTCCAGAATCTGTTTCTCGCTGACTTCTGGACTTATTTCAGGACCATAAACCGAACCACGGAGCATTGGAACAAGCTCTCTAATAATTCTTAAGTCGCCTGCAGCATCTAACTCCATGATCCGCCCAGACTCTTCAGGGGTCATTGCCTGGCCATGAATTTGCGCAGCGATACCTGCGTAAAGAACCTGAAACCGTCTGTCCAGGTAGTCCTTAAGGTCATCAATTGTATTCAGTACAGGTGCAGTGAAAACCATAGAGGAACCGTCCTGCTGGTATTCATTTACTCCTTTTTTCACCTCCCCCTTGAATATAGTGATTTGGATGTCCCCAGCGCGAAACCCTACGTGTCGACTCACCAGCCAATGGCCTAATTCATGCTTAAGGACTTTCAGTCGAACGTCAACAAAACTCATTTAAAGCCTCTTTGCCCTACGGTTCTAAAAATCACCAACCAGCGCAGGCTCCGTTAACTCCCGAAATCTGATCAGTAAGCCTCAAATCGAACGCCCACCGAAGTCGGTCGGGCATGCTTCCAAAGCATGGATGCATTGGAAAAAAAATTCTACGGACTCCGAATAAGTATTTCTTGCGGCATGCCCTCCCCTGGCCTCGGCATCCTGACGCTCACAGTCAGCCTTGCCGAGCCCAGTCGTGAACAAGCCATCCCTCCTCCTTGCATCTCCTCGCCGAATCCTGCTTGGCGTGCTGATCAGCGTCAGCGGCGGCTTTTCATTCGCACCCAGCACCCAAGCGGCCGGTGCATCGGAGCAGGCCAACATCGAGGTGATGATCCGCCAGCTGAATGCCCTGGAGGACTCGGCACGGCGTAGCGCCACGATCGCTAGCGAACCTGGGCAGCGCTACTACTTCGATTACGAGCGCCTGGCCGGCGACATCCAGCGCGTTCGCCAAGGCCTGCAGGAGTACTTGACCCCAAGTCGCGCTCAGCCACGGGATCCCGCAGAGCTGGCAGGCAAGTACACCCTCACCGGCGGGCGGATGCCATGAGCATGAGCGGCGCGCAACTAGCAGCTTTCAACGCCGCCAGCGGCGTTACGCCCCAGGCCAGCACCGTTCTGTTCGTGGGCACGGTCATCACTCTATCCACGCTGTGGGCAGTCTGGGCGCTGTACAGCATCTACCGAGGCTGGGCGACCCAGAACCTCGACAAACACATTGCAGCGTCGTCGACCATCAAAGTCATCGTGCTGCTGATGATTCTTTCTGCACTCGTTCTCAGCTAGCTAACAAGGAGTTAGTCGATGTCCCTTCGAAAAACCACCAAGTCCCTCATTTGCGCTGCCTCCGCTGCAGTGGCCCTACTTCCTGGCTTAGCAGCTGCAGCCCTACCTGGTGCCCAGGCACCCACTCGGGGTGAAGGCACCAGCTGGCTGCAAACGATCCAGAACTATGGCTACGACGGATTCATGCTGGTCGGCCTGTTGCTGCTGGGGGGCATGATGGTGGGCGTCTCATCCCATGCATACGGGGTTTACCACGAGATCCATGAGGGCAAGAAGAAGTGGCGAGACCTGGGGCTCACCGCCGTGGTCGGGGTCTGCCTGATCGGCGTAGGGATCTTCATGGTGACCAAGGCAACTGGCGTTCTTTAACCGGTGATGCGAGATGGCTGAGACCACTTACCTCAAGGATGGAACGCTCGACTTCCTCCCCCACAACCTGAACCGGCAACCCATCGTCATGGGTGGCCTGACCGCCGATGAAATGTGGGGGACGGTTGGTGCTTGCGGGGGTGCCGGCGTGATCCTGGGCATCCCTGTGTCGTTCTTGTTCGGCAACCCATCGCTCTTCATTGCATGTGCACTCGTAGGCGGAGCATTGGGTTTGACCGTGGCCAGCCGAATCCTGCGGAAGATGAAACGCGGTCGACCTGATACCTGGTTTTACCGCCAGCTCCAGTTCTACAAGGCTCAACACCTCCCCTTCCTCGGTGCCGCCCAGCTGGTCACCCGGGAAGGTGCGTGGACCTGCCGTCGTACAGGAAAGTAGGGATCTGCATGAGTTTTCGAAAACGAGTGGATGCACAGCAGGCACACATACTCAGCTTGCGAATAGCGGTACTGGTACTCGGAGCGGTCAGCTTGTTCGCCTTCTATGGCTGGCACAAAGCCCCCGAGGACCTGACTGTGCATGTACCACCGGACCTTCGCTCTGGCAGTACGCGCAAGTGGTGGGAGGTGCCGCCAGAAAACGTCTATGCATTCGGGTTCTACATTTTCCAGCAGATGCAACGCTGGGAGAAGAATGGGGACGATGACTACCAGGACAACATCGGCCGGCTCGCCTCTTATGTGACACCAAGCTGCAAGGAATACCTGCAGAAGGATTACGAGATACGTCGTAACGCCGGTGAGCTGCGGCGCCGTGAGCGTAACGTCTCAGAAATCCCAGGCCACGGGCTCACCGATCCAGGCGTGCAGCGCGTAGTCGAGATTGGTATCAACGACTGGACAGTCAACCTGGACCTGCTCGCTGATGAGTCAGTGAATGGTGAACGGGTCAAGCGAGCCATGACGCGCTACCCACTGTCCATTGTCCGTGCCGACGTCAATCCCGAGAAAAACCCCTTCGGGTTGATGTGGAACTGCTACGCCTCCAATCCACAGCGCATTGAGGTCGATCTGCAGAGCGCAGGGGTGAAGCCATGAACCTGCGCGCGTGGTTCCTCGCCCTGGGCTTGCTTGCGGCCGCCGACGCCAAAGCGGTTGAGTTACTGCAGTGGGAGCGCATTCCGATGGCCATCCCGCTGATCGTCGGGCAGGAGCGCATAGTATTCGTCGATCAGAACGTGCGCGTAGGCATGCCTCCCCAGCTGGCTGGCCTGCTGCGGGTCCAGAGCACTGGTGGCGCGGTCTACCTGCTGGCGAGCCAGGAAATTCCACCAACGCGCCTGCAGCTGCAGAACGTCACCACCGGCGAAATCATGCTGGTGGATATTGCCGCGACACCGGCAGCAGAGGGCCAGGCCAAGCTGGAGCCGGCGAAGATCGTCGCGGGTGCAGCCCCTGCAACCTACTACGGGGACAGCACCCCCGCTCGGAAAACCAGTAAGCCATCCACGGCTTCGGAAGAGGAAGATGTTGCGCCGGCACCGCGCCATGAGTCACCAGCGCCAGTGGCCCTCACACGCTATGCAGCCCAAATGCTCTACGCCCCCCTGAGGACCGTTGAGCCCGTCGCCGGCATCAGCCAGGTGCGCGTTGATAAAGGCATCGACCTGGGGACATTGCTGCCAGTACTTCCAGTGGAGGCCTCTGTATTGGGCGCTTGGCGCCTCGACAACAGCTACGTCACTGCCGTCAAGCTCCGCAATTTGAGCGCTCAGCAACTGACGATGAACCCTACAGAGTTGATGGGCAACTTCACCACTGCCACCTTCCAGCATCCATACCTCGGCGCCCGCGGGAACGCCACCGATACCACAACGCTTTACCTGGTAACTCAGGGGAAGGGCCTGAAAGAAGCCCTACTGCCGTCCTCGATCAGTCAAGTCGATCCGAAAGCAGGAGGTCGCCGTGGGCAGTCTGAAAAGTAACCCGCTCCTCAAGTACCTACTGGTCCCTGTGCTGATCGTCACGCTCATCATCTTGTTCAAGGGTGGGAGCAAGAAAGAGTCGGCAGCACCAGATGATGAGCCGATCACGATTGGCAGTGATACCGCACGCAAGCTGGGGGTAGACGGTGACACTCCTGCCGACACCCTACGCACAGTCGTAGCTGAAAGCCGGGAAGTTAAGGACCAGGTCGCCAAGGTGCTGACCGACAACAAGAAACTCACGGATCAGAACGCTGAACTCCAGCTTCAGCTGTCCCGCATCAATCAGAACGTCGATACCAAGCTGAGCAATGCGAAAGGAGAGCTGCAGGAGCAGGTTAAGAACCAGAGTGCGGGTTTGCTGGACCAGTTCCAACGCCAGTTGGACAACCTGTCACAGAACCCCAGTGCTGCAAGGCAGGATCTCCCCATAGGGCTTGGCGTCCAACCTGGTGACGGAGCGGGCTTCGACCGCTCACCTAAAGCGAGTGGCCTGGTTTGGATCGAGCCCACCGATGCAACGCCCCTGGATGCCAGCGGCAAGCCATTGCAGCCTGGTTCTGCCCAAACGGCTAGTGGTTTCAACTACCCGACCAGTTTTGGCAACGCCCTGGACAAAGGCCAAACCGTTCTGAGCGCCACAGCGCAAAACGTCGGTGCAGAAATGTCTCCCCAGGATGCGCGCAAGCAAGTCCGAAAAGCCTACACCCTGCCCCAGAACTCCACGCTAATGGGCTCAGTGGCGATGTCGGCACTCATTGGCCGAGTCCCGATCGATGGAACAGTCAATGACCCATTCCCCTTTAAGGTTCTGATTGGTCCGGACAACCTGACCGCCAATGGCATCGAGATCCCTGACGTAGTCGGCGCCGTCGCCAGTGGCACCGCGTCTGGTGACTGGACGCTGTCTTGTGTACGTGGCCAAGTCCGAAGCCTGACCTTTGTATTCGCCGACGGCACGATCCGGTCGTTCCCCGCGCCGGCCGAGGAAGGCAACGGCAGCCAGAACAACAACCAGAGCAGCAGCAACGGACAACCTGCGATCCAAGGCGGGCTCGGCTGGATCAGCGATGCCTACGGCATCCCTTGCATTTCCGGCGATCGTCGCTCGAACGCCAAGGAGTACCTGACCAACCAATCACTTGTCACGGCTGCGGGTGCCGGCATCGCCAAGCTGTTGAAGGCAGATGAGCAGAACAGCTCGACGAGTTTCAGTAGCGGGGGAACGTCTTTCGGGACAACGGGCTCCTCGGGGAACTCTGCCATGGGCGCCATCCTCACCGGCGGCGTGAGCGATATCCGCTCCTGGATGAACAAGCTCTACGGTGAAGCGTTTGCCGCCGTATATGTCCAGCCTGGGGCGAAGGTGGCCGTTCACCTGGATCAGCAGCTCGCCATCGATTACGAGATCAAGGGCCGCAAGGTCGACTACAACGCCGGAGCCAACCATGTATCCGCAAACCTGGACTAAGCCCCGCCTGCAGGCAGGGGCCTGGGTCGTGCTCGCCCTCATGCTCGGTGGATGCACGACAGATAAAGACGAGCTCCTCCCCCATGGAGAAGACAACATGATGGACGTCTGGCAGCACGGCACCTCCGGCGGAGGCTCTGGCAGCTCCAGCAGCAGAATGCTTCTGGATGCTCGGCAGGAACTCCGCCGACCGATCGATGAAGCGCAGATCGCTCACCAGCGAGCCGGTGCTGACACCTTCACCCGCACGCCGCAGAACGAGATCTACAGCCAGTTCCGGCGTCTGCCCAACCCGGACCTGGTCATGTATGTGTTCCCTCACCTAGCGGGGTCAGACCCAGTCCCAGTCCCCGGTTACACCACGGTCTTCCCAATGTACCAACGAGTGCAGTACGCGATGCCCGGAGAACGGACGGAGGAATACTGATGCAGTTCATCAACAGATGGCTCGGTAAACCACGGGAAGCCTCTATTGAACCCGTAGTCGGCCAGATAGCCGCAGACGAGCTGGCCGACGGCAACCCCGCTACAGACAGCACCACCTTAAGTGATGATGAGCGGCAGGCCGCGAACGACCGGTACATCACGCGCCTGGAGTCACTGGGAATTCCTTCGCCGATCGACTGGCAAAACCCCAAGCGTCAGCCCGCGACGAAAGCAGACGTATCGAAGATGTACGAGGTCAACCCGTCGTTCGTGGACATGCTGCCGTGGGCAGAATACCTGCCCGAGGAAGAGGCCATGCTCCTCGAGGACGGTGTGTCCCGAGCCGCATTTTTCGAGCTGGTCCCGATCGGTACCGAAGGGCGCTCCGAGGACTGGCTCAAACAAGCCCGGGATGCACTGCAAGGGGTGCTGCAGGACAGCTTTGATGAACTCGAAAGCTCGCACTGGGTCGTCCAGCTCTACGCCCAGGACGAAACGGATTGGGGCGACTACCTGGAAAACCTCCGAGCCTATGTTCAGCCCCGGGCAGAGAATACCGGCTTCACTGAACTGTACCTCGCGCTGTTCCGACATCACCTGGAGTCCATCTCCAAGCCCGGTGGCCTGTTCATAGATACGGCGGTGAGCCACCTGCCATGGCGGGGGCAAACGCGAAAGGTCCGCCTGGTCGTATATCGCCGCGTGAAAAAACAGGATCTCGTAGTTCGCGGTCAGGAGCCAGGCACTTACCTCAAAGCCATCTGCGACCGTCTCAAAGGCTCGCTGGCCAACGCCGGCGTCACCACCAAGCGCATGGATGGCCACGCCATCAAACGCTGGTTCGTGGGCTGGTTCAACCCGCATCCCGACCACCTGGGCTCTACCGATCAGGATATCCGCCGCTTTTACGAGACAGTCTGCCAACCGCCACGGGAGCTTGAGCAAGGGCAGCTTCCTGTAGCCAGCGGTACCGACTTTTCTGAGAACCTGTTTTACCGCGAACCGCGATCCGACCTGGCCAACGGCCTTTGGTCGTTCGATGGAATGCCGCACCGCGTTGTGGTGCTCGATCGCTTGAAGAATGCTCCACCTACCGGCCATTTGACTGGTGAGATCAAACAGGCTGATGCGCTGAACTCGCTGTTTGATCGACTCCCGGAAGATACCGTGCTGTGTATCACGATGGTGCCTACGCCTCAGGATCTGCTCGAGGGGCACCTCGAACAACTGTCCAGGAAAGCGATCGGGGACACCCAGGCGTCCAGCCACACGCGAGAAGACGTCCAGCAGGCCCGGTCGATCCTCGGGCGCAAGCACAAGCTGTATCGCGGCAGCGTCGCCTTCTTCCTCCGTGGTCAGTCCAATGCCGTGCTTGAGGAGCGCACCATCAGCTTGTGCAACGTGCTGCTCGGTGCCGGCATGCAACCTGTCCAGCCTCAAGACGAAGTAGCGCCACTGAACAGCTATCTGCGTTGGCTGCCATGCAATTTCGACCCCAGTGAAAGCCGGGCACTGGACTGGTACACGCAACTGATGTTCACCCAGCACGTTGCCAACCTAGCCCCCGTATGGGGCCGCTCGACTGGCACAGGAAATTCGGGGTTCACCCTGTTCAACCGCGGAGGTGCACCGCTTACATTCGACCCGCTCAACAAGCTCGACCGGCAGATGAATGCTCACCTGTTCCTGTTCGGCCCCACAGGCGCGGGTAAGTCCGCTACAGCGAACAACCTGATCATGCAAACCCTGGCCCTCTACCGCCCTCGATTTTTCATCGTTGAGGCTGGTAACAGCTTCGGTCTGCTGGGCGAATTTGCGAAGAAACTCGGTTTGAGTGTCAACCGGGTCCGTCTGGCCCCGGGCTCTGGGGTGAGCCTCGCGCCATTCGTCGACGCCGTACAACTGATCAAGAACAAAGACCAGGTCAAGATCCTGGATCCGGCGGACGTCGACGCCTCCGACGAGCACCTGGCTGATGCACTGGCAGGAATGGAGGACGAACAGCGAGACATCCTGGGCGAGCTGGAGATCACCGCACGCCTCATGATTACCGGTGGTGAACCGAAGGAAGATGCCCGGCTGAGTCGGGCAGACCGAAGCGCCATCCGTCAATGCATCTTGAACGCCGCCGAACTGTGCGTCAGCGAGGATCGTCCTGTGCTCACCGAGGATGTCAGCGCAGCGCTCCAGGCGATGGCGAATGACGACGGGATCCCGGAAAGCCGGCGCAACCGTTTCATGGAGATGGCGGAGGCCATGGGGATGTTCACCATGGGCGCCGAAGCGGAGATGTTCAACCGACCCGGTACCGCCTGGCCCGAGGCAGATGTCACGATCGTCGACCTGGCCACGTATGCGCGGGAAGGCTACCAGGCGCAGATGGCCATCTCCTATATCTCGCTGCTGAACACCGTGAACAACATCGCCGAGCGTGACCAGTTCAAGGGGCGGCCACTGGTGTTCTTCACCGACGAAGGCCACATCCAGTTGAAAGTGCCACTGCTCTCCCCGTACGCCGTGAAGATCACCAAGATGTGGCGGAAGCTCGGTGCCTGGTTCTGGATGGCCACCCAGAACGTCGATGACGTCCCTCCCGAAGCGTCCGCGCTGCTGAACATGATCGAGTGGTGGATCTGCCTGAACATGCCACCTGACGAGGTGGAGAAGATCGCACGATTCCGCGAGCTGACCCCTGCACAGAAGACAATGATGCTGTCGGCCAGGAAGGAGAACGGCAAGTTCACCGAAGGGGTTGTGCTCGCCAAGCGGATCGAGCTGCTGTTCCGCGTCGTTCCACCAAGCCTGTGCCTGTCTCTGGCGATGACTGAGCCTGAGGAAAAGCGGCAGCGCTACGAAATCATGCAGGCCCTCGGCTGCGACGAGTTGGATGCTGCACTGGAAGTCGCCGCTCAACTGGACCGCAAGCGCGGCATCACCCCTTTCCCCATCACCTTTCCCGAAACGAAGAAGGCCGTGGAGCGCATGGCATGAGAGTCATGAATACCCTGACCCAGAGCATCATCGATAACCTGACCCAGTTGCTTAAAGACCCCGGCCACGACACCCTCCAGTCGCTGTCGGTATGCGCCCCTGTGCTCATTGATGAACTGCAACAGATCAAAAATAACGCGGTGGACCGTCGCGACATTATGCCTCTGATCCAGGCTGTCCTGAATGAGTGGCTGAAACAGCATCCCCAACCGGAGGGGGCCATCCAGGATCTTCAAGCCGCCTTACAGCAACTGGGCCAGCCAGGTGATCTGGGTGGCAAGCATGCGTAACCTCAGGTCCATCACCATCATCGTTGGTATCGTGGTGATCGCCCTCCTCGGCGCTTACTGGCAGATTGCGAAGAGCAATAACCCCAGAAGCGCCTACGAAACCTGGTACTTCGGCCCACCGAGTGCACGGTGGGTGATCACTGAGTACGCGGACCTCGAATGCCCTTACTGCAGGGCGTATACGCCTCAACTGAAGCAGTGGGTGAGCAAGCAGGAGGATGTAAAGCTCGCATGGCACCACTTCCCCCTTGATAGCCATGGCAGCGCAGCGCTTTCGGAGGCCCGGCTCGTGCAATGTGCGGGTTACTTGGGAGGAGCAGCCGTGTTCTGGCAGGCGATCGATCAGGTTCTGCTGCAGACTCGGGGTAACGGGCAGGGGCTGACTGCAGAGTTGCAACTGCCCGAGGTCTCATCAGAGGCCCTCTCCAGCTGCACCAGGACAAACATGGACATCGCGGCGGCAGTTCATCGCCAACGGGCTGTGGCCCAAAGCCGCGGCATTGCCGGCACCCCCACGCTCGAGGTCACCGACAGCCTGACCGGACACACAGTACGCCTGGAGGGCCCGGTAGACAGTGCCGCCCTGCTATCGGTCATAGATGCTCTAGCCGCTCAACCTACGAAGGAAAAAGCGGAGGCGCCACGATGACAAAGCTGAGGGTCCTGAGCACCAATAACAACGACGAAGAAAGCAACCTACCGAGCAGGTTCTGCCCAGGTGCAGGCTCTGGCCATGGGTGGTTTCAACTTGAACATGCTGAGGAGGTGTTCCCTTCCGAATATGAGCTCAGTAGGGCACTGCAGAAATGGAATGATGACTGTGTCCTCATGGACTACGACGCATCTACAGGGAAGGGGCGTTTTGTAATCGTTGACTGGTATGCGCCGGACTCGGGAACCGTGATCGAGCTGTGGTGAGCGCTTGCGGCGCGGGTGGAATAGGTCGATAAAATACCTTATCACCCTAACCCACCACGGACGGCTCGTATGTTCATCACCCTCGGCAACAGTCACGACCGGCACTACACCTGCCCATGCGGTCAAACCCTGCGCGGGCAGATCGGTAAGATCAACATGAAGAACTGGACCTGCAACACCTGTCAAAAACCAGTCACGGTCTTCATGGGTGCCCCTGGCGGCAATACCTACACGGTCGAGCGTCGTTTTGCGAAGGACGTGCTCGTGAACGATCATGTCGTGTTCCGCTGCGGCGTCGGCCTGTCATCCGGCGACGTCAGCAAGTCCCACCAGTATGGCGCCAAGGCAAGCAACTGGTACTTGTACATCTTAGGTCATAACGGGGGGGTGATCGGTGCCCGCGACTATGTCAACGTCGAGGTCAATACCTTCGTCCAGGTGCTCACCCCACATACCGTGCAACCAGTGCCTTGATCCTGCCGGTTACTGAGCCAAGGCTACCAGTATCACCGTCGAGGGCCTGGGGATGTAGGGCTGCGCGCAACCGCCGCCACCAACGCCCTAAAGCACAATGCCAACATTGCCAAGGTCCAGGCCTGGCTGGGCCATGCCAACATCAGCATCACCCGCCTATACGATCGCCGAGGCCAGCGCGCTGAGGACTCGCCCACCTTCGAGGTACGCTACTGAAGAGCGGCGAGATCGGGGGCTTCAGTCAGTCGGCGGCAGATAGTCACTGCGCTGAATGCCCAAGCGTCGGTCGATTTCCTCGGAATTGCCCTCGGCCAACAGCATGTCGTGGGCAAACTGACGGGTCATCGCCTTGTACTGCTCCCAAAGGAAGCGCTGCTTGGCGTTCAGCTCACCAATCCCCGGTTCGATGAATGACATCGCTTCTTCCAGCTCCTCAAAGGCGACCATGCACCAAGCGGTAGACATTTTTTGGGGGAATAGCACGGTAGGGAGTGCGGTGGATGGGGGGGCTTTGCTCACGGGTCGATCCTTTGGTTAACTGCCGGGTTGGCCATGCTATCGAGAGTATGCCTCGCGTGCACAGCTGTGTATCCAGGGCATACGGGTTGGCCAAGGCCTGTGTCACAATACTGGCATTCCGTCACCCGCCTGGCTCTGGATCGCCCCCTTGTCAGAATTGCTCAAACTGAAAGAAAACACGCTGGTGGCTCATCCAAACGGCGGGTACAGCTTCGGCACGATTCCTGAGATGCCGAAATTCGGGCTGCCTGGGGGTGAGGTATATCTTCGCGTGGGCGTGCACCGGCGTGCCGGCAGCGGGTTCGGTGTGATTCATGTATGGGAAGCGCATCAGACCGACCTACTCAAGCACGGCTGCTCCTCGATTGACGGGGTAGCGGAGCTCATTGCCAAGATGATCGTGCCCGGCGCGGAGATCTATTGCGAATTCAAGGAACAACGTAGCGGTCACCGAATCGCCGTACTGCGAACGTCCACAGGCACCTTGATTCTCGAACCTCGCCATGAGAGGGGTCTGGGCTTTGCCTACCACGTCATCACCTGGTATCCGCAGCGTCGCGCCCATGGCACCTTGGTGGGGAACATTCCACGTCAGCGCCCGGCCCCCCAACCGGCGACCCCATCGCCGAACTCCAAGTAAAAAAAAAGGCACCCAGTGGGTGCCTTTTCAGTAAATTATGAGGAGTAGTCGCAGCGATCCTTTAGCTCCCAGTCTAACGACCTTGGGTTCAGAATCCGACAGGCTAGGCCCGTCGTCACTACTTCAGAGAAACCAGCTTTCTCTGCTGCCAAAATTGCGGGGGGGCCTTTGCTGGTACCCAGTCCCGACGAATGCGCAGTTGCAGTCCTCATGTACAAGGATATACAAGGTGACACCTGTGTCAATCAAATTTGATCAATGGGGTGATCTCAGTTATCCGGTAATTTCCGACAATCCCGACTTGGGCGGTCAACTGGTGCAGTACTCTGCGGTGTACTCACTGTACGCCGGTCGTCGTGCGACCGGGTAGTCCCCGTTTAGCTGCCCGCGATTGGCCAGATTGCTGGGCCGGCCGGCTCACAGCTAGATGCGCAAGCCACAGTTCTCGACAAAAATCGACAGGGTAGCCAGGCTTTGCCAAGTCTGAGAGGCTCGCGCTTGGAGCGCACCGGGGACGAGCCCACACCTCGTTAGAAATCCAAGCCCACTGAGTTTCTATTTCCTACTGCACCTGAAGGGACGATCCGTTTCCCTGTACCGGTCCCCCCTTCAGGTGCAGTTTTATGACAAACATCCGCTCATCATGGCGAGCAATCCCTGTGCTTGTCATCTTGTTGACCCAGGTCTCGGCCCACGCTGAGACTTGGGCCATAACCGACTCGGCGCACCCATTAACTTCCGTACCAGCAGAGGTGCGAGTCATCAAGCTCGATGACCAACAGCGCATTGAGGCGCAGTTGTCTCGGAGATTGCCACCCAATCCCCACCAGGCCGCTCTCGAAGCTCGACAGCTTATGAGCACTCCTGCCGGGGCAGCATTGGTGCTAGAGCTGGCATCCGCCCAGCAGGGAAACGCTGATGCTTGGAGTGTCGGCGTCTCGAAGATCCCCGCCGTCGTGGTGGACCGAAAATTCGTGGTGTATGGCCAGCCCAACGTGGCAGCGGCCATCGAATCGATTCAAGCGGTGAGGAGGTGACGATGAGGCGCATGCCCCGCCGCACTCTAGCTGCTGTTCTGACCTCAGCCTTGTCCTTCTCGGCATTTGCGACCGTCAACACTGCCGCGATCTTGGCCTCCACCAGTTCGCCAAGCTGCCTTGAGTACAAGGTGGTGGGGATCTGCTACTGGCTGCTCTGTACCCCGATCGGATGCACGGTGAAGACCTCGACCAAGGTGAAGCACTACATCCCGGATGCCGTGGTATCGGCCTACGCCAACACCGGCGAAAACCCTTGGTCAGAGGTGAGCCCCATGGGGATGCCTAACGCCACTGCGCAGTCCGGGAACGATGGCACAACCAATCACAATGCCGAGAACAACATCACGAAGTTCAAAGAGGCTGACGTCATAGGCCATCCGGGAGCTGTTGTGTTCGGCAGGTTTGCCAGCTCGTTTGGATACTCCTGCCATGGCGCCACGACACCGTTGGTGCCCTACATGCTCAGCACCCTGGACACGCTCGCATGGCGCTACGGCGTTCCTGAGTCCGTTTATCCCGAGGCACTCACTCCAGGCATGCGGGAAGTCGGTGGAACACTCTCCGGTGACCTCTGGGGAAGCGTCTACCCCCGCAGCGGCTTCATTCACCAAACCGACGACTTCAAAGCTGCAGCCGTGATCGCACAGCGAGCCGGGGACATCACCACACGCAACGGTCAACCGCACGTCTACCAGCCAATGCTGGGAATGGCAGAGCCAGGTTACTGGCCCGCCGGTGAGCTGCGTGAGGGCGAGGCGGCCACCGGCAAGTGGCAACAACTCACGCCAACCATGAGCCCGTCCTGCGCTGTTTTCCCCTCCCCCGGCCCTAACGCAGACGCAGTCGACGAGGCATATGCCTGGGCTTTGTGGCGACCCTACTCCTGCTGCGAGCGCAAGGGCCAAACCTTCCTGGGAAGCACTGACTTCCAATAAGACATGATCTGGAGTGCTCTATGAACAAGTTAACCGCTGCCATCGTTCTTTCCGTGGGCGTCGGTAGCACCTGGTGCTCGGCCGAGGCCGCTGACCCGATCAAGGTGGAATCCCAGGGCAGTGTGATCGGCGACGACGTGCTCTACAGCATCGGAGGTGGAAGTGCTGTCCAGATGGGCAGCGCCGGGCAGATGGAAAGCATCACCGTCGGCGCCGGCTGGCAGAACAATTTGATCTGCGGAAACATGGACCTCAGCAACACCCTGCAGAACCAGTTGAACGGTGCAACACAGGGGTTCCAGCAGATCATGAGCAGTGTCATCCAAAACGCTACAGGGGCGGTTACCTCGCTGCCGGCGATGATCTTGCAACGGTCAAACCCTGCGCTGTACAACCTGCTTACGAACGGCATCCTTCAAGCCCGCCTGGATTACGATCGCTCCAAGGGAACCTGCCGGGCCATGGCCGAACGAATGGCAGACATGGCCGGAGGACAGATGGGCTGGGGTAAGGTTGCCGAAGGCCAGAAGATGGGCCAGGCCCTGGCCTCGAGCACTGACGCCGTGGCCGTGGTCGACCAGGTCGAGACTGCCCCAGGAGCCAACGGTGTCGCCTGGGTTGGTGGTAAGCAGGCGGGCGGCAGTGGCCAGCAACCCATCAAAGTAGTGGGTGATGTGGCGAAGGCGGGTTACAACCTGCTCAATAATCGTGCGCCCGAGGCAACCTCGAGCATCCCTGCAGCCAGCTGCTCCAACGGGTTGGTGTGCGGCAGCTGGGAGTCCCCAGCTGAAGCAGCCCAGTTTGCCAATCGTGTACTCGGCGAGCAGCAAATCCAGACCTGCGAGGGCTGCAGCACCACGTCGACCCCTGGGGTTGGGCTGACCCCGTTGATCCAGGAGACATACGACAAGAAGCTCGCCGCGCTCCAGGAGTTGCTGAAGCCGGGAACCCAGATCACCTCTGAAAAGCTGCGGGAGGCCAGCAGCGATTCGCTCCCCATCACCCGCGGCGTTGTAACAGCCCTGCGAGACGAGCGGGACCAGGCCGTACTGGCCTCCCGACTGGCATCCGAAGTCGCCCTGGCTGATGTCCTGGAGAAAGGTCTCCTGCTGCAGCGCATGCTGATTACAGGCAGCAAGGAGCCCAACGTGAACGCCAACAAGCTGGCCGTAGAGGCAACACTCGGGCAGGTCGACACGCTTCAGCAGCTCATCATGAACCTCAAGACCGAGCTCGACATGCGTCAGCAACTGGCGAACAACTCCCCGATGAAGATCATCGAGCGCGGCAAGGCCCGCTCCGAGAACTCACGGGCGGTTTATGACGCGGCGCCAGAACAGGATCGCCTGATCCAGCTGCAGAAGCCTGCCGGCAAGGACTGACCATGCCCCAAGAAGTCGAGAAGAAGACCAACCCCTTCAAGATCTTGCTGGGCGGCGTGCTCATGAGCACGGTGATGCTGTTGCTCAGCGTGCTGCTTGGCATCATCGCGGTCAACCATCTGGGCCTGTTCGATTCCTGGTTGAAATGGCGTGAGGGTAACTACTTGCCGCTGCTGCTATGGCGGCTTGCCCTCTACTGCAGCATCGTCTTCGCGTGGGTGAAGCTCAAGGCACGCCTGCCTGAACCAGAGCCTGGTCAACCCTCCAAGGCCATGCAGCGAATCGAGTTCCTGGTTCTTCTGCTGTTCGTAATCATCGAGATCTCGAAGGCGCCAATCGCTTGGTCGGAGGTGCTATGACCCTCTACACGAACGACTACCTGGAGTATTACCTGACCCTGGTCGGGTGGATCATCAACAACGGGATCTGGGACATGATCTCCGACACCGGGCTGTTCGCCCTGCCTTTCATCATCATCGTGGCACGTGAATGGATCAAGGTGCGTGGCGAGGGGGCGGATGAGGGTAACAAGGGCGTCCTGTCCTTGGCTCGTATCGAAACCCAGCTGTACATTGGGTATGTGGTGGTGTCCCTGTGCGCGGTGCCAGCCATCTCCGTGGGCTTTGACACCCTCCAGTTCGATCAGCAACGCGGACAGCAGTGCCAGGTACTCACGCCGGCTCCCGCCGATACCGGCTGGAACACGACATTCAGCTCGTTGGCCGGCAAGAGTGCCAAAGTGCCGGTCTGGTGGGCCTTGGTACATGCGCTGTCCAAAGGGTTGAACAGCGGCGCCGTCGCAGCCATACCTTGTGGAACCGATCTTCGGCAGATGCGCATGGAGGTCGACGCAATGAGGATTGGCAACCCTCTCCTCGCCCAGGAAGTGGCTGACTTCACCCACGATTGCTTTGGTCCTTCTCGCGCTCGCCTGTTCATGCGTCAGCCCGACATCAGCTCGATTGCCAAAGACGAGAAGGCCCTGCAAGACCTGAACTGGATCGGGTCCCATTACCTCCTGAATACATCTGGCTACTACGACACCGACTACTCGAGGACCCCGCGTACCGCTTGGCCATATGACACGAAACGTGATGATGGGATGCCACAGGTAACCGGGGGTGGTGGATATCCAACCTGCAAGCAGTGGTGGGCGGACGGGAGCATCGGCCTTCGGGACAGACTGAAGGCTCAGGTCGATCCAAGCCTTCTGAACCAGTTCCTGGGATGGGCAAAGTGGCTGTCTCAGGAGGAAGTGACCGACTCCATGATCCGCCAGCTCGTGTCGCCGTCCAGCCAGGTCACCGGGGACGTCTACACCGACTATGGTGGACAGATCGGTGGGACCGCGTGGAACGGGCTTGCCCGGGCTGGCGGCACCCTCGGTGTCGCGGTGGGCTCCCTTGCCTACTTCCCAGCGATGGACATGGTTCGGCAAGCTCTGCCAATGGTGATGGCTTTCCTCAAAATGGCCATGGTGATCTGCATACCCTTTGTATTGATCCTGGGCGCGTATCAACTAAAGGTCGCTATGACCATGTCGGTTGTAATGTTCGCTCTGATTTTCGTTGATTTTTGGTTCCAGCTTGCACGCTGGATAGACAGTACAATAATCGACGTGCTCTACGGCTCTGGCTCCCCACACCTATCATTTAATCCAGTGATGGGTTTAAACACCACGACGCAAGATGCAATCTTAAACTTCGTCATGGGAGCTATGTTTATCCTGCTTCCACTATTTTGGGTTGCAGCACTTGCATGGTCGGGAGTGCAAACCGGAAACATCTTGAACGGTCTTACGAAAGGTACGGAAGGCGTTCAACAAGCAGGCAGAGCAGCAGGTGGTATGGCTGAGGGCGCAATTAAATCTGCAGTAAGCAAGTCCTGAAAAAACTGTGCCCCAGATCAGAAGGTCTGGGGCATTGCTCTTCTAGTCTCTGTCAAACCCATCTCGGCGCTCACCCCATGAATCGAGAGGCGCACCGAATGCGTCGCGACCAAAAGGAGCATCTCGGTCCTGAGATGATGTCTGCGAGATATCCATCTTAGAGAGCATGACAACGCCCAGCCCGAGGGCTAGGACAGTAAGCATGACTGAAACTATCCAGCTGAAAGAGTTGTATGCCAGCAATGCGAGGACCACTGCAACAGCTGCACGCTTCACCCAACGCAACGTTGGATTTTGATCGTGCAACCAGAACCGGGCCAGGCCTCCAAACGCTTGGCCGACGCGGAAGGCTATCGAGGTTTTAGTCGCGTTAGGCATGGTCTATCTCCTCGCTCCATGAGAGCATCTTGATATCAGATATACGGTACCTTTGGCCTTTTCGCAAGCGGCATGGCATAAAACGCCATGCCCATTCATCAGGATCTCAGCATGGCAACCCATAACGTCGTCGTTCCTAAGCCTATGGAGCAGTTGATTGATGATCTCGTCAGCACTGGTCGTTACCAGAATTTCAGCGAGGTCATCCGCGCGGGGATTCGGATGCTGCTCGAGCATGAAGCAGCTGAGTCAGCCAGGCTTGAAGCACTACGGAACGCAACATCCGTGGCAATGATGCAGGTCGAGGCAGGTCAATATGAGGAGGTCGATCCGGTTAATCTTGCTGCCTATCTCCAAACCCTAGGAAGACCTGCGGGCAAGCAAGTATGAATAGGCCCGTGGTACGCATTGCAGCTCAGGCACAGATCGATATTGCCGACACCCTTCGCTTTACCGAGTCGAGGCTCGGAGATGCCGTCAGGAGTCGGTATCAGGACCTGCTCCAGGCGACGTTCCAATCCCTTGTCGATGATCCAGAACTCAACGAGAGCACATCACGGGACGACCTTTCGCCAGGTGTTCGCAGTCTGCACCTGGCATTTAACTTCTTGGAGATGACTGACGGGCGCATGATCAGGCCCCGTCATATCGTGTTCTACCGCACCGGTGCAGACCAGATCGTTGAGATCCTTCGAGTTCTACATGACGCGATGGAGGTAGCTCATCAGTTGAATTACCTGCATCAGCAATAAAGGGTAAATGGGCCAGAAGCAAATGGCTTTCAATGGATAATGGAATGGACCACAAGGGTAAAAGCCTTATCCGAAAGGGCGGACGTAGTCCGAGAAAAGGAAAAATCAGGAGCTTTAGATGAAAGCAACTTGGTGGGAAAAAACTGTCGAATACGCTTTTGTAATCAAACTCTCTGAAAATAAAATGCTGGATTTCGCAGCACCAATCGCAGGCCGACACGAAAGATCGTCGGGAGATGGGATTTTCGGAAAGGACAGCAAACTAGTCCTTGTTGAATTCAAGAAAGACGCCTCTGAAATCGACGCAGAAAAAACTATTTTCAAAGATTATGATGCAGCAGCTGCAGAGCTGGACATCTATAATCATCACTGGATTGTTTACGGAGTCGTAACCGAGGATGAGAAGCTACTCCTTGAGAACCAAAAGTATTTCGACCCCAAGAAGAAACACCCCGTCATAACTGACATTATGTCTACAGGGGTAACACACTCAGAGTTCATGCTTTACCTGAGGAAACTGCAAAGTTACAGAAAACCTGATGCACGTGGCAGTGGTGGGAAAAAGAATGCAACCCATGTTTCCGCCGAGAGTATGCTAACTGTCTTGGGGGTCTCAAACACAGGGAAGCTCATTGGCAGCTTGAGCCTTGAGCAGTATAAGCAAGAGCTGAAGCTCGCCCCTCCAGCACCGAGCAACAACAAGAGTTCAGGCTGGACGATCTCAGAACCAGGATCCTGAAGATGGCAATTTGCCACGAAATCCGTAACCCCTGAAATCTGCTTTACCGTTGATGCCATCTTGGCATTAAGAGAAAAGCCCGCTCCATGCACACCCCATGGAGCACTGTATGCACCTCCTATCCTGGTTAGGCCGGCGCTCGGCCAAACCAACGCCAGAAGCCTCAACGCAAGGCTTCCACCTGCCGAAGAACGCCGCAGCTCTATTGCAAAGCCCGCTCCGTCAGCAGTTGCTGGAGAACATCTGGCGCCGGGCTTCGCTCTCGCGAGCTCAGTTCAACACCCTCTACCTCAAGCCGCTCGAGCGCTACGCTGAGCTGGTGCAGCTGCTCCCTGCCTCTGAAAACCACCACCATGCTCATCTTGGTGGGCTGCTGGACCATGGCCTGGAGATCATGGCTTACGCCCTAAAGATCCGGCAGACACACCTGCTACCTGTAGGCGCCCCTCCTGAGTCACAGTCAGCCCAGGCCGAAGCCTGGACGGCTGCTGCGGCTTATGGCGCCCTTCTGCACGACCTCGGGAAGATTGCTGTTGATGTGCGAGTAGAGCTGGAGGGTGGCCAGCTCTGGCATCCGTGGCATGGGCCGATCACTCGGCCTTACCGGTTCCAATATGTGAAACGCCGCGAATACCAGCTTCATGGAGCTGCCTCAGCCCTCGTGTACACCCAGGTCCTGGACAGCGGAATACTGGACTGGCTCAGCGGGTTCCCTGAACTGTGGAAGCAACTCATCTACCTCCTGGCCGGGCAGAACGAGCACGCCGGCATACTTGCTGAGATTGTTGTTCAGGCGGATAAAGCGTCCGTCGCTCAGCAACTGGGTGGAAACCCTGAGCGCGCGATCGCGGCCCCCAAACAATCGCTGCAGCGCCAACTGGCCGATGGCTTGCGCCTCCTGGTTCGCGAGAAGCTGAAGCTAAACCACCCCGACGGGCCGGCAGATGGGTGGCTGACACAGGATGCTCTTTGGTTGGTAAGTAAACCTGCAGCGGACCAACTCCGGGCGTACATGCTGGCCCAGGGTATCGAGGGAGTACCAACCTCAAACGCCCCTTTCTTCAACATGCTGCAGGACCAGGCAATCATCCAAACCAATGCCCAAGATAAAGCTATCTGGAAAGCCACCATCGACAACGGCCGCGGCTGGAAGAACAGCTTCACTTTCCTGAAAGTCTCGCCGGCACTCGTATGGCCAAATCCGGATGATCGACCTCTTCAGTACGCAGGCACTCTCACCCTGGATCAGGAGCCGGGACAAATCCCACAGAAAGGAATCAGTGAAGAAACCGTCTGCGCAGTACCGGATGAGCCAATCGAAGGTTTGGACCAAGCTCCTCGACCACTGTCCCAACCCCGACAGCTGATGCAGCCAGCTCCATCCGCTGAGCTCCAATCAGTTGAGCACGAAGAACTGCTGTCGCTGTATAGTGATATCACTGGGCCATCAGTCGAGCCAAGTGCTAGCTATGGCTCAGCAGCCGATTTACCTCTCGACAAAGGAGTAGAGGAGGATGAAACGGCTGAGGATTCTCTAGCAGCCACAGCACGGATTGCTGCAAGGAAAGATGTCACCACAATGCCAACCAGTAATACGCTAGGAGGGGCTTTCGTCGCTTGGGTAAAAGCAGGTGTTGCCTCTCACAAATTGATCATCAACGATACCAAAGCCTTAGTACACACTGTCGATGACACTGCAATGCTAGTCACCCCTGGGATTTTCAAGCGATATGTACTTGAGCATCCAGAGATTGAGAAAGGCATCGGAAAATCTGCCACAGCAGCATGGCAATATGTACAGCGCGCTTTTGAAAAAGAAAAGATCCACGAAAAAACTACTAACCAGCTGAACATCTGGACCTACGATGTGATAGGCCCGAGAAAAACCTCCCAATTGAGAGGCTACGTTCTCAAAGATCCGAAATTAGTATTTTCAGAGCAGCCCATGAACAACCCTAGTTTGCGAAGGGTGACGGAAGGGACTGCTAAATGACCCCCCAAAATCTGCTTCAGGAGTACTTGGCCGACCATGATTTAAGACAGGCTAGCGCGAAGACATACGGCGCTGCGATTAAGTCACTGGAAAAAAATTTTGGCAAAAGTGTAGAGGTCGAGTCGATTGATAGGCGTTCCATTCTCGCCTGGCGAAACAAAGTCATCGAAGGAGGACTGTCAAAGCGTAGCTGGAATACATACTCAAATCACCTGCGCACGATGTGGGGTTATGGGGTGGAGTATGGAATACTCCCAGACTCCCTTGCTAACCCATTTAAGAAAACCACAGTAATTCCACCAAAGCGGCCGAGTAAGATCATTGAAGGCGATGCCATCAAGAGCGCACGACTATGGCTCAACAGCCTCGTAGCCGAGGAGGAGACCACTGGGGCGCGCGCTAGGATCACGCCAGCGTGGTTTTGGCTAGCCACGTTCGAGATCTTTTACTACACAGGCATACGCTTGAACGCGCTGCTGTGTATCAGACTACGTGATATCGACTGGACCAGAAAACTCATTTATGTGAATGCAGAAACAGAAAAAACTCACAGAGGATTCTGTATTCCCATCATGAAGGGGCTTGAACCACATATAGAAAGAATCGTTACTGCCGCCAAGAAAGTGGGATTCAGGGATGAAGACCAGCTATTTAATGTGAATCGTTTTTCGATCCACTACAGGTCCAAAACGATGAACATTCATCAAATTGAGGACATGTTCAAAAAGCTCACCCATGCGTTCGGCATTCGGATGACGCCGCATAGATTTCGACACACGCTGGCTACCGATTTGATGCGGCAACCAGAACGCAATATTCACCTGACGAAGGCACTGCTTAATCACTCGAACATTGCGACGACGTTGAGTTATATCGAAGTCGATTACGAACATATGCGAGCTGTACTAGACGAGCGAAGCCTTCATCAAGGAGCTATTAGACTCGAACGCCGAGAGGATCCTGCTCGGCCTGAACTCCCCCAGCCAAAAGCACTTCCACAAGAAAAGGCTCAAGCGCAGCACACCCTTGCGGATATCGAAACTACTTCCAGAGAAACTACTCCCACGGAAATTCTCAGCCTACTGGAACTGGAGTCACCTAGCGCCTACGAATTACTCGCCGCGCTACCAAAGCAGAAGCGCCCTAAGAAGTACCCGCTGGAGCAAATTTCCGCACCTACCACGGGGCTCTCACACGAACTGGGATGGGATGGACCTGGCACTCTATGGGCTGACCTTGGCATACCCCCATGCAGTCTCTCAGAAGACGCTTTCGACCCTGCCGCCCTGATAGACATAGCGCCATCGGTCAACGCCGTCGGGTCGTATAGGTGGAGCTGACACCTCAGCTATAACTGCAGTTTATTTAAAGCATGCCGGAATCGGCAGGACTTGCCGTGGCCGAAAAACGATAATCTGCCTCAGCTACGAAGCTGTTTTTCCAGATTTTTTTCTTTGAGCACTAGGTGCAGGTCGGACAGGAGTGAAGGCAGGTGCTTCCGCTGGCTGGACCAACGAAAAAGCCCGCAAACCAGTGCAGGATGCGGGCTATTTCATATTGACATCACGGTGAAGCGAGCCTAAGGTTCGCTCCAGACGGCTGCAAGACTAGACATGGCTGTGGCAAGCCCCCCTCTCTAGCACTCACGAACCGCTGTGAATATGGTGGGTCGTGTAGGATTCGAACCTACGACCAATTGGTTAAAAGCCAACTGCTCTACCAACTGAGCTAACGACCCGTTGGATGGCGCGTATAATACTGATTTCTAACGGGAAATCAACACCCCATCAAAACTTTTTTCAAAAATAACGGGTTGGGTCGTCTACCCCGGCGGCCTTGAAGCCGTCGGCGCGCAGGCGGCAGCTGTCGCACTTGCCACAGGCGCGGCCCTCATCGTCGGCCTGGTAGCAGGAGACCGTCAGGCTGTAGTCCACGCCACGGGCCATACCGGCCTGTACGATCTGCGCCTTGCTCATGTTCTGCAGTGGCGCTTGGATCCGGAAGCCCTGCCCCTCGACACCGGCCTTGGTCGCGAGGTTGGCCATGCGTTCGAACGCTTCGACGAACTCAGGGCGGCAATCGGGGTAGCCCGAGTAGTCCACGGCATTGACGCCGATGAAGATGTCGCGCGCCTGCAGCACTTCTGCCCAGCCCAGAGCCAACGACAGGAATACGGTATTGCGTGCCGGCACATAGGTCACCGGAATACCCTCGCCCAAGGTTTCCGGCACATCGATGCTGCTGTCGGTCAGTGCCGACCCCCCGATGCCATCAAGGTTCAAGCCGATGACCTTGTGCTCCACGACGCCCAGGTCACGAGCGACCCGCGCAGCAGCGTTCAATTCAGCACGATGGCGCTGCCCATAGTCGAAGCTCATGGTGTAGCAACTGTAGCCTTCGGCCTTGGCCATGGCGACGACAGTGGCCGAGTCGAGGCCGCCGGACAGCAGGATTACTGCTCGTTTCTCAGTCATGTACTTTTGCTCCTAATCAACGTCCGGGCTCGTCGTTCCACAGCAGCTTGTGCAGCTGCAGCTGGAAACGCACAGGCAAGTTGTCGGCAACGATCCAGTCGGCCAGGTCACTGGCCTTCACCTGGTGATGGCTTGGCGAAAACAGCACTTCACCGGCGCGCTCGGCAAGGTTGTACTGAATCAGCTTGGAAACCGCCCAGTCATAGTCCTCGCGTGAACAGATGACGAACTTGACCTGATCATTGCCGGTCAAGTGCTCAATGTTCTCGTAGAGGTTGCGGTGGGACTCTTCAGAGCCCGGGGTCTTGAGGTCGACCACGCGGCTGACGCGAATATCGGTAGCCGAGATATCCAGGGCACCACTGGTTTCGAGCGAAACCTCATAGCCGGCATCGCACAGGCGCTGCAACAGTGGCAAGGCATTCGGCTGGGCCAGTGGCTCGCCGCCAGTCACGCACACATAGCGTGGCTTGAAGCCGGCCACCTGTTCCATGATCGAATCCAGGCTACGCACAGTACCGCCACTGAAGGCGTAGGCACTGTCGCAGTATTGGCAGCGCAGGGGGCAACCGGTGAGGCGCACGAATACCGTGGGCAGCCCAGCCGTGCGTGTTTCACCCTGCAAAGAGTAAAAGACTTCGGTGATACGTAATGTGTCTTGCATGATCGCCACGGGCGTGACAGCTAAACAGGCTGTCCGCCTCCGTCAGGCACTGTCGCGGACTCGACATGGCGTTATCCGCAGCAGCGTGTTTAAGAAAAAGGGCAATGATTCTAACGAAAAAACCCGCGCCTGGCGCGGGTTTCTTTTGAACGGTGCTACTTAGAGCTTCTGCAGGTCACGCTGCGCCAGCTGAGCGGCGGATGTGCCGGGGTACTGGGTGATGACTTGCTGCAGGATGCCCTTGACCTTGTCGGTATGGCCCATGCGGCGCTCGACGTCGGCCAGCTTGTACAGGGAGTCCGGTACCTTGCTGTGCTTGGGGTACTTCTGGCTGACCTGGGCAAAAGCCTGGCTGGCACTTTGCAGGTCACCCTTGGCCAGGTTCACCTCACCCAGCCAGTACTGGGCATTGCCTGCGTACTGGCTGTTCGGGTACTTGCGCAGGAAGGCGCCGAACGCCTGGCTGGCCTTGTCGAAGTCCTTCTGCTTGATCAGGTCGAAAGCCGCATCGTAATAGAGCTTCTCTTTCGCAGGATCAGCCGGCTCGCTGTTGGCGGCCGGTTGCTGTGCAGCAGCGCCAGCGGCGCCTGCTGCTGCACCGGCGGCGGCATCGGGTGCACCACCGGTGGAGGAATTATCGGGGGTCGCGGCAGGCGCGCCACCACTGTTGATGCGGCGATCCAGATCCTGGTAACGCTCCAGGCTTTCCTGCTTCATGCGGGCGACATCGTTTTGCAGCTCTTCGATGATGCCTTGCTGGCGGGATATCTGGTCCTGCATCTGTTGCAGCTGCATGAACAGCTGGCCCTGTGCTGAGGCAGGGGTCGAAGCCCCTGCCCCGGCATAGGCGCCGCTCGTGCCATAACCCGAAGGTGGGTAAGCACCTGCGTTGTCATCTACTACAGGAACCGCAGCCCACGCCGAAAGCGGAAGGCTGAGTGCGAGGACGGTTACAGCACGACGGCACATACGCATAAGAACTTACTTACGCAGTTCTACGCGGCGGTTCTGAGCCCAGGACTGCTCGTCGTTGCCGGTGGCAACTGGACGCTCTTCGCCGTAGGAGACCAGTTCCAGCTGAGCAGGGGAAACACCCTGCAGAACCAGGTAGCGCTGAACGGCTTTGGCACGACGCTCGCCCAGAGCCATGTTGTACTCGCGAGTACCGCGCTCGTCGGTGTTGCCTTCCAGAACAACACGGCTGCCGTTGGACTTCAGGTCCTTGGCGTGAACGTCCAGAGCGCGCATGGCTTCTGGCTTCAGGTCCGAGCTGTCGTATTCGAAGTAGAAGGTGGTGATTGCGCGCAGGGCGGCTTCTTCGCTCAGGGAACCGTCAACAGCGCCAGTGTTGGCACCGTAGCCAGCGTTAGGGTCAACAGCGCCTTCGCCAGCGTTGTCACCGCCCTTCGAGGAGCAACCTACAGCTACAGCCATGGCCAGAGCCAGCGCAGCAAATTTACCAAACTTCAGCATTTCCATCGTGAAACTCCTAATGAAACCCCAGTGTGTTAAGCAAAACGTATTACGCCGCAATCAGTTCAGGTAAGGGGACCAGGACGGTTCTCTGACTTCGCCTTGAGCGGTAGGAAGTGGGAGCCTCACGCGGCCATTAAGCGACACGAGCATCAAGACTCCCCGGCCCTGCTGGCGGGTGGCGTAGATTAGCATGGTGCCGTTTGGCGCAACAGTGGGAGACTCATCAAGACTTGTTTCCGAGAGAATCTTTACACTTCCTCTTTGCAAGTCCTGTGCCGCCACTTTGAAGTTGGTGAAACCCTGCTGACGATGGATCATTACCAGCGTCTTTTCGTCCGCCGAAAGTTTCGGGTTGGCGTTGTAGTTACCTACGAACGTCACACGCTCGGCGCTACCACCACTGACCGACTGTTTGTAGATCTGCGGCTTGCCGCCACGGTCGGAGGTGAAGTACAGGGTGTTGCCATCCTTGCCCCAGAACGGCTCGGTATTGATACCCGGGCCGGCAGTGACACGGCTGATCTGGCGCGAAGCCACATTCATCACGTAGATGTCCGGGTTACCGTCCTTGGACAGCACGAATGCCAGGCGCGAACCATCCGGCGACCAGGCCGGAGCACCATTGAGGCCTTCGAAGTTGGTGACCTGTTCGCGGCGGCCGGTGTCGATGTGCTGGATGAAAATGCGCGGCCGCTTCTGCTCGAACGAGACATAGGCGATACGCTTGCCATCCGGCGCGAAACGCGGCGACAGGATAGGCTCACGCGACTGCAGCAAGGTCACTGCACGCGCACCGTCGTAGTCCGAACGCTGCAGGGTGTAGCGGGTGTTGTTGGTCGAGAAGCGCTCGGCGGTCACGTACAGCATGCGGGTGGAAAACGCACCCTTGATGCCGGTGAGCTTCTCGAACGACTGGTCGGCGATGTAGTGCGACATGTCGCGCAACTGGTCGACGCTGCCGGCAACGCTGCCGGTCAGCACTTGCTGCTCGGTGGCGACGTTGAACAGTGCGTACTGCACCTGCAGGCGAGCGCCCGACGGCACGATGCTGCCGACCATCACGTACTGGGCGCCCAGGGCTTTCCAGTCACGGAAGATCACTTCGCTGGCCTGGGTAGGCTGGCTGATCATGTTCTGCCGTGGGATGGGCGCGTAGTAGCCAGAGTTGCGCAGGTCATTGCCGATGATATCGGCCATGTCTTCCGGCAGCACACTGCCACCCTGCAGACCGAACGGCACTACCGCGATGGGCGTGGCCCGATCGCTGCCGCTGGTGACCAGGATGTTCTTTTCCTCTGCCATGGCCATGCCTGCCACGCAGCACAGCATGACCAGCAGTCCTCGAAGGAGTTTAATCACAACGCTAGATCCTCAGGTGTAAATGTCATCTTGAACGAACGGTACGGATTGAACTCGTTCGGCTTCAAGCCCTGCATTTCGGTCAGACGACCGATGTTCTTCACTGCTGCCACCGCAGAACTGTCGAACGGACCGTCGCCACTGGAGCGCGACACGCTGACACTGGTGATGGTGCCATCGGGCAGCATGTTGATCTGCAGGACTACCGTCATGCCCTTGCGCGCAGAAGGGGGACGCGCCCAGCCTTCGGCCGCGCGCATGCGGATCAGGTCGTCGAAGTCGCCGGCCACCTGGTCACCCTGCTCGTCGGCCAGCGCCTGCTGCCGCTCGGTGGTATCGGACAACAGCTCGGCCAGGGCCTGGGCTTTCTTGTCTTCTGCCGCCTTGCGGGCCGCCTCCTGTGCCTTTTTCTTCTGGGCATCTGCAGCGGCCTTTTTCTTGGCCTCTTCAGCTGCCTTCTTTTTCGCGTCCTCGGCCGCCGCTTTCTTCTTGGCGTCCTCGGCCGCTTTCTTCTTGGCCTCCTCGGCTGCCTTCTTCTTGGCATCCTCGGCGGCTTGTTTCTTGGCCTCTTCGGCCGCCTGCTTCTTGGCCTCTTCCTCAGCCTTTTTCTTGGCAATGTCGGCCTGCTGCTTTTCAGCGGCTTTCTTCGCCTCGTCGGCCTTCTTGGCTTCAGCGGCTTTCTTGGCCTCGGCGGCCTTGGCAGCGTCTTCTGCCTTCTTCGCCTCGGCGGCTTCGCGAGCCTCCTCGGCCTTTTGAGCGGCATCGGCTTTCTTTTGTTCCGCAGCCTTTACGGCCTCCTGCTCGACCTTCTTCTGTTCCAGCTGCTCGACTTCGGTCTGACGCGACGCGGTTTTTTTCGCTTCCCCGGCAATCTTCTGATTGGTCTGGGTGGTCGCCTGACTCTTGGACTTGAGCTGATACAGCGTAGCCTGAACGATCGGCTTGGAAGGCGGCAATTCTGGCGTCATGGCAAAACTGACGAACAGCAATGCGAACACAAGCACATGCAGGCCGATGGCCCAGACACTGGGCCAGAAGTAGCTTTCCGAGGCGGATGGCTCTCGCTGTTGCATCAGGGCGCCTCGGTAATCAGGCCAACGTTACCGACACCGGCCTTCTGCAACCCGCCCATGGCACCCATGACCGCGCCGTAGTCGACAGCCTTGTCGCCACGAATGAAGACCTGGGTCTGCTTGCCCTGGTCGCGACCGGCGGCAATGATCTTGGTCACTGCACCGGTCATTTCGGGCAAGGTCATGGCCTTGTCCATCTGCTTGTCGGTGTCGACTTCGCTGCCCAGGTTCCAGTAATAGGTCTTGTCGGCCTTGATGGAGATGGTGAGGATCTGGACATTGTTGTCCTGCGGCAAGGCTTCGCTGGAAACCTTGGGCAGGTCGACCTTCACGCCCTGATTGAGCATGGGAGCGGTCACCATGAAGATGACCAGCAGCACCAGCATCACGTCGATGTAGGGCACCACGTTCATCTCGGCGACCGGCTTGCGTTTGTGGCGAACTCGGGCCATGGGTTTGTACCTGATTACTCTTCGCTGGTGTGCACTTTGCGGTGCAGGATCGCCTGGAACTCGTCGGCGAAGGTGTAGTAACGACCGATCAGCACTTCGCTGCGCGCGGCGAAACGGTTGTAGGCGATAACCGCCGGGATTGCCGCGAACAGGCCGATGGCGGTGGCGATCAGCGCTTCGGCGATACCCGGGGCCACGGTGGCCAGGGTCGCCTGCTGGGCGCTGGCCAGGCCGCGGAAGGAGTTCATGATGCCCCACACGGTACCGAACAGGCCGATGTACGGGCTGGTCGAACCGACGGTGGCGAGGAACGGCAGGCTCTGCTCGAGTTTTTCTTCCTCACGCGAGATGGCTACGCGCATGGCCCGGCCAACGCCTTCCATGACCGCGTCGGGGTCCACACCCGGCTGCTGGCGCAGACGCGAGAACTCCTTGAAACCGGCCCGGAAGACCTGCTCCACGCCCGAATCCGGGTCCGGGTTGCTGCCTGCCTGACGGTACAGCTTGGACAGGTCGATACCCGACCAGAAGCGTTCCTCGAAGGCATCCAGCGCACGACGACCGGCGCGCAGCATGGTGCTGCGCTGGAAGATCATGATCCATGAGGTGACCGAGGCGGCCACCAGGGTCAGCATTACCAGCTGTACCACCACGCTGGCATTGCTGACCAGACTCCACATGGAGGTATGGTCGACGACGTTAGCTTCCACGCTTATTCTCCTGCATTCGATTGAGTACCCGAGCCGTCCGCCACAAAGGCGTCGCGCAGCTTGGGGGGTATGGCTCGGGGTTTGAAAGTGTCGGCGCGTACGGCGGCCACCAGGAACTGCCCTTCGCAGAGCAGCGTTTCATCCTTTTCCCGCCAGACCTGCTGCACGAAACGCAGGCTGGCGCGATTGAGTTCAAGTACTTGCGCGGTCACCCGAAGTTCATCGTCCAGGCGCGCCGGCGCGTGATAGCGCGCTTCGCTCGAGTGGACCACGAACAACAGGTTCTCCCCGGCCAGTTGCTGCTGGGAAAACCCCAGGTGCCGCAGGCGCTCGGTCCGCGCGCGCTCCATGAATTTCAGGTAGTTGACGTAATACACCACGCCACCGGCATCGGTATCTTCGTAATAGACGCGACAACGGTGTGCGAAAGGTTCCAGGCCATTTTGCGCGCGCATACTCTAGTGCTTACTCCTCAGCTTGCCAATCCGCTGCGGCAACTGTTTTTTCTTCATTAATGTCGTATTGCCAGCGCACCTGAGGCATGCCAGCGGTAGGACCACGAAAAGCGGGTTTCGATCTGTCATTCATCGCCTGCTTCGGAAAAATCTGCCCCCTCACCCAGGCGCCCGGGAACATTCAGGCCAAAGTGCAGGTAGGCGTGCCGAGTGACCACACGACCACGGGGCGTACGCATGATATAGCCCTGCTGAATCAGGTAGGGTTCGAGCACATCCTCGATGGTATGACGCTCCTCGCTGATCGCTGCCGCCAGGTTATCCACCCCCACCGGGCCACCATCGAACTTCTCGATCATGGTCAGCAGCAGGCGGCGGTCGGAATGGTCGAAACCACGCTCATCGACGTCCAGCAGGTTGAGCGCCAAATCAGCCACTGCCTTGGTGATCTGCCCTTTGCCGCGCACCTCGGCGTAGTCACGCACGCGGCGCAGCAAGCGGTTGGCGATACGCGGCGTGCCGCGGGCACGGCGGGCGATTTCGTAAGCCCCCTGGTCCTCGATGACCAGCCCCAGAATGTTGGCCGACCGGCTGACGATGGTCGCCAGGTCCTTGTCGCTGTAGAACTCAAGGCGCTGGACGATACCGAAGCGGTCGCGCAGCGGGTTGGTGAGCATACCGGCGCGGGTTGTGGCCCCCACCAGGGTGAAGGGCGGCAGGTCGAGCTTGATCGAGCGGGCAGCCGGGCCTTCGCCAATCATGATGTCGAGCTGGAAGTCCTCCATGGCCGGGTACAGCACCTCCTCGACAACCGGTGACAACCGGTGAATCTCGTCGATGAACAGCACGTCATGCGGTTCGAGGTTGGTCAGCATGGCTGCCAGGTCGCCCGGGCGCTCGAGAATCGGCCCCGAGGTACTCTTGACCGATACGCCCATTTCCTGGGCGATGATATTGGCCAGGGTGGTTTTACCCAACCCTGGCGGGCCGAAGATCAGGGTGTGGTCGAGCGATTCATTGCGCCCCCGCGCAGCCTGGATGAACAGCGCCATCTGCTCGCGCACCACCGGCTGGCCGATGTATTCGTCCAGGCGCAGCGGGCGGATGGCACGGTCCTGGACTTCTTCGCGGTCGCGGCCACTGGCGGCAATCAGGCGGTCGGCTTCGATCACTTGGTAATCATCCCTTTGAGGCTGCGACGGATCAGCTCCTCACTGCCAAGGCCCGCCTTGTCCTTGATCGCGGATACTGCCTTGCTGGCTTCCTGCGGCTTGTAGCCCAGGGAAATCAAGGCACTGACGGCATCGGCCTCGGCGGTGGAGGCGCTGCTGACCGGTACCGGACCATCCGATACAAGCGTGAACATGGCGGGCGAGGTTTCCCAGGCCTTGAAGCGGTCCTTGAGCTCGACCAGCAGGCGCTCGGCAGTCTTCTTGCCGACGCCAGGCACACGCACCAGCGCCGATGTGTCCTGCGCCTGTACGCAACGCACCAATTCGTCGGCCTCAAGGCTCGACATCAAGGCCAGCGCCAGCTTCGGGCCCACGCCATTGAGGCGGATAAGCTCGCGGAACAGCTCGCGCTCGCGCTTCTCATGGAAGCCATACAGCAGGTGGGCATCTTCGCGAACCACCAGATGGGTATGCACGGTTACCGTTTCGCCAACTTTCGGCAGGCGGTACAGGGTGGTCATGGGCACTTCAAGCTCATAACCCACGCCGTTGACGTCGATAATCAGGTGCGGCGGTTGCTTTTCCGCCAGGGTGCCGCGCAAACGTCCAATCACGTTTCGATCCTTCCTCTCGGGGAGCCGATCAAAGACCGCTCAACCCTATCAGCAAATACGTCGGGTGAACGTGCCACCCGGACAAAATGTGTATCAGCTCATGAAGCAGCTACAGACGCAAGCGCCCACCGCGCCGCCGCGCCGTGGCCAGGCCGTGCGGCACCAGGCTGGAACGGGTATGGGCATGGCACAAGGCAATCGCCAGGGCATCAGAGGCATCGATCTGTGGCTTCTGGGTCAGCTTGAGCAGGTGCATGACCATCAGCATCACCTGCTCCTTGTTAGCCCCACCGGTGCCGGCCACGGCCTGCTTGACCTGAGTCGCACTGTATTCGGCGATTTCCAGGCCGGCCTCGGCGGCGGCGACGATGGCCGCGCCGCGAGCCTGGCCGAGCTTGAGCGCCGAGTCGGGGTTGCGCGCCATGAACACGCGCTCGATGCCCATGGTCACAGGGCCATGCTGGGCAATGATTTCACTGACACCGCGAAAAACGATCTGCAAGCGCTCGTGCAGCTCGCCGCTGCCGGTACGGATACAACCCGACGCCACGTACTCGCAACCACGGGCAGTCTGGCGCACAACGCCATAACCGGTGATGCGCGAGCCGGGGTCGATACCAAGAATCAGAGTCATAACGCCTGTCGTGTAGGGGGGATGCTTGAAAGCCTGAGCTCAATTCAAGGCTATTGGGGCCGCTGCGCAACCCATCGCCGGCAAGCCGGCTCCCGCAGGCACAGCGCAACTCTCGGCGGGTGCGCTTACCTGTGGGAGCCGGCTTGCCGGCGATGGGCCGCGCAGCGGCCCCAATTACAACCTTGCTGGCGACACCTTAGCCGAGTTTTTCCATGATCTCGTCGGAAATCTGCGCATTGGAATAGACGTTCTGCACGTCATCCAGGTCTTCGAGCATGTCGATCAGCTTGAGCACTTTCTCCGCCCCCTCCTGATCCAGCTCGGCACTGGTGGTCGGCTGCATGACGATTTCCGCATCCGCAGCCTTGAAGCCGGCCTCCTCCAGGGCATTACGCACGGCATAGAAGCTGTTGAACGAGGTGAACACCTCGAACGAACCGTCTTCGTTGGCCACGACATCGTCGGCGTCGGCTTCCATGGCGGCTTCCATCAGGGCATCTTCGTCCACACCCGGGGCGAAGCTGATCTGCCCCTTGCGCTCGAACAGGTAGGCCACCGAGCCATCGGTACCGAGGTTGCCGCCACACTTGGTGAAGGCATGCCGCACGGCGGCTGCGGTACGGTTGCGGTTGTCGGTCATGGCCTCGACCATGATCGCCACGCCGCCCGGGCCGTAGCCCTCGTAACTCAGCTCTTCAACGTTATCGCTTTCGTTGGTGCCGGCACCTCGGGCCACGGCGCGATCGATGATATCGCGGCTCATGTTGGCACCCAGGGCCTTGTCCAGCGCCAGGCGCAAGCGCGGATTGGAGGCCGGATCGCCACCACCTTGCTTGGCAGCGACGGTCAGCTCACGGATCCACTTGGTGAAGATCTTGCCTCTCTTGGCATCCTGGCGCTCTTTGCGGTGCTTGATGTTCGCCCACTTGGAATGACCAGCCATAACGACTCCAAACTCTTGAAACACAAACAATTGCGCCCCGAGAGGGGCGAAACGACAAATACCTGCGCCGAAACGCAAAGGCGCATCCATCTGGATGCGCCCGGGGCCCGCTTACTCGACCTTGGTCTGTTCGCGCAGGCGGATATGCAGCTCGCGCAAGGCCTTGGCATCGACCAAGCCCGGAGCCTGAGTCATGACGCACGCGGCGCTCTGGGTTTTCGGGAAGGCAATCACTTCACGGATCGACTGGGCGCCGGTCATCAGCATGACCAGGCGGTCCAGGCCGAAGGCCAGGCCACCGTGAGGCGGTGCGCCGAACTTCAAGGCGTCGAGCAGGAAGCCGAACTTCTCTTCCTGTTCTGCCGCTTCGATACCCAGCAGGCGGAACACCGCCTGTTGCATCTCTTTGCGGTGGATACGGATCGAACCGCCACCCAGCTCGGTGCCGTTCAGAACCATGTCGTAGGCACGCGACAGCGCGGTGGCCGGGTTGGCCTCGAGCTCTTCGGGGGTGCACTTGGGCGCGGTGAACGGGTGGTGCAGGGCAGTGAAGCTGCCGTCTTCGTTCTCTTCGAACATCGGGAAGTCGACGACCCACATCGGCGCCCACTCGCAGGTCAGCAGCTCGAAGTCGTGGCCCAGACGGATACGCAGCGCGCCCAGGGCCTCGCTGACGACTTTGAACTTGTCAGCACCGAAGAACACGATGTCGCCGTCTACCGCACCTACGCGATCGAGGATCACGTTGAGGTTGGCTTCAGGGATGTTCTTGACGATCGGCGACTGCAGGCCTTCAACGCCCTTGGCGCGCTCGTTGACCTTGATGTAAGCCAGGCCGCGGGCGCCGTAGATGCCGACGAACTTGGTGTACTCGTCGATCTTGCTGCGCGGCATGCTGGCGCCACCTGGCAGGCGCAGCGCGGTAACGCGGCACTTCGGATCGTTAGCCGGGCCTGCGAAGACCTTGAAGTCGACATCTTTGAGCTGGTCGGCAACGTCTACCAGTTCCAGCGGGTTACGCAGGTCTGGCTTGTCGGAACCGTAGCGGCGCATGGCTTCTTCGAAGGTCATGTGCGGGAATTCGCCGAATTCCAGGTCCAGGACTTCCTTGAACAGCTTGCGGATCATGCTTTCGGTCAGGCCCATGATCTCGGACTCATCGAGGAAGCTGGTCTCGATGTCGATCTGGGTGAACTCCGGCTGACGGTCAGCACGCAGGTCTTCGTCACGGAAGCATTTGGCGATCTGGTAGTAGCGGTCGAAGCCGGCGACCATCAGCAGCTGCTTGAACAGCTGAGGCGACTGCGGCAGGGCGAAGAAGCTACCGGCGTGGGTACGGCTGGGCACCAGGTAGTCGCGCGCGCCTTCTGGCGTGGCACGGGTGAGGATCGGCGTTTCGACGTCGAGGAAGCCGTTCTCGTCCAGGAAGCGACGGATGCTGCTGGTGATGCGCGAACGCAGGCGCAGCTTGTCGGCCATTTCCGGGCGACGCAGGTCGATGAAGCGGTAGCGCAGGCGGGTTTCCTCGCCGACGTCAGAGTACTCGTTCAGCGGGAACGGCGGGGTTTCCGCTTCGTTGAGCACGTTCAGCTGGTAACCGAGAATTTCGATGGCACCGGAAGCCATGTTGGCGTTCACCGCACCGTCTGGGCGCTTGCGCACCTTGCCGGTGATCTGCACCACGTACTCGCTGCGCACGCGGTCGGCCGCTGCGAAGGTTTCGGCGCGATCGGGATCGAAGACGACCTGGGCCATGCCCTCGCGGTCACGGATGTCGAGGAAGATCACCCCGCCGTGGTCGCGGCGACGATGGACCCAGCCGCAAAGGGTGACTTCCTGGCCGTCCAGGCTCTCGTTCAGTTGGCCGCAATAATGGCTGCGCATCATGATGGTGGTTTCGCTTCTCGTGATTCGTGTATTCGATGGAGGCCTTGGCCGCCCCAGGGGGCTAATACTGCAAGACCCGGCTACTGCAATTCAACTCAGTCGGCCTTGTCGCCGCCTGCCAGATTCTTTTTCGCCCCGGTCTTGAAGTCGGTTTCGTACCAGCCGCTACCGCTCAGGCGAAAGCCAGGGACCGACAACAGCTTCTTCAATGCCGGCGCCTGGCAGGCCGGACAGTCGGTCAGCGGCGCTGCGCTGATCTTCTGCAACGCTTCCATCCGGTGATCGCAGGATGCACATTGATAGTCATAAAGGGGCATGGGTGTCTCTCGTCAACCATTACGCAGGCTGCCCGGGGCAGCAAAAAGCGGGATTATATATGGTTAACAGGCACTGCGCAGCCCGCCTGGCGATCAGCGCACACTGGGCGGCTCCTGCAGCCAGGCAACACAGATCACCCGGATCAGGCCGCTGAAGTTGCGCACCCCACCCTGGCGCAGGTGCACCTCCCGATCCACATAGGAAAGCACGGCACTGACGGAGCACTCATTGGCCTCGGCGATGCGCTCGAGGATGCACCAATAGACCGCTTCCAGGCGCAAACAGGTGGAAAAACCGTTGAGCCGGACCGAGCGCGATACCGGCTGAATCTGCATCATGTCGAAATCCGCCTTGAACGGATCAATGCACTGCTTGCCCAGGCAGCGCCCTTTGCCTACTACACGCTTGCTCGCTTGCATCATGCGCCCACATCCTCGCCACAGGTATTTTTCCCTGCACCGCAAGACAGGCACGGGCGCAGGAACCAGAGGCTCAATGAAGCGCGTACAGCCGGACGCAAAGCAGCGGCAAAGCCTTCCCGCACAAACGGAAAAGCCCGGTGAGCGTCACTCGACCGGGCTTGGCAGGCCGCTATTTATACAAGCGACCGATCATTTACCGTCAAGCAGCACTCGCAGCATCCAGGCAGTTTTCTCGTGTACCTGCATACGCTGGGTCAGCAGGTCTGCAGTCGGCTCGTCACTGACCTTGTCCACTACCGGAAAAATACTGCGGGCGGTACGCACGACCGCCTCCTGCCCCTGGACAAGCTGATGGATCATCTCGTCCGCTGCGGGCACCCCTTCCTCTTCCTTGATGGACGAATGCCGCGCATAAAAAGCATAGGAACCCGGCGCGGGGAAGCCCAGGGCGCGAATCCGCTCGGCGATGGAATCGACCGCCAGCGCCAGTTCGTTGTATTGCTCTTCGAACATCAGGTGCAGGGTACGGAACGAAGGACCGGTGACGTTCCAGTGAAAGTTGTGGGTTTTCAGATACAACACATAGGTATCCGACAACAGGCGGGACAGCCCTTCGACGATGGACTTGCGATCTTCTTCACTGATACCGATATCGATTGCCATGAAGTTCCCCTTTTTCATATGGCTTGATGATGATCAAGCGGGCCCCACACACTGTATCAATACTTGGCGCCACGCGCCCATGACGCAGGGCAACTCATCGCCGACAGCCACCTGCGGTTTGAGAAGGCCCCGCGTTTGCTGTTAAATAGGCACCGTGCCACCCGTGCGTGCTGTCATTGCCGGGTGCATAGGCTGGCCCAACATGTGTTCGCGCCCTACACCTCATGCGCACCGTGTCGCCAGCTCTTCCTGTGATCGGCCTTATCAATTGCGAGCCAACCCATGTTCAAGATCGTCCATCTGTTGACGGGCGCTGCAGCTTTGCTGCTATCGCCCATACCCAGCCTGAAATACGACGCAACACCCTTCCTGCAGCAACCGGACGCGGTCTACCTGGCCCTGCTCGGCCTGCTCAACCTGCTGCTGGCACCTGTCGTGCCGCTGTACTACCGCGGCGCCCGCCAGCAATTGCAGCACCTGGCCTGCGCCCTGCTGGTGGTGGCCGTGGTCCTGCAAACCCTGACCTTGCTGGCCCGCCCCGAAATGGGCAACCTGGCGGCATTGGTCTGCGCAGGCCTCGCCGTCATTCTGCACCTGGCCGCAGGCTTGGCCCGCAGCCCCAGAAAAAACCGACCAAGCCAGGGCGCGCCGCTGGAGACCGGCATGCGCGATACCGGCACTGTGAAGTGGTTCAACACCTCTAAAGGCTTTGGATTCATTTCCCGCGATTCGGGTGACGATATCTTCGTCCACTTTCGCGCCATTCGCGGCGAAGGCCATCGCATCCTGGTCGAAGGCCAGCGCGTGGAGTTTTCGGTAATGCACCGCGACAAGGGCCTGCAGGCCGAAGATGTGGTCGCGGTAACCCGCCGCTGACCCTTTGCAGCCCTGGGGCAAGCCCAGGGCTGGCACCAATCAGTAATGAGGTGGCGGCGCTTCCTCACCCTCACTGCCATACTGGCCGACCATTTCCTCGTAACGCTTGATCAACTCGGCCATCTGCAACTGCAGACGCTGAATCACCCGCCCCTGCTCGACCACCACGTCGTTCAACTCTTGAATGGTATCGTCCTGAAACGCCTGACGGGTTTCCAGTTCGACAATGCGCGATTCCGGCGACATGTCAGGCCTCCTCATATGCATCATTGAGCAGGGCGCGCAGGCGCTGGCGAATGGCATCGACCTGCCCCGGCCCGTATTCGACAGGGGGCACCTTGCCCCAGACCGGCGCCGGCCAGGCGGCATCCCCATGGCGACGGACAATCACGTGCATGTGCAGCTGGCCGACCACATTCCCCAGCGTGGCAACGTTCATCTTATCCGCCGCGAACTCGCCCTTGAGCGCTTCGGCCAGGCAGGTTGTTTCTTTCCACAGCTGCGCCTGATCGTCCTGGCTCAGGTCGAACAGTTCGCTCACGCCGGCACGCTTGGGCACCAGGATGAACCAAGGGTAATTGGCATCCTTGCTAAGCAGCAGACGGCACAGCGGAAAATCCCCAAGAATCAAAGAGTCCTGCTGCAAACGCGAATCCATCTCAAACACTGAAAACCTCCACCAACGAAAGGGCCCCGGCGTGCGGGTCAATGCCGCAAGGATACCCTGCTTCGTCTGCGCAAGCATGCTGCACGCCCTCTGGCTGCACCCTTATAGCTCAGGAATTGATCAGGCTGCACAGGGGCGGTAACACATCGCTACTTTTCGCACCAAAATGAGGCCGCAAACGAGTACACCACTACGCATCGACACACACAAATGACTCAACTTGAACAGTGGGCGGTAACACCTTGACTTGCAAGGCAGCTTTTTAGTTTGCAACCGGACTGCGGCCCGGCACACCGCCAGATGGGGGCCGGCCTGTATTTACGGGCACTTTCGAGCTGCGCCGGCGGAATTTGTGAAAATTTCATGAACCGTTGTTAATTTTGAGCACGCTTGTTGCATTCTCCCCACACCAAGTCGGCACGACATCTGCATAAAGCGATGGACGCAACAAATAACAACAGCCGCTTTGGATCCACCAGGGAGTTTCCCCAACCGAAATCGATAGTTACAGAATCGTTACGGTGACAGGAACAGCGCTGGCGTTGTACGGACCGATTAATCGGGGCGTGATTTGCGACATGGAACTACCTGAAAGCGACATGGCCGTAAACTTCTCGAAACGTTGTATATGCCCATATCGCCAACAACAGTCTGCGTGCTATACATTTCCGCCGACATAACAAGAAAGAGCTGCCCCATATAACTAAAAGACTTGGGCGCAGCGGTACTCTTCCTAAAAACCAAAGGAGCAAATCACGATGCGCGTGATGAAGTGGAGCATGATCGCCCTGGCCGTTTCGGCAGGGACCTCGCAGCTGGCCTTTGCCTCTGCACAGGACGAATCCAAGGGTTTCATCGAAGACAGCCAGCTGAACGTCAAGACTCGCATGCTGTACTTCAGCCGTGACGCTCGCAACAATGATCGGGACCCTATTACCGGCGATCGCCAGAGCCGCACGGAAGAAACCGGCCTCGGTTTCCTCGGCACCTTTGAATCGGGCTTCACCCAAGGCGCCGTAGGCTTCGGCGTCGATGCCATCGGCATGCTTGGCCTGAAACTGGACAGCGGCAAAGGCCGTGCCGGCACCGGCCTGTTCCCGGAAGGCTCCGACGGCCGCTCGCAAGACGACTACTCCGAAGCCGGCGGCGCTGTGAAAATGCGCTTCTCCAACACTGTGCTGAAGTACGGTAACCAGTTCACCGCCCTGCCGGTATTCGCTACCGACGACAGCCGACTGCTGCCGGAAGTTGCCGAAGGCACCTTGATCACCAGCGACGAGATCGAAGGCCTGACCCTGCACGCCGGCCACTTCACCGGCATGAACGCCCAGGCCCAGACCTACCGCGACAGCCTGCGCCTGACTGAAGCCAACATCGTCGGTGGTACCTATGCCCTGACCGACAGCCTCAGCACCAGCCTGTACTACTCCAAGGTCGAAGACTACTGGCGCAAGTACTACGGCAATGTCAACTGGGCACTGCCGATTTCGGACAAGCAAGGCCTGGTGTTCGACTTCAACATCTATGACACCAAGAGCGAAGGCAGCGCCCTGTACAAAGCGTACGACGGCGACAAGCTCGACAACACCGCTTTCAGCCTGTCGGCTGCGTGGAATATCGGCGCTCATACCTTCACCATCGTGCATCAGCGCGTTCACGGTGATGGTGACTACGGTTATGGCGTCGACGGCGGCGGCACGGTCTTCCTGGGTAACTCCGTTGCACGTTCCGACTTCAACGCCGAAGACGAGAAGTCCTGGCAAGCCCGCTACGACCTGAACTTCGCTGAGTTCGGCGTACCCGGCCTGACCTTCATGACCCGTTACGTGCGCGGTACCGACGCCAATGTCGAAGGCACCACCAACGGCAAGGAATGGGAACGCGACATCGACATCAAGTACGTGATGCAGGAAGGCCCCGCCAAGGACCTCAGCTTCCGCGTCCGTCAGGCCACCTACCGCTCCTCCGACGGCGTCTACTACGGCTCCCCGTCGCTGGACGAACTGCGCCTGATCGTCGAGTACCCGCTGAGCATCCTGTAAGCCACGCTTATAGTGCCCCGCACCTGAAAAAGCCCGGCACGCTTGCCGGGCTTTTTCTTGGCTGACATTTGCCACGCCCTGGGGCATCCTGTACGCCTTCGTTTCGCCCCCGTACAATGCGGGGTCATTTCAATGTCTTAGGCAATCGACACGGCTAACCATGCGCACCAGTCAATATTTGCTCGCCACCCAGAAAGAAACCCCTGCCGACGCAGTGGTCATCAGCCATCAGCTCATGCTGCGTGCCGGCATGATCCGCAAGCTGGCTTCCGGCCTGTACACCTGGCTGCCGATGGGCTTGCGGGTAATGCGCAAGGTCGAAGCCGTGGTGCGCGAGGAAATGAACGCCGCCGGCGCCCTGGAAGTGCTGATGCCCAGCATCCAGCCCGCCGAGCTGTGGCAGGAGTCCGGCCGCTGGGAACAGTACGGCCCTGAGCTGCTGCGCCTGAAAGACCGCCACCAGCGCGACTTCTGCGTCGGCCCGACCCACGAAGAGGTCATCACCGACCTGGCCCGCAATGAGCTGTCCAGCTATAAACAGCTGCCGCTCAACATGTACCAGATCCAGACCAAATTCCGTGATGAGATCCGCCCACGTTTCGGCCTGATGCGCGGCCGCGAATTCATCATGAAGGACGCCTATTCCTTCCATGCCGACCAGGCTTCCCTGCAGGAAACCTACGACCGCATGCACCAGGCGTACAGCAACATCTTCACCCGCCTGGGCCTGGACTTCCGCCCAGTGCAGGCCGATACCGGCTCCATCGGCGGCAGCTACTCGCATGAATTCCATGTGCTGGCCGAGTCAGGCGAAGACGACGTGATCTTCAGCGACAGCTCCGATTATGCCGCCAACATCGAGAAGGCCGAGGCCATCCCGCGCGAAACCGCGCGCCCGGCCCCAACCGAAGAACTGCGACTGGTCGATACCCCGGACGCCAAGACCATCGCCCAGTTGGTCGAGAACTACGGGCTGCCGATCGAAAAGACCGTCAAGACCCTGATCGTGCGCGGTGCCGAGGAAGGCAAGCTGGTCGCCCTGATCGTCCGTGGCGACCACGAACTCAACGAGATCAAGGCCGCCAAGCTGGAACAGGTCGCCGACCCGCTGGTCATGGCCACCGATGCCGAGCTGCGCGAAGCCATTGGTGCCGGCGCCGGCTCCCTCGGCCCGCTGAACCTGCCGCTGGAGTGCATCATCGACCGCTCGGTTGCCCTGATGAGCGACTTCGGCATCGGTGCGAACATCGATGACAAGCACTACTTCGGCGTCAACTGGGAACGCGACCTGCCGGTCCCACAGGTTGCCGACCTGCGTAACGTCGTCGAGGGCGACCCGAGCCCGGATGGCCAAGGTACCCTGGTGATCAAGCGCGGCATCGAAGTCGGCCACATCTTCCAGCTCGGCACCAAGTACAGCGAGGCACTCAAGTGCCAGGTACTGGGCGAGAACGGCAAGCCAGTGGTGCTGTCCATGGGTTGCTACGGCATTGGCGTATCCCGCGTGGTCGCCGCCGCCATCGAGCAGAGTTATGACGACAAAGGCATCATCTGGAATGACGCCCTGGCCCCGTTCCAGATCGCCCTGGTACCGCTGCGCTACGAAACCGACGTGGTTCGCGAGGCCACCGACAAGCTCTACGCCGAACTGACGGCCGCAGGCTTCGAAGTGCTGCTGGACGACCGTGACAAGAAGACCAGCCCAGGCATCAAGTTCGCCGATATGGAGCTGATCGGTATTCCGCACCGCATCGTCGTCAGCGACCGCGGCCTGGCCGACGGCAACCTGGAATACAAGCACCGCACCGAACAGGATGCTCAAGCGCTGCCACTCAATGAAGTGCTGACCTTCCTGCAGGCCCGCGTTCGCCGCTGATAATCAATGCACGAGTGATCATGTCCAAGCGAAGTACCTTTACCCTGGGGGGCGCCGCACTGTGCGGCGCCCTGCTCCTCAGCGGCTGCGCCAACCAGATGTCCCAGCGCAGCGAGCACGAAGAGCGCGTCGAGCGCAAGCTGCTCGAACACACACTGCAGATTGATGTCGGCGAGCCCAAGGTGATGGAGCTTCCGCAGCGACGTGTACGCGTCAATGAACAGAGGCGCTTCGAGGTCACCGAGTTCGAAGTTACCCGCCGCTATGACCGGTATACGCCCTACCAACCCTGGCGGGAGGTCTACGAAATCCCGCTGGGCGCGGTGGCGGTGGTGGCCGGCGTAGGCGCCAACGTGGTCAACGTGTTTGCATTGGGCAACCTGCCGCAGAGCATCACGCACGACTGGCTCAGTTATGGCGTGGCCGGGCTCAACCCGTTCATGAACGTGCAGTCCAACGGTCGCGCCCAGCAGAACCTGGCTGGGATCAGTGAGCTGCAAAAGGACAAGCGCGAGGAGTTCACCAGCCTGCCCTGGAGCGAACGCCTGGTCGAGGTAAAGGCCGGCAAGATGACCCACGCGCTGACCACCGACAGAAACGGCGTGCTACGCCTGAACCTGCTGGACAGCCCATTCTCGGAGCAGCACCTGAACCACGTCGGCACCCTGCACCTGCAAGTGGTCGATGAAGACAACGCAGTGCGGGGCGACGCCAGCCTGCTGGTCAGCGCCACCCTGCGCAACAAGCTGCGTGAAGCCCATGAGTTGATTTTCGATGACCTGGAAGACGACGATGTCGGCCAGTGGGTTCACCGGGTCAAGCGCCTATCGGAGCTAGGCCTGGAAGAGGAAGCCAGCGAGATGGAGCAGAGCCTGATCGAGCTGACCCGCAACGATCCGGAGCTGCAGCAGGAGTTTCTGCAGGCACTGACCAAGGCTACCGGCCGGTTGGTGGCTGACCCAGGCGCACATTAATGAAAGAGGGGCTGCAATGCAGCCCCTCTTTCATTTGTCCGCGAACAACTCTAATTGCTCGTGAGCCCCACGCAAGTCGCGCAACCTCACCCCTACCCCTAGCAATCTCACCGGCTTGCCACCCCGGGCGAATGCTTGCCGTAGCAACTGCCGGTAGCTGTCCAGATCCCTACCCGCCCCTGCCTGCTCCAGGGTGGTCTGGCTGAAGTCATGGAATTTGACCTTGACGAAAGGTTTGTCCGGCCGATAGCTACTGTCCATACGAGCGATCCGCTCATTCAGGCTGTTCAGCAGTTCAGGCAAGCGCTCCAGACAACTGGCCAGATCCGGCAGATCCGTATCGTACGTATTCTCCACGCTTACAGACTGCCTACGGCTATCGTTGTGCACGGCGCGATCATCGATACCCCGCGCCAACCCCCAGAGGCGTTCACCGAAACTGCCGAATTCACGCACCAGCGCCAGCCGCGACCAGTCACGCATGTCCAGGCAGGTGTCGATACCCAGCCGGGCAAGCTTGTCTGCGGTAACCTTTCCGACACCATGCAGCCTGGCGACAGGCAATGCGGCGACAAAGGCCTCCACCTGATCAGGCGTAATCACGAAAAGACCGTTGGGCTTGCGCCAGTCACTGGCGATCTTGGCCAGGAACTTGTTGGGCGCCACCCCAGCCGAGACAGTAATGTGCAGGGTGCGCGCAACACGCCTGCGAATATCTTCGGCGATGCGCGTGGCGCTGCCGGCAAACCATTGGCTGTCGCTCACATCCAGATAGGCCTCATCCAGTGACAATGGCTCGATCAGTTCGGTGTAGTCGCGGAAGATGCCGTGGATCTCGCGCGATGCTTCGCGGTAGGCCTCGAAACGCGGTTTGACGATCAGCAAGTCAGGGCAAAGCTTCAGTGCATGGCGGGAGGACATGGCCGAGCGCACCCCATAGGCACGCGCTTCATAATTGCAGGTGGCAATCACCCCTCGATGATCCGGCGAACCACCCACAGCCATGGGGCGGCCGACCAGGCGCGGGTCATCACGCATCTCGATCGCGGCGTAGAAACAATCGCAGTCGATGTGAATGATCTTGCGCAAAGACATGGATGACCGTCAGCACTGTAAATTCATACAGATAGTACCGCATGCTCTGTCAGCGAGACAGCCAGCGCAGGAGCGCGCGCGACAATTGGCCTGAAAGCCCCGGTGCTCCTGAGCTGCCTGCCTTATTGAAAGGCTAAGGGTTTGAACGAAAACGGTTTTTTTAACTAAATGCTTGACAGGGGCGGTTAAATCCGTAGAATTCGATCTCACAGGCGCGGGATGGAGCAGCCTGGTAGCTCGTCGGGCTCATAACCCGAAGGTCGTCGGTTCAAATCCGGCTCCCGCAACCAGATTCGAGAAAAGGCCACTGTTAACGCAGTGGCCTTTTTCTTTTGCCCTCGAAAAGCGGGCAACGCGTTAATTACTGGTCAATCAAAAGTAATGCTTGACCACCCCCTTCAAAGCTGTAGAATGCGCACCTCTGACGCGGGATGGAGCAGTCTGGTAGCTCGTCGGGCTCATAACCCGAAGGTCGTCGGTTCAAATCCGGCTCCCGCAACCATATTCGTCAGAACAAACCCCGCCTGTGTAACAGCAGCGCGGGGTTTGTTGTTTTTCCCCGCCTGAAAACCTGGATTCATTCAGCCAAGCCCCGGCCTTATAAGGCCGCTTTCTGGATGAACTATCTTTAACCCTGCCAAAGGACTGAAAGTCACGTTGCCCGGAGTAATATCTGGATACGTTTCCATAGGGACTTTCACTTGGCCGCCCCCTCCCCCTACCTCGCGCTGCTTGCCCGGGGTAACTCATGACCGACCGTAACCCGGAACACCAGGCACCCTTAGCCTCAACCCTGCCCACAGCTGCCCAGCGCTTGCCGTGGCTGGAGCGGGTGAGCCGCTATCGCCAGCCCATCACCCTGGCAGTTACCTTGGCGCTGTTCGCAATGGCACTGATAGCCTGCCGCCACTTGCTCAGTGAACTGGATATCCATGCTCTGCACGATGCGATGCTCAGCGTGCCCACCCGCTCGTTGGCCGGCGCGCTACTCGCTGCGGTTATCGGGTTCTTGATCCTGCTGGGATATGAATGGTCGGCCTGCCGTTATGCCGCCGTGAAGTTGCCTGGGCGTACGCTTCTGTTAGGCGGTTTCAGCGCATTTGCCATTGGTAACGCCATTGGCTTGTCGATGCTCTCGGGCGGTTCGGTACGCTATCGCCTGTATGCTCGAGAAGGCCTGGGCGCTGCCGAAGTCGCGCGCATGACAGTGTTTGCCAGCCTTTCTTTGGGCTGCGCCCTGCCCCCTCTGGCGGCACTGGCCACGTTGAGCAACTTGCCAGCTGCGGCTACCGCCCTGCACCTGCCCACCCCTGTACTGGCCACAGTCGCTATCGGCGTGCTTGCACTGACCGCCCTCCTGGTGACTGGCCTGTATCGCCGACGCCTGGCAGAGCAGCCGCTACCAGACAGCCTGCTGGTGCAACTGGGGCGCCGGACGCTGCGCCTGCCCGGTGCACGGCTGGCTGCACTGCAGCTGGCAATCACCGCGCTGGATATAGCCGCCGCCGCGACCGTCCTTTACCTGCTGCTCCCGCAAGCCCCTCCGTTTGGCACATTCGTCCTGGTCTACCTGCTGGCACTTGCAGCCGGTGTACTTAGCCATGTGCCTGGCGGCGTCGGGGTGTTCGAGGCGATTCTGCTCGCAGCCTTCGCCAATCAGCTCGGCGCCGCGCCACTGGCCGCCGCACTGCTGCTGTACCGCTTGATCTATGTGGTACTGCCATTGCTGCTGGCCTGTGGGCTGCTGCTGGCCAATGAAGCCAGGCGCCTGCTGTTTGCGCAGCAGGCGCTCAAGGCCGCCTCCGGGCTGGCTGCACCGGTGCTGGCGATACTCGTGTTTCTCTCCGGTGTGGTGCTGTTGTTCTCCGGCGCAACACCGGAAATCGACACCCGCCTGGAACACATGGGCTTTCTGGTACCGCACCGCCTCATCGATGCCTCGCATTTCGGTGCCAGCCTGATTGGCGTGCTGTGCCTGTTGCTGGCCCAGGGCTTGCGCCGACGCCTGTCTGCCGCCTGGCTACTGACTACCGTACTGCTCCTGGTTGGCGCGCTGCTGTCGCTGCTCAAAGGCTTCGACTGGGAAGAGGCCTGCCTGCTGACCTTCACCGCTGCCCTGCTCGCGTTGTTCCGCCGTTCGTTCTACCGCCCAAGCAGGCTGCTGGAGCTGCCGTTTTCCCCGGTGTACCTGGCAGCGAGTGCCTGCGTGGTCGGTGCTTCAGTGTGGTTACTGCTGTTTGCCTACCAGGACGTGCCCTACAGCCATCAGCTGTGGTGGCAATTCACCCTTGACGCCGATGCCCCACGCGGCCTGCGCGCCGCCATGGGCAGCGCAGTACTGTTGCTGGTCGTGGCCCTGACCTGGCTGCTGCGCACTGCCCGGCCAGTCATCCACCTGCCAGACGACGAGGAGATACAGCGCGCCAACCGTATCCTGCAGGTTTCCGACCAACCTGACGGCGGCCTGGCGCTGACCGGTGACAAAGCCCTGCTGTTCCACCCCAATGGCAACGCTTTCTTGATGTACGCGCGCCGGGGCCGCAGCCTGGTGGCCCTGTACGACCCGATCGGCCCGGCCCAGGAACGTGCCGAGATGATCTGGCAATTCCGCGATCTATGCGACCTGCACCACGCCCGCCCGGTGTTCTACCAGGTGCGTGCCGAGAATCTGCCGTTCTACATGGACATCGGCCTGACCGCGCTCAAGCTCGGCGAAGAAGCCCGAGTCGACTTGCGCCGCTTCGACATCGAAGCCAAAGGCAAGGAAATGAAAGACCTGCGCTACACCTGGAACCGCGGCGGCCGCGATGGCCTGAGCCTGGAGATCCATGAACCGGGCCAGGCCCCCATGGTTGAACTCAAAGAGATCTCGGATGCCTGGCTCGGCGGCAAGAACGTGCGCGAAAAAGGCTTCTCGCTCGGGCGCTTCAGCCCTGAGTACCTGCAGCATTTTCGCATCGCCCTGATTCGCTACCAGGGCCGGCCAGTGGCGTTTGCCAACCTGCTTGAAACTCACAGCAACGAACTGGCCAGCCTCGATCTGATGCGTGCCCACCCCCAGGCGCCGAAGCTGACCATGGAATTCATGATGATCGGCCTGATCCTGCACTACAAAAGCCATGGTTACGGCCGTTTCAGCCTGGGCATGGTACCGCTTTCCGGCTTGCAGCCACGGCGCGGCGCCCCGTTGGCCCAGCGCCTGGGCTCGATGGTGTTCCGTCGCGGCGAACAGCTTTACAACTTCCAGGGGCTACGCCGCTTCAAGGACAAGTTCCAACCGGACTGGGAACCCCGCTACATGGCCGTGCCGGCCGGGCTCGACCCGCTGGTGGCACTGGCCGACACTGCCGCCCTGATTGCGGGCGGCCTGACTGGATTGGTGAAACGTTGATGATCCGACGCTACTGGCTGTACCTACTGATACCCCTGCTCTTGGCCGCATTGGCTGGGGCCACTGCCTTCTGGTTGGGGGCCCGACCGGCCCCAGAAGCACGCCTTGAGCAACTGACCGTCAATGACACCCGCATCACCCGCGTCATCCCGGGCGTGCATGCCAAAGCCTGGGTGGCCATCGGCGTGCCCCAGGACCAGGCGCTGACCGATAAACAGTTGCTTGACTTGAGCCAGGCCGGTGAGGCTCAGCTGGTGCAAGTCATCCTGCCGCCAGGGGCCTGCAGTAACCAGCAGCAATCGATGGATAAGGCCATGACCCTACTGGCCGAAAAACCGACCCTGGTAGCCGGTATCGGCCCTGGTGCAAGCCAGGCCTGGCGTTGGCTGGCCACACAGAATGACGACAAGGCCCGCGCCATCTCCGTGAATTTCAACATGGAGCAGCCTAGCTGCGCTGCAGCCTTGCCCAAGTCCGCCCCTCATGGTCACTGGAGCGTCGCCTGGAACGACAACCCGGATGACGCCAGCGCCGCTTTCGTGCGCGACCAGCGCAATGCCGACACCAGCATCAGCGACTACGACATCCACCTGCCACAACTACTCAAGGCGCAACTGACCCAGGCCTTGGTCGGCCACGATGGCAACGCGCTGGCAATCCCGGTCGTGGAAGTGCCTGCCGGGCAAACCACCGACACCGTTACCCTGTTCCTCTCAGGCGATGGTGGCTGGCGCGACCTGGACCGCGATGTGGCCGGTGAAATGGCCAAGCTTGGTTACCCGGTGGTCGGCATAGACACCCTGCGTTACTACTGGCAGCACAAGACACCCGAGCAAAGCGCTGCCGACCTGTCGGAACTGATGCAGCACTATCGTCAGAAATGGGGTACCAAGCGTTTTGTGCTGACCGGCTATTCGTTCGGTGCCGACGTGCTGCCGGCGATCTACAACCGCCTGCCTGCCGAGGACCAGCAACGTATCGATGCGGTGATGCTGCTGGCCTTCGCCCGCAGTGGCAGCTTTGAGATCGAGGTCGAGGGCTGGTTGGGCAAGGATGGCCAGGAGGCACCTACCGGACCGGAGATGGCCAAACTGCCGGCGCCCAAAGTGGTATGCATATACGGTGTGGAAGAGGCCGATGAAAGCGGTTGCACCGACAAGACTGCAGTGGGCGAGCGCATTAAGCTGCCCGGTGGGCATCACTTCGACGAGAACTATCCGGCACTGGCCAAGCGCTTGATCGATGAAATTGAAATACGCCAGGGCAAGTCCAGAGTGGCAGAACAGAACTGAGGCGTAGCGAGGGGCCGCGTTGCGGCCCCTCGCCTTGATCAGATCTCGACCTGTGTACCCAACTCGATCACCCGGTTGAGCGGCAGGTTGAAGAAACGCAGGTTACCGTTGGCGTTCTTGAGCAGAAACGCAAACAGGTTGCCCCGCCAGCGCGACATCCCCTCAAGACGCGACGCGATCACCGTTTCGCGGCTTAGGAAATAAGTCGTACGCATGGGGCTGAAGTCCAGGCCGTCCAGGTGGCATAGCTTCAGTGCCGCCGGCACATCCGGCTCATCCATGAAACCGAAGTGCAACAGCACCCGGTAGAAGCCATCACCATAGGCCTCCACTTCAAAGCGCTCCTGCTCGGGCACCCGTGGCCGGTCTTCACTCACAACCGTCAGCAGTACCACCTGGCTGTGCAGCACCTGGTTATGCAACATGTTGTGCAACAGCGCATGCGGGACGGCATCGGGCCGCGCAGTGAGGAACACGGCAGTACCTTCGACGCGGTGCGGTGGCTGTACGCGAATGCTGCTGATGAATACCGGCAACGGCAGCCCACCCTCATCAATTCGCTCGACCAGAATCTGCTTGCCGCGCTTCCAGGTGCTCATCAGCAGGAACAGCACACCCCCGGCCAGTAACGGGAAGGCGCCGCCCTGGACAATCTTCGGCACGTTGGCGGCGAAGAACAGCCCGTCGACCAGCAGGAAACCAATCAGAATCGGTACCGCCAGCACCGGCGGCCACTTCCACAACAACAGCATCACCGCCGACACCAGGATGGTGGTCATCAGCATCGTGCCGGTCACCGCCACGCCGTAAGCGGCCGCCAGCGCACCGGATGATTCGAAGCCGATCACCAGCAGCACAACGCCTGCCATCAGCGTCCAGTTCACCACTGCGATGTAGATCTGCCCCTGCTCGTCGCTGGAGGTGTGCTGGATATGCATACGCGGGATATAACCCAGCTGGATAGCCTGGCGGGTCAGGGAGAAAGCACCCGAGATCACCGCCTGCGAAGCAATTACCGTGGCCATGGTCGCCAGCCCCACCAGCGGCAGCAACGCCCACGCCGGCGCCAGCAGGTAGAACGGGTTGCGCGCAGCGTCAGGGTTTTGCAGCAGCATCGCGCCCTGGCCGAAATAGTTGAGCACCAATGCTGGCAGCACCAGGGCGAACCAGGCACGGGCAATCGGCTTGCGACCGAAATGGCCCATGTCGGCGTACAGCGCCTCGGCACCGGTCAGGGCCAGCACCACAGCACCGAGAATGGCCACACCCATGCCCGGGTGCACGATGAAGAAGTTCACCGCCCAGCCCGGGTTGAACGCCTTGAGCACCTCGGGGCTCTGCGAGATGCCATGCACCCCCAGCGCCGCCAGCACCACGAACCAGGTGACCATGATCGGGCCGAACAGCTTGCCGATCTTCTCGGTACCATGCTTTTGCACCAGGAACAGCGCCACCAGCACCACCAGCGAAATCGGCACCACCCAATGGTCGATACCGTCGAATGCCAGGCCCATGCCCTCTACTGCCGACAGCACCGACACCGCCGGGGTGATCATGCTGTCGCCGTAGAACAGCGAGGCGCCGATCAGGCCACAGATGACCATCAGCGTGCGCAGGCGCGGGTAGGCCGCCGTAGCCCGCCGCGCCAGCGCGGTCAGGGCCATGGTACCGCCCTCACCCTGGTTGTCGGCGCGCAGGATGAACATCACGTACTTGAACGACACCACCCACAGCAGCGACCAGAGGATCAGCGACAGGATCCCCAGCACACCATCATGATTGACCGGCACCCCGTAACCGCCGGTGAAGACTTCCTTGAGGGTATACAACGGGCTGGTACCGATATCGCCGTAGACCACCCCAACAGCTGCCACCAACAGGCTCAGCGACCGCGTCGCCCCCTGCCCGCCCTCGGCGTGACTGCTTGCCTGAACCATCGACCACTCCCGCAAACGGCCATCTAGACCGGTAGAATTCTGCCTCGCGCCAGGGGATCGCACATGCCCCGACACAACGGCGCGAAGCATAGCGCAGCGTTCGTCGCATTTGTGCTGGTCAAGCGACCTTGCGCTCGCTAGAATTGCGCACTTTTTGATCAGAGGCGCCCAGAAGCGCCCGTCAGGATCGCCGCCGTTTCCGGCCGGGCGACCTGTATTCAATACCGAGGTTAGTCATGTCCACCACTCCCGCCACCCCCAAGGTAGGGTTCGTCAGCCTGGGTTGCCCAAAAGCCCTGGTAGATTCCGAGCGCATTCTGACCCAGTTGCGTATGGAAGGTTATGAAGTCGTGCCCACCTACGAGGATGCCGACGTAGTGGTGGTCAACACCTGCGGCTTCATCGACAGCGCCAAGGCCGAGTCGCTGGAAGTGATCGGCGAAGCGATCAAGGAAAACGGCAAGGTCATCGTCACCGGCTGCATGGGTGTCGAGGAAGGCAGCATCCGTGACGTGCACCCCAGCGTGCTGTCGGTCACTGGCCCGCAGCAGTACGAGCAGGTAGTCAATGCCGTGCACGAAGTGGTACCGCCACGCCAGGACCACAACCCGCTGATCGACCTGGTACCGCCGCAGGGCGTCAAGCTGACCCCGCGCCACTACGCTTACCTGAAGATCTCCGAAGGCTGCAACCATAGCTGCAGCTTCTGCATCATCCCGTCGATGCGCGGCAAGCTGGTCAGCCGCCCGGTCGGCGAAGTGCTGAGCGAAGCCGAACGCCTGGTCAAGGCCGGCGTCAAGGAGATCCTGGTGATTTCCCAGGACACCAGCGCCTACGGCGTGGACGTCAAGTACAAGACCGATTTCTGGAACGGCCGCCCGGTCAAGACCCGCATGCTCGAGCTGTGCGAAGCGCTGAGCAGCCTGGGCGCCTGGGTGCGGCTGCACTACGTCTACCCGTACCCGAACGTCGACGACGTGATCCCGCTGATGGCCGCCGGCAAGATCCTGCCGTACCTGGACATCCCGTTCCAGCACGCCAGCCCGAAAGTGCTCAAGTCGATGAAGCGCCCCGCCTTCGAAGACCGCACCCTGGCGCGCATCAAGAACTGGCGCGAACAGTGCCCGGAACTGGTGATCCGCTCGACCTTCATCGTCGGTTTCCCGGGTGAGACCGAAGAAGACTTCCAGTACCTGCTGGACTGGCTGACCGAAGCCCAGCTCGACCGCGTCGGCTGCTTCCAGTACTCGCCGGTCGAAGGTGCGCCTGCCAACGACCTGGGCCTGGAAGAAGTGCCGGATGACGTCAAGCAGGAGCGCTGGGATCGCTTCATGGCCCACCAGCAGGCCATCAGCAGCGCACGCCTGCAATTGCGCATCGGCAAGGAAATCGAAGTGCTGATCGACGAAGTCGAAGAGCAAGGCTCGGTCGGCCGCAGCTTCTTCGATGCACCTGAGATCGATGGCAGCGTGTTCATCGATGGCGACCATGGCTTCAAGCCGGGCGACAAGGTCCGTTGCCGGGTGGTCGATGCCGACGAGTACGACATGTGGGCCGAGCCTGTTTGAGGCTGCGCACGTAGAAGGAGCCCCGCCCACTGGCGGGGCTTTTTGCATCTATGGTTTCCTCAATGACCACCGAGGAACACCGGCATGCATTCGGCATTGACGTTGCAAACACCCCACCTGTGTGATTACCCGGAACTGGTTCAGGTCTGGGAGAACTCGGTGCGCGCAACCCACGACTTTCTGCCTGACGCTTATATCCTGCTACTGCGCGACCATGTGCTACGCAAGTACCTGGACGCCGTCATGCTGGTCTGCTGCAAGGACCGTCAGCGCATCTGCGGCTTTGCCGGTGTCGCCAATGGGCGTGTGGACATGCTGTTCGTCGCACCCCAATACCGTGGCCGAGGCGTGGGCAGGCGCTTGCTGCGCTATGCCATCAGCGAACTGAACGCGCAATGCCTGGATGTCAACGAACAGAACCCCCAAGCCTTGGGCTTCTACCTGCACGAGGGCTTCGAAGTGATCGGGCGCTCCGAAACAGATGGCCTGGGGCAGCCCTATCCATTGCTTCATATGAAGCTGATTCGTACAGCGTCCTAGGACTTTGTCGCAGGATGCCGTGCAATACTTCCGAAATGGTGCATTCGGCACAGATTCCCGTCATCAACCGCAAATGGGCAGGTACAATGTAAGACTTTCCCTGCCTTGCGAATTGCCTGCCATGTCCGAACCCGTCCGCCTGTCCAAACGCCTCATCGAGCAGCTCGGCTGCTCACGCCGAGAGGCAGAGCTGTATATCGAAGGAGGCTGGGTCACGGTCGATGGCGTTGTAGTCGAGCAGCCTCAGTTCAAGGTCGAACACCAGGCTGTCGAGCTGTTGCCGGGCGCCAATGCCGAGGCGCTTGACCCGGTTACCCTGCTGCTCAACCAGCCTGCGGGTGTCGATATCGATACGGCCCGCGCCAGCATGAACATGGCCAGCCTCAGCGAAGCACATCGCGAAGGCGTGCGGCCGCTGCACGGGCACTTCACCCGGCTGACCTGTTCGGCGCCCCTGGAGCGCGGTGCCAGTGGCCTGCAGGTGTTCACCCAGGATTGGAAGGTTACCCGCAAGATCGAGGCCGACCTGCGTCGCCTGGAACAGGAATACATCATTGAAGTGCGCGGCGAGACCACGCCACAGGCGCTGGAGCGCCTGGCGCGCGGCGCGACGCGCAATGATCGGGAACTGCCCAAGGCCAAGGCCAGCTGGCAAAACGAGACCCACCTGCGCCTGGCCCTGAAGAACCCACAACCCGGGCAGATCTCCGAGATCTGCGCCTACCTGCGCCTGGAAATACTCAGCATGCGCCGTATTCGCCTGGGCGGTGTATCCATGGGCAAGCTGCCTGTGGGCAACTGGCGTTACCTGGCCGGCACTGAACGTTTCTAAGCGATGCGCCACGCCCAGGCGTGGCATCTGAACAGGATTTTGCAGCAATGAACCACAACGATGTACTGCGCAGCCTGCGCTACATGCTCAAGGTGAACGACGCCAAGATGGCCGAGATCATCGCGCTCTCGGGCCTGGAGGTTAATCCGGTGGTGCTCGCCACCTACCTGAAGAAAGAGGACGAGCCCGGTTTTGTGCGCTGCCCCGAGCGGGTCATGGCGCACTTTCTCGACGGCCTGGTCTTCCACCGCCGCGGCAAGGACGATAGCCGTCCGCCACAGCCTGTAGAGCTGCCGGTGACCAACAACACCATCCTCAAGAAGCTGCGCGTAGCCTTTGAGCTCAAGGAAGACGACCTGCATGTGATCCTCAAGTCGGTCAATTTCCCGGTTTCCAAGCCCGAACTCAGCGCGCTGTTCCGCAAGGTGGGCCATGAGAACTATCGGCCTTGCGGCGACCAGTTGCTGCGCAACTTCCTCAAGGGCCTGACCCTGCGCGTGCGCGGCTGACTCGCCATGCAACATACGGTTTCGCCTGTCGGCATCGTGCGCTCCTGTTTCAAGGAGAAGTTCGCAATCCCGCGGCAGCCACAGCTGGCGCCGGCTGCACGCGGGGTACTTGAGTTGCTGCCGCCGTTCGACCAAGGCGAGGCCGTGGCGGGCCTGGAGCAGGTCAGCCATGTGTGGCTGTTGTTCCTGTTCCATCAGGCCCTGGAAGACAAGCCACGCCTTAAAGTGCGCCCACCACGCTTGGGCGGCAACAAAAGCATGGGCGTGTTCGCTACGCGAGCGACCCATCGGCCCAATGGCATCGGCCAGTCGGTGGTACGCCTGGAGGCTGTGGAGCCGGGTCGGCTGCTGCTGTCCGGCATCGATCTGCTCGATGGCACGCCGGTGCTGGATATCAAGCCGTATGTTCCCTATGCCGACAGCATCGCCGGGGCGAGCAACCTGATGGCCAGCGATGCGCCTGCCGCGATTGCCGTGCACTGGGGCGATAGCGCCCTGCCCCAGGCCCGCGAACACGCCCTGCGCCTGGGCGAACCACTGGTGGAGCTTATCGAACAGTGCCTGGCACAGGACCCACGACCGGCCTATCAGGTGCCGCCGCCAGAGCGGGTGTATGGGGTGAAGTTCTGGGATGTGCAGGTCAGGTGGCACTACCCGCAGCCGGATGTAATTCGCGTGCTTGAGGTCGTGCCGGAAAACTGAAAGCACTGGCAACCTCAGTCGCACAGGCATAAAAAACGCAGGCCTTACCTTAATGCCAGTCAGTTAGCGTTGTCAGGGCTGCTACGCAGCCCATCGCCGGCAAGCCGGCTCCTACCGGGACCGCACAGTTCTTGAGGTCTGCGCTGTACCTGTGGGAGCCGGCTTGCCGGCGATGGGCCGCAAAGCGGCCCCAAAACGCTTAACTGACTGGCATCAGGCCAAGCCTGCGCCTTCATTGCCGGTCGATTACTTCTCGACGAAAGCACGCTCGATCAGGTAGTCACCCGGCTCACGCATGCGCGGGGAGATCTTCAGGCCGAAGCTGTCGAGAACTTCGCTGGTCTCGTCGAGCATGCTCGGGCTACCACAGATCATGGCGCGGTCGTCCTGCGGGTTGATCGGTGGCAGGCCGATATCGCTGAACAGCTTGCCGCTGCGCATCAGGTCAGTCAGGCGGCCCTGGTTTTCGAACGGCTCGCGGGTAACGGTCGGGTAGTAGATCAGCTTGTCACGCACCGCCTCACCAAAGAACTCGTTCTGTGGCAGGTGTTCGGTGATGAACTCGCGATAGGCCACTTCGTTCACGTAGCGCACACCGTGCACCAGGATCACTTTCTCGAAGCGCTCGTAGGTTTCCGGGTCCTGAATGACGCTCATGAACGGCGCCAGGCCAGTGCCGGTGCTCAGCAGGTACAGGTGCTTGCCCGGGTTCAGGTCGTCGAGGACCAGCGTACCGGTAGGCTTCTTGCTGATGATGATCTCGTCGCCTTCCTTCAGGTGCTGCAGCTGGGAGGTCAGCGGGCCGTCAGGCACCTTGATGCTGAAGAATTCCAGGTGCTCTTCCCAGTTGGGCGAAGCGATGGAGTAGGCGCGCATGAGCGGACGGCCGCTGTCCTGCTGCAGGCCGATCATCACGAACTGACCGTTCTCGAAGCGCAGGCCCGGGTCGCGGGTGCACTTGAAGCTGAACAGGGTGTCGTTCCAGTGATGCACACTGAGGACACGTTCGTGGTTCATGTTGCTCATCGATGGGGCTCCTGAAGAAAACGCAGCGCGCACAGCGCACAGTTGCGCGATAGTTTAGGGGCAGCGACAATATCTGTTAACTGAATTATCAAGATATGTGTTATCGGTTATATAGATATGCGATTCACACTTCGTCAGCTACAGGTATTCGTCGCCGTGGCCCAGCATCAGAGCGTCTCTCGAGCCGCCAGTGTGCTGGCCCTGTCGCAGTCGGCTGCCAGCACGTCCATCACTGAACTGGAGCGGCAATCGAGCTGCCAGTTGTTCGACCGTGCAGGTAAACGCCTGGCCCTCAACGCCTTGGGGCATCAGCTGCTGCCGCAAGCGGTTGCGCTGCTCGACCAGGCCAAGGAGATCGAAGACCTGCTCAACGGCAAGTCCGGTTTTGGCTCACTGGCAGTCGGCGCCACACTGACCATTGGCAACTACCTGGCCACCTTGCTGATCGGTAGCTTCATGCAGGTACACCCGGAAAGCCAGGTCAAGCTGCACGTGCAGAACACAGCCCATATCGTGCACCAGGTTGCACAATACGAAATTGATCTGGGTCTGATCGAAGGCGACTGCAACCATCCGGACCTGGAGGTACAGCCTTGGGTTGAGGACGAACTGGTAGTGTTCTGCGCGCCGCAACACCCGCTGGCCAAGGTGGGCCGCGCAGATATCGAAAGCCTGTCCCAGGAAGCCTGGATTCTTCGCGAACAAGGCTCCGGCACCCGCCTGACATTCGATCAGGCCATGCGGCATCATCGCGCCAATCTGAACATACGCCTGGAACTGGAGCATACCGAAGCGATCAAGCGTGCCGTGGAATCAGGCCTGGGTATTGGCTGCATATCGCGCCTGGCCCTGCGCGATGCCTTCCGGCGTGGCAGCCTGGTGCCGGTCGAAACCCCGGAGCTGGACCTGATGCGCCAGTTCTACTTCATCTGGCACAAACAAAAATACCAGACCTCGGCCATGCGCGAGTTTCTCGAGTTGTGCCGCAACTTCACCGCAGGGTTTACGCGCAGTGACGAGATCGTCTTGCCACCGATCGCTTAGAGCAGGATAACGCCCCAGACCAACGCCACCATGGTCAGTGCTACGAATTGCGCAGCACTGCCCATGTCTTTGGCGTTTTTCGAAAGCGGATGGCGCTCCAGCGAAATGCGGTCGATGGCCGCCTCCACCGCCGAGTTGAACAGTTCGACGATCAGCCCGAGCAGGCACACGGCGATCATGATGGCCCGCTCGGCGCGGCTTACCGGCAGCCAAAAGGCAATCGGGATGAGCAGCACATTGAGCAGTACCAGTTGACGGAAAGCAGCCTCGCCTTTGAAGGCGGCGCGCAGGCCGTCCAGCGAATAGCCGGCGGCGTTGAAGATACGTTTGAGGCCGGTCTGGCCTTTGAATGGCGACATGTGCGTCACTTCACCGATGAAAGGCCAGCAGACTAGTTCAAAATGAGTCAAAAAAGCGTGAAGCGGCAAGCATTTAGCTGCTCGCAACGGATTCAAGTTGTTGCAGCAACAAGGCCGCCTGGGTCCGAGTGCGCACACCCAGCTTGCGGAAAATGGCCGTCACATGGGCCTTGATGGTCGCTTCCGACACATTCAGCTCATAGGCGATCTGTTTGTTCAGCAAGCCTTCACAGACCATGGTCAACACGCGAAACTGCTGTGGCGTGAGGCTGGCCAGGCCTTCGCTGGCGGCTTTGGCCTCGGCCGAGACATCGACCCTTTCAAATGCCTGAGGCGGCCACCAGACGTCGCCATCGAGCACCTTCCTCACTGCATCCTGAATCACTTCCAGCCCACTGGACTTTGGAATGAAACCACTGGCCCCAAACTCGCGGGACTTGACTACAACGGCAGCCTCTTCCTGGGCCGAGACCATCACCACCGGGATCTGAGGGTACTGGCCACGCAGCAGGACCAGCCCGGAGAAACCATAGGCGCCCGGCATGTTCAGGTCCAGCAGGACCAGGTCCCAGTCGGCTTTTTCGCTCAGCCGGCTTTCCAGCTCGGCGATGCTCGCCACCTCGACCAGGCGCACATCCGCGCCCAGGCCGAGGGTGACGGCCTGGCGCAGAGCGCTACGAAACAGCGGGTGGTCATCGGCAATCAGGATTTCGTACATGGCCATCGATCTAAGGATCCTGTTCTGTGCCAGGCGCAGCGGCGGAGGAATAGCGCCCGGCGGGGAATCGGCGCCAAGGTGCCGAGCACGGCCGGGCAGGTCAAACCACTCGCCCTGCCGCCTCGCTTCATCCTGGCCGCCAGCCCCGTCATTATGAACCAAAGTGGGGCTTGTGCCCCTTGGACTATAGGAAGGTATGCAAACGCTGGTGGGTAGCGTCCTGCTCGTCCAGAGGCAGGCGACGCTTGCCACTGAGGTAGTGCAGGCTGAACACATCCAGATACGCATCCAGGGCTTGGGAGGCTTGGTCGTCACCCGCAAGGTCCAGGCACATGGCAGCAACTTCCGCAGTGCAGAAATGATCATCGCGCTTGGAGCGGCGCAGGCGATAGCGCGACATCTGCTCAGCTTGCAGGCTCAGCACCGGGAAACGGTCAAGATAAGGGCTCTTGCGGAACATCTTGCGGGCTTCGGTCCAGGTGGCATCCAGCAGGATGAACAGCGGGCGTTTGCCCGGCTCACGCACGACCTCGCTGACCACCCGCTGCTGGGCGACGAATTCGCCAGGGAAGACGATGTAGGGCTGCCACTGTGGGTCTGCCAGCAAGGTCAACAAGCGTTCGTCCACCGACGTTCGCAACCAGCCGAAGGCAGAGGTATCTTCGATGAGGTCGGCGATCAGCCAGCCGGTGTTGGTCGGCTTCAATGGCTCGGTATCATGCATCAACAGGCATACCCCAGAGTCGGCGTGCACCTTTGGCTTCCAGGCACACAGGCAATGGGTGGCGATAACCCGACAGTCAGGGCAGCGTTCGGCACGTGAACCACGAGCAATGAACGGCTTGATGCTGCGGGCCAGCCGTTCGGCGCGCAGGCGCGCTACCGCATGGCTCATGCTGGCAAGCCTCGGGACAGGTTGTGACTGGACACTGCGATAACTCGATGAAAACAAAGCGCCAGTCTACCAGAGCGGGCGTCATTTGCCGTGCAGCTGGACCGGCTGGTCCTTTATAATCAGCGTTTTGGTGGCCGCGAGCCTGCCCGCGATTCTGCGGGTTTCATGGAACACCAGCCGTCTGCGCATGTCGAAGCGCCAGTCACCGAACCAGGAGAGATTCATGCTGCGTCTTATCGTCCCGACCCTGAGCCTGTTGCTCACCCTGCCACTGGCAGCCCAGGCGGCCTCCAAGCAGGAGTTCGAGCTGAACAAGATGCTGGAAAAGGTCGCCAAGGAAAGCAGCGTCGGCACCCCGCGAGCCATCAACGAAGATATCCTCGACCAGGGTTATACCGTTGAAGGCAAGGCACTGGTGAACCACCTGAGCGTGCGCGCCGAGCACGCCGCACGCATGCAGCAAAACGCAGAGCAGGTGCGCAGCCAGCTAGGTGACAGCGTCTGCCGGAACAGCGGTTACCGCAACCTGATGTCAAAAGGCGCCGTGATGGTCTATCGCTTCACCGTCTACAAGACCAATCAACCGGTCATGGACCAGGCCTTTGACGCTGCCAGCTGCACTGCCGGAAACAAGAAGAAGTAATCAACTGACCCGCTCATCCTCCGCGCGCCGCGGCTCTTCCTCGGCGCGCATCTCTGCCAGAAGCGCCTGCAGGTAAGGTGACTGGCATTCTAACGCAGCCAACCGCCGCAGGCACTCCGCCTCCAGGCTCACATGATGAACCTGTGCCGCATGTTCCAGCTGCTGATAGAGCTGCCGGTCTACCTCGATGACCAAGCGATGCATACCGCCACCTCCTGCATCGACACGTTTCGCTTCTCCAGTTAACCAAACCCTTGCCATCAATGGCCGCGTACCGACGAGTGGCCTTGGTGATAGTGCCTGCATGAAGTGGCGCGAGGGTCTAGATTGATAGCGAAGCGCACAAAAACGACAAGATGAATTACGCACCTGCATCAGGGCCTTGAAGGCCTACTGCAATGCTCGGGACGCACACTCGAGCCAGAGCAGCCAGCGACGCACGTAGCGTCGCGGCCGAGCCCAGCCATCAGCTCGGTCAGAGGTTTTGCTGCAGAAGGAGACGTTGAATGCCTTACCAACCCAATGAGTATCTGTTCAATCACTTCAGGGACAGTGGTATCGACCTGAGTAAACTCGATGAACAACTGCAACTGGTCGCACCGGACAGCCCCAACCTGCCACTGTACCGCGACATGATGCTGACCATCTTGCGCATGGCCCACGACGACACCGATCGCTGGAGTGCCAAGATCACCTTGCAGGCCCTTCGCGAGCTGGACCACTCCTTCCGCAGCCTGCAACGCTACAAGGGCCGGCGCAAGGTCACTGTTTTCGGCTCGGCCCGCACACCGCTGGAACACCCGATGTATGCCTTGGCCCGCGAACTGGGTGCCACACTGGCCCGCTCCGACCTCATGGTCATTACCGGCGCAGGCGGCGGCATCATGGCCGCAGCGCACGAAGGCGCGGGTAGCGATCATAGCCTGGGCTTCAACATCACCCTTCCTTTCGAACAGCACGCCAACCCGACAGTGGATGGCACTGACAAGCTGCTGCCCTTCCACTTTTTCTTCATTCGCAAGCTGTTCTTCGTCAAGGAAGCCGACGCCCTGGTCCTTTGCCCGGGAGGTTTCGGCACGCTCGATGAGGCACTGGAAGTACTGACGCTGATTCAGACTGGCAAGAGCCCACTGGTGCCGGTGGTCCTGCTGGACTCACCAGGTGGCAGCTTTTGGCGTGACTGCCTGGACTTCATCAGCAGGCAACTGGAAGAAAACCGCTACATCCTGCCCAGTGACCTCAAGCTGGTGCGCCTGGTACACAGTGCCGACGAGGCAGTGGAGGAAATCAACCAGTTCTACAGCAACTACCACTCCAGCCGCTGGCTGAAGAACCAGTTTGTGATCCGCATGCACCATCGGCTCAGCGACGCGGCACTGCATGAGATTCAGGAAGCCTTTGCCGATTTACGACTGAGCGGGAAGTACCATCAACATGCCGACAGTGGCGTAGAGCATGAAGTAGGCAACTACAACCATCTGACCCGTCTGACCTTTGCCTTCAATGGGCGTAATCAAGGGCGTCTGCGTGAGCTGGTGGATTTCATCAACCTGTCGGAGAACTGGGCAAAGCCACAGCCGATGCATACCACGCAGCGGGCGCGGGAGGCGTTGAAGGTCAGCTGAGTGCGCCTGCGATGTGGCTGTTAGATCAGTAGTCGTCCAAGTCTCGGCCGCTGAGCAGGCGGCCGATCATGTCCAAGGGAAACCCACGGTAAGCGAGAAACCGGGTTTGCTGGGCACGGCTGCGGGGGTCATGCGGACGTAGCCCGGCATATTTGCGCTGCCAGGCATCCTGTAGCCGCTCTGCCCAGTTCACACCACAGTCACGCAGTGCCTGGTCAATATCGCCACGGTTCAGGCCACGCTGGCCCAGCTCCTCGCGAATACGCGCTGGGCCATAGCCGGCATTGGAACGGTACCTGATGAAGCTTTCAAGGTAGCGGGCCTCACTGAGCAGCCCTTCTTCGGCGAGCCGATCAAGCGCGGGCTCGATCAGCTCATCCGTAGCGCCGCGCTGACGCAGTTTGCGCGTCAGCTCGACGCGACCATGCTCGCGGCGCGCAAGCAGGTCCATGGCTGTCCGCCGAACGGCGACGGGGGTGTCGAGTACGACGGACATGATCGGCCAAGCAGCTATCAATAACCGGCGTCGGCGTCAGCCACGTCGTCGGCTTTGGCATCGGCTGCAGCAGCCTTGCCCGCTTCGGCAACAACACCCGCCTTGAGCAGCTTCTCGCGAATCTGCTTCTCGATCTCGGCACCAATGGCCGGGTTCTCTTGCAGGTACTTGGCTGCGTTAGCCTTGCCTTGGCCGATCTTGTTGCCCTGGTAGGCATACCAGGCTCCCGACTTCTCGACCAACCCTTGAGCAACGCCCAGGTCAATGATTTCGCCGTTACGGTAGATACCCTTACCGTAAAGAATCTGGAACTCAGCCTGACGGAACGGCGGCGAGACCTTGTTCTTGACGATTTTGACGCGGGTTTCGCTGCCGACGACTTCGTCGCCTTCCTTGACTGCACCAGTACGACGGATGTCCAGGCGCACCGAGGCGTAGAACTTCAGGGCGTTACCACCGGTGGTGGTTTCCGGGCTGCCGAACATCACACCGATCTTCATACGGATCTGGTTGATGAAGATGACCAGGCAGTTGGCGTTCTTGATGTTACCGGTGATCTTGCGCAGCGCCTGGGACATCAGACGGGCCTGGAGGCCAACGTGCATGTCACCCATCTCGCCTTCGATTTCTGCCTTGGGCACCAGGGCGGCCACGGAGTCGACGATGATTACGTCAACGGCGTTGGAACGCACCAGCATGTCGGTAATTTCCAGCGCCTGCTCGCCGGTATCCGGCTGCGAAACCAGCAGGTCGTCGACGTTGACGCCCAGTTTGCCGGCGTACTCTGGGTCGAGAGCGTGCTCGGCGTCGACGAAGGCGCAGGTGGCGCCGCTTTTCTGGGCTTCGGCGATGACCGACAGGGTCAGTGTGGTTTTACCCGAAGACTCCGGGCCATAGATCTCGACGATACGGCCTTTTGGCAGGCCGCCGATGCCCAGAGCGATGTCCAGGCCCAGGGAGCCGGTAGAAATGGCCGGAATGCCGGTGCGCTCGTGATCGCCCATGCGCATGACCGCGCCTTTGCCGAATTGGCGTTCGATCTGACCCAGGGCCGCAGCCAAGGCGCGCTTCTTGTTGTCGTCCATTGAAATCCTCACGTGTTCGACTTGGCCCTGATGGCCGGAATACCTGTATAAGTAGCCAGTATTATTCCACAGGGAAGCGTTTGAGCAAACCCCTGTCGTCGATTTACTCGGCACCAAGCTGTAACAAGCCGTCTAACGCGGCGATCACCGTCTGTCGGCGCACTGCTTCACGGTCGCCGTCGAAGTGGCGACGCTCACTGCTCACGTGACTGCCATCGGCCCATGCCAGCCACACGGTACCGACCGGTTTGGCCGGCGAGCCACCGTCGGGCCCGGCCACGCCACTGACTGCCACGGCAAAACGCGCACCGCTGGCCGCCTGGGCGCCGCGAACCATGGCTTCGACCACCTCCTGGCTGACTGCACCGACTTGGGCGAACAACGGTTCTGGGACCCCAAGCTGGCGAGTCTTCTGGGCGTTGGAGTAGGTGACATAGCCTGCCTCGAACCAGGCGGAGCTGCCAGGTACGCGGGTGATGGCTTCGGCGATGCCGCCGCCGGTGCAAGATTCGGCGGTGGTGACCTGGGCGCTGAAGCGGCGCAGGTGTTCGCCCAGCCGGGCGGAGAGAACGGTGATCGGGTCCATGGGCAACTCCTGGAAGAGGCTGAGCGACACCCTAGCATTTGAGGGGGCTGATCGGGACAGGCATTGTTCTACCCATGCTCAAACTTTCGCACGCACATCCTCCTGGTCATTCATCGCTCGACGCGGTGCCACGCAAGCCCAGCCGCCTGATCGCCCAGCACTCATAAAGACGCATGGCCACATCGGCTCCACCTACCGCGGTCAGGCAACCAAATGCGCTGGCCGCCCAGATCGACAGGCCGCTGGCATACAGCAACATCACCGTCGAAACTCCGCAGACGATACAGGCGCCGGAGCGCAGCGCCAGCCGTCGCAGCAGCGACCAACCGGTGGCGCCCGCCTTGTCGGCCCGCCACATTTCGCCGCTGAGGCCGCCCAGCGATGCCAGGACGATTACCAGCCAGAGCGGCATCTCCAGTAACACTTGTTGCTCGTTCGTCACTGTCCTGTCTCCTGTGTAACAAAGGCTCAGTCCGCCTCGAGATACAAGCTATGCGTTAACGCATATCCAGTCAATGCATTTATTCATTTAACTGTAGGCATGACTTTGCTGATACGCATGAGTGCTTTTGCTCATCAGGCTGTAGGGCTTTTCTCCAGACGAAAAAAAACCGCCGAAGCGGGTTTTCTTGAAAAAGGCCTGGTCAGCGGGCGTACATGCCCCACCAGAACACATGCCCGAGCAAGCTGATCTGCTCTTCCTGCAGCTGCTGAAAGCTGTAGTCTTCATCAGGGTGTTCGTCGCGATTGAAGCTGCGCAGGCGAATACCGGTGGGCAGCCGATACACCTGCTTCACCCGCAATTGACCATTGTGGTTGATGGCGTAGAGATCACCATCGATGATGTCACCGATCGAACACTTGCCGGTGTTGACCCCGACCGTCGCCCCGTCGCGCAGTACCGGCAGCATGCTGTTACCGCGCACGGTCACGCATTTGGCCTGGTCGAACTGCACGCCGTTATGGCGCAGGCTGCGCTTGCCAAAGCGCAGGCGGGCACGCTCGCTTTCCTCGATGACGAACCTTCCTGATCCTGCTGCCAATTCGACCTCACGAAGAAAGGGTACTGACACCTCGTCGTCCTCGACGGGCGTTTCATCGTCCCACAGGCTGATGTCGCTGAGGTCCGCATGGCCGCGGGCCGGCAATGCGGCTTCGCGTGAGGCGCCAAGCTCGGCGCGGCCGCGCAGCTGTTCGGTGTTGACGCCGAAATAGTCGGCAATTTTCGACACGTGCCTATCCGAGGGATCGACGATCTTCTCGCTGAGGATCCGCGACAGGGTGGATTGAGGCACGCCCGTGCGCCGGTGCAGCTCTGTGGGGGACAGGCCGTGGCGGGCGAGCAACTCTCTGAGTACGGTGGCTACATTGCGTTTTTGCATAGCATGCATAATGCAGCGCCGCCGCAGGAAATGCAATTCATGCAGCCGGGGCGCGAGGGCACTTGCCCGCCGCCTGCATCTCGGCCAAAAAGCCTGTACCATTGCCGGTTTTACAATCGCCAACCAGATCCCCGCTGTAAGGCCCTGAATGTCTGATCTTTCCGCACACACCCCAATGATGCAGCAGTACTGGAAGCTGAAAAACCAGCACCCGGACCAGCTGATGTTCTACCGCATGGGCGACTTTTACGAAATCTTCTACGAAGATGCGAAAAAAGCCGCAAAACTGCTGGATATCACCCTGACAGCCCGTGGCCAGTCAGCCGGCCAGTCGATCCCCATGTGCGGAATTCCGTTCCACTCGCTGGAAGGCTACCTGGCCAAGCTGGTCAAGCTCGGCGAGTCGGTGGTGATCTGCGAGCAGATCGGTGACCCCGCCACCAGCAAGGGCCCGGTAGAGCGTCAGGTGGTGCGCATCATCACCCCGGGCACGGTCAGCGACGAAGCGTTGCTCGACGAGCGCCGCGACAACCTGATTGCCGCACTGCTGGGGGATGAGCGCCTGTTTGGCCTGGCGGTGCTGGATATCACCAGCGGCAATTTCAGCGTGCAAGAAATCAAGGGCTGGGAAAACCTGCTGGCCGAGCTTGAACGCATCAACCCTGTCGAGCTGCTGATCCCCGACGACTGGCCACGCGACCTGCCGGCCGAGAAGCGTCCGGGCGCACGCCGACGAGCCCCTTGGGACTTCGACCGCGACTCGGCACGCAAGGCTCTGTGCCAGCAGTTCGCAACCAAAGACCTCAAGGGCTTTGGTTGCGACAAGCTGACCCTGGCCATCGGCGCCGCCGGCTGCCTGCTGACCTACGCCAAGGAAACCCAACGCACCGCCCTGCCCCACCTGCGCAGCTTGCGCCACGAGCGCCTGGACGACACCGTGATCCTCGACGGGGCCAGCCGCCGCAACCTGGAGCTGGACATCAACCTGGCAGGTGGTCGCGACAATACCTTGCAGTCGGTGATCGATCGCTGCCAGACCGCAATGGCCAGCCGCCTGCTGACCCGGTGGCTGAACCGCCCGCTGCGCGACCTCAAGGTCTTGCAGGCGCGCCAGGATTCGATTCGCTGCCTGCTCGATGGCTACCGCTTCGAGAAACTGCAGCCGCAGCTCAAGGAAATTGGCGATATCGAGCGGATCCTCGCCCGTATCGGCCTGCGCAATGCCCGCCCGCGCGACCTGGCGCGCCTGCGTGATGCCCTCGGCGCCCTGCCCGAACTGCAGAACGCCATGGCTGAGCTGGAAGCCCCACACCTGGCGCGCCTGGCGGCCATCACCGGCACCTACCCGGAGCTGGCCAGCCTGCTGGAGCGGGCGATCATCGACAACCCGCCAGCAGTGATCCGCGACGGCGGCGTACTCAAGGCCGGCTATGACAACGAGCTGGACGATCTGCTGGCGATCAGCGAGAACGCCGGCCAGTTCCTGATCGACCTTGAAGCCCGCGAGAAGGCCCGCACCGGTCTTGCCAACCTGAAAGTCGGCTACAACCGCGTGCATGGCTACTTCATCGAGCTGCCGACCAAGCAAGCCGAACAGGCCCCGGGCGACTACATTCGTCGCCAGACCCTCAAAGGGGCCGAGCGTTTCATCACGCCGGAGCTCAAGGCTTTCGAGGACAAGGCGCTGTCGGCCAAGAGCCGCGCCCTGGCCCGCGAAAAAATGCTGTACGACGCGTTGCTCGAGACCCTCATCAGCCACCTTGCACCGCTGCAGGACAGCGCCGCTGCGCTGGCCGAGCTGGACGTGCTGAGCAACCTTGCCGAGCGGGCGCTCAACCTGGACCTTAACTGCCCCCGTTTCGTCGACGAACCTTGCCTGCGCATCGATCAGGGGCGTCACCCGGTGGTCGAACAGGTACTGACCACGCCGTTCGTAGCCAACGACCTGGGCCTGGACAACAGCACCCGGATGCTGATCATCACCGGCCCGAACATGGGTGGTAAATCCACCTACATGCGCCAGACCGCACTGATCGTGCTGATGGCGCACATCGGCAGTTTCGTTCCGGCGGCCAGTTGCGAACTGTCGTTGGTCGATCGCATCTTCACCCGTATCGGCTCCAGCGACGATCTGGCTGGCGGTCGTTCGACGTTCATGGTCGAGATGAGCGAAACCGCCAACATTCTGCACAACGCCACTGACCGCAGCCTGGTGCTGATGGACGAAGTCGGCCGTGGCACCAGCACCTTCGACGGCTTGTCGCTGGCCTGGGCGGCTGCAGAGCGCCTGGCGCAGCTGCGTGCATACACGCTGTTCGCCACACACTACTTCGAGCTGACCGTACTGCCGGAAAGCGAACCACTGGTGGCGAACGTGCACCTGAACGCTACCGAACACAACGAGCGCATCGTGTTCCTGCACCATGTGCTGCCTGGCCCCGCCAGCCAGAGCTACGGCCTGGCCGTGGCGCAACTGGCAGGCGTGCCGTCGCCGGTCATCCAGCGGGCGCGCGAGCACCTGGGCCGGCTGGAGACCAGCAGCCTGCCCCACGAACAACCCGTGTCGAACAAAGCCAAGGGCGAGCCACAAGCACCGCACCAGAGCGACCTGTTCGCCAGCCTGCCACACCCGGCCATCGAGAAGCTGGGCAAGCTGGAGCTGGACGACATGACCCCGCGTCAAGCTATCGAAATGCTATATCAACTAAAGAACCTGTTATAACGGCGGGCACTACAAGCTGGTAGAATCCGCCGCGGTTTGCTGGTGCTGCAGGTTATTAGCCTGGCCTGCAGCCACATGCCCGTAAACCGCGCGGCCCTGAGAGGAAGGGCCGCCGCCGTTGCCTGAGGAGAGAACTAGAAATGACCTTCGTCGTCACCGACAACTGCATCAAATGCAAATACACCGACTGCGTGGAAGTCTGTCCGGTGGACTGCTTCTACGAAGGCCCGAACTTCCTGGTCATTCACCCGGACGAGTGCATCGACTGCGCACTGTGCGAGCCTGAATGCCCGGCCCAGGCCATCTTCTCGGAAGACGAAGTGCCTGCGGGCATGGAGAACTTCCTTGAGCTCAATGCCGAGCTGGCGGAGATCTGGCCGAACATCACCGAGCGTAAGGATGCCCTGCCTGACGCCGAAGAGTGGGATGGCAAGCCTGGCAAGATCGCCGATCTGGAACGTTAATCGCCCAGATACGAAAAAGGCCCACAACGGGCCTTTTTCATTTTTTGCGGGCAAAAAAAGGGGCGGTTTGACCCGCCCACATTTTTTCCGTAGTCCCTGCTTGTCCTAAACATCGTCCTGATGAATCGCGTCTTGCGATGTCCTTGGCGTTCTTCCTGAACGCCTGTGCATGTCCGTGTGCACAGTTCGAATACTAGCGACTTCCGCAGCGCAGGCAACCGCGAACCCTCACAAGACATTACCGGGGACACATTTCCACAAATCTGAAAAGTTCAATTATTTCAGTTAGTTGAGAAAAAAACAGATCTGGAAACGACAATGATTTACTGGCCTTTACGTGTATGGCTTACACAACAAGTAAGCAAAGGCTTACACGCAGTGCATCAGGGGTAGCAAGTTACACATTGATCACCCCCAGATAATTGCCAGCCGCTCTGGCCTGCGCATAAAAAAACGCCCCGAGGTCATCAGGGCGTTTTTGCATACCGGCATGCAGTGCTTACTGGAACAGCGACTCACTGGACAGGCCATTCTTCTCCAGGATCTCACGCAGGCGCTTGAGCCCCTCTACCTGAATCTGCCGCACTCGCTCGCGGGTAAGGCCGATTTCCAGGCCTACATCCTCCAAGGTGCTGCTTTCATGCCCGCGCAGACCAAAACGGCGTACCACCACTTCGCGCTGCTTGTCGGTGAGCTCGCCCAGCCACTGGTCGATGCTCTGTGACAGGTCGTCATCCTGCAGCAGCTCGCACGGGTCGGTAGGACGATCGTCGGTGAGTGTATCGAGCAGGGTCTTGTCCGAATCTGGCCCGAGCGAAACATCCACCGACGATACCCGCTCGTTAAGACCAAGCATGCGCTTGACCTCGGCAACGGGTTTTTCCAGCAGGGTGGCGATCTCTTCAGGGGAAGGTTCGTGGTCGAGCTTTTGGGTCAACTCCCGCGCGGCACGCAGGTAGACGTTGAGCTCCTTGACCACGTGGATCGGCAGACGAATGGTGCGGGTCTGGTTCATGATCGCCCGCTCGATGGTCTGGCGGATCCACCACGTCGCATAGGTCGAGAAACGGAAACCGCGCTCCGGGTCGAACTTCTCGACTGCACGAATCAAACCCAGGTTCCCCTCCTCGATGAGATCGAGCAAGGACAGGCCGCGGTTCACGTAACGACGGGCGATTTTCACAACCAGGCGCAGGTTGCTTTCGATCATGCGCTTGCGCCCGGCTGGGTCACCCTTCTGCGACAGCCGCGCGAAGTGCACTTCCTCTTCCGGTGAAAGCAGAGGCGAGAAACCGATCTCGTTGAGATACAACTGGGTGGCATCGAGCGCCCGGCTGTAATCGATGTATTTATGCTGCTTGAGCGTAGAGCCTGACTTGGCCCTGGTCCGAACCGACGGTACAGCAGGTTCGTCTGACACCACATCCGTTTCCAAAACGATGCCCGTCTCCATCAGGAGAACGTCATCGTCGATGTCAAACTCCGGCGCTTCTTTATTGAGAGCCATTGTTATAGTCCTTTGCTGAGTTCGAACTCAGACTCGAGCGGCGCCTGCATCCCTGGCATCGCTGGAGCCTCTCCCCTCTACTTCAGAGGAACAGGCCGGGGACAACAATCAACGCCGTGGCAGGAACTGGAGAGGATCGACGGGTTTGCCCTGGCGGCGAATCTCGAAATGCAGCTTCACCCGATCAGTGCCCGTGGACCCCATTTCAGCAATCGACTGCCCTGCCTTGACCTTCTGCCCCTCCCGAACCAACAGCCTGCGGTTGTGACCGTAGGCACTGACGTAGGTATCGCTGTGCTTGATGATGATCAGTTCGCCGTAGCCCCGCAAGCCACTCCCGGCGTAGACCACCGCACCATCAGACGCAGCAAAAACAGGCTGTCCCAAATCACCGGCGATATCAATGCCTTTATTCAAACTACCGTTTGAAGCGAATTTTCCAATCAGCACGCCATTTGCAGGCCAGGTCCAACCGCCCACCGCGCGCTCTGCGGCGGGCACCGTGGTAACGACCGGCGTAGGCGTGGTTCGCGTTGTTGGCGTCGTTTTCCCGCCGCTGGCGGGCGCCGTGATAGGTTTTCCAACGGGGCGACGAATGACCGTCGTCCTGCTCGAAGAAGAGGGGCTGGACACCACCGTGGTACTGCCGGTAGCGCCGCTGCTGAAGCGGATCGCCTGGCCAGGCCGGATGGTGTACGGGGCAGCGATGCCATTGCGTGCGGCGAGCTCCTTGTAGTCCCAGCCGTAGCGAAACGCAATGGAGAACAGCGTATCGCCAGGTTTGACCACATACTGCCCGGAGGTCACGGTCGGCCGCTTGGGCGCCGCATTGCTGCGGTCGACCACGCGTGCGCCGCCCGAGCCGGTGCTGGAGCAACCCGTCAGCAGGGCGCCCATGGCCAGTGCAATCACCAGAAGCTTGAAACCCAACCAATCCTTGCGCTGCCGAATGACTGTATGCCCCACCCGCGCTCCCCTCATGGTGCCGAAAATCGAAAATACGGAAAGAAATGCAATAATGTTGCAATTATAACCGAGCGCCACTGCATTGGCAGGCTCGGTGCACAGGCTCAGTAAAGAGCCGGGATGCCCCGCCAGATAGACAGGGCGATGCGGCAAGAATTCGTCACCACCTCAAATATTCCCAGCAGCTCAAGCCACCGGGCCATTGAGCAGCGGTACAAAGCGCACAGCGCCCAGTACACGGCGAGAGAAGCCCTGCTCCTCACGCACGATAAGCATCAACTGCTGGACTTCACCAGCAGGGCCTACCGGGATGACCATTCGCCCACCAGGAGCCAGCTGGTCGAGCAGTGCCTGCGGCACTTCCGGCGCCACGGCGGTAACGATGATGCCGTTGTAGGGGGCCAGCGCCTGCCAGCCGTCGCACCCATCCCCCCAGCGGAACACCACGTTGCGCAGGTTCAATTCGACCAGGCGTTCCTTGGCTCGGTCCTGCAGGACCTTGATGCGCTCCACCGAGAACACCCGCTCCACCAGTTGGGCAAGGATGGCCGTCTGGTAACCGGAGCCGGTACCGATCTCCAGCACCTTGTCCAGCGGCCCTGCCTCCAGTAGCAGCTCACTCATGTGTGCGACCATGAATGGCTGGGAGATGGTCTGGTTGTGCCCGATCGGCAGCGCGGTGTCTTCGTAGGCGCGGTGGGCCAGGGCCTCATCGACGAACAGATGGCGCGGCGTACGGCGGATGGCATCGAGCACCTTGGGGTTCGATACACCCTCTTCGCACAAGCGCTGGATCAGGCGCTCGCGGGTACGCTGGGAGGTCATGCCGATACCTCGGCGCTGCAGATCGTCCTGTTCGCGCATCAGAGCACGCCCTCCAGCCAACCGTGGAGCTGCTCGAAGGCATCGTTGAAGGTGCGGTCCAGTTGCAGCGGGGTGATCGACACGTAACCTTGCATCACCGCGTGGAAGTCGGTACCCGGCCCACCGTCCTCGGCATCACCGGCCACGGCGATCCAGTAGCCTTCCTTGCCGCGCGGGTTGACCACCTTGGTCGGTGCCGCCGCCCGCGCCCGGTGACCGAGACGGGTGACCTGTATGCCACGGATGTGCTCCAGCGGCAGGTTGGGAATATTGACGTTGAGGACCGTACGCGGCGGCAGTTCCAGGCGTGACTGCGCCTCAACCAGCCGGCGGGCGATGAACGCTGCAGTCGGCAGGTTGTCGGGCAGACGCGACAGTAACGAGAATGCCAACGACGTACCGCCGAGAAAGCGCCCCTCCAACGCGGCAGCGACCGTGCCGGAATAGATCACGTCATCCCCCAGGTTGGCACCGAGGTTGATCCCCGAGACAACCATGTCCGGTGTTTCCGGCAACAGGCCATTGAGCCCCAGGTGCACGCAATCGGTGGGCGTGCCATTGAGGCTGATGAAACCGTTGGCCAGGGTTTGCGGGTGCAACGGCCGGTCCAGCGTCAGCGAACTGCCGGCGCCGCTCTTGTCTTGATCCGGGGCGATCACCACGCACTCGGCATAATCCACCAGCGCACCGTGGAGCGCGGCGAGGCCAGGTGCCGTAACACCGTCGTCATTCGAAATCAGAATACGCATGGGCTGTCCGTCTGCCCTGCCGGCACCAGATCGACGAGTTCGCGCACCACCACGGTGGCGAAGCATCCGGCCGGAAGGACGAATTCCAGTTGCAGGATATCAGGCTCGGGATAATGCCACGTCAGGCCGCCAATAGGGAGCCGCAGGATGCGCCGTTCGTGACTCATGCCTGCATTGGCCAGCCATTGGCACAGCAATGCATGCTGCTGACCTATCGCCGTCTCCAGCGTCAAGGCCGCGCCGGCCGCTGGAGACGGGCCCTCGCCCCACATCGGGCCGGTGGGATGCAAATCCAGAATGGCCAGGCGAGGATCTGAACATTCCTGTTCACCCGCCGAAAAAAAACTGCGGCTATCGGTGAATGCCAACAGGTCACCAACTTGGGCCCGCTGCCAACTGCCGTCGGCAACGCGAGCGGCCAGGACCTGGTTGAACAGGTAGCTGCGGGCAGCCGAGAGCAGCCGCGAACGCACGTTGCGCTGCTCGGGCAGGGCCTTGAGGGCAGCCCAGTGCTGGGCATCCTGGACATTGCCGCCGCCATGCCCGAAACGCTGGCCGCCGAAGTAGTTCGGCACACCCTGCTGTTTGAGCGTCTGCAGGCGGGCATCGAGGGCAGCATGATCAGCCGCCAGCGCCGTAAGGCGCAGGGTGAAGCCATTGGCCGAATGGGCGCCGCGCTGCAGTTTGCGCTGGTGACGCACCTGCTTGAGCACACGCAGGGTGGCATCTTCGGCACGCGACAGGTCGGGGTCTGCCTTGCCAGGCAGGTGCAGGCTGAACCACTGGCGCGTCAGGGCCTGGCGGTCCTTGAGGCCGGCGTAGCTGATCGAGCGCACCGGCACACCAGCGGCTCGCGCCAGGCGGCGGGCAGCTTCCTCAGTGTTGAGGTCGCGCTTCTCAACCCACAACCATAGATGCTCGCCCTGGCCCGAAAGCGGAATGTCCAGCACCTCATCGACCTGGAAGTCTTCGGCCACAGCCTTGAGTATCGCAGTGCCCAGGGGTTGGCCCGATGCGCGCGGGCCCAGCAGTTCCAGTTCGGTCATGCTGGCAGCAGCAGGGCGACCGCGTGCACGGCGATACCCTCCTCGCGGCCGGTGAAACCGAGTTTCTCGGTGGTAGTGGCCTTGACGTTGACCTGGTCGAGTTCGACCTGCAGGTCCTCGGCGATCCGTTGGCGCATGGTTTCGATATGCGGAGCCATTTTCGGCGCCTGGGCAACGATGGTGGCGTCGACATTACCGACTTTCCAGCCTTTGGCCTGGACAATGCCGACCACATGGCGCAGCAGCACGCGACTGTCGGCGCCCTTGAATTGCGGGTCCGTATCGGGGAAGTGCTTGCCGATGTCACCCAGACCCGCCGCGCCAAGCAAGGCATCGCTCAGGGCATGCAGCAGCACGTCACCGTCGGAGTGGGCCAGGAGGCCGTATTTGTGGGGGATACGCACCCCACCCAGGGTAATGAAATCACCGTCGCAAAAACGGTGCACATCGTAGCCGTGGCCAATACGCATAGAAAAACGCCCTGATTGAGTCAGGGCGTGATTCTACCTTCATTTGGAGCTGCAAGCTGCAAGCTGCAAGCCACAAGCAAAAAGCAGGCGTTGTGCTGCCCGCACTTTCTTGCGGCTTGAAGCTTGCAGCGTGTAGCTGCAGCCCTACCCCCGGCCAAGTGCCACTGCGTGATGGCGCAGGTGCTCATCGATGAAGCTGGCGATGAAGTAATAGCTATGGTCATAGCCAGGTTGCAGGCGCAGGCTCAGCGCATGCCCCCCTTTGCGGGCCGCCTGCTCCAGCGCTTCAGGCTTGAGCTGCTTGGCAAGGAAGTCGTCACGGTCGCCCTGATCCACCAGCAACGGCGGGCATTCGCCCGCTGGCGTCTCGGCAAGCAGCACACTGGCATCCCACTCGCGCCAGCGCGCCCGGTCTTCACCCAGATAACGGCTGAAGGCCTTTTCACCCCAAGGGCAATCCATCGGATTGCTGATCGGCGAGAACGCCGACACAGAGCGGTAGCGCCCCGGGTTGCGCAGGGCGCAGACCAGCGCGCCGTGCCCACCCATGGAGTGGCCACTGATGCTGCGCTGATCCGAGGCCGGGAAGTGCGCCTCGATCAGCTCTGGCAGCTCCTGGACCACATAGTCGTGCATGCGGTAGTGCTTCGCCCAAGGCTGCTGGGTGGCATTGAGGTAGAAGCCGGCGCCAAGGCCGAAGTCCCAGGCGCCGTCAGGGTCGCCCGGCACCTGCTCGCCACGCGGGCTGGTATCGGGCGCGACGATGATCAGGCCAAGCTCGGCGGCCAGGCGCTGGGCGCCGGCCTTCTGCATGAAGTTCTCGTCGGTGCACGTCAGGCCGCTGAGCCAGTACAGCACTGGCAGCTTTTCGCCCTGTTCGGCCTGCGGCGGCAGGTAAACGGCGAACACCATGTCGCAACCCAGCACCTTGGAGTGATGCCGGTAGCGCTTGTGCCAGCCGCCGAAGCTTTTCTGGCAGGAGATGTTATCCAGGCTCATGGCTCACCTCAGAAGTGGATCACGCTGCGGATGCTCTTGCCTTCATGCATCAGGTCGAACGCCTTGTTGATATCTTCAAGGCCCATGGTATGCGTGATGAAGGTGTCCAGCGGAATCTCGCCCTTCTCGGACATTTCCACGTAGCTTGGCAGTTCGGTACGGCCGCGCACGCCACCGAAGGCAGAACCGCGCCAGACGCGACCGGTCACCAGCTGGAACGGGCGAGTGGCGATTTCCTGGCCGGCACCGGCGACACCGATGATCACCGACTCACCCCAACCCTTGTGGCAGCACTCCAGGGCCGCGCGCATCAGTTGCACGTTGCCGATACATTCGAACGAAAAGTCCACGCCGCCATCGGTAAGGTCGACGATCACTTCCTGGATCGGGCGATCGTAATCCTTCGGGTTGATGCAGTCGGTGGCGCCCAGTTGACGGGCGATCTCGAACTTGGCCGGGTTGATGTCGATGGCGATAATGCGCGATGCCTTGGCTTTGACTGCGCCTATGACCGCCGACAGGCCGATACCGCCCAGGCCGAAGATGGCCACTGTGTCACCCGGCTTGACCTTGGCAGTGTTGAGCACCGCACCGATACCGGTGGTCACGCCGCAACCGAGCAGGCAGACCTTTTCCAGCGGCGCTTGCTTCTGGATCTTGGCGACGGAGATTTCCGGCAGCACGGTGTACTCGGAGAACGTCGAGGTGCCCATGTAGTGGAACAGCTGCTGGCCCTTGTACGAGAAACGAGTGGTGCCGTCCGGCATCAACCCCTTGCCCTGGGTGGCACGTATGGCCTGGCACAGGTTGGTCTTGCCCGAGCGGCAGAATTTGCACTGACCACACTCAGGGGTATACAGCGGGATCACGTGATCGCCGACCGCCACGGAGGTGACGCCCTCACCTACCGCCTCGACGATCGCGCCACCTTCATGGCCCAGAATCGACGGGAAGATACCTTCCGGGTCGGCACCCGAGAGGGTATAGGCGTCAGTGTGGCAAACACCGCTGGCCACAACACGCAGCAGGACTTCGCCAGCCTTGGGCATGGCCACGTCCACTTCGACGATTTCCAGGGGTTTCTTGGCCTCGAAGGCTACAGCGGCACGGGACTTGATCATCAAAGGTCTCCAGTCAGAGGGTCAGTTCAGACATGCAGTGTAATTCAGCTTGTTTTGATGAATAATCGTGACGAAGACAAAACATTATTGCCGTACAGGGACAATCAATGAGCAGCCGCTGGGAGGGTATCGATGAATTCGTAGCCGTGGCCGAATCGGGCCAATTCACGGCCGCTGCCGAGCGCATGGGCGTATCGTCGTCGCACATAAGCCGGCAGATCGCCCGCCTTGAGGAGCGTTTGCAAACCCGCCTGCTGTATCGCAGCACGCGTCGCGTGACCCTGAGTGAGGCCGGGCAGACATTCCTGCAACATTGCCAACGCCTGCAGGATGGCCGTGAAGAAGCACTGCGTGCCATGGGCGACTTGGCCAGCGAACCCAAGGGGCTATTGCGCATGACCTGTGCTGTGGCTTATGGCGAGCGCTTCATCGTGCCGCTGGTGACGCGCTTCATGGCGCTGTATCCACAGTTGCGGGTCGAGGTGGAGTTGAGCAACCGCACGCTGGACCTGCTGCACGAAGGCATGGACCTGGCGATTCGCCTGGGGCGGCTTGCCGATTCGAGGTTGGTGGCGACGCGCCTGGCGCCACGGCGCATGTACCTGTGCGCTTCACCCGCCTACCTTGAGCGCTACGGCCGTCCACACAGCCTGTCGGAACTGGCCCGGCACAACTGCCTGGTGGGCAGCACGGACCTGTGGGCGTTGCAACAGGACGGGCGCGAGATCAGCCAGCGGGTGCAGGGCAACTGGCGGTGCAACAGTGGCCAGGCGGTGCTGGATGCCGCTTTGCTGGGAATGGGGCTGTGCCAGTTGCCGGATTACTACGTACTGGAACACCTCAACAGCGGCGCGCTAGTGTCGCTGCTGGAGGCGCATCAGCCGCCCAATACGGCGGTGTGGGCGCTGTATCCGCAGCAGCGGCACTTGTCGCCCAAGGTTCGGCGGCTGGTGGATTATCTGAAGGAGGGGTTGGCGGGGATGCCGGAGTACCGAATGGTCTGACAGTTTAGCGGGTCCGCTTTGCGGCCCAATCGCCGGCAAGCCGGCTCCCACTGGGTTTGCGCTGAACTTGAGAGCAGCTGGGTAACCTGTGGCCGGCTTGCCGGCGATTGGGCCGCGAGACGGACCCGGCAATCTCAGCGGCGCCCTGACCAACGCTGGCGCAGCCACTCCAGGTCTTCCGGGCGGGTCACCTTGATGTTGTCGCTGCGCCCTTCGATCAGCCGCGGAGCCTGGCCGGACCATTCGATGGCTGAAGCTTCATCGGTAACCACCACATCGGACACCAGACACTCGGCCAAGGCCCGATGCAAAGCCCCCAGGCGGAACATTTGAGGCGTAAAGGCCTGCCAGATGGTACTGCGATCCACGGTGGCGCTGACCCGGCCATTGGCATCGGCGCGCTTTAGCGTGTCACGCGCAGGCACCGCCAGCAGCCCTCCTACAGGGTCATCAGCCAACTGCGACAACAGACGGTCAAGATCCGCGCGTGCCAGGTTCGGACGCGCCGCATCGTGCACCAACACCCAGTCAGTGTCCGCCGCACCTTGGGCATGCAACAGCAACAAGGCATTGAGCACCGAGTCGGCGCGCTCACGCCCACCTGACGCACGCTGGATGCGGGGGTCGCTGGCGCAGCGCAAGCCAGGCCAGTAAGGATCATCCGCAGCAATGCTGACCACCACGCCCTTGAGCGCCGGATGGCCAAGAAAACAGTCGAGGCTATGCTCGAGAAGGGTCTGCCCACCCAATTGCAAATACTGCTTCGGGCGGTCGGCAGCCATGCGGGCACCAACACCCGCAGCAGGAATCACGGCCCAGAAGGCCGGTAGGGTTTCGATCATTTTTGCGGCAGCTGGAAGAGGGTTTCACCCTCTTTGACCATCCCCAATTCGTGACGAGCCCGTTCTTCAACGGTCTCCATACCTTTTTTCAATTCCAGGACCTCGGCATAGAGCACGCGGTTACGCTCCAGCAGCCGCTCGTTCTCGGCATGCTGCTCGTCGATCTGCTGCTTGAGCTCAGCCACTTGCGCCAGGCTGCCGTTACCCACCCACAGGCGGTACTGCAGGCCACCAAGCAGCAGGAGCAGGACAAGGAACAACCAATAGGGACTGCGCATCAAGGTATCCAGGTTAAAAAGACCGCCGCGAACAGGCAGACCTCAAATAGCACGAAGCCTGGCCGAGGCCAGGCTTCGTCGACAGAAACCCGCATCATGTGTCAGAAATTTCAGTAAGAAAGTTCCGACAGCTTCGGCTGCTGTCTTTTTACCATCTCTTGCTTAGCCGCGAAACTCGGCACGACCGCGGTAAACCGCTTTGGCGCCCAGTTGTTCTTCGATGCGCAGCAACTGGTTGTACTTGGAGACGCGGTCGGAACGGCACAGCGAGCCGGTCTTGATCTGGCCAGCGGCGGTACCCACAGCCAGGTCGGCAATGGTCGAGTCTTCGGTTTCACCGGAGCGATGCGAGATCACAGCGGTGTAGCCTGCGGCCTTGGCCATCTGGATGGCTTCCAGGGTTTCGGTCAGCGAGCCGATCTGGTTGAACTTGATCAGGATCGAGTTACCGATGCCCTTCTCGATGCCTTCCTTGAGGATCTTGGTGTTGGTCACGAACAGGTCGTCACCGACCAGTTGCACCTTCTCGCCGATCTTGTCGGTGAGGATCTTCCAGCCAGCCCAGTCGGACTCATCCAGACCGTCTTCGATCGAGATGATCGGGAAGCGCTCGGTGAGGCCTTTCAGGTAGTCGGCAAAGCCTTCGGCGTCGAACGACTTGCCTTCGCCGGACAGGTTGTACTTGCCGTCTTCGTAGAATTCGGAGGCCGCGCAGTCGAGGGCCAGGGTCACGTCGGTGCCCAGTTTGTAGCCGGCTTTTTCCACGGCTTCAGCGATGGCGCCCAGGGCGTCTTCGTTGGAAGCCAGGTTCGGCGCGAAGCCACCTTCGTCACCCACTGCGGTGTTCAGGCCACGGGCCTTGAGCACAGCCTTGAGGTGATGGAAGATCTCGGTGCCCATGCGCAGGCCATCGGAGAAGGTCTTGGCGCCAACCGGCTGCACCATGAACTCCTGGATGTCGACGTTGTTGTCGGCGTGCTCGCCACCGTTGATGATGTTCATCATCGGAACCGGCATCGAATACTGGCCTGGGGTGCCGTTGAGGTTGGCGATGTGCGCGTACAGCGGCAGGTCCTGGTCCTGGGCAGCAGCCTTGGCAGCAGCCAGGGAAACAGCCAGGATGGCGTTGGCGCCCAGCTTGGCCTTGTTCTCGGTACCGTCCAGTTCGATCATGGCGCGGTCCAGAGCCTTCTGGTCGGAAGGGTCCTTGCCCAGCAGCAGGTCACGGATCGGGCCGTTGATGTTGCCAACAGCTTTCAGCACGCCCTTGCCCATGTAACGGCTCTTGTCGCCATCACGCAGCTCCAGCGCTTCGCGCGAGCCGGTGGAAGCACCGGACGGCGCGCAAGCGCTGCCGATGATGCCGTTGTCGAGCAGTACATCGGCTTCCACGGTGGGGTTGCCACGCGAATCGAGAACTTCACGACCTTTGATGTCGACGATTTTTGCCATTGTTGTAAGCACTCCAGAATTGACGAAAACAACGCAGCTTTAGGAAATTCTTGCCTTGCACCAGGCGTAGATGCAGCAGGCAGGCCTGGCAGAAGCAGCCCCTGACCGGCGGGTCAGGGGCAGAACGGACGGTACTTTACCCGAGAAATGAGCTTTGCGCGGTTTATACCGTCGGAAAACTCACAAAGCCTGGGCTCAGGCCTTGTTCTTCTGCGCCAGAGCAGCCTTGACGAAGCCGCTGAACAGCGGGTGGCCATCACGCGGGGTCGAGGTGAACTCAGGGTGGAACTGGCAGGCGACGAACCACGGGTGGTCCTTGGACTCGACCACTTCAACTAGCGCACCGTCTTCGGAACGACCGGATACCACCAGGCCAGCATCGACCAGTTGCGGCAGCAGGTTGTTGTTCACTTCGTAGCGGTGGCGATGGCGCTCGGTGATCACGTCCTTGCCATAGCAGTCATGCACCTTGGAGCCGGCAGCCAGTTGGCAATCCTGCGCACCCAGGCGCATGGTGCCACCCAGGTCGGAGGCTTCGGTACGGGTCTCGACAGCGCCAGTGGCATCGGCCCACTCGGTGATCAGGCCAACGACCGGGTGGCCGCTGTTGCGATCGAACTCGGTGGAGTTGGCGTCTTTCCAGCCCATCACATTGCGGGCGAATTCGATCACGGCAACTTGCATGCCCAGGCAGATACCCAGGTATGGCACCTTGTTCTCACGGGCATACTGCACCGCGGTGATCTTGCCTTCCACGCCACGCAGGCCGAAACCGCCCGGTACCAGAATGGCGTCTGCGCCTTCGAGCAGGCTGGTGCCCTGGTTTTCGATATCTTCGGAATCGATGTAACGCAGGTTGACCTTGGTGCGGTTGGTGATGCCGGCGTGGCTCATCGCTTCGATCAGCGACTTGTACGCGTCCAGCAGCTCCATGTATTTGCCGACCATGGCGATGGTCACTTCGTGCTCAGGGTTGAGCTTAGCGTCGACTACCTTGTCCCACTCGGACAGGTCGGCGCTGCTGCACTGCAGGCCGAAGCGTTCGACGACGAAATCGTCCAGGCCCTGGGCATGCAGAATGCCCGGGATCTTGTAGATGGTGTCGGCGTCTTCAAGGGCAATCACCGCACGCTCTTCAACGTTGGTGAACTGGGCGATCTTGCGGCGCGACGAGCTGTCGATCGGGTGGTCGGAGCGGCAGACCAGCACGTCAGGCTGCAGGCCGATGGAGCGCAGTTCCTTGACCGAGTGCTGAGTCGGCTTGGTCTTGGTCTCACCAGCGGTGGCGATGTACGGCACCAGCGTCAGGTGCATCAGCATCGCGCGCTTGGCGCCGACTTCGAAGCGCAACTGGCGGATCGCCTCGAGGAACGGCTGCGACTCGATGTCGCCCACGGTACCACCGATTTCCACCAGGGCCACATCGGCATCGCCGGCGCCCTTGATGATGCGACGCTTGATCTCGTCGGTGATGTGCGGGATGACCTGGATGGTCGCGCCCAGGTAATCACCACGACGCTCTTTGCGCAGCACGTGCTCGTAGATGCGGCCGGTGGTGAAGTTGTTGTTCTGGGTCATGGTCGTGCGGATGAACCGCTCGTAGTGGCCCAGGTCGAGGTCGGTCTCGGCGCCGTCGTGGGTGACGAATACTTCACCGTGCTGGAACGGACTCATGGTGCCAGGATCGACGTTGATGTACGGATCCAGCTTGAGCATGGTGACCTTTAGCCCCCGCGCTTCCAGGATGGCCGCCAGGGAAGCCGAGGCAATGCCTTTCCCCAATGAAGAAACAACACCGCCCGTGACGAATATGTAGCGCGTCATGAAAAACCCTAGAAGTCTGCGTTAAGGCGGCCAGCGCCGCCGGAGAAAGCGAAGGAAGGCCGAAGCCCCCGATCACCTGCGTCAATCACAGTGCATCTCGAAAAACTGCCGCGTCTGTACAGACCAGGGTTAACCCCGGCATGGAGCTCGCTCGTCATTTCCAGAATCAGCCCAGCAAAAAACTGCGTGGTAATCGGCAACTGCCGTGTTTCCGAGGAACGCACAGAAGTTGTATCAAGAAGGGAGGGTAGTCTACCGGAATGTACCCTTCAGCTCAAACCTTGCGCGTTCGTCGGAGGCTGCCAGTGGAGCTGGCAATCGGCCTGCGCCAATCGGGGCAGATTGGCCACTGCCAGCAAGCGCTCGCCACGATACAGCAGTGGCAGGCGCGGTCGCACGAAGTGCGGGACGTGCAGCTCATTGAGCAGGCGCTTGAGGTCGCGCTTGCCCCGCCCTGGTATGTCCAGCACTTCCCCGCCCTGGCGGTAGGCGATGCGCAAATCACCTAGCGGGGCGCCCTGGAGGCTGACGCTGCCGTTCCCGGGCAATGGCAACGGGCTACCGGGCATCTCCCAGCGCAGCGTCCCGCCGACAGGCTGCAGCCAGTCGCCACACAACCACCAGATCCGCCCGTGGCTGCGCTCCAGCTTGCCGTCGGTCAGCTGCCAGGCAGGCTGGGAATCGACTGCCGCATCACGCAGGGCCGCCCAACCGGCCCAATGCCGGGTGTCGGGCAGGCGGGTGCGCAGGCTCAACCAATATTGCAGGGCATTGCGCTGACGGGCTGGCGAAAGCGCCACCAGGCTCGCGAGGTCAAGCGAGTCGATCCCTGACCACATGGCAGGCGCCCCCTCCCGCGCCACGGCCAGGTCAGCCTGGGCCAGCTCATCAAGCAGCCCTAGCGCCTCACCCAGATGCTCGGCACCGCGAGCCAGGGCCTGGCTGGCCTTCGGCCAACGCTGCTGCAATAGCGGGAACACCTCTGCGCGCAGGAAGTTGCGGGCAAAGGCCGTATCTGCGTTGGACGGATCTTCGGCCCAGATCAACCCATGGGTTTGTGCATATTCATGCAACTGCGCGCGAGAAACGTTGAGCAGCGGCCTGACCACGCGGCCGCGCCCCAGCGGGCGCTGCTGCGGCATTGCGGCCAGGCCACGCAGGCCGGCACCGCGCAGAAGCCGGAACAGTAAGGTTTCGGCCTGATCATCACAGTGCTGCCCCGTGAAAAGGACGTCGCCCGCGCCAAGAACGGTACCGAATGCCGCATACCGAGCATCGCGCGCAGCCTGCTCCAGGCTCGCCCCGGCAGGGACCTGAACGTGGATGACGGTGAGTTCGATGCCCAGCCGCTCACACACCGCGGTGCAATGGCCTGGCCAGGCATCGGCGGCAGGTTGCAGGCCGTGGTGGATGTGGATGGCATGGAGCGGCGGCGTTGCGTGGATGCGGGCGTAGTCGGCCAGCCAGTGCAGGAGGACGGTGGAGTCGAGGCCACCGGAGAAGGCGATGTACCAGGCAGGGGCATTGAGCCAAGGGGTGAGGTTGATCATTGGAGCCTCACGCGGCTTGAAAGCGTTGGGGGCGCTTTGCGCCCCCAGCGGTGCATCAGAGACCGTAGCTCATCAAGCGCTCATAACGACGGGCCAGCAGCGTGTCGTTGTCGAGCTTGCCGAGCATGTCCAGCTGCTGAACCAGGTCAGCGCGAATGCTTTCGGACATCTGCGCCGGGTCACGATGGGCGCCGCCCAGCGGTTCCTGGATGACCTTGTCGACGATGTTCAGGCTTTTCAGGCGCTCGGCGGTGATGCCCATGGCCTCGGCAGCGTCCGCGGCCTTGTCTGCGGTCTTCCACAGGATCGAGGCGCAACCTTCCGGCGAGATCACCGAGTAAGTGGAGTATTGCAGCATGTTCAGCTGGTCACACACACCGATGGCCAGTGCACCGCCGGAACCACCTTCACCGATGACGGTGGCGATGATCGGGGTCTTCAGGCGTGCCATGACCCGCAGGTTCCAGGCGATCGCCTCGCTCTGGTTGCGTTCTTCTGCGTCGATGCCTGGGTATGCACCCGGGGTGTCGATGAAGGTCAGGATAGGCATCTTGAAGCGCTCGGCCATTTCCATCAGGCGGCAAGCCTTGCGGTAGCCTTCAGGGCGCGGCATGCCGAAGTTGCGGCGAACCTTTTCGCGCACTTCACGGCCCTTCTGGTGGCCGATGACCATGACCGGCTTGCCATCCAGGCGCGCGGTACCACCGACGATGGCAGCATCATCTGAGAAGTGACGGTCGCCGTGCAGCTCTTCGAACTCGGTGAAGATGTGCTCCAGGTAGTCCAGGGTGTAAGGACGACGCGGGTGACGGGCCAGGCGGGCGATCTGCCAGCTGGTCAGGTTGCCGAAGATGCTTTCGGTCAGGGTGTTGCTCTTGTCTTGCAGACGGGCAATTTCATCGCTGATGTTCAGCGAGTTGTCGTTACCCACCAAACGCAGCCCTTCGATCTTGGCTTGCAGGTCGGCAATCGGCTGTTCGAAATCGAGAAAATTCGGGTTCATAGTCATCCGTCTTGGGTCTACGGCCAGGCGGCCGGCCGGTTGATCCGTTTGGCGCCCTACCTTAAGGGATCAGGCGCATTCAGGTCGAGATTAAATTTCGTCGGTTCAACGATATTGCAGGAAGACGTTCTCACGCCCGAACTGGTCACGCAGCGCCTGAATCAAGCCATCGGCCGGGTCGATCGACCACTGGTCGCCGAACTGCAGCATCGCCTTGGCGTCGCTGCCGGTGTATTCGAGGGTGATCGGGCAACCACCGCGATGGCGGGTGATCAGCTCGCCCAGCCAGTTCAGGCGGTCGCCCTTGAGGGCATCGTGGGTGATCTTCAGGCGCAGGCTCTCGGCCAGCTTGGTACGGGCATCTTCCATGGTCATCACCTGCTTGACGCGCAGGCGCAGGCCACCGGAGAAGTCGTCATTGCTGACCTCACCTTCAACCACGACCATGGCATCGTTCTGCAACAACGCCTGAGCCCCCATGAAGGCATCGGCGAACAGCGACGCTTCGATGCGCCCGGAGCGGTCATCAAGGGTGACAAAGCCCATCTTGTCGCCCTTCTTGTTCTTCATCACGCGCATGGCAATGATCATGCCGGCGATAGTCTGCGTCTCGCGGGAGGGCTTCAGATCGATGATGCGCTGGCGGGCGAAACGGCGGATCTCCCCTTCATATTCATCGATCGGGTGGCCGGTGAGGTATACGCCAAGGGTATCCTTCTCGCCCTTCAGGCGCTCCTTGAGCGTCAGTTCACGCACCTTGCGGTGGTTGGCATAGACATCGGAGTCCTCCTCGACGAACAGCCCGCCGAACAGGTCGACGTGACCGCTGTCTGCGGTGCGAGCGGTCTGCTCAGCGGCCTTGATCGCCTCTTCGAGGGCAGACAGCAAGGTCGCGCGATTAATGTCGATACTGGCGTGGTAGGCCTTGATCTCATCATGAAAGTGCGGGCCCAGCCGGTCCAGTGCGCCACTGCGGATCAGCGCATCGAGTGTGCGTTTGTTCACCCGCTTGAGGTCGACCCGCTCACAGAAGTCGAAAAGATCCTTGAATGGGCCACCCTGGTCGCGTGCCTCGACAATGGCCTCCACCGGGCCTTCACCCACGCCTTTGATGGCCCCCAGGCCATAGATGATGCGGCCGTCGTCATTGACCGTGAACTTGAACTCCGAGGCATTCACGTCGGGCGCATCGAGGCGCAGCTTCATGCTGCGCACTTCTTCGATCAGCACCACCACCTTGTCGGTGTTGTGCATGTCCGCCGACAGGACCGCGGCCATGAACGGCGCCGGATAATGAGTCTTGAGCCAGGCGGTCTGGTAAGACACCAGACCGTAGGCCGCCGAGTGGGACTTGTTGAAGCCGTAACCGGCAAACTTTTCCACCAGGTCGAAGATGTTGCCGGCGAGGTCTGCATCGATGTTGTTGGCGACGCAACCTTCGATGAAGCCACCGCGCTGCTTGGCCATTTCCTCAGGCTTTTTCTTACCCATGGCGCGGCGCAGCATGTCGGCGCCGCCGAGGGTGTACCCCGCCATGACCTGGGCAATCTGCATCACCTGTTCCTGATACAGGATGATGCCGTAGGTCGGCGCAAGAACGGGCTTGAGGCCTTCGTACTGGTAATCCGAGTGCGGGTAGGCGAGTTCGGCGCGGCCGTGCTTGCGGTTGATGAAGTCGTCCACCATGCCCGATTGCAGGGGGCCTGGGCGGAACAATGCCACCAGTGCGATAAGATCTTCCAGGCAGTCGGGCTTGAGCTTTTTGATCAGCTCCTTCATGCCGCGCGATTCGAGCTGGAATACCGCCGTGGTTTCGGCCTTCTGCAGCAACTCGTAGGTCTTGCGATCGTCCAGCGGGATGAAGTCGATGTTGACGTCGGGCAGGTTGTTCTTGGCCTGCTCGCGGTTGATCGTCTCCATCGCCCACTTGATGATGGTCAGGGTACGCAGGCCAAGGAAGTCGAACTTGACCAGGCCGGCGGCCTCGACATCGTCCTTGTCGAACTGGGTCACCAGGCCGCCGCCCTCTTCATCACAGGCGATCGGCGAGAAATCGGTGAGCTTGGTCGGGGCGATTACCACACCACCGGCGTGCTTGCCGGTACCCCGGGTGACACCTTCGAGCTTGAGCGCCATCTCCCAGATTTCGCGGGCGTCTTCGTCGCCCTTGAGGAAGTCGCGCAGGATTTCTTCCTGCTCATACGCCTTCTCCAGGGTCATGCCCACTTCGAACGGGATCATCTTCGACAAACGGTCGGCCAGGCCATAGGACTTGCCCTGCACCCGCGCCACGTCGCGTACCACCGCCTTGGCGGCCATGGTACCGAAGGTGATGATCTGGCTGACCGCATTGCGCCCGTAGGCGTCGGCCACGTAGTCGATCACCCGGTCGCGGCCATCCATGCAGAAGTCGACGTCGAAGTCGGGCATGGAAACACGTTCGGGGTTGAGGAAACGTTCGAACAGCAGGTCGTAGGCCAGAGGATCGAGGTCGGTGATCTTCAGTACGTAGGCCACCAGCGAGCCGGCACCCGAACCACGGCCCGGGCCTACCGGCACGCCGTTGTTCTTGGCCCACTTGATGAAGTCCATCACGATCAGGAAGTAACCCGGGAAACCCATCTGGATGATGATGTCCAGTTCGAACTTCAGGCGGTCCAGGTAGAGCTGGCGCTTCTCTTCGTAATTGGGCGTGGTCTCCTTGGGCCAGAGCACCGCCAGGCGCTCCTCCAGGCCTTCGTGCGAAACATGGCGCAAGTAGTCGTCGATGCCCATGCCATTGGGCGTCGGGAAGTCGGGCAGGAAGTACTTGCCCAGCTGGACCTGGATGTTGCAGCGTTTGGCGATTTCGACGGTGTTGGCAATCGCGTCGGGCAAGTCGCTGAACAGCTCGGCCATTTCATCCGCGCTTTTGAGGTACTGCTGGTCGCTGTACATGCGCGGGCGACGCGGGTCGTCCAGGGTCCAGCCTTCACCGATGCACACGCGGCTTTCGTGGGCGTCGAAGTCCGACTGCTTGATAAAACGCACATCATTGGTGGCCACCAGCGGCGCGCCGACCTTGTCGGCCAGCGCCACGGCAGCGTGCACGTATTCTTCATCACCGGCACGATTGGTACGCTGCACCTCGACGTAAAAACGTTCAGGGAACATGCCCATCCAGTCGTGCAGCAGCGCCTCGGCCTCAGTGGTACGGCCGGCCATCAGGGCCATACCGATATCGCCCTCTTTGCCGGCGGACAGGGCAATCAGACCTTCGCTGGCCGGGGCGATCCACTCACGCTGCAGAATGACCAGGCCATTGCGCTGGCCGTCAGTCCAGCCTCGGGAGATCAGCTCGGTAAGGTTGCGGTAACCCTTGGGGTTCATCGCCAGGAAGCAGATGCGCGACAGCGGCGCTTCAGGGTCGGCACCGGCCAGCCACAGGTCAGCACCGCAGATCGGCTTGATGCCCGCGCCCATGGCGGCCTTGTAGAACTTCACCAACGCGCACATGTTGCTCTGGTCGGTGATCGCCACCGCGGGCATGTTCATCCCGGCCAGCGCCTTGGCCAGCGGTTTGATCCGCACCAGACCGTCGACCAGCGAAAATTCGGAGTGGACGCGCAGGTGAACGAAGGGAACCGACATGGAAGATCCTGTAGCAGTGCTGAACGACAAGGGCGGGATTGTAGCGTAAAAGCGAGGGGGTTTTGGGGACGCAAGACGCCCCCAACAGGCTAGATCAGAGAATCGGTAATGCCTTCGCGGGCTTCCCAAGCGGCCCGTACCGGCGCAAAGGAGCGCCGATGAATGGGCGTGGGCCCTAGCCGGGCCAAGGCTTGCAGGTGTACCGGCGTCGGATACCCCTTGTGCCCGCCAATCCCATAGCCCGGATAGATCAGCTCGAATGCGCTCATCTCGCGATCGCGGGTCACTTTGGCCAGGATCGACGCTGCAGCGATGGCTGGCACCTGGCTATCACCCTTAATAACCGGCGCAGCCGGCACCGACAGTTTGGGGCAGCGGTTACCGTCGATCAGTGCGAGCCTGGGTGTGACACTCAAGCCCTCCACTGCACGCTGCATGGCCAGCATGGTGGCCTGAAGAATGTTCAGCCGATCGATTTCCTCGACCTCGGCGCGCGCGATGCAAAAGCTCAGGGCTTTGGCACAGATCTCGTCGAACAGCGCTTCGCGCTTGGCTTCGGTGAGTTTCTTCGAGTCGTTGAGGCCGAGGATCGGCCGCGCCGGGTCAAGAATCACCGCCGCTGTGACGACCGCCCCGCACAGCGGGCCGCGCCCGACCTCGTCGACTCCGGCAACCAGGTCCTCGACCAGGTTGAAATCCAGTCCTATCTGCATGTCAGCGGTCCTTGAGCAAGGCCAGCACCGCGTCGGCTGCCTGGTTGGAGGCGTCGCGGCGCAGGGTGCGGTGAATCTCGTCGAAGCGCTCGGTCTGCTGGCTGCCGTCGGCCACCAGGGGAGCCAGGGTTTGTGCGAGGGCCTCGCTGGTGGCGGCATCCTGCAGCAACTCTGGCACCAACTCGCGCTGGGCGAGCAAGTTGGGCAACGACACGTAGGGGCTTTTCACCAGACGCTTGAGAATCCAGTAGGTCAGTGGCGCGAGGCGATAGGCAACGACCATGGGGCGCTTGTACAGCATGGCCTCCAGGGTGGCGGTACCCGACGCGATCAGCACCGCATCACAGGCTGCCAGGGCCTGATGCGACTGGCCATCGAGCAGCGTCAGCGGCAAGTCGCGACCTTCAAGCATCTGTTCGAGCTGTGCACGCCGTGCCCCATTAGCGCATGGCACTACAAAGTGCACGCCGGGTATCAGCTCGCCCAAGCGCTGCGCCGCATCCAGGAACAACGCCCCCAGGCGCCCGACTTCCCCGCCACGGCTGCCAGGCATCAGGGCAACCACCGGCCCTGCACCCAGCCCCAGCGCCATGCGCGCAGCCTGCCGATCCGCAGCCAACGGTATGGTATCGGCCAACGGATGGCCGACGAACCTAACCGGCACGCCCTGCTCTTCATAGAAGCGCGCTTCGAATGGCAGCAGCGTCAGCATCAGATCGCAACCTTCACGAATCTTCAGCACACGCTTCTGCCGCCATGCCCAGACCGAAGGGCTGACGTAGTGCACGGTCTTGATACCGGCCTGGCGTAGCTTCAGTTCGATATTGAGGGTGAAGTCAGGTGCATCGATGCCAATGAACACATCGGGCTTTTCGGCAATCAGGGTCTGGATCAGTACCTTGCGCCGCTTGAGCAGCTCACGCAGGCGCCCCAGCACTTCTACCAGGCCCATGACCGCCAGACGTTCCATGGGGAAATACGACTGCATGCCCTCGGCTTCCATCAGCGGGCCGCCGACGCCGATGAAACGCACCTGGGGATGGCGCGCCTTCAAGGCGCGCATCAGACCGGAACCGAGAATATCGCCGCTGGCCTCACCCGCAACCAGGGCTACGCAAAGTTGCGCCATGTCAGCGGGTAATGCCGCGGGCAGAATTCACGATCGACTGACGGAACAAGTCGACCTCTGGGTGTTTGCCTGCCAGCTCATCCAGTTCCTTGACCGCTTCTTCAACGGTCAGGCCCTGGCGGTAGACGATCTTGTAGGAACGACGCAGGGCATGGATGACCTCGTCGCTGAACCCGCGACGGCGCATGCCTTCGAAGTTCATGCTGCGGGCTTCGGCGGGGCTGCCGAATACCGTGACGAAAGCCGGAACGTCCTTGCCGATCGCCGTGCCCATGCCGGAGAAGGCATGCGCGCCGATGTGGCAGTACTGGTGCACCAGGGTGAAACCGGACAGGATCGCCCAGTCACCCACATGCACATGCCCGGCCAGCGCAGTGTTGTTGACCAGGATGCAATGGTTGCCGATCACACTGTCATGGCCGATGTGGGCATAGGCCATGATCAGGTTGTGGTCACCCAGCGTGGTTTCAGCGCGGTCCTGGACCGTGCCACGGTGAATGGTCACACCCTCGCGAATCACGTTGTGATCACCGATCACCAGGCGCGTTGGCTCCCCTTTGTACTTCAGGTCCGGGGTGTCTTCGCCGATCGAGGAAAACTGGTAGATGCGATTGTGCTTGCCGATCCGGGTCGGCCCCTTGAGCACCACGTGAGGACCAATGACGGTACCCTCCCCGATTTCGACATCAGGGCCAACGATCGACCACGGGCCGACCTCGACACCATCGGCCAGTTTGGCCGACGGATCGATGATCGCCCGCGGATCAATCGAATTCATAGCTCACGTTCCGCACAGGTGATCTCAGCCGAGCACACTGGCTTGCCATCGACCAGTGCCCGGCACTCGAACTTCCAGATGGTCTTCTTACGGCCGATGAACTTGGCCTCCAGCACCAACTGGTCGCCCGGCAGGACGGGCTGACGGAAACGCAGCTTGTCGGAACCGACGAAGTAATAGAGCGTGCCGTCGGCCGGCTTGGCGTCGAGCATCTTGAAACCGAGAATGCCTGCAGCCTGTGCCATGGCCTCGATGATCAGCACGCCTGGCATTACCGGGTGTTCCGGGAAATGCCCGTTGAAGAACGGCTCGTTGATGCTGACATTCTTGTAGGCACGAATGCTCTGGGCCTCGAAGTCCAGATCCGTTACACGATCCACCAACAGGAACGGGTAACGGTGAGGCAGGTATTCGCGAATCTCGTTGATGTCCATCATTTCGGGGGGAAGCCTGTAATAAGAATAGGGAGCGCAGGTGCTGACCACACGCTCCTTTTGCAATCCAAAGAGGAGCCAGCTAGCGACTGTTCACTCTTGCTCAGGAAATGGTATCAGCCTTCTGATGTCGGCTGGCCACCTGAGGTCACGGTATCGACACGTTTTTCCAGCTGCTGGAGACGTTTGGACATGTCATCCAGCTGGCGGATACGCGCAGCGCTCTTGCGCCAGTCAGCCAGTGGCTGCATGGCAGTGCCGGAAGAATACGCACCCGGTTCGGTGATCGAACGGGTGACCATGGTCATCCCGGAAACGAATACGTTGTCGCAGACATCAATGTGCCCCACCATGCCGACGCCACCGGCAATGGTGCAGTGCTTGCCAATGCGCGTGCTGCCGGAAATCCCGACGCAGGCAGCCATGGCCGTGTGCTCGCCGATCTGCACGTTGTGAGCGATCTGGATCTGGTTGTCGAGCTTGACGCCGTCGGCGATCCGCGTGTCGGACAACGCGCCCCGGTCGACAGCGGTGTTCACGCCGATTTCGACGTCATCACCTATGGTGACACCGCCGATCTGGGCGATCTTGCGCCATACGCCCTTCTCGTTGGCAAAGCCGAAGCCCTCACCACCGATCACCGCGCCAGACTGGATGACCACGCGCTTGCCTATGGTCACGTCGTGATACAGCGTGACCCGCGGTGCCAGCCAGCCACCCTCGCCAACCACACAACGGGCACCGATCACGCAATGCGCACCGATGCTGACGTTGGCGCCAATGCGTGCGCCGCTCTCGATGACCACGAACGGCCCGATGCTGGCACTGGCATCCACCTGCGCATCCTCGGCAACCACGGCGCTGGGATGAATTCCCGCTACAGCCTTGGGTTTGGGATCGAACAGGTGGGAAATGCGCGCGTAGGCCAGGTACGGGTCCGCCACGATCAGCGCATTGCCGGCAAAGCCTTCAGCATCTGCAGCCTGCAGCAACACCGCTGCTGCCTGGCAGTTATCCAGGTATTTGCGGTACTGCTTGTTGGCGAGAAAGCTCAACTGACCGGGGCCGGCCTCCTGCAAGGTGGCCAGCCCGGTGATCTGCAGCGCCTCGGAGCCTTTGAGAGTGGCCCCGAGGGCCTCGGCCAACTGGCCGAGCGTCATGGTCACGGTCATATCAACGGGCTTGGTTCATGCGCTCGATGACTTGGCGGGTGATGTCGTACTGAGGCTTGACATCAATGACCGCGCCACGCTCGAGGACCAGGTCGTAACCGCCTTTCTTGATCACTTCCTCGACAGCGCCGTCGAGCTTGGGCTTGAGCTGCTTGAGCATGTCGCGGTCAGCAACCGCCTTGGCTTCATTCAGTTCCTTGGACTGGAACTGGAAGTCACGGGCCTTTTGCTTGAATTCAAGCTCCAGGCGCTCACGCTCCGGCTGGGCCATCTTGTCGCCGCCTTTGATCAAGCGGTCCTGAATGCCTTTGGCGCTGCTTTCCAGGGTCTTGAGCTTGGTCAGCTGCGGGCCGAACTTCTTCTCGGCATCCACCGCGTATTTCTTGGCGGCATCAGATTCGAGCAACGCCATCTGATAGTTCAGCACGGCAACCTTCATTTCGGCGAAAGCCGGGGTGGCGACCAGCGCCGCGGCCAGTAAGGCCAGTTGAGTCAACTTACGCACGATGCACTCCTGGATAAACCGTTGTCGTTAAGCAAGGGCCGACCTTAGAAGGTCTGGCCCAGAGAGAATTGGAACACCTGGGTATCGGCATCGTCCGGCTTCTTCACCGGCATTGCCAGGCTGAAGCTCAACGGACCCAGCGCGGTGATCCAGGTCACACCCAGGCCCACGGAGCTGGCCATGTCCGAGAAACCGACCTTGGCGCAGTCAGGCTTGGAACCGCAATTGGTGTCGAACACGTTACCCACATCCCAGAACACGGAGGTGCGCAGCGAACGCTGGTCCTTCACGAACGGCAGCGGGAACAACAGCTCTACGCCACCTTGTACCAGGACGTTGCCACCGAACGGCAGTGGGTCCTGGTCCGGGTCTTTAATCGTTCCGGGGTTGGTACCCAGGCTCGGCGTACTGCGCGGACCCAGGCTGCTGTCCTTGAAGCCGCGAACGGAGTTGAAGCCACCCGCATAGTAGTTCTCGTAGAACGGCAGGCCCGAAGTGCCACCGAAACCATCACCATAGCCCAATTCGGTGTGCAGGCGCAGGGTGTAGTCGTTGTTGATCGGTTTGAACAGCTGGCCGCGGTAGTCGAGCTTGTAGAACGAAAGGTCGCTGCCTGGAATGGTGGTTTCCAGGGTAAGGCTCTGGGAGTGACCACGGGTTGCCAGCACGCCTTTGTTCAGGGTCGACTCGGACCAGCCGACGGACGCCTTGAAGTTCAGGAAGCTGTCGCCTTCCTCCTCGAGGAAGTCGAAGATCTCGTCAACGGTATAACGACCGGTCTTGATCTTGTCCTGCTGTACGCTGAGGCCGTAGGTCAGACGCGAGGTTTCACTGATCGGGTAGCCAAGGCTGACGCCAGCACCCAGGCTGTCGACCGCATAGCTGGCCACGTCAACGTCAAGGTCGTCGTAGTCGGTACTGCGATAGAATGCGTTGTAACCCAGGCTGACGCCGTCGGCAGTGAAGTAGGGGTCAACGAAACCGAAGTTGTAGCGGGTCTGGTATTCCGAACGGGTCAGGCCGATGGACACCTTGTTACCGGTACCGAGGAAGTTGGTCTGGCTGATCGAACCGCCCAGGATCAGGCCGGCGCTCTGGGCGAAGCCCACGCTGGCGGTGATCGAGCCGGATGCCTGCTCTTCGACGCTGTAGTTGACGTCGACCTGGTCGTCGGTGCCCGGCACTGGCGGGGTCTCGACGTTGACTTCCTTGAAGAAGCCCAGGCGCTCCAGGCGGGTCTTGGACTGGTCGATCAGGTAGGTCGAAGCCCAGCCGCCTTCCATCTGGCGCATTTCGCGGCGCAGCACTTCGTCTTCGGTCTTGGTGTTGCCGCGGTAGTTGATGCGGTTGACGTAGGCACGCTTGCCCGGGTCGACCACGAACATGATGTCGACGGTATGGTCTTCGTCATTGGGCTGTGGCACGCCGTTGACGTTGGCGAAGGTATAGCCTTCGTTACCAAGGCGGCGGGTGATCAGCTCGGACGTGGTGGTCATCACCTTGCGCGAGAACACCTGGCCCGGCTGCACCAGCAGCAGCGACTTGACCTGGTCTTCCGGCACTTTCAGGTCGCCCGACAGCTTCACGTCACGAACGGTGTACTTCTCGCCTTCGTTGACGTTGACGGTGATGTAGACGTGCTTCTTGTCCGGGGTGATCGACACCTGGGTGGAAGCGATGTCCATGTTGATGTAGCCGCGGTCCAGGTAGTAGGAACGCAGGCGCTCCAGGTCACCGGAAAGTTTTTCGCGGGCGTACTTGTCGTCGTTCTTGAAGAACGACAGCCAGTTGGTGGTCTTGAGCTCGAACAGCTGCGCCAGTTCTTCATCGTCGAACACGGTGTTGCCGACGACGTTGATGTGCTGGATGGCAGCGACGGTGCCTTCGTTGATCTTGATCTTCAGGGCAACCCGGTTGCGCGGCTGCGGCACCACCTCGGCGTCGACCTCGGCCGAGTAGCGGCCCTGGGCCACGTACTGGCGCTGCAGTTCGTTACGCACGCCTTCGAGGGTGGCACGCTGGAAGATCTCGCCTTCGGCCAGGCCCGACTGTTTCAGGCCCTTCATCAGGTCTTCGGTGCTGATCGCCTTGTTGCCTTCGATCTCGATGCTCGACACCGACGGGCGCTCGACCACGTTGATGATCAGGACATCGCCGTCGCGGTTCAGCTGGATATCCTGGAAGAAGCCGGTCTTGAACAGCGAACGGGTCGACTCCACCAGGCGCCGGTCATCGGCCTGATCGCCCACGTTCAGGGGCAAGGCACCGAAAACGCTGCCGGCGGATACCCGCTGCAGGCCGTTGACACGAATATCGGAGATGGTGAAGGACTCGGCGTGAACTTCAGCGATCATCAATGCGGAGAGGACCGCAGTTAGCAGCAGACGTTTCATGAAGTCCTTTTATTCCAACTGGCAATAAACAACCTGCCGCAAATGGCGGCAGGTTTGCAATGCGAAGCTTTTATAGTCGACCCAGATCGTTGATCAGGGCGAGCAACATCACCCCTATGACCAAACTGATACCGATCTGGACCCCCCAACCTTGAACCCGATCCGACAATGGACGACCGCGCGCCCACTCGACCAGGTAAAACAGCAAATGCCCCCCATCCAGCACTGGAATGGGCAGCAGGTTAAGAACCCCCAGGCTAATGCTCAGGTAGGCGAGGAAATTCAGGAAATCCCCCACGCCGGACTGGGCTGAAGCGCCCGCCACTTTAGCAATGGTTATCGGTCCGCTCAAGTTTTTTACCGAGAGCTCACCGAACAGCATTTTCTTCAGGGATTCGAGGGTCAGGACGCTCATGTTCCACGTCCGGGAAAGGCCCTCGCCTACCGCATCCAGCGGACCGTAGCTGACCTCACGAAGCATGTCGGCAGGCCATTCGCCACTTTTCACCCCGGCACCCAGGTAACCACCGGCAGCCTCGCCCTCACCTTTTCGTGCCAGTGTCACCGGCACATCCAGCGCTGCACCGTCGCGCTCGACACGCACCACCACCTTGGCTTCAGGGCGGGCGCGCACGCTATCGACAACCTGCTGCCAGTCAGTCAAGGCCACCCCATCGAGACTCAGCAGCCGATCACCGGTTTTCAGACCGGCAGCCGCCGCTGGCCCTTTTGGATCGATCTCGGCCAGCACGGGCGCAACCACAGGGCGCCATGGCCGCAGCCCGAGCGACTGAATCGGATCAGGCTCGTCCGCGCCCTTGAGCCAGCTGTCGAGCTTGACCTGCAACTGACGCTCGGCACTGGAGCCCTCATCGCGCACGCCAACCTGCAATGTTCCGCTTTCGCCCAGGCGACGCACCAACTGCAGGTTGACGGCCGACCAGCCACTGGTCGCCTTGCCATCGATGGACACAATTTCCTGGCCGGCAACCAGGCCCGCCGATGCTGCCAGGCTGCCTGGCTCTACCGCACCGATGACCGGACGGATCTGCTGGGTACCGAGCATCGCCAGCAACCAGAAGAAAACGATGGCCAGCAGGAAGTTGGCAATCGGACCGGCGGCGACGATGGCGATGCGCTGGCGAACCGATTTGCGATTGAATGACTGCTCGGCCAGCGCTGGCGGCACTTCGCCTTCACGCTCGTCGAGCATCTTGACGTACCCACCCAAAGGAATGGCCGCCACCACGAACTCGGTACCGTGGCGGTCATGCCAGCGCAATAGCCCGGGGCCGAAGCCCACGGAAAAGCGCAGCACCTTGACCCCGCAACGCCGGGCCACCCAGAAGTGGCCGAATTCGTGGAAAGTGACCAGTACACCCAGGGCCACCAGGGTGCCGATAATCATGTACAGCGCAGTCATGTCTTTCTCCGAATGACGTTCAGCGGAACGACTTTTCGCACATCCTCTGGGCCGGGCAGCATCAGCGGCCGTGGCGCCTCAACCACTCGCGGGACAACTCTCGGGCGCGCTGATCGGCAGCAAATACCGCATCCAGCGAAGGCACAGGCACCACGGGTTCCTGAGCCAGTACCTGTTCGATCATACCCGCGATCTCCGGGAAGCGGATACGCCGCTCAAGAAATGCATCGACCGCAACTTCGTTGGCCGCATTGAGTACCGCTGGCGCGCTGTTGCCCGCCTCGGCAGCCTGCCGTGCCAGGCGCAGGCACGGAAAGCGCAGTTCGTCGGGGGCCTGGAAATCCAGGCGAGCAATGGCGAACAGATCCAGCGGGGCCACACCAGAATCGATCCGCTCCGGCCAGGCAAGGGCGTTGGCAATGGGCGTGCGCATATCCGGGTTACCCAACTGGGCCAGCACCGAACCGTCAACGTAGTCCACCAGGGAATGGATAACGCTCTGCGGGTGCACCACCACTTCGACCTTGTCCGGCGCCGCATCGAACAACCAGCAAGCCTCGATCAGTTCCAGGCCCTTGTTCATCATGCTTGCCGAGTCCACCGAAATCTTGCGCCCCATGGACCAGTTCGGGTGGGCACAAGCCTGCTCTGGCGTGACGTCGGCCAAGTCTGCCTGAGGCGTCTCGCGAAACGGCCCGCCCGAGGCTGTCAGCAGAATGCGACGCACGCCCACCTGGCTCAGACCACGGTCATAGTCACCCGGCAGGCACTGGAAGATGGCATTGTGCTCGCTGTCGATCGGCAGCAGCACCGCACCACTGCGGCGCACAGCTTCCATGAACAGCGCGCCGGACATCACCAGCGCCTCCTTGTTGGCCAGCAGCACCTTCTTGCCCGCCTCGACGGCGGCCAGTGTCGGGCGCAAGCCAGCAGCGCCGACGATGGCAGCCATCACCGCATCCACTTCAGGGGCGGCCGCAACCTCACACAGGCCCGCCTCCCCTTCGAGCACCTCGGTGGCGCAGCCCGCAGCCGCCAGGCCTTCACGCAAGCGCACGGCTGCTTCGCCGTTGGGCACCACGGCATAGGCCGGGCGATGCAGCACGCACAGCGCCAGCAGTTGATCGATGCGCGAATAGCCGCTCAATGCAAATACCTGGTAGCGCTCGGGATGGCGGGCAATCACATCCAGGGTACTGAGGCCGATGGAGCCGGTGGCGCCCAGGACCGTAATGCGCTGTAGCGCTGTCACATCACACCCCATTCAGCAGCCCACAGCAATACCGCGAAAACCGGGATGGCCGCAGTCAGGCTGTCGATGCGGTCAAGCACCCCGCCATGGCCAGGCAGCAGGTTGCTGCTGTCCTTGATACCGGAGCGGCGCTTGAACATGCTCTCGGTCAGGTCACCAATCACCGATGACATGACCACCAGCGCAGCCCCCACGAGCCCCAGCAGAATCTGGCCGACGCCCCAATCGCGAGTGATGCCGACCGCAAGCGTAATCACCAGGCTGACCGCCAGGCCGCCATAGACGCCTTCCCAGCTTTTACCCGGGCTGACTTGGGCAGCCAGCTTGCGCTTGCCGAAAGCACGGCCCGAGAAGTACGCGCCGATATCGGCCGCCCACACCAGCACCATGACAGACAGGATAAGCCAGTTACCCAGCGGCCAGTGCTTGAGCAGCACCAGCCCTTGCCAGGCAGGCAGCAGGATCAGCAGACCGATCAGCAGACGGCAGGCAGCACTGGCCCACAGCTCACTGCTGCGCGGATAAGTCAGCACCAACCAGGTGGCCATACCCCACCAGATGACCGACGCACCAAGCACCCAGGGCGCCAGGTCAGGCATCAGGTAGAGCAGCATCAGCACACCGGCGACGACAGCGGCATAGGCAATGCGCAGTGGCTGGGCCATCAGCCCGGCCAGGCGCGCCCACTCCCAGGCCGCCAGGGTCACCACCAAGCCGATGAACAGAGCGAAATCCCCGCCGTTGAGCAGGAAGAAACCACCCAGCGCGACCGGCAGCAGGATCAGCGCGGTAATGATGCGTTGTTTAAGCATTAAGCACGAGCTCCAGCCTCGACCTGCTCGCTGGTCTTACCGAAGCGGCGCTGGCGCGAAGCGAAATCGGCCAGAGCATTGCGCATGGCCTCGTGTTTGAAGTCCGGCCAGTACAGGTCGGAGAAATACAGTTCGGCATAGGCCAACTGCCACAGCAGGAAGTTGCTGATGCGGTGCTCACCACCGGTGCGGATGCACAGGTCCGGCAACGGCAATTCGCCCGTCGCCAGGCAGGCTTGCAAAAGCCCTGGAGTGATGTCGTCCGGACGCAGATGGCCGGCCTGAACCTCACGCGCCAGGCGCTGGGCGGCCTGGGCAATATCCCACTGGCCACCGTAGTTGGCGGCGATCTGCAGGATGAAGCGATTATTGCCGGCGGTCTGCGCCTCGGCCTCGCGCATGGCGGCCTGCAGCTCTGGATGGAAACGCGAACGGTCGCCAATGATGCGCAGGCTGATATTGTTCTCGTTCAGGCGTTTGGCCTCACGGCGCAGCGCCGAGAAGAACAGCTCCATCAACGCCCCCACTTCCTCGGCAGGGCGCTGCCAGTTCTCACTGGAGAAGGCGAACAGGGTCAGCACCTCGACCCCGGACTTGGCGCATACCTCGATAACCGCACGTACGGCATCGACGCCGGCCTTGTGCCCGGCTACGCCGGGCAACAGGCGCTTCTTCGCCCAGCGATTATTGCCATCCATGATGATCGCGACGTGTCGCGGCACCGAAGACGGTGCCGCCAGCTTGGTCTTTTCCATTAAAAAACCTCGGCCTTAGACGGCCAACAGGTCCTTTTCCTTGGCTTTGAACGCAGCGTCGATTTCGGCGACGAACTTGTCGGTCAGCTTCTGGATCTCGTCAGCAGCACGACGCTCTTCGTCTTCGCTGATTTCCTTGTCCTTGGTCAGCTTCTTCAGGTCGGCCAGGGCATCACGACGCACGTTGCGCACGGCAACCTTGGCGTCTTCGGCAACGGCGCTGGCCTGTTTGGTGTAACCCTTGCGGGTTTCCTCGGTCAGGGCCGGCATCGGTACACGGATGGTGGTGCCGGCGCTGGACGGGTTCAGGCCCAGATCGGAAGTCAGGATGGCCTTCTCGATGGCAGCGCTGAGGTTCTTGTCGTGGGCGACGATCTTCAGGGTGCGCGCATCTTCAACAGAGACTGCAGCGACCTGGTTCAGCGGCATTTCGCTGCCCCACGCCGGGACCTTGACGCTGTCCAGGATGCTTGGGTGGGCGCGACCGGTGCGGATTGACGCCAGGTTGCGGCCCAAAGCCTCGATGGACTTGCCCATGCGATCCTGAGCGTCTTTCTTGATGTCGTTGATCATTTTTGAACTTCCTCGATCAGAGTTCCTTCCGCGCCGCCATGCACGATGTTCAGCAAGGCGCCGGGTTTGTTCATGTTGAAGACGCGCAGCGGCATCTTGTGGTCGCGGCAAAGGCAGATTGCCGTGAGATCCATTACACCCAGCTTGCGATCCAGCACTTCATCGTAGGTCAGATGATCGAACTTCTCGGCATGCGGGTCCTTGAATGGATCTGCAGTGTATACACCATCGACCTTGGTTGCCTTCAATACCACGTCGGCATCGATTTCGATGGCACGCAGGCATGCGGCGGAGTCGGTGGTGAAGAACGGGTTGCCAGTACCGGCAGCGAAGATTACGACTTCTTTGGCGTTCAGGTGACGCATGGCTTTGCGGCGGTCATAGTGATCGGTCACGCCCACCATGGAAATGGCCGACATGACGATGGCGGTAATGTTCGCCCGCTCCAGCGCATCGCGCATGGCCAGGCCATTCATTACGGTCGCCAGCATGCCCATGTGGTCGCCGGTAACACGGTCCATGCCGGCTGCACTGAGCGCCGCGCCACGGAACAGGTTGCCACCGCCAATCACCAGGCCGACCTGGACACCGATGCCGACCAACTGGCCGACTTCCAGGGCCATGCGATCCAGGACCTTGGGGTCGATCCCGAACTCTTCCGAGCCCATCAGGGCCTCGCCGCTAAGTTTGAGTAGAATGCGTTTATAGCGAGCCTGATAACCACTGCCCTGCTGAGCCATTGCGAATCTCTCCTGCGGCGTTTGTAAAATTCTGGCGGGCTGCTTGAGCCTGCGTGTAACTCTAACGTGACGCAGCGACTGCGTCAGCGAGCACGGCCTTGAAAACCGCTCCCGCTTTGACAAAGAGGCTGCGCGCGTGAGCGGGCAGCCTCTTTGGGGCGACAGACGAGTCTGTCTTACTGCTTGGCGGCAGCTACCTGAGCGGCAACTTCAGCAGCGAAGTCGTCGACCGGCTTCTCGATGCCTTCGCCTACTTTGAAGTAGGTGAAGGAAACGATTTCAGCACCGGCCTTCTTGGCCAGCTCGCCGACTTTGACTTCCGGGTTCATGACGAAGGCTTGCTCTTTCAGCGAGGCTTCGGCCTTGAACTTGGTGATACGGCCGTTGATCATGTTTTCAACGATGTTTTCCGGCTTGCCGGCGATCTTGTCGGCGTTCAGCTGCAGGAAGACGTTCTTCTCGCGCTCGATGGCCTCGGCGGAAATTTCCGACGCATCCAGGAACTCTGGGTTCGAAGCTGCAACGTGCATGGCAATGTTCTTGGCCAGCTCGACGTCGCCGCCCTTGAGGACGACAACTGCACCGATCTTGTTACCGTGCAGGTAAGCACCGACAACGTCACCCTCAACGCGCACCAGGCGACGGATGTTGACGTTCTCGCCGCACTTGGCGACCAGGGCTTCACGAGCAGCTTCGCGCGAGGCGATCAGCGGAGCGGCATCGGTCAGCTTCTGGGCGAAAGCTTCTTCGAGGCTTTCAGCGACGAAGTTCTTGAAGTCGTCTTGCAGAGCCAGGAAGTCGGTCTGCGAGTTGACTTCCAGCAGGACGGCGGATTTACCGTCGGTCTTGACGGCGATCGCGCCTTCGGCAGCGACGTTGCCAGCCTTTTTGGCGGCCTTGATGGCGCCCGAGGCACGCATGTCGTCAATGGCTTTTTCGATGTCGCCGCCGGCCTTTTCCAGGGCCTTTTTGCAATCCATCATGCCTTCGCCGGTACGCTCGCGCAGTTCTTTGACCAGCGCTGCAGTAATTGCTGCCATTTCAAAATCCTCTTGGAAAGTTTTTCAACCATTCCACCCGCTCATCACGGGCGTTCAATTCTGCAAATCCGCTGTTTCAACCTCAGCCGGCCCATATTGCGGGGCGCTTGCTGACAGCAGGATTTCAAGGTGGCAAAAAGGGGGCCAAGCCCCCTTTTTGCGTGCCAAGCAGACGCTAGCGTCTATTACTCGGCAGCAGGTGCAGCCGCTTCTTCAGCGTAGACTTCGGTGCCGCCAGCAACGTTGTTGCGGCCGCGGATGACGGCGTCAGCCATCGAAGTCATGTACAGCTCGATAGCGCGAATGGCGTCATCGTTACCTGGGATGATGTAGTCAACACCTTCTGGGCTGCTGTTGGTATCGACAACGCCGATAACCGGGATACCCAGCTTGTTGGCTTCGGTGATGGCAATGCGCTCGTGGTCAACGTCGATCACGAACAGGGCATCAGGCAGGCCGCCCATGTCCTTGATACCACCCAGGCTGCGGTCCAGCTTTTCCAGATCGCGCGAACGCATCAGGGCTTCTTTCTTGGTCAGCTTGGCAAAAGTGCCGTCTTCGGCCTGGGTTTCCAGGTCGCGCAGACGCTTGATCGAAGCGCGGATGGTTTTGTAGTTGGTCAGCATGCCGCCCAACCAGCGGTGGTCAACGTATGGCGAACCGCAACGAGCAGCTTGCTCGGCGACGATCTTGCCGGCGGAACGCTTGGTGCCGACGAACATGATCTTGTTCTTGCCCTGGGCCAGGCGTTCTACGAACGACAGAGCGTCGTTGAACATTGGCAGGGTTTTTTCCAGGTTGATGATGTGGATCTTGTTACGCGCGCCGAAAATGTACTTGCCCATTTTCGGGTTCCAGTAACGGGTCTGGTGGCCGAAGTGCACACCGGCCTTCAGCATATCGCGCATGTTGACTTGGGACATGATAGTTCCTTGATAAGTCGGGTTGGGCCTCCACGTATCCCAATGACCAACCCACGCACCTGAACAAGAACTTCGAGAATGCGGGGCACCCAGGTCATCGTGTCGACACGTGTGTGGGTTTGAGCTGACGGGGTCGTCCCCGAAAGCGGCGCATGTTATACCACAGACCGCCAACGAACGGAACCCGCAGAAGTGAACTGTGAATCCAGCCTCAAGCTTGATGCTGGGTTCGCAGCCGCCCTCTGATAGAATAAGGGCCTTTTCCGTTTGTTCGCGCCGCCTGCGGCGCCGTAGAGAGCCAGTAATGACCGTTACCATCAAGACCGCAGAAGACATCGAGAAGATGCGCATCGCCGGCCGCCTGGCCGCCGAAGTGCTGGAAATGATCGAAGAACACGTCAAGCCCGGTGTCACCACCGAAGAGCTCGACCGCCTGTGCCACGACTACATCGTCAACGTGCAGCAGGCCATTCCGGCACCGCTCAACTACAAGGGCTACCCCAAGTCGATCTGCACCTCGATCAACCACGTGGTGTGCCACGGCATCCCCAACGACAAGCCGCTCAAGGACGGGGACACGCTGAACATCGATGTCACCGTGATCAAGGACGGCTACCACGGCGACACCAGCCGCATGTTCCACGTCGGTACCGTGCCGGTATGGGCCGAGCGCCTGTCCAAAGTCACTCAGGAGTGCATGTACAAGGCCATCGAGCTGGTCAAGCCTGGCTGCCGCCTGGGCGATATCGGCGAAGTGATCCAGAAGCACGCTGAGAAGAACGGCTTTTCGGTGGTGCGTGAATTCTGCGGCCACGGCATCGGCAAGGTGTTCCACGAAGAACCGCAGATCCTCCACTACGGCCGCGCCGGCACCGGCATGGAGCTCAAAGAGGGCATGACCTTCACCATCGAACCGATGATCAACCAGGGCAAGGCCGACACCAAGGTGCTGGGCGACGGCTGGACCGCCATCACCAAGGACCGCAAGCTCTCGGCGCAGTGGGAGCACACCCTGGTGGTGACCGCCACCGGCTACGAGATCTTCACCCTGCGCAAGGACGACACCATCCCGCGCACTTCGGCCTGAGTTCACGCCAAAGCCTCTACGACAGGAACGCGATGCATGCCCCAGGTGGATCCCGAGCTGTTCGACCGCGGCCAGTTCCAGGCGGAACTGGCCCTCAAGGCGAGCCCCATCGCCGCTTTCAAGAAGGCCATCCGCCAGGCCGGCGAGGTGCTCGACAGGCGTTTCCGTGACGGCCGCGACATCCGTCGGCTGATCGAGGACCGCGCCTGGCTCGTCGACAACATCCTGCAACAGGCCTGGAAGCAGTTCGACTGGGGCGACGCTGACGGTATCGCCCTGGTAGCGGTCGGGGGCTATGGGCGCGGTGAACTTCACCCGCACTCGGACATCGACCTGCTGATCCTGCTGCGCGACGCCGAACACGAGCAGTACCGCGACGCCATCGAGCGCTTCCTGACACTGCTGTGGGACATGGGCCTTGAAGTGGGCCAGAGCGTGCGTACCGTGGACGAGTGTGCCGAACAGGCCCGCGCCGACCTGACGGTCATCACCAACATGATGGAAAGCCGTACCATCGCCGGCCCCGAAGCCCTGCGCCAGCGCATGCTCGAGGTCACCAGCACCGCGCACATGTGGCCGAGCAAGGAGTTCTTCCTGGCCAAGCGCGCAGAGCTCAAGGCCCGCCACCACAAGTACAACGACACCGAGTACAACCTCGAGCCCAATGTAAAAGGCTCGCCCGGCGGCCTTCGCGACATCCAGACAGTCCTTTGGGTAGCCCGTCGCCAGTACGGCACCCTGAACCTGCACGCCCTCGCTGGCGAAGGCTTCCTGCTGGAAAGCGAAAACGAACTGCTGGCCTCCTCCCAGGACTTTTTGTGGAAGGTGCGCTACGCCCTGCACATGCTCGCCGGCCGCGCCGAAGATCGCCTGCTGTTCGACCACCAGCGCAGCATCGCCGCACTGCTGGGCTACAGCGACGAAAACCCCAAACGCGCCATCGAACAGTTCATGCAGCAGTACTACCGGGTGGTGATGAGCATCAGCCAGTTGTGCGACCTGATCATCCAGCACTTCGAGGAAGTCATCCTCGCCGACGATGACAGTGGCACCACCCAGCCGCTGAATGCGCGTTTCCGCCTGCACGACGGCTATATCGAAGCGGTCAACGCCAACGTTTTCAAGCGCACGCCGTTCGCCATGCTGGAGATCTTCGTGCTGATGGCGCAGCACCCGGAAATCAAGGGCGTGCGCGCTGACACCGTGCGCCTGCTGCGCGAGCACCGGCACCTGATTGACGACACCTTCCGCAACGATATCCGCAACACCAGCCTGTTCATCGAGCTGTTCAAGTGCGAAATCGGCATCCATCGCAACCTGCGGCGAATGAACCGCTACGGCATCCTCGGCCGCTACCTGCCAGAGTTCGGCCTGATCGTCGGGCAGATGCAGCACGACCTGTTCCACATCTATACGGTCGATGCGCACACCCTCAACCTCATCAAGCACCTGCGCAAGCTGCAGTACACGCCGGTGTCCGAAAAATTCCCGCTGGCCAGCAAGCTCATGGGCCGCCTGCCCAAGCCTGAGCTCATCTACCTGGCCGGGCTGTACCACGACATCGGCAAGGGCCGTCAGGGCGACCACTCCGAACTGGGCGCTGTGGATGCGAAGAAGTTCTGCGAGCGCCATCAATTGCCCGCCTGGGATAGCCGCCTGATCGTCTGGCTGGTGCAAAACCACCTGGTGATGTCCACCACCGCCCAGCGCAAGGACCTGTCCGACCCGCAGGTGATCAACGACTTCGCCCTGCATGTCGGCGACGAGACGCGCCTGGACTACCTCTACGTGCTGACCGTGGCCGACATCAACGCCACCAATCCCAGCCTGTGGAACTCCTGGCGCGCCAGCCTGCTGCGCCAGCTGTACAGCGAGACCAAACGCGCCCTGCGTCGCGGCCTGGAAAACCCGCTGGACCGCGAGGAGCAGATCCGCCAGACACAGAGCGCTGCGCTGGACATCCTCGTGCGCGAGGGCACCGACCCGGACGACGTCGAGCAACTCTGGTCGCAACTGGGTGACGACTACTTCCTCAAGCACAACGCCGCCGATGTGGCCTGGCACAGTGATGCGATCCTGCAGCAGCCCGCCGACGGCGGGCCGCTGGTACTGATCAAGGAAACCACACAGCGGGAGTTCGAGGGCGGCACGCAAATCTTCATCTACGCCCCCGACCAGCACGATTTCTTCGCCGTGACCGTGGCGGCCATGTCGCAGCTCAACCTGAACATCCATGACGCGCGCATCATCACCTCGAGCAGCCAGTTCACGCTCGACACCTACATCGTGCTCGACAATGACGGCGGCTCCATCGGCGATAACCCGCAACGGGTCAAGCAGATCCGCGACGGCCTGACCGAGGCGCTGCGCAACCCCGAGGACTACCCGACCATCATCCAGCGACGGGTACCCCGCCAGCTCAAGCATTTCAACTTCCCGCCGCAGGTGACCATCCTCAACGATGCACAGCGGGCGGTGACCATCCTTGAGATCACCGCACCGGACCGCCCCGGGCTGCTGGCGCGGATCGGGCGGATCTTCCTGGAGTTCGACCTGTCACTGCAGAACGCCAAGATCGCCACCCTCGGCGAACGCGTGGAAGACGTATTCTTCATTACCGATGCCGACAACCAGCCGCTGTCCGACCCGCAGCTGTGCAGCCGCCTGCAGGAAGCGATCGTGCAGCAGCTGCAGGCCGGCCAGGCCAGCGATGCCAGCCCGACTCGCGTGACCTTTTAACGATTAGACGATTGACGAGACCTTGCGCCGATGAACCATGCCTTGACCCAGCTTCAGCCCTACCCGTTCGAGAAACTCCGCGCCCTGCTGGGCAGCGTGAAGCCCGCGGCGGACAAGCGCGCCATCGCCCTGTCGATCGGTGAGCCGAAGCACGCATCCCCGGCGTTCGTCGCCCAGGCCATGGCCGACAACCTCGACAAGCTGGCGGTCTACCCCAGCACCATCGGCCTGCCAGAGCTGCGCCAGGCCATCGGCCAATGGTGCGAACGCCGGTTCGGCGTGCCGAGCGGCTGGCTGGACGCGGACCGCCATGTGCTGCCGGTCAACGGCACCCGTGAAGCACTGTTTGCCTTCACCCAGGCTGTGGTCAACCGCGCCGATGATGGCCTGGTGGTCAGCCCCAACCCGTTCTACCAGATCTACGAAGGCGCGGCCCTGCTCGCCGGCGCCACCCCGCATTACCTGCCGTGCCTGGAAAACAACGGTTTCAACCCGGACTTCGATGCCGTACCCGCCGAGGTATGGAAACGCTGCCAGATCCTGTTCCTGTGCTCACCGGGCAACCCCACCGGCGCACTGGTACCGATGGACACCCTGAAGAAGCTGATCGCACTGGCCGACGAGCATGATTTCGTGATCGCCGCCGATGAATGCTACAGCGAGCTGTACTTCGACGAAGACGCGCCACCACCGGGCCTGCTCAGTGCCTGTGCCGAACTGGGCCGCAGTGATTTCAAGCGTTGCGTGGTATTCCACAGCCTGTCCAAGCGCTCCAACCTGCCGGGCCTGCGTTCGGGCTTCGTTGCCGGCGACGCGGCCATCATCAAGCCGTTCCTGCTGTACCGCACTTACCATGGCTGCGCCATGCCGGTGCAGACCCAGCTGGCCAGCATCGCCGCCTGGCAGGATGAAGCGCATGTGCGCGAAAACCGCGACCTATACCGCGCCAAATACGATGCCGTGCTGGATATCCTGCAGCCCGTGCTGGACGTACAGCGGCCCGATGGCAGTTTCTACCTGTGGGCCAAGGTACCGGGGTGCGATGCCGACTTCACGCGTGACCTGTTCCAAGCCCAGCATGTGACGGTGGTACCTGGTTCGTACCTGTCGCGTGAAGTGGATGGCGTGAACCCGGGGGCCGGGCGGGTACGCATGGCACTGGTCGCACCATTGGCCGAGTGCATCGAGGCGGCTGAGCGGATTCGTGCGTTTGTGCAAACCCGTTGATTGACCGAGTGCCGCACTGTAGCTCAAACACCGGCTCGCCGGCGCTTGAGCTACAGCGGCTCATTTGACTGCCCCCAGGTTCGCCTCGCTCAAGTCCAGCTCCCCCAACACTTGCCGCACCACCTCATCACCAACCAGATGCTGGCGATGCAGGTTATACAATTCCAACCGCTGCGCCCGAAGCGCCCGCAGGCGCAGACGTCGTTCCAGCAAGTCCATCTGCTCCGCCAAGGCCCTCGCCTCGGCCGTGTCGTTGTAACTGTCCAGCTCATCGCGGTATTCGGCCATCAACCTCGCCTTGAGCTCGGTGGCCAGGGTCGCCTGCGCCGCATCCTGAGGTGCGCTGGCATCAACCACGTCCTCGGCCTCCAAGGCATGAATCGCAGCCTCGGCCGTGCGCCGCCAGGCTTCCTGCACCTCCTGATGCAGCCGCTCGTCCGGGCTTCGGGTGACACCTCTCAAGAGAAAGGGCAACGCCACGCAGGCGCTGACCAGCGACAGCAAGATGACGCCGGCAGCGATGAAAATCAGCAGGTCGCGCTCCGGGAAAGCCTGGCCTGCCCCGATCAGCAGCGGTATCGACATCACACCCGCCAGCGTCACCGCACCCCGCACCCCGCCAAGGGTCAGCAACCAGCATGAGCGCGCCGTGGGCATCAGCACCAGTGCCGGCTTGCCGCGCCAGCGACGCACTACCCCGACCGCCCGCCAGATGCTTTGTACCCAGATGAAACGCAGCAGGATCAGCGCCGCAAAGATCGCCAGCACATCCAGGCAACGCCATGCCAGTGTCGGCCAGAGGGTAGGTTCGTGGCTGACCACCGCCTTGATGATGTCCGGCAATTGCAGGCCCAATAGCAGGAAGATCAAGCCATTGAAGGCGAATTCCAGTAGCGACCAGACGCTACGGTTGAGCAGGCGGGTGCTGGTCTGGCGCGGCAGCAGGTCGAGCCAGCTCTGCATCATGCCGGCGGCCACCGCCGAGAGGATGCCCGACACCCCAAGGCGCTCGGCCAGCACATAGGCGGCAAACGGCAGCAAGAGCATGAAAACCACGTGGGTGGCCGGGTCATCCCAGCCACGAGCGATCATCCAGGCGCGCAGCCTGCCAATCAGCCAGCTCAGGGCAACACCAACCGCCAGCCCGCCGATGGCAACCAGGACAAAGCTGAAGCTGGCATCGGCCAAAGAAAATACGCCGGTGATCGCCGCTGCCAGCGCGAACTTGAAGGTCACCAGGCCAGAGGCGTCATTCATCAGCGCCTCCCCCTGAAGCATGCGCATCAGCGGAGTGGGAAGGCGGTCCTGGGTGATGGCCGACACTGCCACGGCGTCGGTAGGCGACAACACGGCCGCCAGGGCAAAGGCCACCGCCAGTGGGATGCTAGGCAGCAGCCAATGGATGAAGTAGCCGGCGCCGACCACCGTGAACAGCACCAGCCCCACGGCAAGTGCCACCACCGGCCCGCGGATGCGCCACAGTTCGCGTTTGGGGATGCGCCAGCCGTCGGCAAACAGCAACGGCGGCAGGAACAGGAAAAGGAACAGCTCAGGATCCAGGGCCACATGCAGCCCCAGGGTCGGCCAGGCCAACAGCGCACCGGCACCGATCTGCACCAGCGGCAACGGCAAGGGGATCACCCGCCCGACCAGTTTCGACACGCTTACCAGCGTCAGCAGGATGAGGACGGTATAGGCTGACTGCATCCGTTAAAGCTTCCTTTGTGAACCGAAGTCAATCCAGGGCGAAAAATCGCCACAGAAGCACTATGTTAGCGGGGTGGGGCAATCATGGGCCGCTGCACCAAAGTCGCAGGAGGCGGATGAATATGTAACATGATGATACTGGAGTTGGGCTGGCAGGGCATGGCGTGAGCCTTAACAGGGCCACTGGGACGCCCCCTCCCCCCGAGTGCGCCCATTTAGCCCCACCCGTGGCGCTCAAAGAGTCGTTCCCGCATAATCGCGCGACTGACATTCGGCAATGGAGAGATTGGGGCAGCCTGTGGCCCCAATGCACACAATGACCTACACGCTCTACGGCATCAAAGCCTGCGACACCATGAAAAAAGCGCGCACCTGGCTCGAAGATCAAGCCATCGCCTACGAATTCCACGACTACAAGACTCAAGGCATCGACCGTGACAGCCTGAACCGCTGGTGCGACGAGCACGGCTGGGAGGTGATCCTCAACCGTGCCGGCACCACGTTCCGCAAGCTCGACGATGCCAGCAAGGCCGACCTCGACCAGGCCAAGGCCGTCGAGCTGATGCTGGCCCAGCCGTCGATGATCAAACGCCCGGTGCTCGACCTTGGCGCACGCACCCTGGTCGGTTTCAAACCTGACCTGTACGCCGCTGCGCTGGCCTGAGTCCATCTACGCATCGCACCCTATTTCGCACGAGGTAATCACATGTCCAATACCCTGTTCAGCCTGGCCTTTGGTGTCGGCTCCCAGAACCGCCAGGGCACCTGGCTGGAAGTGTTCTACGCACAGCCACTGCTCAAGCCGAGCGCCGAGCTGGTCGCCGCCGTCGCGCCGATCCTCGGTTATGAAGGTGGCAACCAGGCCATCACCTTCAGCAATGCCCAGGCCGCGCAACTGGCCGAAGCCGTCAAAGGCATCGATGCCGCCCAGGCTGCCCTGCTGACCCGCCTGGCCGAAAGCCACAAGCCGCTGGTCGCCACCCTGCTGGCCGAAGACGCTGCCCTGGCTTCGACCCCAGAGGCCTACCTCAAGCTGCACCTGCTGTCGCACCGCCTGGTCAAGCCGCACGGCGTGAGCCTGGCAGGCATCTTCCCGCTGCTGCCGAACGTCGCCTGGACCAACCGGGGCGCCGTCGACCTGGCCGAGCTGGCCGAGCTGCAACTGGAAGCGCGCCTCAAAGGCGAGCTGCTGGAAGTGTTCTCGGTGGACAAGTTCCCGAAGATGACCGACTACGTGGTCCCGGCCGGCGTGCGTATCGCCGACACCGCCCGTGTGCGCCTGGGCGCCTACATCGGCGAAGGCACCACCATCATGCACGAAGGCTTCGTCAACTTTAATGCCGGCACCGAAGGCCCGGGCATGATCGAAGGCCGTGTCTCGGCCGGCGTATTCGTTGGCAAGGGCTCGGACCTGGGCGGCGGCTGCTCGACCATGGGCACCCTGTCCGGTGGCGGCAATATCGTCATCAAGGTCGGTGAAGGTTGCCTGATCGGCGCCAACGCCGGCATCGGCATCCCGCTGGGCGACCGCAACACCGTCGAAGCCGGCCTGTACATCACTGCCGGCACCAAGGTCAACCTGCTCGACGAGAACAATGAGCTGGTCAAAGTGGTCAAGGCGCGCGACCTGGCTGGCCAGACCGACCTGCTGTTCCGCCGCAACTCGCTCAACGGCGCCGTAGAGTGCAAGACGCACAAATCGGCGATCGAGCTGAACGAGGCGCTGCACGCCCACAACTGAGAACTCCCGAAGGGTTCGAAGTGTTAAGATCGGGTCTGGCGCACTCACGCCAGACCCGATTTTCATTCCAGGCCCCGTGATCATGTTCCAGCCCTCCCCCTGGCGTGCCGATTTCCCCGCCATCGCCGCCCTGCAACGGCAGCACCAGACCTACCTGGACAGCGCCGCCACCACCCAGAAGCCCCAGGCCCTGCTCGATGCCCTGAGCCACTATTACGGCCACGGCGCAGCCAACGTGCACCGTGCCCAGCACCTGCCCGGCGCGCTGGCGACACAAGCGTTTGAAACCAGCCGCGACAAGGTCGCCGCCTGGCTCAACGCCGCCGAATCGCGGCAGGTCATCTTTACCCACGGCGCCACCTCGGCCCTGAACCTGTTGGCCTATGGCCTGGAACACCGCTTGGAGGCAGGCGACGAAATCGCCGTGAGCGCGCTGGAGCACCACGCCAACCTGCTGCCCTGGCAACAACTGGCGCGGCGGCGCAACCTGCGCCTGGTGGTACTGCCACTGGATGAGCATGGCCGCATCGACCTTGACCAGGCGCTGCAGTTGGTTGGCCCACGTACACGCGTGCTTGCGGTCAGCCAGTTGTCCAATGTGCTCGGCACCTGGCAGCCGCTGCCAGCGTTACTCGCCCATGCCCGCGCCCAAGGGGCGCTGACTGTGGTCGATGGCGCTCAGGGCGTGGTGCATGGCCGCCACGATGTGCAGCAGCTGGGCTGTGATTTTTATGTATTCTCCAGCCACAAGCTGTATGGCCCGGAAGGCGTCGGCGTACTGTATGGCCGTGCGCAGGCGCTGGAACTGCTGCGCCACTGGCAGTTCGGCGGTGAAATGGTGCAACTGGCTGACTACCAGAGTGCCAGCTTCCGCCCGGCACCGCTGGGCTTCGAGGCAGGCACACCACCGATCGCCGGGGTGATCGGCCTGGGGGCGACGCTCGATTACCTGGCCAGCCTCGATGGCCAGGCCGTCGAGCACCACGAGACCCACCTTCACCATCACCTGCTGCGCGGGCTTGCCGACCGTGAGGGGGTGCGGGTACTGGGCACACCACAGGCTGCCTTGGCCAGCTTTGTCATCGAAGGCGTGCACAATGCCGACATCGCCCACCTGCTGACAGAGCAGGGCATTGCCGTACGTGCCGGCCATCACTGCGCCATGCCACTGCTCAAAGGGCTGGGGCTCGAAGGTGCTATTCGGGTATCACTGGGCCTGTATAACGACAGCGATGACCTGCAACGCTTCTTCGATGCCCTCGATCAAGGCCTGGAGCTGCTGCGATGAACCTGCCAGCACCCGCCCAGGAAGCATTGGAGCGCTTCGGGCACGCCCGCGGCTGGGAGCAGCGTGCACGGCTTCTGATGCAGATGGGTGAGCAACTGGAACCGCTGAGCGATACGCAGAAGTGCGAGCACAACCGCGTTCACGGCTGTGAAAGCCTGGTATGGCTGGTAGCTGAACAGCACGACGGCCAATGGCAGTTCAAGGCAAGCAGTGATGCGCGGTTGTTGCGTGGCCTGCTGGCATTGCTGCTGGTGCGGGTGCAAGGGCTCGACAGCCGCGAGCTGGCGGCGCTTGACCTGCGCGAGTGGTTTACCCGGTTGGGGTTGGAGCGGCAATTGTCGCCCTCGCGCAGCAATGGCCTGCATGCGGTGTTGCTGCGGATGGCCGAGCTGGTTTCAGCCAACTGAACCCAGCACCGACCGCGCGCCTTACTCGGCCTTGACCCGTTCTGAAGGCCGCCGGGCGCCAGCCACCAGCTTTTCCACCGCCTTGCTCGCTGCCACCATGCCAAAGGTCGCGGTCACCATCATCACCGCGCCAAAGCCCCCGGCGCAGTCCAGGCGCACACCCTCACCGACAAAGCTCTTCTGCAGGCACACACTGCCATCGCCCTTGGGGTAGCGCAGTTGTTCGCTGGAGAACACGCATGGCACCCCATAATTGCGGCTGACGTTGCGCGAAAAGTTGTAGTCGCGCCGCAGGGTTGAACGCACCCGCGATGCCAACGGGTCGTTGAAGGTTTTGTTGAGGTCGCCGATCTGAATCTGTGTGGGGTCGATTTGCCCACCTGCTCCGCCGGTAGTAACGATCGCGATCTTGCGCCGCCGGCACCAGGCAATGAGCGCCGCCTTGGCCATCACGCTGTCAATGCAGTCGACAACGCAATCGAGCTGCTCGGTGATGTACTCAGCCATGGTGTCGCGGGTGACGAAGTCAGCCACCGCATGCACCGTACAGGCCGGGTTGATCGCCCGCAGGCGCTCGGCCATCACCTCGACCTTGGGGCGCCCCACCTGCCCTTCCAAGGCATGGGCCTGGCGGTTGGTGTTGCTGACACAGACATCATCCAGGTCGAACAAGGTGATCTCACCCACGCCACTGCGCGCCAGCGCCTCGGCCACCCAGGAGCCCACCCCGCCGATACCGACGACCGCCACATGGGCCTGGTTAAGGCGTTGCAGCCCTTCGTCGCCGTACAGCCGGGCAACGCCTGCAAAGCGTGGATCTTCTGTGCTCATGTTCGTACCCCGAGGCTCATACCGCTAAAACGGCGCGCATTATAGGCCAGCAGCGCGGATGACCTCCATCGTTAGGAAAACACCTACTGATCCTGCTTTAATGTCCTACTACTTCGACAGATATGGACGACAATGTCATCTCGCAAATTCGGCTTGAACCTGGTGATTGTCCTGGCCATCGCCGCACTGTTCACCGGGTTCTGGGCGCTGATCAATCGGCCGGTTTCCGCGCCAGCCTGGCCTGAGCAGATATCAGGTTTCTCGTACTCGCCATTCCGTCTGGGGGAGAGCCCGCAAAAAGGCCAATACCCAAGCGACGCCGAGATGCGCCAAGACCTGGAGCAGATGAACAAGCTGACCGACAGCATCCGTATCTACACCGTCGAAGGCACCCAGGCCGATATCCCGCGGCTGGCAGAGGAGCTTGGGCTTCGCGTCACCCTGGGCATCTGGATCAGCCCGGACCTGGAGCGCAACGAGCGTGAGATCGCCACGGCCATCGAACTGGCCAACACCTCGCGCAGCGTGGTTCGCGTGGTGGTCGGCAACGAAGCGCTGTTCCGCGAAGAGGTCACGCCCGAAGCACTGATCCAGTACCTTGACCGGGTGCGAGCCGCAGTCAAGGTGCCGGTAACCACCAGTGAACAGTGGCACATCTGGAAGGAACACCCGGAACTGGCCAAGCATGTCGACCTGATTGCCGCGCACATCCTGCCCTACTGGGAGTTCGTGCCCATGAAGGATTCCGTGGAGTTCGTCCTCGATCGGGCCCGTGAGCTGAAACAGCAGTTCCCGCGCAAGCCATTGCTGCTCTCGGAAGTCGGCTGGCCGAGCAACGGCCGCATGCGCGGCGGCGCCGACGCCACCCAGGCCGACCAGGCCATCTACCTGCGCACGCTGGTCAACACCCTCAACCGCCGTGGCTACAACTATTTCGTCATCGAAGCCTACGACCAACCCTGGAAAGCCAGTGACGAGGGCTCGGTAGGCGCCTACTGGGGCGTATTCAATGCCGAACGCCAGCAGAAATTCAATTTTGAAGGGCCGGTGGTGGCGATACCGCAATGGCGTGCGCTGGCGGTCGCCTCGGTGGTGTTGGCGATGCTCGCCCTGACCGTGCTGCTGATCGACGGCTCGGCCTTGCGCCAACGCGGCCGGACGTTCCTCACCTTCATTACCTTCCTCTGTGGGTCGGTGCTGGTGTGGATCGGTTACGACTACAGCCAGCAGTACAGCACCTGGTTCAGCCTGACTGTCGGCGTACTGCTGGCGCTCGGCGCACTCGGCGTGTTCATCGTGCTACTGACCGAGGCGCACGAGTTGGCCGAGGCGGTGTGGATTCACAAACGCCGCCGGGAGTTTCTGCCGGTGCAGGGCGACAGCGCCTACCGGCCCAAGGTCTCGGTGCATGTACCGTGCTACAACGAACCGCCAGAGATGGTCAAACAGACGCTCGACGCCTTGGCCGCGCTGGACTATCCGGACTACGAAGTACTGGTGATCGATAACAACACCAAAGACCCAGCCGTGTGGGAGCCGCTCAAGGCCCACTGCGAAAAGCTCGGCGAGCGCTTCAAGTTCTTCCACGTCGCGCCGTTGGCCGGGTTCAAGGGCGGCGCGCTGAACTACCTGCTGCCGCACACCGCCAAGGATGCCGAAGTGATCGCAGTGATCGACTCGGACTACTGCGTGGACCGCAACTGGCTCAAGCACATGGTGCCGCACTTCGCCGACCCGAAGATCGCCGTGGTGCAATCGCCGCAGGACTACCGCGACCAGCACGAGAGCGCCTTCAAGAAGCTCTGCTACAGCGAGTACAAAGGCTTCTTCCACATCGGCATGGTCACCCGCAACGACCGTGACGCGATCATTCAGCACGGCACCATGACCATGACCCGGCGCAGCGTGCTAGAAGAACTGGGCTGGGCCGAATGGTGCATCTGCGAAGACGCCGAACTGGGCTTGCGGGTGTTCGAAAAAGGCCTGTCGGCCGCCTACGCCCACAACAGCTATGGCAAGGGCCTGATGCCCGACACCTTCATCGACTTCAAGAAGCAGCGTTTCCGCTGGGCCTATGGCGCCATCCAGATCATCAAGCACCACGCCGCCGCCCTGCTGCGCGGCAAGGGCAGCGAGCTGACCCGTGGCCAGCGCTATCATTTCCTGGCTGGCTGGCTGCCATGGGTCGCCGATGGCATGAACATCTTTTTCACTGTCGGCGCCCTGCTCTGGTCGGCGGCGATGATCATCGTGCCGCATCGGGTCGATCCACCCCTGATGATCTTCGCCATCCCGCCCCTGGCGCTGTTCTTCTTCAAGGTAGCCAAGATCATCTTCCTTTATCGCCGAGCGGTCGGGGTCAACCTCAAGGACGCTTTCGCAGCGGCGCTGGCCGGGCTTGCGCTGTCGCACACCATCGCCAAGGCGGTGCTGTACGGGTTCTTCACCAGCAGCATGCCGTTCTTCCGCACGCCGAAAAATGCCGATAGCCATGGATTGCTGGTAGCGATTGCCGAAGCGCGCGAAGAACTGTTCATCATGTTGCTGCTGTGGGGGGCGGCAGCCGGGATCTACTTGGTGCAAGGGTTGCCGAGCTCGGACATGCGGTTCTGGGTCGCGATGCTGCTGGTGCAGTCACTGCCATACCTGGCGGCGCTGGTCATGGCACTGTTGTCGTCGTTGCCCAAGCCCGAACACAAGATGGCCGAGCCTCAGGAGGCTTGAGGATGCCAGGGCCGCGCAGCGGCCCAATGCCCCGTGCCGACAACCCTTGTTTGATATAAGATAACGCCCCTCGTTTTTCCGCCTTGCCTTGCCCCGGAGTTCCCCATGACGGCCCCAGCCGAGCTCTCGCCTACCCTTCAACTGGCCTGCGACCTGATCCGTCGCCCCTCGGTCACCCCTGTCGACGCCGACTGCCAGGCGCAGATGATGAAGCGCCTGGGCGCCGTGGGCTTTCAGCTCGAACCGATGCGCATCGAGGACGTCGACAACTTTTGGGCCACCCATGGCAACCAGGACGGTCCGGTGCTGTGCTTCGCCGGCCACACCGATGTGGTCCCCACCGGCCCGGTGCAGCAGTGGCAGCATGAGCCGTTCGAGGCACTGATCGATGCCGACGGCATGCTCTGCGGTCGCGGCGCCGCCGACATGAAGGGCAGCCTGGCCTCCATGGTGGTCGCCAGTGAGCGTTTCGTGCAGGACTACCCGAACCACCGCGGCAGGGTCGCCTTCCTGATCACCAGCGATGAAGAAGGCCCGGCCCATCACGGTACCAAGGCTGTGGTCGAGCGCCTGGTCGCGCGCAACGAGCGCCTGGACTGGTGCATCGTCGGCGAGCCGTCGAGCACTACCCTGCTCGGTGACGTGGTCAAGAACGGCCGCCGTGGCTCGCTCGGCGCCAAACTGACCGTGCGCGGCAAACAAGGCCATGTGGCCTACCCGCACCTGGCGCGCAACCCGATCCACCTGGCCGCGCCGGCGCTGGCAGAGCTGGCCGCCGAGCACTGGGATGAAGGCAACGCGTTCTTCCCACCGACCAGCTTCCAGATTTCCAACCTCAACTCCGGTACTGGCGCCACCAATGTGGTACCTGGCGATCTGACCGCGGTGTTCAATTTCCGCTTCTCCACCGAGTCGACGGTCGAAGGCCTGCAAGCGCGAGTATCGGCAATCCTCGACAAGCATGAACTGGACTGGTCGATCGACTGGGCGCTTTCGGGCCTGCCGTTCCTGACCGAACCCGGTGAACTGCTCGATGCCGTGTCGGCCAGCATCAAGGGCGTCACCGGCCGTGATACCCAGCCGTCCACCAGCGGTGGTACGTCCGATGGCCGGTTCATCGCCACCATGGGCACCCAGGTCGTTGAACTGGGCCCGGTCAATGCAACGATCCACCAGGTCGACGAGCGCATCCTGGCCAGCGACCTCGACCTGCTGACCGAGATCTACTACCAGACCCTGGTGCGGTTGCTCGCCTGATGCTCGCCTGCCCTATTTGCCATGCGGCCCTGACGCGGCTCGACAACGGCGTGGTGTGCCCGGCCGGCCACCGCTTCGACCGTGCCCGCCAGGGTTACCTGAACCTGCTGCCTGTGCAGCACAAGAACAGCCGTGACCCTGGCGACAATCAGGCCATGGTCGAAGCACGCCGGGATTTCCTCGATGCCGGCCATTACGCGCCCGTGGCCCGCCGCCTGGCCGAGCTGGCCACTGAGCGCCAGCCCGGCGCCTGGCTCGACATCGGCTGCGGCGAAGGCTACTACACCGCGCAGCTCGCCCAGGCCCTGCCACAGGCTGACGGCTACGCCCTGGACATCTCGCGCGAAGCCGTCAAACGCGCCTGCCGCCGCGAGCCTTCGGTCACCTGGATGGTCGCCAGCATGGCCCGCGTACCCTTGGCCGATGCCAGTTGCCAGTTCATCGCCAGCGTCTTCAGCCCGCTGGACTGGGCCGAGGCCCAGCGCCTGCTGAGCCCGGGTGGCGGCCTGATGCGGGTGGGCCCGACCAGCGGCCACCTGATGGAGTTGCGCGAAGTGCTCTACGATGAAGTTCGCCCTTATGCCGACGACAAACACCTGGCCCTGGTACCGCAGGGCATGGCCCATGCCCACAGCGAAACCCTGGAGTTCAGGCTGAGCCTGGCTGCACCCAAAGCCCGCGCCGACCTGCTGGCCATGACCCCGCACGGCTGGCGCGCCAGTGCCGAGAAACGCGCGCGGGTGATCGACCAGGCCGAGCCCTTCGACGTCACGGTTTCCATGCGTTATGACTATTTCGTGCGCCAAGACTGAGCACACCCGGAGCCCTTATGCGCCAACCTGATATCGAGATCTACCTGAAGGACGCTGACGTCGACCACAAGCAGATTGCCCAATGGCTCGGCGAAGCGATCGGCCCCTGCAGCGAATGGCAGCAGAAAGGCCAGACCTTCAAATGCAAGGCCGGTAACATTCCGGTCACCTGGTTACCCAAGGCTGTAGGGAAATGGAACAGCCTTTACCTGGAAAGCGACCAGACCCCATGGGACGATGACGTCGCCTGCGCCCGCGCCGCATTCACCGCACTGGGCGTGGAAGTGCGCTGCGCGCCGGGTGGCTGGGTCGAGGAAGATGGCGAGGAAGATGCCGATCGCTGGATCCGCATCAGCGCTGACGGTGAAGAGGAAATCACCTGGCGTACCTCGTGAGCGGCAAGCTTTAAGCGGCAAGCTGCAAGAGGGTTCGCATCAGGCTGCAAGTTACACGGTCAACTTGCAGCTTGAGGCTTGAGGCTTGAGGTTTGGGACTTAGAGCCCTACCACGTCCTCGGCTTGCAGGCCTTTCTGGCCCTGCACGCAGGAGTACTCGACCCGCTGCCCTTCGACCAGGGTACGATGCCCCTCACCGCGGATCGCCCGATAATGGACGAACACATCCGCACCACCTTCGCGCTGAATGAAGCCAAAGCCCTTGGCATCGTTGAACCACTTTACATTCCCAGTCTCACGAGACGACATCTGAACTACTCCGGATTTTTATTGTGAAGATCGCCTTGTAGACACAGGGTTTCCTCCCCGTGCCGACGCCGCTTGCCGAAATATCCTGCAAGTGGCAGGCCGAGTATATGACACAGAACAAATAATTTTCATGACCGCCGCGCCCTTTGCAGGATTTTGCTGAACTTACGCCGATACGGCAGACTAACTGATTGCACACTTACTAAAAATCACACCCAGGGCACACACCCCATGACCCGTTCTCCCCTGCGCCGCCTGATCTTCGGCGCTCTGCGTCGCCTGTTGTACCTGTGGGTGCGCTCCGAGACCATCAATCAGTCCGCCATGAGCCTGCAACTCGACCGCAGCCGCCCGGTGTTCTATGCCCTGCCCTCGCCATCGCTCACCGACCTGGCCGTACTCGACCACGAGTGCACCAAGGCGGGGCTGCCGCGCCCGGTACTGCCGGTAGCTGTGGGCACACTGCACGAGCCGGCCGGTTTCTTCTACCTCACCCCCGACCCGGACTGGCTCGGCCGCCAAGACAAGCGCGGCGCGCCTCCTGCCCTTGAGCGTGTGATTGCAGCAGTCAGCAAGCATGCCGAGGAAGATGCACAGATCATCCCGGTCAGTGTGTTCTGGGGCCAGACGCCTGCAAGCGAATCGAGCCCGTGGAAATTGCTGTTCGCCGACAGCTGGGCGGTAACCGGGCGCCTGCGCCGGCTACTGACCATCCTGATACTGGGGCGCAAGACCCGCGTGCAGTTCTCGGCGCCGATCCAGGTGCGTGACCTGGTGCAGCACAACAAAGGCCATGAGCGCACCGTGCGCATGGCCCAACGCCTGATGCGCGTACACTTTCGCAACCTCAAGACTGCAGTGATCGGCCCGGACATCTCGCACCGGCGCAATCTGGTGAAAGGCCTGGTGCACGCACCACTGGTTCGCCAGGCCATCGGCGAACAAGCCCAACGGGAAAACATTCCCGTGGCCAAGGCTGAAGCACAGGCCCTGCGCTACGGCAACGAGATCGCCTCGGACTACACCTACACCGCGATCCGCTTCCTGGAAGTGGTACTCAGCTGGTTCTGGAACAAGATCTACGACGGTATCAAGGTCAACCACATCGAGCAGGTGCAAGGCATCGCGCCGGGCCACGAAGTTATCTACGTACCGTGCCATCGCAGCCACATCGACTACCTGCTGCTGTCGTACCTATTGTTCCGCAACGGCCTGACGCCACCGCACATTGCCGCCGGCATCAACCTCAACATGCCAGTGATCGGCGGCCTGCTGCGCCGCGGCGGCGCTTTCTTCATGCGCCGCACGTTCAAGGGCAACCCGCTGTACACCGCAGTGTTCAACGAATACCTGCACACCCTGTTCACCAAGGGGTTCCCGGTCGAGTACTTCGTCGAGGGCGGGCGCTCGCGCACCGGGCGCATGCTGCAACCGCGCACGGGGATGCTGGCGATCACCCTGCGCAGCTTCCTGCGCTCATCGCGCACACCGATCGTCTTCGTGCCGGTGTACATCGGCTACGAACGGGTACTGGAAGGCCGCACCTACCTGGGTGAACTGCGTGGCGCCAGCAAGAAGAAAGAGTCGATCTTCGACATATTCAAGGTCATCGGCGCGCTGAAGCAACGCTTCGGCCAGGTCTACGTCAACTTCGGCGAACCGATCCGCCTGGCAGCCTTTCTCGACCAACAGCAACCCGGCTGGCGCGAACAGGCACTTGGCCCGCAGTTCCGTCCGGCCTGGCTGAACGAGACCACCACCCGCCTGGGTGAAACCGTAGCCCGTCACCTCAACGAAGCCGCAGCGGTCAACCCGGTCAACCTGGTAGCCCTGGCACTGCTCTCCACCAGCCGCCTGGCCCTGGACGAAAGTGCCCTGACCCGGGTACTGGACCTGTACCTGGCCCTTTTGCGCAAGGTCCCCTATTCGCAGCACACCACCCTGCCCGAAGGTGACGGCCAGGCGCTGATCGAACATGTCAGGGGCATGAACCTGCTGGCGGAACAAAAAGACGCCCTTGGCCGCATTCTCTACCTGGATGAAGCCAATGCAGTGCTGATGACCTATTACCGCAACAACGTCCTGCACATCTTTGCCTTGCCGGCGTTACTGGCGAGCTTCTTCCACAGCAGCTCACGGATGAGCCGTGAACTGCTCGGGCAGTATGTACACGCGTTGTACCCGTACCTGCAGGCCGAACTGTTCCTGCGCTGGGCACCCGAGCAACTGGACGAGGTGATCGATCAGTGGCTGGCGGCACTGGTCGAACAGGGCCTGCTGCGCCGCGAAAACGATGTGTACGTGCGCCCGGCCCCCAGTTCGCGCCAGTTCGTTTTGCTGACGCTGCTGGCCCGCACCATCACCCAGACCCTGCAGCGCTTCTACATGGCCACCTCGCTGTTGCTCAACAGCGGCCAGAACACCCTCAGCGCCGAAGCACTGGAAGACCTCTGCGTGATGATGGCCCAGCGCCTGTCGATACTGCATGGCCTGAACGCCCCCGAGTTCTTTGACAAGACGCTGTTCCGCCACTTCATCCAGACCTTGGTCGAGCAAGGTGTGCTGCGCCCGGATGGCAACGGCAAACTGGGCTACCACGACAAACTCGGCGAACTCGCCGAAGGGGTGGCCAAGCGTGTGTTGTCGGCAGAGCTGCGCCTTTCGATCCGGCAGGTGGCGCTGCACCGTGAACACGCGCTGGAAGCATCGATCCTCTAAGGCATCATCAACCGGAAAAATCCGTTAAAGTCCTTGGGCTTGGCCACAAGCCAGCCCAAGGACAACGGAGAATCCATGAAAAAGCTCGTTATGCTGTGTTGCGCATCCCTGCTCGCAGCCTGTTCCAGCCACACCCCATCGCCACAGGCCAGCCTGGACGGTGAAGTCTTCTACCTGCAGCGCATTGCCCTACCGCCCAGCGCTACCTTGAGTGTTGAACTGCAAGACGTGTCGCTGATGGACGCCCCTGCCGTGACACTGGCCCGCCAGGCCGGCCCGGTCAAAGGCAACGTGCCGCTGCCTTTCCACCTCACTTATGACCCAGCCCAGGTCAAGCCAGGCCACCGCTATGCGGTTAGCGCCCGCATCGAGCTGGACGGCAAGCTGCTGTTCATCAACACAGAGCATCATGGCGTCAAACTCGACGGCAGCGACGAGCAGCCAATACGGATCAAAGTCGATCCGGTGCGCTGATACCCGCCTACTTCAGTTCAAAAGGAAAGCTTCATGATTCGCTCCTCCCTGCGCTTCACCACCCTGTGCGCCGGCCTGCTGCTGTCGGCCAGCGCACTGGCCTTGTCACTTGGCGATCTGAGCCAGAAAGACGCCGCCGGCGGCCTGAAGGATGCCCTTACCCAAGGGGCGCAGCTCGCCGTCAAGCAACTGAGCACCCCAGGCGGGTTCAGCAATAACCCCGACGTACGCATCGAGTTGCCAGGCAACCTCGGCAAAGCCGCCAAAGCCATGAAAATGTTTGGCAAAGGTGATCAGGTTACCGCCCTGGAAGACAGCATGAACAAGGCCGCTGAAGCTGCGGTGCCGCAGGCACAGGCGATCCTGGTGGACGCGGTGAAGAACATGAGTGTGACCGACGCCAAGGGCATTTTGAGCGGCGGTGACGATTCGGCCACCCAGTACCTGAACAAGAGCAGCCGGGAGCAGATCCGCACCAAGTTCCTGCCCATCGTCAAGGCGGCGACCGACAAGGTTGGCGTGGTTCAACAATACAACAGCTTTGCCGGCCAGGCGTCAGCCCTGGGCCTGGGCGATGCCAAGAGTGCCAATGTCGAGAGCTATGTGACCGAAAAAGCCCTCGACGGCCTGTTTGAAATGATCGCCAAACAAGAACAGAGCATTCGTCAGAACCCTGCACAGGCGGCTACCAGCCTGGCCAAGAAGGTATTTGGCGCCCTGTGACCCGCGAAGGGAGGGCGACGCCCTCCCCCGCAGCCTTCAGCCCTTCTTCACCCTGAACCACGCCGCATACAATGCCGGCAGGAACAACAGGGTCAGCGCCGTGGCAACGATCAACCCGCCCATGATCGCCACCGCCATCGGCCCATAGAACACGCTTCTGGACAACGGAATCATCGCCAGCACCGCCGCCAGTGCGGTCAGCACGATCGGCCTGAAGCGTCGCACGGTAGCCTCGATGATCGCCTGCCAACGGTCCAGCCCCGAGGCGATATCCTGCTCGATCTGATCCACCAGGATCACCGAGTTGCGCATGATCATCCCCGCCAGGGCAATGGTGCCAAGCATGGCGACGAAGCCGAACGGCTGGCGGAACACCAACAGGAACAAGGTCACGCCGATCAGCCCCAGTGGCGCCGTGAGGAACACCATCACCGTGCGCGAGAAGCTGCGCAGCTGGATCATCAGCAAGCTGAGCACCACTACGATGAACAACGGCATACCGGCGTTCACCGACTTCTGCCCACGCTCGGAGTCCTCGACTGTGCCGCCCACTTCCAGCAGGTAGCCATCAGGCAGCTTGTCCTTGACCTCCTGCAAGGTCGGGGCAATCTGCCTGACCAGGGTCGCCGGCTGCTGCTTGTCATAGATGTCGGCGCGTACGGTCACCGTCGGCAAGCGGTTACGGTGCCAGATGATGCCTTCCTCGAAGCCATAGTCCAGGGTCGCTACCTGCGATAGCGCAACGCTCTGGCCGTTGTCGGTGGGCAACGCCAGGCTGCCAAGGTTGCCCAGCTCGCCACGTTCTTTCTGCGTGCCGCGCAAAAGAATCTCGATCAGCTCGTTGTCCTCCCGGTACTGGCTCACCGTGGTACCGGTGAGCGAGCTTCGCAGGAAGCTCGACAGGTGCGCGGTGCTTACGCCAAGTGCGCGCGCACGGTCCTGGTCGATCGCCAGGAACACCGCCTTGCTCGGCTCTTCCCAGTCAAGGTGCACGTTCACCACATGCGGGTTCTCGCGCACCTTGTCCGCGACTTCGCGGGCCAGGGCGCGCACCTTCTCGATATGCTCGCCCGTGACCCGGAACTGCACCGGGTAGCCCACGGGCGGGCCGTTTTCCAGGCGGGTGACGCGGGCACGCAGGTCGGGGAATTGCTGGTCCACAGTGTTGATCAGCCAACTGCGCAAGCGCTCGCGCTCCTCCATGGACGTGGCCAGCACGACGAACTGGGCAAAGCTGGCGGCGGGCAGTTGCTGGTCCAATGGCAGATAGAAACGCGGCGACCCCGTGCCCACGTAGGCCACATAGTTGTCGATGCCATCCTGCTGCTTGAGCAGGGCCTCCAGTTGCTTGACCCGCTCGGTGGTATTGCCCAGCGACGCACCCTCGGCCAGTTTCAGGTCGACCATCAGCTCTGGGCGACCAGACGCCGGGAAGAACTGCTGCGGCACGAAGCGGAACAACGCAATGCTGCCGACAAAGGCTGCGATGGTCAGCAGGATGACCGTCTTGCGCCGCCGCACGCACCACTCCACCACACGTCGCACACGCTGGTAGAACGGTGTGGCATAGGGGTCTGGCGCATGCCCACTACCGTCATGACGGGCGGCATGCAGCTTGGCCAGGTCCGGCAGCAACCGTTCGCCCAGGTAAGGGACGAACACCACGGCCACTACCCATGAGGTGATCAGCGCGATGGTCACTACCTGGAAGATCGAGCGGGTGTACTCACCCGTACTCGACGCTGCCGTGGCAATCGGCAGGAAGCCGGCAGCGGTAATCAGCGTACCGGTCAGCATCGGGAAGGCCGTACTGGTCCAGGCGTAACTGGCAGCCTTGAACCGATCGAAGCCCTGCTCCATCTTGATCGCCATCATTTCCACGGCAATGATCGCGTCGTCCACCAGCAGGCCCAAGGCCAATACCAGCGCGCCCAGCGAGATCTTGTGCAGGCCGATGCCGAAATAGTGCATGGCGGCAAAGGTCATCGCCAGTACCAGGGGTATCGCCAGGGCCACCACCAAACCGGTACGCAGGCCAAGTGAGAAGAAGCTCACCAACAGCACGATGACCAGCGCCTCGACCAGCACCTGGACGAACTCACCCACGCCCGCCTTGACCGCCGCCGGCTGGTCGGAGACCTTGCGCAGCTGCATGCCGGCCGGCAGGTTGCGCGCCAAGCGCTCGAACTCACCTTCCAGTGCCTTGCCCAGCACCAGGATGTCGCCGCCATCTTTCATCGACACGGCCAGGCCGATCGCGTCTTCGCCCATGAAGCGCATGCGCGGCGCAGGCGGGTCATTGAAGCCACGGTAGACCTCGGCGACATCGCCGATACGGAAGGTACGGTCCCCTACCCGAATGGGAAACTGACGAATCTGCTCGACACTGTCGAACTGCCCGCTGACGCGCAGTTGCAAGCGCTCGCTGGGGGTTTCGAAAAAGCCGGCGGTACTCACCGCGTTCTGCTCCCGCAGCGCTTGCTGCACGGCCTCCAGCGGCACGCCCAGGGTGGCCAGCTTGAGGTTGGACAGCTCGATCCAGATTTTTTCGTCCTGCAGGCCGATCAGTTCGACCTTGCCCACGTCCTTGACCCGTTGCAGCTGGATCTGGATGCGGTCGGCGTAGTCCTTCAGCACCGCATAGTCGAAGCCGGTGCCGGTGAGCGCATAAATGTTGCCGAAGGTGGTGCCGAACTCATCATTGAAGAACGGCCCCTGGATTTCCGGGGGCAGGGTGTGGCGGATATCCGCGACCTTCTTGCGGATCTGGTACCACAGCTCGGGGATGTCCTTGGAATGCAGCGAGTCCCGGGCCATGAAGGTCACCTGCGATTCGCCGGGGCGCGAGAACGAGACGATCTTTTCGTACTCGCCGGTTTCCATCAGCTTCTTCTCGATGCGCTCGGTGACCTGGCGCGACACTTCCTCGGCCGTGGCCCCCGGCCACAGGGTACGGATGACCATGGCCTTGAAGGTAAAGGGTGGATCCTCGCTCTGCCCCAGCTTGGTGTAGGACATGGCGCCAATGGCAGCCAGCAGGATCATCAGGAACAGTACGATCTGGCGATTGCGCAGCGCCCAGGCGGAAAGGTTGAAACCCATCGGGACTTACTCCTTGGCCGTCAGGTTCACCACACGGTTGGTACGGTCCACCGGCCGCACCTCCTGCCCTTCGCGCAGCACGTGGCCGCCGGCGGCAACCACCCAGTCGCCAGGGTTCAGGCCCTCAAGTACGGGGACAGTGTCACTGCCATAAGGCCCCAGGCGCACGGCGGCACGCTCCAGTCGACGGTCCTGGTTGACTCGCCAGACGTACGCCTGGCCGTTTTCAGCGGTAATCGCCGAGAGAGGTACAGCCAGCGGGATCAGCCCGTCATGGGCGATGAATACCCGAGCGCTCTGCCCAAGATCGGCGGGCACCTTGGCCGAGTTGAACGCGATGCGTGCGGCGAAGGTACGGGAACGGGGGTCGGCTGCGGGCGACAACTCACGGATCCGGCCCTGGAAGCGCTCATTGCGCCGCGACCACAGCTCGACACTGACCTGCTGGCCAACGGCGAAGCGGGCGAACTGCTGCTCCGGCAGGCCGATGACGACTTCGCGCTCACCGTCGGCCGCCAGCGTGAACACCGTTTGCCCGGCAGCCACCACCTGGCCGACCTCGACCTGACGCTTGGCGATCACGCCGGCCTGGGGCGCACGCAACACGGCGTAACCGGCCTGGTTGCCAGCCACGTCGAACTCGGCTTTGGCCTGCTTGAGGCGCGCGAGCCCGGCCCGGTAGAGATTTTCGGCATTGTCGTACAGAGAGTGGCTGACCATCTGCCGATCCAGCAGCTTGCGGTAGCGGTCACGCTCGGCGCGCACCAGCGCCAGGTTGGCCTCGGCGGCCGCCAATTGGGCGCGGTTGGCCTCGAGTTGCAGGCGCACGTCCTGGGGGTCGAGCTCTGCCAGTGGCTGATCGGCCTGGACCCGCTGCCCCTCCTCGACCAGGCGTTTGCTGACCTTGCCAGCGATGCGGAACGCCAGCTCCGGCTCGAAACGCGCTCGCACCTCGCCAGGGTAGCTGTCGGCTGAGGCTTGGGCCGGTTGCGGCTGGACCACCAGCGCCGGGCGCGGAGCAGTGGGCGGGGCGGCTTCCTGCCCGCAGGCCGCCAGCAACAAGGCGGCAGCGGCAGGCAGAGCGAGGCACAAGGCATGACGCAACATGATGAATCCTTTCGCGACGAGCGCATCGAATATTTATACTGTCGAGTATATTAAATCAGGGAACCGAAGCCGGGAAGCCAGCGTCGGAAAGAAAATCAACGTTAACGATGGGCCATTCCCTGAAGCCGGAAGGCAACCGAGCCGGTAAGATGGGGGCCCCTTCAACCAGACACGGATTCCAATGCCCAACGACGCACCCATCGGCCCAGGTCGCCCCAAGGACCTGGCCAAGCGCGAGGCGATCCTCGAAGCGGCCAAGACGCTGTTCCTCAGCCTCGGCTATGCCAACACCAGCATGGATGCGGTCGCTGCGGCGGCAGGTGTTTCAAAACTCACGGTCTATAGCCACTTCAACGATAAACAGACGCTGTTTGGCTCTGCGGTCATGGCTACCTGCCAGAATCAGCTACCCGACCTGATGTTCGAGTACCCCGAGGGCGCGGCCGTCGAACAGGTGTTGCTGAACATTGCCCGGGGCTTCCAGGCGTTGATCAGCAGTGATGAGGCGGTCAAGTTGAGCCGCCTGATCATGGCCCAGGGCAGTCAGGACCCAAGCTTTGGCGAGTTCTTTTACGAAGCCGGGCCGAAACGGGTGCTGGCGGGCATGGAAGGGCTGTTGCGCGGAGTCGCCGAGCGCGGCCTGTTGCGCATCGACAACCCGTTGCACGCGGCCGAGCACTTCTTCTGCCTGGTCAAAGGAGCGCCCGATTACCGGTTGCTACTGGGGTGTGCAGGGCCATTGGAGGGAGATGAGGCCGAGGCGCATGTGCGCGAGGTGGTGGGGGTGTTCTTGCGGGCGTTCCAACTCTAAACAAATCCGCCAGAGCCTGTTTAACCAACATGACTACCTGGCATTTTTGTCAGTAGTCAACCATGCAATTCTTCAGCAAGCTCGTATTGAATCTGCGAATATGAGCTCGCCCCATGACAGCGCCAAAACTGAAGATTTTTTACAAAGGCAATAAGCTTTCGACGTTATATACAAGCAGTGCTCACCAGACAGTGCTCAGCGCCAATGACCAGAACCTATGCGAAACGACAGGCCTGCCTTCGCAAACAAGCCTCTTGGCCACTGATGCACAAGAGTCAACAGTCAACATTCTCTCAGAAAGCCAGACGACCATCGCCTACGCTCCCTACGGTAATGACAGTCGCCCGTCTGCCAGCCCATTGTTATCTCGATTCACAGGCCAGAGCTGGTTGCCCTCTGCCATAGGCTACATGCTGGGTAATGGTCACCGCCTTTTCAATCCAGGACTGATGCGCTTTCACAGTGCAGATAGCTTGTCGCCATTTGAAAGGGGGGGGATCAATGCTTACGCTTACTGCATGAATGATCCTATTAACAGATCGGATCCTAGCGGCATGTTTTCGATAGTAAAATTCATGACTGGAGGATACAGCGCAAATAAAATCTCTCGTCGCCTGAATCAGCAAAACCCCAACCTCACACGCCGAGAATACAAAATACTTGAAAAACGCATTGCGAGCCAAAAAGTGAAAGGGATGAAGGAGACAAAAGCCCACCAGAGCGAATTTGGAAAAAAAGGTGAGCAAAGAATCCTCAACGCCACCCTCCAAGAAGCCATATTAATGAGTCTTACCCCTGTAACAATCAAGGGCAAAACTCGATACGTCCGCCCGGCAAACCACAGGGAGTCAATCGCCTCGATAAACTCAACATCCTGGGAAGATATAGAAAACAGGTTTGAAAAAATCAAAGCTGCAAGCAGGAGCGACGTTGCCCCTACCTCAGCTACTCTCTCCAGCATGCCAGGTCAGCCGTCGAATACGTGGCCGCGAATCAGGCCAGCATCGCAAAATTTCCTTGATTTCACCGGTAATTACATCGACAAGGAAGTAGATAGACTCCGCAATATCGTGAGTTAGCCTTGAGGCAAGACTCACAAGATGGTTTCGCAGTTGCGATCAAACTTTTAACGTCTTCTTCGGATAAATGTCATACCGGCTCGACTTGCCTTCCAGGCTATGGCTCGGCTTTGGTCCATCAATGATCGGTGCCTTGCGCGGCCGCTTCACCACCACCCGGTGGCTGGCCAGCGCCAGCGCGGCTTCGAGCAAAGCCGGGGCATCCAGGTCATCGCCGACCAATGGCCGGAATACGCGCATTTCCTTTTTCACCAGGGCGCTCTTGTCCCGGTGCGGGAACATGGGGTCAAGGTAGATCACCTGCGGTGCCTCCCCCTCCCAGTTGCGCATACGCTCGATGGCGTTGCCTGTCAGCAACCGCATGCGGCCGACGATAGGCCCTACCTCGTCATCCGACCGGGCTCGCGTCAGGCCGTCTTCCAGCAAGGCGGCTATCAGCGGCTGGCGCTCGATCAGGGTCATCTGGCAACCCAGGCTGGCCAGCACGAACGCGTCCTTGCCCAAACCCGCCGTGGCATCTAGCACTTGTGGCCGCACGCCTTGGGCGATGCCCACGGCCTTGGCGATCATCTGCCCGTTGCCACCGCCAAACTGGCGCCGATGCGCTGCCTGGCCTTCGACGAAGTCCACCCGCACTGGCCCGGGTGCCTGCGGGCCCAACTGCTGGATCTGCAAGCCATCGGCGCCCACCTGCACAGCGAAACCGGCGGCATCGTCCTGCAGCGGCAGGCCCAGGCGCTCGGCCCATGCCGTAGCCTGTTGCGCATATTCAGCCGACATCGCTTCGACTCTGATACCCGTGCCTTGCTCTTCCATCATCCACACCTGAAAATTCGAACCAAGCCCTTAATGAATCGGCACCATCGGCCGATACAGGCAATATCCCGCTATTCTGCCAGAGCACAACGCGCACGACTGCCATGACAGATACTCTTCCCATCGGCTTGACCTACCTGTCGCCCGTCGGCAACTACGGTCGGCAGAATACCCAGGCACTGGGGGGCGTCAGCCACCTGTGGCAGGATTTCTTTGCCCGCGCCATGGCCGAGCAGCAAGGGGATGAGGCAGACAGCACCCATCAGGCGCTGGCGCAGTACGACAAAATCAGCGGCGAGCCGATTGGCGGGGCCAGGGCCTTGGCCCTGATCGATGCCCAACGCGCCTGCCCCGTGCACGACACCATCGTTGCACCACCCGAGCCTCTGTTCCTGCCCAAGGCTGAACTGGAAGCCAACCTGCTGGAGCCAGCGCCGGAGCCATTCAGCACCGCCGAGATGATTCAGCAGCAGCGCCAACTGGACATCAGCAACAGTTGGCTACGCCCAGTGGTCATGAGCCAGGGTCAGCCGCTTGCCGAGCCAGGCCCTGCGCCCTCCCCGCGCCCGTTGCACCTGCCTATCGCCGAGTTTGAGACGGGCCTGCTCGACCCCGCGCCGGAGCCATTCGACGCAGCGACCATGGCCAAGCAGCAGAACGATCTGGAATTCGACATCCACTGGGCGCGCCCGGTAGTGCTGAACAACGTTCGCATCCACGCCTGAGCTTAACGGCAGATCTGCCACAGCCCCATGTCCAGGTGAAAGTGATTGCGGTGGGCGGCATTGTATTCCGGCCCCAGCACCGTACTGAAGCTCTTACAGGCCGCTTGCTGCACTTGCCGCAGGAATGCCGCCTTTTGCCCGCCTGCCTGCCAGTCCCGCGCCAGCACGATCCGCTGCCCGTCCTGCAGGCGAAAGCCGCTGATATCCAGCGCATTGGCGGTGGCATGCTGACTGAGCCGGCCCTGCTTGCGGTTATAGACGTTGCGGCAGGCGAAGCTGCCCAGATGATCGACCTGCGCCACCGGCTGGCCAAACACCTGCTGCGCTGCAGGTTGCAAGCCATGCTTTTCGAACAGCGCATAGGCCACCGCCAACGGGCAACTGGCCAGGAAGCTGCTACTCAACCGCGCCTGGCCTTGTTCTATACGCCAGACGTTTTGCAACGGGCAATTGGCCGATGCCGGGCTATCGGCCTGCGCCCGATAGCGCAGGCTGGTGGTCGCCAACGCTTGGCGGCACAACTGCGGATCATCACGCAGACGCGAAAGCTTATAGGGCGTCAGCAGGTTCGGCGGCTGACGAACGTCCAGTGCTGCCCACGGATCCCAGGCCTGCGGCAGGCGCCAACCCCACTGCCATAAAAGGCCTGCTACCAGCAGCAGCCCGCACAGCAGCACCAATGCGCGCACCGCGCTTCAGCGCCGGAACAGGTCGTTGAGCTGGGCGAACGGCAACGCCTGCTCACCATAGCTGAACGTACCCTGGTCACGAACTTCCAATGCCGCGCGCTGAAACGCACCGAGCGCCGCACGGGCCAGTGAAGAGCCCACGCTGATGCGGCGTACGCCCAAGTCCTGCAACTGATTGACGCTCAATGGCACACCCGCCAGCCCCATCAGCACATTGACAGGTTTAGGCGCTACCGCCTGTACCACCGCGCGGATCTCTTCGACTGTGCGCAAACCCGGCGCATAGAGCACGTCGGCGCCCGCTTCGGCATAAGCCTGCAAACGCAGGATGGTGTCATCCAGGTCCATTCGCCCGTGCAGCAGGTTTTCCGCCCGGGCGCAGAGCATGAAAGGAAATGGCAGGCTGCGCGCCGCCTGCACTGCAGCCCTCACCCGCTCTACGGCCAGGCCCAGGTCATAGATCGGCGCGTCGCTGCGCCCACTGGCATCTTCGATCGAGCCGCCGACCAACCCTGCTTCAGCGGCACGCAGGATGGCGTGGGCACAGTCTTCAGGCAGGTCACCAAAACCATTTTCCAGGTCGGCGGCAACGGGCAAGGCAGTGGCATCGACGATCATCCCGGCGTTGTCGAGTGTCTCGTCCAGGCTCAGCGCCGCTTCGGCATCCGCTCGCCCAAGGCTGAAGGCAAGGCCCGCACTGGTGGTAGCCAGCGCCTCGAAGCCGAGGCTTGCCAGGAGCTTGGCGGAACCGGCATCCCACGGGTTGGGGATGACGAACGCGCCTTCGCGCTCGTGCAGGGCTTTGAAGGCTTCGGCACGCAGGGTTTGTACATCCATGATCACAACCTCCGGCTGGTCGGTAAGGGTCAAAGTAGCCCCAGTTGTTCGACCTCAGGGGCGCGTGGCAATTCCGGCAAAGCTGCCAACCCCGGCAGGCGCGCCATCAGCCGCTGATGAAAACGCTGAGCCAACGCGGCGGCCAGGCGGTTGTCCGAGGTGTGCAGGAAGATGTACGGGCTACGGCCTTCCTCGATCCAGCTGGCGACCTTTTCAACCCACTGCGAAAGGAACGCTTCATTGGCGTCGAGCTCGGGATGGCCGATAAAACGGACCTGGGGGTGCTGGCTGAAAGCTGCGGGGCGCGGCGCAACCCTGGGCTTCTTGGCTTGCGCGTCGAGCACGGCGGCCTCACGCGAGGTACAGCTGAACAATGCACGCGAGTCCAGGCAGATACGTTCAACACCGCGCTCGTGCAGCAAACGGTTGAGCAGGCGCTCCTCCTCACCCTTGGAGAAAAAAGCCTGGTTACGCACTTCCACCGCCACAGGCACACCGATTTCATCGAGAAAATGCCCCAGCTCAGCCAGGCGAGCCGGGCCGAACTGAGCCGGCAATTGCAACCAGTACGGTGACACCCGCTGGCCAAGGGGCGCCATCAGCCGGGTGAAGTCCAGCGCGGCTTCCAGCCGCTCGCGCAGGTCGCCTTCATGGCTGACATCACGGGGGAACTTGGCAGTAAAACGAAAGTGCGCAGGCATGACCTGCGCCCACCGCTCGACAGTGCTCGGCGCCGGGCGGGCATAGAAGGTGGTGTTGCCCTCGACGGCATTCAGCACCTGGCTGTAAAGGCCAAGAAATTCGCCGGTGCGGGCGTCAGCGGGATACAGGTAGTCGCGCCAGGCGCTTTCGCTCCATGACGGGCAACCCAGGAAATAAGGCAGGTGGGATGAACTCATCCCTCAAATGTACAGGTCCAGCCCCAGCACTTCCATGTCCCAATCGGTAAAACCGGCAGTACTGAGGTAGCTGGCCAGCGCAGTGGCCGTGCGGCGGTCACGGGCACGTGGGAAAACCATGTCTTGCTGGCGGGCCGGCAAGCCACCGGGACGGCGGCGCGGCGCCGCTTCCGGAGCAGCCTCGCCCTCTTCGACGAGCTCGGCATCGTCGATGCTCTCATCGCGCACCGCCGCTTTGCGCGGCGCGCGCTTTACCGGATAGGACTGCGGTGAGAAACCGTCGATACGCATGATGAGCACTCAGGACCAATGATGGCAATTTAGCAGCATCAGGGTTCCATCGCTAATGCTCTAGTGATAACTGGACCACAGTTTGCGACAAAGGTTTTATCGACAGCCGCGATAACCGACGAACAGCCGTCAGCGGGCTTTGGGCGTAGCTACGTTATCGCGCAGGTAAACCGGTTGCGCCTGATCGGCAACGATTGCCTCGCCGCGTGCCCAGGCGAAGCTGGCCAAGCTGAGGATGTCCAGCGCATTGGGCAGCGCCGCAGGGTTGCTGGCACTGGCCTGCACGGCCAGACGCTCGGCGTAGCCCCAGCCGGTGCCGGCCCCGTACCAATCGCCGCTGCTGCCATCAGGCAACGCCACGCGCTCCGGTGGCAGCACCGCTTCCAGGCCTTGCAGGCGCATTTCGCCCTCCACCGCCTTGTAGCAACCCCAGTACACCTCGTCCATGCGTGCATCGATGGCAGCCGCTACCTGCTGCGCGCCATGCTCGCGCAACGCACCCTGGGCCAGCGCGGCCAGGTTGGACACTGGCAGTACCGGGCGCTCCAGGGCGAAAGCCAGGCCTTGCACCACGCCGATGGCGATGCGCACGCCGGTGAAGGCGCCGGGGCCACGGCCGAAGGCAATGGCATCGAGGGCATTGAGCGCCACGCCGGAGTCGCCCAGCAGCTGCTTGATCATCGGCAGCAGCTTCTGCGCATGCATGCGCGGGATCACCTCGTAATGGCTGGTTACCTTGCCATCATGCAGCAGCGCGACGGAACAGGCTTCGGTGGCGGTATCCAGGGCCAGCAGGGTGGTCATCGAACGGGTATCCAGGAGCAAGTGAAAAGAGCGGCAGTATAAACGACAACGGCCCGCAAGCGGGCCGTCGTGACACACGGTGATGGATCAGCTCAGGGCTGCCAGCACTTTGGCGGTGATTGCATCTACCGAACCCACGCCTTCGATGTGGCTGTACTTCGGCTTGCCAGCGTTGGCGGCCGACAGCTTCTGGTAGAAGTCCACCAGCGGCTTGGTCTGGGTGTGGTAGACCGACAGGCGATGACGCACGGTTTCTTCCTTGTCGTCGTCGCGCTGAATCAGGTCTTCGCCAGTAACGTCGTCCTTGCCTTCCACTTTCGGCGGGTTGTACTGAATGTGGTAGGTACGGCCCGAGGCCAGGTGCACGCGGCGGCCCGCCATGCGGCCGACGATCTCTTCGTCGTCGACGGCGATCTCGACCACTGCATCGATGTCGACACCGGCAGCGACCATGGCTTCAGCCTGCGGAATGGTGCGTGGGAAACCGTCGAACAGGCAGCCGTTGGCGCAGTCTGGCTGGGCGATGCGCTCCTTGACCAGGCTGATGATCAGCTCGTCGGAGACCAGCTGGCCGGCATCCATGACTTTCTTGAGCTCCAGGCCCAGCGGGGTACCGGCCTTGACGGCAGCACGCAGCATGTCACCGGTGGAGATCTGTGGGATACCGAACTTCTCGGTGATGAATTTTGCCTGAGTACCTTTACCGGCCCCGGGAGCTCCCAGCAGAATTACGCGCATCTCGTGCTCCTCAAATTTTTTTATGAAATTCAATGGATTCGGCAACCAGGGCCAAGTCCGGAAAATCGGGTATGACCATAAATCGGTCAGAAGGCTGCTCAAGATACACAGCGCCCGTCAGCCAGACAAGCTTCCCAAAGTTGCAGGAATGGGCCATCTGTAGCCAAGGCTGCAGGCGGTTGCGCCCAGCGCAACCACCTTCCCTGCCCTGGTTTGGCCCGCAGGGCGGCCCTGCGCGCGGGCAGCCAGCCGTGGCCTCAGCCTGTGTTGCGCAGGCCTGCGGCAATCCCTGCCACTGTCACCAGCAGGGCCTGCTCCAGCGGGCTGTCCAGAGCGGCTTCACGGCTGCGGGAGCGCGCCAGCAGCTCGGCCTGAAGCTGATGCAGCGGGTCCAGGTAGGTGTTGCGCAGGCTGATGAATTCCAGCGTTTCCGGGCTGTGCGCCAGTAGCACCTGCTGCCCGGTCAGGCCCAATATCACCTGACAGGACTGCGACAATAGGTCGCGCAGATGTGCACCTAAAGGAAGCAACTGCGGTTGCACCAGACGTTCGTCGTAGGCCTCGGCAATCTGCGCATCAGCTTTGGCCAGGACCATCTCCAGCATGTCGATGCGGGTACGGAAGAACGGCCACTGCTCACGCATCTGCGCCAGCAACTCACCCTGCCCCCGTGCCAGTGCATTGCTCAGCGCGGTCTCCCACCCCAACCAGGCCGGCAGCATCAGGCGCGTCTGGGTCCAGCCGAAGATCCATGGAATGGCACGCAGGCTTTCGATGCCACCGGCACGACGCTTGGCCGGGCGGCTGCCCAGCGGCAGGCGCCCCAGCTCCTGCTCGGGTGTGGACTGGCGGAAATACTCGACGAAATCCGGGTTCTCCCGCACCACGCCGCGGTAAGCCTTGACGCCATCGGCGGCCAGTTGGTCCATCAAGGCGCGCCAGGCCGGCTCAGGGGGTGGCGGCGGCAGCAAGGTGGCTTCCAGCACCGCCGCCAGGTACAGGTTGAGGTTCTGCTCGGCGATACCTGGCAAACCAAACTTGAAGCGGATCATCTCGCCTTGCTCGGTGGTGCGAAACCGCCCTGCCACTGACCCCGGTGGTTGCGAGAGGATCGCCGCGTGGGCCGGGCCACCGCCGCGGCCGACAGTGCCGCCACGGCCATGGAACAGCAGCAGTTCGACCTGATGCTCACGACAGATGCGTACCAGATTTTCCTGCGCCCGATATTGGGCCCAGGCCGCGGCGGTGGTCCCGGCATCCTTGGCCGAATCGGAGTAGCCGATCATCACTTCCTGCGGCCCACGCAAGCCCGCACGATAGCCCGGCAGGCCGAGCAGCCGCTCCATCACAGGGCCCGCGTTGTCCAGATCGGCCAGGGTTTCGAACAGCGGCACCACGCGCATCGGCCTGGTCAGGCCGGCTTCCTTGAGCAGCAACTGCACAGCCAGTACATCCGATGCAGCGCCCGCCATGGAGATGACATACGAACCGAGCGATGCGCCCGGCGCCGCAGCGATCTCGCGACAGGTGGCAAGCACTTCGGCAGTGTCCGCCTGGGGCATGAAGTGGGCCGGCAGCAATGGCCGGCGGTTTTTCAATTCGGCCTGCAGGAACGCGATACGCTTGTCTTCATCCCAGTGCGCATAGCTGCCCATGCCCAGATAATCGGTGATCTCCGACAGCGCGTCACGGTGTCGGGCGGCATCCTGGCGCACGTCCAGGCGCCCCAGAAACAGGCCAAAAGTCACCGCACGGCGCAGACTGTCGAGCAATGGCCCATCGGCAATCACGCCCATGCCACATTCGTGCAAGGACTGGTAGCACAGCTCCAGCGGCGCGATCAGGTCACGGTTGTCCACCAGCACATCGGCACTGGCCGGCTGGGTAGCGGTGAGCGACGCATGGGCCCAGGCGCGCGTCGCCCGCAAGCGGTCACGCAATTGCTTGAGCACGGCGCGGTAGGGCTCTGGGGTGTCCCCCACCCGCTCGCGCACAGCGCTGTTGGCCTGCTGCATCGACAACTCTGCCGCCAGCGCGTCGACATCGCGCAAAAACAGGTCGGCCGCCATCCAGCGTGCCAGCAGCAACACTTCGCGTGTCACCGCGGCGGTCACGTTGGGGTTGCCATCACGATCGCCGCCCATCCACGAGGCAAAGCGCACAGGTGCCGCTTCCAGCGGCAGGCGCAGGCCAGTGGCGTCGAACAGCGCCTTGTCCACCTTGCGCAGGTGGCTGGGGATGGCATGCCACAGGGAATGCTCGATCACCGCGAAGCCCCATTTGGCTTCGTCTACAGGCGTTGGCCGGGTGCGCCGGATTTCTTCTGTGTGCCAGGCCTCAGCGATCAACCGGCGCAGGCGCTCGCGCACTTGCTGGCGCTCGACCGGGGTCAAATCACGATGGTCTTGCACGGCCAACTGGCCGGCAATGGCATCGTACTTCTGGATCAATGTGCGGCGTGCCACTTCGGTGGGATGCGCGGTGAGCACCAGCTGGATATCGAGCTTGGCCAATTGCCTGGCCAAGGCATCGTCCTTGTGCCCGGCCTGCTTCAGACGCGCCAGCAACTCAGGCAGCACCCGCGCCTCGAAAGGCTCTGGCTGCTCGGCATCGCGACGCCGGATCAACTGGTACTGCTCGGCCATGTTGGCCAGGTTGAGGAACTGGTTGAAGGCACGTGCCACCGGCAACAAGTCTTCTTCAGCCAGGTTCGCCAAGGTGGAACTCAGCTGTTCGCCGGCGCTGCGCCGGTCCGCCTTGGCGCTATGGCGAATGTCCTCGATTTTCTGCAGGAACGCGTCACCGTGCTGCTGGCGGATGGTTTCGCCAAGCAACTCCCCCAACACATGGACATCTTCACGCAAGCGCACATCGATATCAGTCATTGGCCCTCTCTTCGGCGCGGCTCGCCCGCGCTCTGCTCAGGAAACAGCACTGGCCCAAGAGTGCCCACAGCGGGGCCGCCATGGCAAGCCACGACCGGTAAAGCAAACTAAAGTAAAAGTGCAGCAGTCCGATGCAATGCAGCCTTTCCGAGGCGTTTACAGAGGTCATCATGAAAATCCGCGAACTCGCCCAGCACTGGGAACAGAACGCCGCAGGCACCCTGAGCCCGACCGGCCATACCTTGCACCTGGACCTGGAGTCGGAGGCGCGCCTGGCGGCGCTCATCGACATGTACCCCAAGCGCACCGCCGAGGAACTGCTCGGTGAGCTGGTCGCAGCCGCGCTCGAGGAGCTTGAAGCCAGCTTCCCCTACGTGCAGGGCAACAAGGTCATTTCCACCGATGAAGAAGGCGATCCGCTGTACGAAGACATAGGCTCTACACCGCGCTTTCTGGCGCTTTCAAGGCGCCATCTGCACACCCTCAGCAATCCCGGCGACGGCAGCGGAAGCTGACGCGCCTGCCTCCCGTTCCGGGCTGCCCTCCAGCCCGGAATACCGCTTCTGACAGTGGAAGTTCCGCTCACACACCACTGACCGATCAGTCAGAAATAGTTGGCATTTTTTTCTGAACTATTCAAAAAACGACCCAGTCACAGCCAATAGCCATCACGCTAAAACCCTGCACACTGTCGTCGTGCACCGTTGAGCTGAAGCACACGGCGATGCCAGGGATTGAGCGATGGGATGGACTGCTACGGACATCGTCGTTATCAGGAGTGATCCAATGGAGCTGACCACCATGAAGACCCGCACTTCGAAACTTTCCTCCACTCATGTGCGCGGGTTCAAGCTGGCCGCGCTGGCCCTGGGCAGTAGCCTGGTCCTGGCCGGCTGTGCGGGCAACCCGCCCACTGAGCAGTATGCCGTCACCCAGTCCGCCGTGAACTCCGCCGTCAGCGCTGGCGGTACGGAGTTCGCCGCCGTTGAAATGAAAGCGGCGCAGGACAAGTTCAAGCAGGCCGAAATCGCCATGCACGACAAGAACTACGAGGACGCCAAGCGTCTGGCCGAACAGGCCGAATGGGACGCTCGCCTCGCCGAACGCAAGGCCCAGGCGGCCAAGGCCCAGAAGGCCGTGCAGGACGCCCGCCAGGGCGTTCAGGACGTACGTCAGGAAGGCCTGCGTAGCGCTCAGTGAGCGCCGCCAAGCCTGCCTTAGCCTTCGCACTCGATCAAAGGATGAACACTATGCGCAAACACGTCATGATTCCCGCCCTGCTGGCCCTGAGCGTCGGTCTCGCTGCATGCTCGCACGACCCGAACGCCAACCTGGAGTCGGCCCGTACCAACTTCTCGTCGCTGCAGAGCGACCCGCAGGCGAGCAAAATCGCAGCCCTTGAAACCAAGGACGCACAGGACTGGCTGAACAAGGCCGACAAAGCCTACATGGAGCGTGAGGACAGCAAGAAAGTCGACCAACTGGCCTACCTGACCAACCAGCGCGTTGAAGTGGCCAAGCAGACCATTGCCCTGCGCTCGGCCGAAAACGAGCTGAAAAACGCCTCGGCCCAACGTGCCCAGGCCAAGCTCGATGCCCGTGACGCGCAGATCGCCAAGCTTCAGGACAGCCTGAACGCCAAGCAGACCGACCGCGGTACGCTGGTGACCTTCGGCGATGTACTGTTCGACTTCAACAAGGCCGAACTCAAAAGCAGCGCCTTGCCCAACGTGACCAAGCTGGCCCAGTTCCTCCAGGAAAACCCTGAGCGCAAGGTCATCGTCGAGGGTTACACCGACAGCGTCGGTTCGGCCAACTACAACCAGACACTGTCCGAGCGTCGCGCCGGTGCCGTGCGCATGGCGCTGGTACGTGCAGGCGTGGACCCTGCGCGCATCGTCGCTCAAGGCTACGGCAAGGAATACCCGGTTGCTGACAACAGCAGCAACTCGGGCCGTGCGCAAAACCGCCGGGTGGAGGTGACCATCTCCAACGACAACCAGCCGGTAGCGCCGCGTTCGGTGAGCCAGGTGCAGTAAGGCTCACAGGTCGATAAAAGAACCCCGCCTTCATGGCGGGGTTCTTCTTTTTCATCGTTGGTTCGAGCGGGTCATTGCACTTGTTGCGGGGTCTGCTCACCCATGCAACGCACCGCACGCTTGCGGTTGTCGACCAGTACCCCGGTAAGGCCCTTTTGCGCTGTGTCGAACAGCACCAGCACACCGTCCACACACTGCGCCACCTGCGGCGCTGGGTCGAGGGAAACCTTGTAGTCCTCACCAGGTACGGTCTTGAGCATGGTGAAATCCTGCAGCAACAACGCATCCTCCGGCTTGGCGAAATGCAGGTAGCCGTAATACCACAGAGCCCCCACCGTCACGATGATGCTGCCGACACCGGTCAGGATCAGCGGGATGGCGTTGCGTTCTTCACTCATTGCTTGTTCTTCTCGTCAGGGTAGTTGGGCACTTCGGCCAGCCGCCGCAGGCCGTTGAAATGGCGGGGGTCATCAAGAAAACGCACCATCACCTGGCGCCAGACCGGGTCGGCAAAGGTCTGTACATGGCCGCCGCGGGTCAGTTGCAGCACCCGTGGTGGCGGTGCGTGCTGGTACAGGCGAATGCCGTTGTTCATCGGTACCAGGTTGTCGTCGATGCTATGGAAGAACAGCTTGGGTGGGCTGCTCAGGCGCTCGACCGAACGGATCGCGCTGTCACCATCGGGTACCAGCCAGGACAACGGCACCTGCAAGGGCCAGGTCAACCACGATGTGCTCAGCGCAAAGCGCCCGACATCGCGGTAACTGGCCGGCACGCCATCGAACACCAGTGCGCTGAAGCGCAGGCATTGCTCGGGGTGGGCTGCCAGGTAGTGGATGGCCATTGCCCCGCCCAGGCTCTGCCCCAGCAATACCAGGGGTTTGCCCTTGACCTCGGGGGCCTGGTCGAGCCATGCCATGGCCGCTGCGATGTCATTGTAGACCTGTGGCAAGCCGGGCTTGCCCTGGGACAGGCCATAGCCCCGGTAATCGATCATCAGCACCTGATAGCCCTGCTCCGGCAGCCAGTAGCTACCGCCCAGGTGCCCAGCCAGATTGCCGCCATTGCCGTGCAAGTGCAGCACCGTGCCCTTGACCTCGACATCCGCCTTGGCCGGCAGCCACCAGCCATGCAGGCGGACGCCGTCGGCGGTGGTCAGGGTGACATCGCGGTACTGCAGCTTGGCACGCTCGGGCGTGAACGGCTGGCCCGGTTCCGGGTAGAACAACAGGCTGCTGCACCCGCCCAGGCCCAACAGCGCCAAACCCAGGACCAGGCAGCGGCAGCGCTCAAAGAATGTTCGCGTAGTCGGCTTCAATGCGATCAAGGCTCAGGTGGTTGAGGAAGTTGGAGAAGCACATCCAGGCCGACAGCGCATTGAGGTCGCGAAACTGCTCCGGCAGGTACTTGGGCGGTTCCACCAGGCCTTCTTCGACCAGCTGACGCAAGGTACGCATGTCTTCGAGGGTAGTCTTGCCGCAGAACAGCAGTGGAATCTGCTCGAGTTTGCCCTTTCTCACGGCCAACTGAATGTAGTTGTAAACCATGATGAAACCCTTGAGGTAGGACAAATCCTTGGTAAATGGCAGACCATTGGGCACCGAGCCGCGGAACACCCGGCTTGCATTGCTGTAGCTCTGCGCCATTTCAAAGCCCTGGGCGCGGAAAAACTCGAACACCTGGAGGAAATCGGCGCCCTCCTCGACCATGTGGATGGCGCGCGTGCGGTTGGTGAGCTTGCGCAGACGGCTGGGGTAAGAGGCGAAGGCGATCACCTCCATGAGAATCGCCAAACCCTCCTGAGTCACCGTCGACGAAGGCGGGCCCTTCGACAGGAAGGTGCAGATCGGCTGGTTGAGGCCGTTGAGCGTGGTGCCCACATGCACCAGCCCCTCGTGCACTTCCAGCGCGCGCACATCACGGCTGTTGAACATGGCGTCAGCGCGCACCTTGATGTAGTCGGCCCCTGCCGCCGCATCGGCGACGATGCCGTCGGACTCGAACACCCGGATGGTTTCCTCGGCCTCGCCGAACACCTTGTTCAGGCGGCGCTGGAGGATGTCCACGGCCTCCTTGGCAGTCAGGTTTTTCGGCTCGTCCTTAAGGTCACCACGGCCGTCGATGTTGTTCAGGTAATCGGAAAGCATCAGGCCAAGGTCGGCCAGCGTCGGGTCGCCAGCGTGGAAGGCATCGGACGCCGCGCCATAGAGTTCCTGGGAGATCAGGCCGAAATCCTCGGTGCCGCGTGCTTCGAGCATGCGCACCACCATGCGGTACTCCTTGCACATGCGCCGCATGATCTGCCCCACCGGGTTGAACTGCCCCAATTGCCGGGTGATGTCGCGCTCGATGCTCTGGAACTCGGCCTTGACCGCACTTGAGTCGAACGACAGCGGCCGCGACTGGTAATAGGCGCGGTCCACTGCAGGCGGCTCTTTGCCCTTGGCCTTCAGAAAGCCCTGGCGGATGTTGTCATCCCACTTGACCGCATCGAGCACACGGATCGGGGTTTGCGCGGTGACGATGCGATCGGACAGTGCGCGTATGGTCTGCTGGTACTCGTCCACCGGGAACTCCTTTCTAGAACAAGGCACCTGTACTGGCCCCTCGCCGGCAAGCCGGCGAGGGCCTGTACGGTCATTTGCCGCTGCGCTGGAAGCGCGCCACCTCGACGAACAGGTCGGAGTTGGCCGGGTCATCCAGATAGGCCAGCACCCGCTCCGACGGGCTGTCGATCAGCACGCCCTCACCGTTGTCCTCCGGTACCTCGGTGTTGCGCCCGGTCAGCTCTTTTTTCTCGACCGCCTGCTGCACCTGTTCCACATCAAGGTTGTAGATCACCAGTTCCTTGCCATCGACGATATCGAAACCGCCAATCAGGAAATGGCCGCCCAGGCGCTTGGGTACACCGGCAGAGAGGTACCAGCGGTTGCCGTGGCGTGACACGGTGAAGACGTACTCTTCGGGTTTCTTGCCCTTGGCCGTGGCCACGGCCTTGTAGGCATCGGCGCCGCTGCGGCTGATGGCTAGCTTCAGTGGCTCGCCCCAGGCGTCCTTGCTGCTCCACTTGCCCAGCAGGGCCTTGGGCGCCGCCTGATTGCTCGGCAACGGCTCATGGAAGGTCACCAGACAACCGCCCAGCAGGAGGAATGACAACGTCAACAACACCACACGCCAGGCTTTCATCAGGTTCTCCTTGAAAGTTCGTTCTCGGCTCAGGCCGATGCCAACACCAGGTGCAGGTAACGGGTAAGCATAGCGAGCATCTGCCCATCGGCTTGCGCATCGGCATCCTTGAGCAGGCCCTGATATTCCATCTGCTCGATAATCGCCGTCAACATCTGGGCGTCCTGTTCCGGTTGCTGCGAGCCGACCACCTGTAACAGCTGGCGCGTGCCATGCAGCAGAATCTGCTCGTGGGCGCACACCAGCTCGGCCAGGCGCGGGCACAGCAGCGCTTCCTGGCGGAAGGCTTGCTCGGCCATCAGGAAGTCGCGGCGGTTGACCAACTGACGGGAAACGTAGTCGGCAGTCATCTGCGCCACTTCGTCAGCCAGACGCGCCCTTGATTGCGCACTGCCATCACCCTGGGCAAGCAGCTGGCGCAGCACCACTTCGGTGTTGGCCCACAGCTTGGCCATGTAGGCGGCGCTGCGTTCGACGTATTGGGCGAAGGTATCGGTGAGCAGGTCCTCGATATCCTTGAAGTAGTAGGTCGTGGCCGACAGCGGCACACCGGCCTCGGCGGCGACCGCACGGTGGCGCACGCCACGCACGCCATCACGCACGACAATGCGCATGGCGGCGTCGAGGATCAACTGGCGGCGCTGTTCGCTGCCTTGGCGGGCGGTCTTGCGACCCTGGTATTGCACGCTTTCGGCGACGGCGGTGGCAATGCCGGCGGCGCCTTGCTGGGCCATTGCGGGTGTCACGGGTGTACCTCATTGATCTTGGGGTGACTGCACCGGCCCTTTCGCCGGCTTGCCGGCGATAGGGCCCTGACAAACAACATAAGGCTTCAGGCAAGAAAAAGCCGCCCCGAAAGGCGGCTTGTTCAATTCACTCAGGCCTGTGGGCGCATGTGCGGGAACAGGATCACGTCGCGAATCGAAGGCGAGTTGGTCAGCAGCATCACCAGGCGGTCGATGCCGATGCCTTCACCAGCAGTCGGTGGCATGCCGTACTCCAGGGCGCGAACGAAGTCGGCATCGTAGTGCATGGCTTCGTCGTCACCGGCGTCCTTCTCGGCCACCTGGGCCAGGAAGCGCTCTGCCTGGTCTTCGGCGTCGTTGAGCTCGGAGTAGGCGTTGGCGATCTCGCGGCCACCGATGAACAGCTCGAAGCGGTCGGTCACGGCCGGGTTGTCGTCGTTGCGGCGGGCCAGCGGCGAAACTTCGAACGGGTATTCGGTAATGAAGTGCGGCTGCTCCAGCTTGTGCTCGACCAGCTCTTCGAAAATCATCACCTGCAGCTTGCCCAGGCCCTCGTGGCCCAGCACCTTGGCACCGGCTTTCTTGGCGATGTCGCGGGCGCGGTCAACGTCCTGCAGGTCGGCCGCAGTCAGTTCAGGGTTGTACTTGAGGATCGAGTCGAACACCGACAGGCGCACGAACGGCTCACCAAAGTGGAACACCTTGTCGCCATACGGTACATCGGTGCTGCCCAGGACCAGCTGGGCTAGCTCGCGGAACAGTTCCTCGGTGAGGTCCATGTTGTCACGGTAGTCAGCGTAGGCCTGGTAGAACTCGAGCATGGTGAACTCGGGGTTGTGCCGGGTCGAAACGCCTTCGTTACGGAAGTTGCGGTTGATCTCGAACACTTTCTCGAAACCACCGACCACCAGGCGCTTGAGGTACAGCTCCGGCGCGATACGCAGGAACATGGCCATGTCCAGGGCGTTGTGGTGGGTTTCGAACGGTTTGGCCGCGGCACCGCCAGGAATGGTCTGCAGCATCGGCGTTTCGACTTCCAGGAAGTCGCGGTCGATGAGGAACTTGCGGATATGCGAGATCACCTGCGAACGCACACGGAAGGTGTGGCGGGTTTCTTCGTTGACCATCAGGTCGACATAACGCTGGCGGTAGCGCTGCTCGGTATCGGTCAGGCCGTGGTGCTTGTCCGGCAGCGGGCGCAGCGACTTGGTCAGCAGGCGTACGTTGGTCATTTCAACGTACAGGTCGCCCTTGCCGGAGCGGGCCAGGGTGCCTTCGGCGGCGATGATGTCGCCCAGGTCCCAGGTCTTGACCGCGGCCAGGGTTTCTTCCGGCAGGGTCTTGCGGTTGACGTAGACCTGGATGCGCCCGGTCATGTCCTGGATCACCATGAACGAGCCACGGTTGAGCATGATGCGACCGGCTACCTTGACCGGGATCGCTGCAGCTTCCAGCTCTTCCTTGGTCTTGTCGACGTATTGCTTCTGCAGGTCGTTGCAGTAGCTGTCGCGGCGGAAGTCGTTGGGGAAGGCCTGACCCTTCTCGCGCTCGGCGGCAAGCTTTTCCTTGCGCAGGGCGATCAGGGTGTTTTCTTCCTGTTGCAGGTCTTGCGATTCGGTCTTGAGGTCGCTCATGTCGTCATTCTTTCCATCAGGTATTCGTTGCCCTTTTCGGGCAGGGCACGCGATGCCGGCGTGCGGGCATCGCGGCGGTGGTGTGCGGCTTACAGCCCCTGCTTGAGGCTCGCTTCCAGATACTGGTCGATGTCGCCATCCAGCACCTTGTTGCAGTCGCTGCGCTCGACGCCGGTACGCAGGTCCTTGATACGCGAGTCATCCAGCACGTAGGAGCGGATCTGGTGGCCCCAGCCGATGTCCGACTTGCTGTCTTCCAGCGCCTGGGAGGCGGCGTTGCGCTTTTGCATTTCCAGCTCGTACAACTTGGCCCGCAGCATTTTCATGGCGGTGTCCTTGTTGGCATGCTGGGAGCGTTCGTTCTGGCACGCCACCACGGTGTTGGTCGGCACGTGGGTGATACGTACCGCCGAATCGGTGGTGTTCACGTGCTGACCACCGGCACCGGAGGAACGGTAAGTGTCGATGCGCAGGTCGGACGGGTTGATGTCGATCTCGACCTTGTCGTCGATCTCGGGCGACACGAACACCGCCGAGAACGAGGTGTGGCGACGGGCACCGGAGTCGAACGGGCTCTTGCGTACCAGGCGGTGCACGCCGATTTCGGTGCGCAGCCAGCCGAAGGCGTACTCGCCCTTGATGTGCACGGTGGCGCCCTTGATGCCGGCGACTTCGCCCTCGGAAAGCTCGATGATGGTGGCGTCGAAACCGCGCTTGTCGGCCCAGCGCAGGTACATGCGCAGCAGGATGTTGGCCCAGTCCTGCGCTTCGGTACCGCCAGAGCCGGCCTGGATGTCCAGGTAGGCGTTGTTCATGTCCATCTCGCCGCTGAACATGCGACGGAACTCAAGCTGGGCCAGTTTTTCTTCCAGGCCTTGCAGCTCGGTCACGACGTCGCTCACGGCGCTTTCGTCATTTTCCTCGACGGCCATGTCGAGCAGATCCTGGCAGTCGGCCAGGCCGCCGGACATCTTGTCCAGGGTCTCGACGACCTGCGCCAGCATGGCACGTTCGCGGCCCAGGGCCTGGGCGTACTCGGGCTTGTTCCAGACGGCCGGGTCTTCCAGCTCGCGGTTGACTTCGATCAGGCGGTCAGCTTTTTGATCGTAGTCAAAGATACCCCCGAATGGACTGGGAACGCTCGGTGAGGTCCTTGATGGTGTTCAGGATCGGTTGGATTTCCATGGCGCGCGGCTCTCGTACGAATTCGGTGAAAAGCCCGCGAGTATAACCGATCCAGGGAGCTGCGGCAGCCCGTTGGGCAGCCGCTTGAACCTCAGGCGATACCGACCTGGTTACGCCCGCTGTTCTTGGCCTGGTACAACCCCTTGTCGGCTGCCGAGATCAATTGCCGACAATGGCTGCCGATCGCCGGCGTCTGGGTCGCCAGGCCGATGCTCACGGTCAGGCGCGAATCGTCTTGCGATGCCGTATGCGGGATATTCAGACCATGTACGGTCTGGCGCAGCTTCTCCGCCACCAGCCGCGCACCGCCCGGGGAGGTGTTGGGCAATACCAGCGCGAACTCCTCGCCCCCGTAGCGCGCCGGCAGGTCGGTAGGCCGTGAGCAGGAGCCGCGGATGGCCTCTGCAACCTGGCGCAGCGCTTCATCACCTGCCAGGTGGCCGAAGCTGTCGTTGTAGACCTTGAAGTAGTCGACATCGATCATCAGCAGCGACAACTGCTGCTGCTCACGCATGGCCCTGCGCCATTCCAGTTCCAGGTACTCATCGAAATGGCGGCGGTTGGACAGACCGGTGAGGCCATCGGAGTTCATCAGCCGCTGCAGCATCAGGTTGGTGTCGAGCAGTTGCTGCTGGCTCACGCGCAGCGCCCGGTAGGCCTCGTCACGCTGCAGCAGGGTCAGGTACGAGCGGGAGTGGTAGCGGATGCGAGCCACCAGTTCGATGGTATCCGGCAGCTTGACCAGGTAGTCGTTGGCCCCGGCAGCGAAGGCCGCACTTTTGACCAAAGGGTCTTCCTTGGTCGACAGAACGATGATCGGGATGTCCCGGGTAGCCGGATTGTTACGGTATTCGCGCACCAGGGTCAGGCCGTCGAGGCCCGGCATGATCAGGTCCTGGAGGATCACCGTAGGTTTGATGCGCATGGCCTGAGCCACCGCCTGATGGGGGTCGGCGCAGAAATGGAAATCGATGTTTTCCTCATGGGCCAGGCCACGACGCACCGCTTCGCCGATCATCGCCTGATCGTCGACCAGCAAGACCATCGCCGAATTTTCATTGGCGGTCGCAAACCCTTCGATCGGTAGATCAATCATCCCTATTCACCTGATCACGGCCGCAGGGGCGGTGTGATTCAATACATATCGTCATTGTGCAAAGATTTCCATCAGGCGCCCGGCGATTCGCTCCAGCGGACGGATTTCCACCGCTGCATCGATTGCCGCGGCGGCTTTGGGCATACCGTAGACTGCGCTGCTGGACTGGTCCTGAGCAATGGTCAGGAAGCCTTGCTGGCGCATCAGTTTCAGGCCTTGGGCACCATCGCGGCCCATGCCGGTGAGCAGCACGCCCACCGCCTGCCCGCGCCAATAGCGCGCCACACTTTCGAAGAACACATCGATCGAGGGCCGGTAGATTTCGTTGACAGGTTCGGCAGTGTAGGCCAACTGGCCGTTGTTCAGCAGGCGTATGTGGTGATTGGTGCCCGCCAGCAGGACCTGCCCAGGCTGCGGCGGCTCCCCTTCACGGGCCAGGCGCACCGGCATGCCGCAGGCACTGCCAAGCCATTCTGCCATGCCGGCAGCGAACACCTGGTCAACATGCTGGACCAGCACGATGGATGCCGGGAACGCTTTGGGCAGGCCCTTTAGCAGCACCTCGAGGGCCGCAGGCCCGCCGGCCGATGAGCCGATCGCCACCAGGCCGCGGCGCTGGGCGGCATCGCGTAACGGCGCGGCGACCGGTTTGGTCGCGCTGGGCCGCTGTTGGCCGATCAACCAGCTGATGTTGAGGATCTTGCGCAGCAACGGCGCCGCCGCTTCCCGCGCATCACCCGCGCCCAGCGCCGGGGTGTCGACCACATCAAGGGCCCCATGGCCCATGGCCTCGAACACGCGGTGCACGTTCTGCTTGCGGTCGACGGTGACGATGACGATGGCACACGGCGTCTCGGCCATGATCCGCCGGGTCGCCTCCACACCATCCATCACCGGCATGATGAGGTCCATGAGAATCAGGTCGGGCGTTGCCTGGGCACACTGGCGCACGGCCTCGGCGCCATTGCTGGCCACCCAGATCACCTCATGCGCAGGCTCCAGGGCCAGGGCCCGGCGCAACGCCTCTACCGCCATGGGCATATCGTTGACGATGGCGATCTTCATCCTTGAGCACCTCCGATCAGTTCAACCACGGCGTCGAGCAACGCATCGTCGTGGAAGCTGGCTTTTGCCAAATAGTAGTCGGCGCCAGCGTCCAGGCCTCGCCGTCGATCTTCTTCGCGGTCCTTGTACGACACCACCATCACAGGCAGCGACTGCAGGCGCTGGTCGCGGCGCACCAAGGTGACCAGCTCGATACCGTCCATTCGCGGCATGTCGATGTCGGTGATCAGCAGGTCGAAATACTCGCTACGCAGTGCATTCCAACCGTCCATGCCATCGACTGCCACGGCCACCTCGAAACCGCGGTTGCTCAGCAGCTTGCGTTGCAGCTCGCGTACGGTGAGCGAGTCGTCGACAACCAGAATGCGCTTGCGGCTGGCGCCACGGCCTGCCTGCACGCCGCGCTCGATGCGCTCCAGGCGGCCGGTGCTGAGCAGTTTCTCGACCGAGCGCAGCAAGTCTTCGACATCGACGATCAACACCACCGAACCGTCGTCCAGCAGCGCCCCCGCGGAAATGTCCTGGACCTTGCCCAGCCGTGCATCGAGCGGCATCACGACCAGCACCCGCTCACCGATCAGCCGCTCCACGGCCACACCGTAAAGCTGTTCACGTTCGCGGATCACCACGACCCGCAAAGCGCTTTCATCACCTTGCGCGGCGGGCCGGTTGAGCAACTGGCTGGCCGCCACCAGACCGATATGCCGGCCCTCGTGCCAAAAATGCTGACGCCCCTCGATTTGCACGATCTGCTCGGCCGTCACCTCCAAGGTGCGCTCGATATGCGCCAGCGGGAACGCATAAGCCTCCCCGCCGACTTCCACCACGAGGCTGCGTACCACCGAAAGGGTCAACGGCACTTCCAGATGGAAGCGGCAGCCCTGGCCGGCCTGCTGGGTCAGCTCGATCGAGCCGCGCAGGTCCCGCACCAGATGCTGCACCGCGTCCAGGCCAACACCGCGGCCGGAGACTTCGGTCACTTTGTCGCGCATGCTGAAGCCCGGCAGGAACAGGAAGGTCAGCAGCTCCGTCTCGCTCATCTGCGCCACGGTGTCCGCCGGGGACAAGCCGCGCTGAACGATACTGCGCTGCAGCCGTTGCAGGTCGATACCGGCGCCGTCATCGCTCAGTTCAAGGATCAACAGGCCGGCCTGGTGGGAGGCTCGCAGGCGTATTGCACCTTCTTCCGGTTTGCCCGCCAACAGCCGCTGCTCAGGCAGTTCAATACCATGGTCGACTGCATTGCGCAGCAAATGGGTCAACGGCGCTTCGAGCTTTTCCAGCACATCGCGGTCGACCTGGGTCTTTTCACCGTCTATCTGCAGACGCACCTGCTTGCCCAGCGAGCGGCCCAGGTCTCGCACCATACGGCTCTGGCCGGTAAGCACATCGGCAAACGGGCGCATGCGGCAGGCCAGGGCTGTGTCGTACAGCAACTGCGCGCGCTGGCTGGCCTGCCAGCCGAATTCGTCAAGGTCGGCGGTCTGCTGTTGCAGGATGTGCTGGGTTTCCATCAGCAGCCGTTGCGCCTGGGCCAGTGCTTCCAACACCGGCAGGCTCTGGCCGCTGCCTTCCAACTGGGCTTTCAGGCCATCGAGGGCGCGCATGCCTTGGCCGTGCATGCGCTTGAGGCGCTGCAGGGTGGCCAGATAGGGTTTGAGGCGCTGGGTCTCGACCAGCGACTTGCTCGACAAGTCGAGCAGGCTGTTGAGCCGATCGGCAGTTACCCGCAACACCCGCTCGCCACCTTGCGCGCCGCGCTTGGATGCCCTGCGCGGCACGGGAGGCTCTGCTTCGGGCTCAAGCTCGGGGGTAACCAGCTCGACCGTGGGCAATGGTGTCTGGGCCGGCACGCTGGAAGGCACAGGTGCACCGGGAGGGTCCAGCAAGCCAGCCATCTGGGCCAGAAAACCGGGTACCGCCCCCTCACCGGCAGGGTCCCCGGGCGTTGCGACATGCAACAGCAGGTCGGTACCGCGCAGCAAGGCATCGATATGTTCAGCGCGCAGCAGCAGCCGGCCTTCCTGGGCCGCTACCAGGCAATCTTCCATCACATGGGCCACGCTGACCCCGGCGTCGATGCCCACGATGCGTGCAGCACCCTTCAAAGAGTGCGCAGCACGCATGCAGGCTTCCAATTGAGCGGCCTGGGTCGGGTTGCGCTCCAGCGCCATCAGCCCTGTGATGAGCACCTGGGTCTGAGCTTCGGCTTCCAGGCTGAACAGCTCGAGCAACGATGCGTCGCGCATTTGCTCAGGGGTCATGACAGGCTCCGCTGCACGGCAGACAGTAGTTGTTGTTCGTCCAGCACACGCACGCTGCGCCCGCGCCACTGCAGTACGGCGGCGGTGAACGGTGCAGTATCTTCAGTGGCGCCCGGTAGTGTGAACTCCAGGCGATGAATACCGTCGATCTCGTCCACCGCCAGCACCACTGGCCCGCCTGCCGCCGCCAGAATCAACATGCGCGGCATCGCCCGGCTGCTGCGCGCAGGCTCCGGCAAGCGCGCCAGCCCCAGCATTTCGCTCAGCAACAGGCACGGCACCAGTGCGCCACGCACATTGGCTACCCCTTGCAGCACCCTGGAACGCTGATGCGGCAATGAATGTACCGGCTGCACCGGGGCGATCTCGGCCAGGCAGGCGGTCGCCAAGGCCAGCCACTCCTCACCCAGACGAAACAGCAGCAGCGAGCGCCCGACGCTGGACTCGACCTGCGCCGCCTCGTGCAACTGATCGTCCTGAGCCAGTGCATAGCGGTCCAGCAGACGGGTAGCGGCCGCAGCATAGACTTCACAGTTGCGACAATGGATATGCCTTTGCAGCAGCGGGCATTGCTTGTCGCCGTGCACGCCGATCCGGTTCCAGCAATCGTCGATGCGCTCATCGTCCTGGGCGAGCAGCGCAATTGCGTGTTCGACGCTCATCGTTCAGCCCCCCTGCCAGCGCGTGCCGCGCGTTCGTGCAAGCGGCGAGCGCCGGCTTCGTCGCCTTGGGCCGCCAGCAACATGGCCAGGTGCAGCAACGCCTCAGGGTGCTGCGGCTCCAGGTACAGGGCTTTGCGGTAGTGCGTCTGGGCTTGCCGGGCATCGCCTTCGGTATCGCTGAGCAGTCCCAGCCAGTAATACACCTGAGCCTTGGGCTCGAACTGCTGCAGGTAGCGCTGGCAATTGGCACGCGCTTGCGTGCCCTCACCCGCGTTGGCCTGCCTCGCGATGAGGGCCAGCAACTCACTTTCGCTCTCGCGCTGCACCACTGTGGGTGGGGCAACCGGAACCGAGCGCAAGGGCCGCGAAATGGGCGCAGGGGCAGGCACGGGGCGGCTCGGTGCGAGTGGCGCCGGCGGGATGAGCCGAGGCTGTGCTGGCGCATCCAACGGCTGGCGGACATAGGCGAACGACTGGGCAATGCCCAGCGGCCGCATACCCAGCCTTGCCAGAAGGCTGCCCTCGGCCGGCCCGATAAACAGTACGCCGTGCTCGTGGGTAAGGCGCTTGAGCACCTCGAACACGCGCTGCTGGGTCGCCACGTCGAAGTAGATCAGCAAGTTGCGGCAGAACACGAAGTCGTAATAACCGTCACGGCTGCCCAGCGCCGGGTCGAGCACGTTGCCCACGGCCAGGTTCACCTGTGCACGCACCCGCTCATTCAGCTCATGGCCTTCGGCGAGCGCGTGGAAGTGGCGCTCGCGAAAGGCCAGATCAACGCCGCGGAACGAGTTGCGACCGTAGACCGCCTGCACGCCCTTGGCCACCGAATTGGGGCTGATGTCGATACCGTCGATGCGAAACGCAGCCGGGTTCATGCCCGAATCGAGCAGTGCCATGGCCAGGGAATAAGGTTCTTCACCCGTGGAGCACGGCAGGCTCAGCAAGCGTAGCGGCCGCTCGCCGGCAAGTTCGGCCAGGCGTTTGTGGGCCAGCCCGACCAGCGCGGTAAACGACTCCCGGTAGCGGAAGAACCAGGTTTCCGGGACGATCACCGCTTCGATAAGCGCCTGTTGCTCATCTGCCGATTGCTGCAAGCACAGCCAATAGTCGTGAAGGTCTTGGGCGTTGACCGCGACACGGCGCTGCTGCAAGGCACGCTCGACCATGGGCGCGCCGACCGATTCGACATCCAGGCCGATGCGCTCTTGCAGAAAGCGGAAAAACCGTTGCTCGCTCATGCCGACACCTGCCCCGACTGTTGTGGGAACAGCAGTTCGCGCACAGTATCAGACAGCAAGTCATCGACCTCGATACGCTGTAGCAGGCCGTTGGCGTCCTGGCGAACCGGGCCCAGGTAACGCGCTTCGGGGTTGTCCAGCCCATACGGCTGAAACTCCTCAGCGAGGCAGCGCAAGGTCTCGGTAGCCTGTTCAAGGATCAGCCCCAACTGATGCTCGCCGCGATAGCGCACCAGCACCAGCCGTGTGCTGGTGCGCGCAGTGGCAGGCTGACCAAAGCTCAGGGCCGACAGGTCGACCACCGGCACCAGCACGCCACGATGGGCAACGATGCCGGCAACCCAGGCCGGCGCCTGGGCGATCGGCTTGAGTGGCAGGCGAGGTAGCACTTCGACCACCTGGCGCACATCCAGGGCGAAACGTTGGTCGTTGAGACGAAATAGCAGGTACAGCTTGCCCTTGGCGCTGGCCGCTGCTGCCGCATGCGTGTGCAGGTCAGTCATGGCGGTCAGACTTTGAAGCGCGATACACCACCGCGCAGGCCCGCGGCCACCTGGCTCAACTCGTCGATGGCGAAGCTGGCCTGGCGCAGCGATTCCACCGTCTGCGTGCTGGCATCGCTGAGCTGGGCCAGTGCCTGGTTGATCTGCTCGGCACCGGTAGCCTGGGCCTGCATGCCTTCGTTGACCATCAACACCCGCGGCGCCAGCGCCTGTACCTGATGGATGATCTGGCTCAGCTGTTCGCCCACCTGCTGCACTTCGAACATGCCACGGCGCACTTCTTCGGAAAACTTGTCCATGCCCATGACCCCTGCCGATACCGCCGACTGGATTTCCCGAACCATCTGCTCGATGTCGTAGGTGGCCACGGCCGTCTGGTCCGCCAGGCGCCGCACCTCGGTGGCCACGACGGCAAAGCCGCGCCCGTACTCACCGGCCTTTTCCGCTTCGATGGCGGCATTGAGCGAAAGCAGGTTGGTCTGGTCGGCGACCTTGACGATGGTCACCACCATCTGCGTGATGTTGCTGGCCTTTTCGTTGAGGATCGCCAGCTTGGCATTGACCAGGTCGGCTGCGCCCATGACCTGGTGCATGGTGTCCTCCATGCGCGCCAGGCCCTGCTGGCCGGAACCTGCCAGGCTCGAAGCCTGGTCGGCGGCACTGGTGACTTCGGTCATGGTGCGCACCAGGTCGCGCGAGGTCGCGGCAATCTCACGCGAGGTGGCACCAATCTCGGTGGTGGTCGCAGCGGTTTCGGTGGCGGTGGCCTGCTGTTGCTTGGAGGTGGCCGCAATTTCAGTGACCGATGTGGTCACCTGTACCGAAGAGCGCTGGGCCTGGGACACCAGCTTGGCCAGCGCCTCGGCCATCTCGTTGAAGCCGCTTTCGATGGCGCCGAACTCGTCCTTGCGGTCCAGGCTCAGGCGCATGCTCAAGTCGCCCGAGCGCAGCTTGTCGAGGGCATGCACCACGCGCTGTACGGGGGCGGTGATGGCGCGCATCAGCAGCAGGCCGCAGATACCCGCCGCGACGATCGCCAACAACAGCGAAACGATCATGCTGCCTTTGGCGGTGCTCACGGCACCGACAATCTCGTGGTTAGCGGCGTCGGCGGCTTCGCGGTTGTACTCGATCATCGTGTTGAGATGATTGCGCCCCTGCGACCAGACCGGTGTCAGAACGTCCTTGATCAACCGCTCTGCCTCGGCATAATCCTGCCGTCGATAGGCTTCCATCACCTGGCCGATGACATGGGTGTAGTTTGCCTCCATCTGGAGAAAGGTGTCGAAATGGGCCTGGTCGTCCTTGTCGTGAATGGTGCCTTGGTAGCTGGCCAGGTGTTGCTTGAGGCGTTCGTCGAAGCTTTTGAACAGCTCCATGTCGGCTGCCGTGATCTCGCGGTGGTCGGACAACCCCACCAGCTGCTGGCTGGTGACGTAGCTGTCGACCCAGGCACTGCGGATCATCGAACTGTAGTAGACCCCCGGAATGCTGTCGGTACCTACTGCCTCCTCGGCACTTTCGATCGCCACCAGCCGCGAGTAAGCAGCTACGACCATCAGCAACATGATGGCGATGATCACGGCGAAACTTGCCAGGATCCGTTGGCGCAAGGTCCAGTTCTTCACATTCAGCCCTCAGGAATTCACAACGAGCGGGAAAAATCGCCGAAGTATAGCCCAGGCTTCCTACGCTTATGCGGCTGAATATGCGGGGTTAACCAGGCATCCCTGCCTGATGGCCAGGCCATTTACCCGTCATTGACCTGCGGCAAGTCGGGCCTGGCTCTCCAGTTCCTGGCGCAACGCCGGGTCCAGGCGAAGCTGGCGGGCCAGTTCGTCCAGGTATGCACGCTCCATGAAGTTCTCCTGATCGACCATCATCAGGCTGGCCAGGTACATCTCGGCGGCCATCTCCGGCGTTTGTGCAGCACGCGCGACTTCGGCCGGGTCCAGTGGCTTGTTCAGCTCGGCGTGCAACCAGTGCTGCAGTTCGCGGTCGCTGTCCAGGCGGGTGAATTCGCCTTCGATCAGCGCGCGCTCGCGCTCGTCGATGTGGCCATCGGATTTGGCCGCCGCCACCAACGCCCGCAATACCGCCTGGCTATGCTGCTCGACCTGGGCCGGCGGCAGGCGATCGAGGGTTTGCGGTTCGCCCCCCTGCCCTGCGCCCTGGCGGGCCTGCCAGTTGCCATAGGCCTTGTAGGCCAGCACGCCGAGCGCGGCGAGGCCGCCGTAGGTGATCACTTTGCCCCCGTACTTGCGCGCCTTCTTGCTGCCCAACAGCAAGCCCAGGGCGCCAGCCCCAAGCGCCCCGCCCCCGGCGCCGGAAAGCAGGCTGCCCAAGCCTCCTGAGCCTGTGGCCGGCTTGCCTGCGCCGGACTGTTTGTTCAACAGTTCCTGGCCGGATTTGAGCAGTTGATCGAGCAGACCCCGAGTATTCATTCGCATGTCTCCACGCAGCGGAAAGTAACGTCCAGAGTAAGGCTTGCAAGGCCAAGGGCCACCTGTGGATTTGCTTCCGGATGTTGCATTGGCAGGCAAAAAGCCAACTAGACTCGAGATCGTCACAAGCACCCCATGCTGGTAGCAATCGCAACACTGCGGTCTGGATGACTGCCCGACCACGCCCCCAAACGCAGCCGCCCAGGCGCCGGCCGCAGACACAACAGGAGCCCCCGATGCAAACCAACATGCTGATCAACGGTCGCCTGGTCGCAGGCGATGGCCCGGCCTGGACCGTGCTCAACCCCGCTGAAGGCAGTGCCTTGGCACAGATCAACGAAGCCACCGAGGCCCAGGTCGATACGGCGGTGCGTGGCGCCGACCATGCCTTCGACAGCTGGTCGCAGACCAGCCCGAAAGAGCGCTCGCTGGCCCTGCTGGCACTGGCCGACACGATTGAGGCGCATGCCGATGAACTGGCCAGGCTGGAGTCGCAAAATTGTGGCAAACCCTTCACTGCGGCCCTGAACGACGAAATACCGGCCATCGCCGATGTGCTGCGCTATTTTGCCGGCGCCGCCCGCTGCCTCGGTGGCTCGGCGGCCGGTGAATACCTGCCAGGGCACACCTCGATGATCCGCCGCGACCCGCTGGGCGTAGTGGCCTCGATCGCACCCTGGAACTATCCGCTGATGATGCTGGCGTGGAAGATCGCCCCAGCCTTGGCCGCTGGCAATACCGTGGTCATAAAACCGTCCGAGCTGACCCCGCTGACCGCCCTGCGCCTCGGCGAACTGGCCAAGGACGTACTGCCTGCCGGCGTGCTCAACATCCTCTTCGGCCGCGGCCAGACGGTCGGCAACCCACTGGTTACCCACCCCAAGGTGCGTATGGTCTCGCTGACTGGCTCGATCCCTACCGGCGCGCACATCATCGGCGCCACGGCGGGCAGCGTTAAGCGCATGCACATGGAACTGGGCGGCAAGGCGCCTGTGCTGGTGTTCGACGATGCCGACATCGATGCCGCCATCGACGGTATCCGCACCTTCGGTTTCTACAACGCAGGCCAGGACTGCACCGCGGCCTGCCGCCTGTATGTGCAGGCCGGCATCTACGAACGCTTCGTCGAACGCCTCGGCAAAGCCGTGGCCAGCCTTAAAACCGGCCTGCAGGATGCCGAAGACACCGAACTCGGCCCGCTGATCAGCGCCCAGCACCGTGACAAGGTGGCCGGCCTGGTCGGGCGCGCCATCGCCCAGCCGCACATTCGCCTGGTCACCGGGGGCAAGGCACTACCGGGGGATGGCTTCTTCTTCGAGCCAACGGTGCTGGCCGATGCGCTGCAGGATGACGAGATCGTGCGCCACGAAGTGTTTGGCCCGGTGGTGTCGGTAACGCGCTTCACCGACGAAGCACAGGCGCTGGAATGGGCCAACGACTCGGAGTACGGCCTGGCTTCGTCGGTGTGGACCCGCGACACAGGCCGCGCCCACCGCCTGGCGGCACGGTTGCAGTATGGCTGCACCTGGGTCAATACCCACTTCATGCTGGTCAGCGAAATGCCCCATGGCGGGCAGAAGCATTCAGGGTATGGGAAGGACATGTCGATGTATGGGTTGGAGGATTACACCTGCGTGCGGCACGTGATGATCAAGCATTGAACGTGATGTGAAGCTACCGGCCTATCCTGAGACAAGTCAGCAAGGAGGCCGGTACAAAGTGGCGATCGTCCTCGCATGAATACCTAGGACCTTTCCTTCAAGCACGGTCCCCTATCTCCTACAGTCCGGCTGTTGTGAAAAAAACGACTGGTATCATAGTCTGATACCATGAATAATCATCAAAGATCGGCCCTTGAAGCCATTTTCAGGAAACCAGTGCCCAAGACCTTGGAATGGGTCCGGCTGGAGTCACTGTTGAGATCAGCTGGCGCAAATGTCATCGAAGGTCGAGGTTCGCGAGTTCGCTTTGAGCTCAATGGGGCCGTTGCCACCTTCCATCGGCCTCACCCGGACAAACATGCCAAAACCTATCAATTGCGCGACGCCCGCCAGTTCCTTGAGCAGGCCGGAGTAACACCATGAATGTCATGACCTACCGCGGCTATGCCGCAAGAATCGAATACAGTGACGAGGACCAGTTGCTGATTGGACACGTTGCGGGCATACGTGACGTGATTGGTTTTCACGGCGAATCGATCAGTGAATTGCGACAAGCATTCGAGGAGGCCGTTGATGACTATCTCGAAACCTGTAAACGCCTTGGCCGTGAGCCGCAAAAGACCTATTCAGGGAAGCTGAGTCTGCGCCTTGAGCCCACCCTTCACGCCAGCGTGGCCGCAAAGGCCGAGCTGGCGGAAAAAAGCATCAATCAGTGGGTCAGCGATATTCTGAGCAAGGCCGCTTACAGCTGAGGTGGTCAATCAGTCCCGCAGATCCGACTCATGTATCGGATTCGCCCGGCTGGTAGCCCGTTGATACTGCGCCGGCCACGTAGCCCTGTTACCGCCCAGGTCATCATCGGCATGCAACGGCCAGTAAGGGTCGCGCAGCAGCTCGCGGGCGAGGAAGATCAGGTCGGCCTGCCCGGTGCGCAGGATGTGTTCAGCCTGGGCCGGTTCGGTGATCATGCCCACCGTACCGGTGGCGATTTCCGATTCCTTGCGTACACGCTCGGCGAAGCGGGTCTGGTAGCCGGGGCCGGTGGGGATTTCGGCATTCATCGAAGTACCGCCGGAGGACACATCGATCAAGTCGACTCCGAGCGCTCGCAGGCGACGGGCCAGTTCTACTGTTTCGTCGGGGTTCCAGCCGTCTTCCACCCAGTCGGTCGCCGACACGCGAACGAACAACGGCAGTTCCTTCGGCCAAACCTTACGCACCGCCTCGGTCACCTGCAGCGTAAGGCGGATGCGGTTTTCGAAACAGCTGCCATATTCGTCACGGCGCTGATTGCTTAGCGGCGAGAGGAACTGATGCAGCAGGTAGCCATGGGCGGCGTGGATCTCGACTACCTTGAAGCCCGCTTGCAATGCCCGTTCGGTGGCTTTGACAAACTCGGCTACAACATCCTGGATCTCGTCTTTGCTCAACTCACGCGGTGCCGTGTGTTCAGGGTCGAAGGCAATTTTCGACGGCCCCACCGGCTGCCAGCCTCCTTCCTCGATCTTGACGCTGCCATGCTTGCCCAGCCAGGGGCGATGGGTGCTGGCCTTGCGCCCGGCGTGGGCCAGCTGGATGCCCGGCACGGCGCCCTGCGCGGTGATGAAGCGGGTGATGCGTTGCAGTGGGGCGACCTGTTCATCGTTCCACAGACCAAGGTCCTCGGCAGTGATCCGGCCATCGGCGGTCACAGCGACCGCTTCGGTGATGACCAGCCCGGCACCACCGACGGCGCGGCTACCCAAATGGACAAGGTGCCAGTCGTTGGCCAGGCCATCGACAGCGGAATACTGGCACATCGGCGAGACAGCGATGCGGTTGGGCAACGTCAGCTGACGCAGGGTGTAAGGCTCGAGCAGCAGGCTCATGAGGGCACCTCCCAAGGACTCCAATGGTGATCCGGCCCGGGCATTCAAGTGCACATCCCTGGCCCGGTGCCGGTCATTAATCAGACTAGACCAGATTGGTGGGAGGGAGGTTCGATGGGATTGTTGACTGCTCTGACGCGCGCTTCAGATGTTTCCTACACATATAAGCTAGCGATACCTAGATCAGGAAAATATCCTACGAATCCTGTCGACTCGCGGCTGATTGTCCCTGGAAACCCCACCCTTTAGGCTTTTCGTGTCGCTGATGTTTGGCGTCCGGGAGTGGAATCCTGTCAATTACTGAGTTGCTGTCGTCATGGCAGTTGTGCGCGGGAGGCCGCAAAGCCTACCGGGTTTACTCGTAGCCTGGATTCCACACCGCGTACAACTGCCACCCATCCGTGTGGAATCGGACAGGTCGGTCAATCAGTAACCTTACGAGTCTTTCACTATGAAAAAACTAGTCCCCGATCCGCCCCACCATTTCGACCTTCCCTCCGACAAGACCCTGACCAACGCCGTGAGCGATGGCATCGTGCCAATCGATCACGTGTTGATGAACGTCACCCATTACCTGATGCTCGCTTACAACCACTGCCATCGAGTCCTCGATGCCGTCGAAGATGACAGCTCCCGGGAATCGCTTGTGAATGGGCTGCGTGCCCTGCAGATTGCCTGGGGCCAAGCGGATGCGCTGTCATTGGCCGTGGAGCGTACTACTACCCTGCATTGAGGCTGGATTCACTGGCCTCTTCGCGGGTAAACCCGCGGCCACAGGGGCATCGCAGACCTCAAAACTTGCAGATGACCTGTGGGAGCTGGCTTGCCCACAAAGAGGCCAGAACAGGCAATCGAGAAACTTCAGGAGGGAATTCGATGACCACAGACGACACCCACTTTACTGTAGGGAAGACCACCTTCTTTCAGGGTGAACACCAGACTCACCCACTGTTCCGCATCGAGCCAGGGATTCCCTGCCGCGATGCCCGTGAGCAGGCCTCGGAATTGATGGGCTATGTACGAGAGCTGACCATCATTGGCCTGATGGATGAAAAACCGATGATGATCTGGGCATCCCATTACCTCAGTGCCATGGCCAAGGCACTGATGGATGATGCAGAGTTAGGCATGACAGGCTAACTTCTTCCTGATGGCTAAAGTGTCAGAGAGCTTAGGTCTTTACCGGTAGGTTTGCGGCGCCAGGGAAACCGAGCGCCGCCCCCGCAAAGACCAAGTCAGGCACTTGTAGGCTCCTCAGCGCGGCTCCATATGCGCAATCATCAACTGCACACTTTCATTACCTCGAAACTCGTTAACATCCAGCTTGTAGGCAAGCTCCACCCAACGCACGGTCGGGTTCGGCCAAACCTCGCGGTCGATGCCGAAGGCAATGCCATCCAGGCGTACCGAACCACATTCGCTCTTGAGCACCACTTTAAGGTGGCGCTCGCCGACCACGCGCTGCTCGACCAACTGGAACACCCCATGGAACAGCGGTTCGGGGAAGTGCTGCCCCCAGGGCCCGGCGTGGCGCAAGGCCTTGGCCAGGTCAAGGTGGAACTCCTCGACCGCTAGGCTGCCATCCGACAGCAGGCGCCCGGTGAGGTCTTCTTCACGCAGCTGGCGCCGTACTTCTTCGTCGAACGCCTCGGCAAACGCGGAGAAATTGCCTTCAGGTAGCGAGAGGCCCGCGGCCATGGCATGGCCGCCAAACTTGCTGATCAACTGCGGATGGCGCGCTGCCACTGCATCCAGCGCATCACGGATGTGGAACCCCGGCACCGACCGCGCCGAGCCCTTGAGCATGCCGTCACCAGCATCGGCGAAGGCGATGGTAGGCCGGTGGTAACGCTCTTTCAGGCGTGAGGCGAGGATCCCGATCACACCTTGGTGCCATTCGGCATCGAACAGGCACAAGCCATAAGGCATGGACTCGACCGGCAAATCCTTGAGCTGGGCCAAGGCTTCGCGCTGCATGCCCTGCTCGATCGATTTGCGGTCCTGGTTCAGGCCGTCGAGCTGCTGTGCCATGTCCAGGGCCAGCGCCTCGTCCTCGCACAACAGGCACTCGATACCCAGGCTCATGTCGTCCAGGCGCCCGGCGGCATTGAGCCGCGGGCCTAGAATGAAGCCCAGGTCAGTGGAGGTGATACGCCGGTGATCGCGACGTGCCACCTCCAGAATCGCCTTCAGCCCCGGCCGCGCCCGGCCGGCACGGATGCGCTCCAGGCCCTGATGCACGAGGATGCGGTTGTTGGCATCCAGCGGCACCACGTCGGCTACGCTGCCCAGCGCGACCAGGTCGAGCAGTTCACCGATGTTCGGTTGTGCTTGCGTCTGGTAGCGCCCCAAGCTGCGTAGGCGCGCGCGCAAGGCCATCAGCACGTAGAAGATCACCCCGACGCCGGCCAGCGATTTGCTTGGGAAGTCGCAACCTGGCTGGTTCGGGTTGACGATAGCGTCGGCGTCCGGCAATTGCTGGCCCGGCAGGTGGTGGTCGGTGACCAGCACTTTGAGCCCGGCCGCTTTGGCTGCCGCCACACCCTCGACACTGGAAATGCCGTTGTCGACCGTGATCAGCAATTGCGGCTGGCGCTGCAGCGCCACCTCGACGATCTCCGGGGTCAGGCCATAGCCATATTCGAAACGGTTGGGCACCAGGTAGTCGACATGGGCCGCGCCCAGCAGACGCAGGCCAAGCACGCCGACAGTACTGGCGGTGGCACCGTCGGCATCGAAGTCGCCGACGATGATGATGCGCTGGCGCTGGTCGAGCGCTTCGACCAGCAAGTCTACAGCGGCATCGATGCCCTTGAGCTGCTGGTAGGGCAACAGCCGCGCCAGGCTCTTGTCCAGCTCGGCCTCGGACTGCACGCCGCGGGCGGCATACAGGCGGGTCAGCAAAGGTGGCAGGTTACCGAGAAACGGCAGGGTCGGCGGCAGCGGGCGGGGTTCGATACGCATGGGTCGGTTGGCTCAGCCACGCTCACCGAGCAGCCACTGCAGCTGCACTTCGTGCTGGCCACGGTCATCAGTGACGAACACTGTGCCTTCACTGATCATCACGTCCCACTTAATGCTGCGCGGCATGTCCGTGGCAAGCACCTCGAGCACCTCTTGCGGCACAGCGGCGATGTTCAGGTTCTTCAGGTTCTTGACCGCGCCAACCACCTTGCTCTCCCATACACGCAGGCTGCCGTAGGCCAGCAGGCTGGTGCGCTCGGTACGGCGCGAACACCAGGTCAGGCGATCAGCGTCCGGCTGGCCCACTTCGATCCAGTGCAGTACGCGGTCGTCCAGGCTCTTTTCCCACAGGGCAGGCTCGTCGACATCCGACAGGCCGCGGCCGAACGACAGATTCTCGTTGTACCAGAGTGCGTAGGCCAACAGCCGCACGGCCATGCGCTCTTCGGTTTCCGAAGGATGACGGGCGATGGTCTGCTTGACGCTTTCGTACACGCCGCGATCGAGATCGGTCAGATTCAGTTCGAATTTGTAGGTGGTGGACGGCTGGGCCATGGTCGAAGGGCTACTTGCGCAAAGAAAAGTCACACAGTCTACCCGATCCTGATCTTCGTTGCGCCGCAGCAGTATCTGCCGCTACCGACCTATGATAAAACCACGGTTCTGCCCAATTGCCACGGATGCCCCATGCCTACGCCCAGCAAACCCCTCGCCGGCCTGAAAGTCATTGAGCTTGGCACCCTGATCGCTGGCCCGTTCGCTTCGCGCATCTGCGCCGAGTTCGGCGCCGAGGTGATCAAGGTCGAGTCGCCCGACGGCGGTGACCCGCTGCGCAAATGGCGCAAGCTGTACGAGGGTACTTCGCTGTGGTGGTTCGTGCAGGCGCGCAACAAGCAGTCACTGACGCTGAACCTCAAGCATCCCGATGGTCGCGAGATCCTCAAGCGGCTGCTGGCCGAGGCCGACATTCTCATCGAGAACTTTCGCCCGGGCGTGCTGGAAAAGCTCGGCCTGGGCTGGGATGTGCTGCATGAGCTCAACCCGAAACTGGTGATGGTGCGCCTGTCAGGCTTCGGCCAGACCGGGCCGATGAAGGATCAGCCAGGCTTCGGCGCCGTAGGCGAGTCGATGGGTGGCCTGCGCTATATCACCGGCTTCGATGACCGCCCACCGGTGCGCACCGGCATCTCCATCGGCGACTCGATCGCTGCATTGTGGGGCGTGATCGGCGCACTGATGGCGCTGCGCCACCGCGAGGTCAACGGCGGCCAGGGCCAGGTGGTGGACGTGGCGCTGTACGAGGCAATCTTCGCCATGATGGAAAGCATGGTCCCCGAGTTCGATGTGTTTGGCTTCATTCGCGAACGCACCGGCAACATCATGCCGGGCATCACGCCCTCTTCCATCCACACCAGCGCCGACGGCAAGCACGTGCAGATCGGTGCCAATGGCGATGCGATATTCAAACGTTTCATGCAGGCCATCGGCCGTAACGACCTGGCCGACGACCCGACGCTGGCCAGCAATGATGGCCGCGATGCGCGGCGTGACGAACTGTACGGGGTGATCGACCGCTGGGCCAACAGCCTGCCCCTGGAGCAGGTGATGCAGGTACTGACAGCCGCCGAAGTGCCGGCAAGCCGAATCTACTCGGCAGAAGACATGTTCAACGACCCGCAGTACCTGGCCCGCGAGATGTTCCTGCAGGCCCGCCTGCCAGACGGTAAAGCGTTCAAGATGCCAGGCATTGTACCCAAGCTGTCCGAAACACCCGGCTCGGCCGAGTGGGTAGGCCCGGCGCTGGGCGAGCACACCGATGCCCTGCTTGGCACCCTGGGTTATGACGCCGCCGCCATCGCCAGCTTGCGCCAGGCAGGCACGGTCTGAGGTCGCCCCCGCCCGTGCGCGCGTTCCTGTCCCTGCTGTGCGGGCTGCTGCTCGCCATGGCCATCGCGCCAGTGCAGGCCAAGGAACGCCTGATATGGCTGGTCCGCGACCTGCCGCCCTTCACCATCCTGGAGGGTGCGGCCAAGGGCCAAGGTGCGATCGACCGGATGCTGGCGCTGCTGATCGAACAGATGCCCGAGTACGACCACGACATCGTACGGGTCACTCGGGCGCGCGGCATACAGATGCTGCAGGACCCTACCAGCTTCACCTGCGATCCGACCATGCTGTGGACACCGGAGCGTGCGAAGTTCGTGCATTTCTCCGAACCGGTGCTGGGGGCGATGAGCGGTGGCCTGGTCGTACGCAAGCAAGCCGGATCTCTGCTGGCACCGTTTCTGGATGGTGCGCAGGTTGACCTCAAACGCTTGTTGAGCGACACGCAACTGCAGCTTGGCATCGTCGCCGGACGCAGCTACAACACTCAGATCGACGAGATCCTGCACCAGCTCCCCGACGCAGTCCTCAGCCGCCACTATGGTAACGATGCCACTGCCAATCTGCTGCAGATGCAGCGCCTGGGGCGCCTGCAACTGGTGCTCGGCTACTGGCCGGAAGTGCGCTACCTGATCCAGCAGCAAGGCGGCTCGCTCGATGAGTACCAGTTTCACCCGATACAAGGGGTGAACCGCTACCAGTTCCTGCATGTGGGCTGCTCCGATTCCCCCTTGGGGCACGCAGCGGTCGCGCACATAGACCAATTGTTGCCCCCGCTACGCCGGGACACCCTGCCCGCGCTTTACGCCAAATGGTTGGATCCGGAGCTGCAAGAAGAATACCTGGAACAGAGCAAGCATTTTTTCGAAGGGCGTTAAAAAGAAACCCCGGGACGCTGGGGAGGACGCCCGGGGCCAATCGAAAGTCCTCATGGACTTCCCGCGACAACCCGCCATCACCGGAGCTGTGTGCTGGCTGGCTGCCCTACTGTCTCTGATGCGCCACTCAGGCAAAGGTTCCTTGAGGATGCTGACGTTGCTGCAACGCGGCGATGACACAGGGCTGCAGGCGCCCCTCGGCTATCTGCAGGTCACGGTGAAGGCCATCGACCAGGTCGATCAGCAGGCTTTGCTCCTGCAACTGGCGCTGGCTGACCGTTCGGCGCAAGGTAATGCCACCGAGGCTGTCGAAAACGGTGAGTTGCCGGTTGCCAATGGCATCGGCGGTGCCTAGCTGGGTCTGATAGGGGCTCAGGGCGTCATTAAGCAGTCTGCAGATTCTTTCCATCCGGATCACTCGCTGCGTGGTGGTATATGAAGGAACTGACCAGCAAGCGCAGCGGAAAGTTCGTTGCGCTGCAGCTGTTTCAGTGAGCATGCGTGGGTGATGTGACCGTTTGAATACGCTGCAAGGCCTGCTGCCAACGCCGCACCGGTAGCGGCCAGGGCAGGTCGGCCAGCACCCAGAGGCCACGCTCGCGAGCTTGCTCGGCAAGGTTGGGCCGGTACTTGCTGGCACAGCCGACGAAAAGCAAAGCGCGTGAACAGCGGTTGCGCTCCAGGCGTTCGAGCAGGGCCTGGCCGCCTTTCATCGCATGGTCGAGGATCAGCAGATCGGCACCGCGCTTGCGTGCCAGGCAGGCATTGAGGTCAACCAGATCATGGGTGATGCGCACATCGAAAACGCCCAGGGCATTGCACGCCTGATGCAGGAGAATCTGGTGGGAAGGCCGAGCCTGGTGAATCAACACGTAGGGCTGATGCATGAGCCGCTCCTGAGGGAAGGACGGGCCACTGTATGCAGCGCTCAACGCGTTTTACATAGGAAAAGTCTGAATGAAACCGGGGAAAAATCTAAAAAAGGGGCCGCGCAGCGGCCCCTCTCATCACGATTAAAGCGGCTTGCCGCGATTACCGTGCTGGCTGACGAAGGCCTGGACTGCCTTGAGGTCGTTGGCCAGCACCGTGCAGCGCTCCTCACGGCCGAACAGGTCGCTCAGGTGCGCAGGCAGCTCCAGCGCCTTGCCGACGCCCGCTTTCTCCACAGCCTCCGGGAACTTGACCGGGTGCGCAGTGCCCAGCACCACCATAGGGGTATCCAGGCTGCGACGGCATTCGCGCGCGGCCTTTACGCCAATCGCGGTATGCGGGTCGAGCACTTCACCTGTGCTGGCGAAGACCTCGGCGATGGTCTCGCAAGTCTGCTCGTCGCTCACTGCCAGCGAGTCGAACAGCTTGCGCGCCTCTGTCCAGCGGTCCTGGTCGACGCTGAAACCGCCGCCCTGCTTGAAGTTGGCCATCAGTTCGCCGATAGCGGCACCGTTGCGACCGTGGAGGTCGAACAACAAGCGCTCGAAGTTGGACGAAACCATGATGTCCATCGACGGCGACAAGGTCGCGTGCAGGGTTTCCTTGACGTACTGGTTGCCGCTCATGAAGCGGTGCAGGATGTCGTTGCGGTTGGTGGCAACCACCAGCTGGCTGACCGGCAGGCCCATGTTGCGTGCCAGGTAGCCGGCGAAGATGTCGCCAAAGTTGCCGGTCGGCACCGAGAACGCCACCGAACGCGCCGGGCCACCGAGCTGCAGGGCAGCGTGGAAGTAGTAGACGATCTGGGCCATGATCCGCGCCCAGTTGATCGAGTTGACTGCGACCAGGCGGGTGCCTTTGAGGAACGACTGGTCGGCGAAGCTGGCCTTGACCATCTCCTGGCAGTCATCGAAGTTGCCTTCGATGGCGATGTTGTGGATGTTGTCGCCGAAGATGGTGGTCATCTGACGGCGCTGAACTTCCGACACACGCTGATGCGGATGAAGGATGAAGATGTCGACGTTGTCGCAGCGACGGCAGCCTTCGATGGCGGCCGAGCCGGTGTCGCCACTGGTGGCGCCAATGATCACCACGCGCTCGTTGCGCTTGGCCAGTACGTGGTCGAGCAGACGCCCGAGCAGCTGCAGGGCGAAGTCCTTGAAGGCCAGCGTTGGGCCGTGGAACAGCTCAAGAACCCACTCGTTGCTGTTCAGCTGGCGCAGCGGAGCGACCGCAGCGTGGGCGAACTCGCCGTAGGTCTCTTCCAGGATTTTCTTGAAATCGGCGTCGGCAATGCTGCCCTCGACGAACGGGCGCATCACACGGAAGGCCAGTTCGTGATACGGCAGGCCTGCCCAGGAAGCGATTTCTTCCTGGGTGAAGCGTGGGAGGTTCTCTGGCACGTACAGGCCGCCATCGCTGGCCAGGCCAGCCAGCAGGACGTCTTCGAAATTCAGGGCCGGTGCCTGGCCGCGGGTGCTGATATAGCGCATATGCAAACCTTCGGTTCGAGCGGCAAGTTGCAAGCTGCAAGCGCCAAGAAAAAGCTGCTCGGCATTTTTCTTACGCGCTGCACTGCCCTTGCCGCAAATTTAAACTGTTAGAAGCCCCAACACCGAACTGCTTTTTCTTGCAGCTTGCAGCTTGAAGCTTGCCGCTTAGTTGAGCTGTTCGACGCGGATGCGCACGACCTTGCCGACCACGTCCTGCAAGGCTTCCAGAGCAACGATGGCGTCGTTGATGCTCTGCTCGACCACACGGTGGGTCAGCAGGATCATCGGCACCAGGCCGTCCTGTTCCTCGACTTCTTTCTGCATGATCGACTCGATGTTGATGCCGCGCTCCGACAGGATGCTCGCCACCTGAGCCAGCACGCCCGGGTGGTCCTTGGCATGGATGCGCAGGTAGTAGGCGCTCTGGCAAGCTTCGATCGGCAGAATCGGGTGCGCCGACAGCGAGTCCGGCTGGAAGGCCAGGTGCGGCACGCGGTTTTCCGGGTCGCAGGTCATGGCGCGGACCACGTCAACCAGGTCGGCGACCACCGAGGAAGCCGTGGGCTCCATGCCGGCGCCGGCACCGTAATACAAGGTCGAGCCGGCCGCATCGCCATTGACCATCACGGCGTTCATCACGCCGTTTACGTTGGCGATCAGGCGATCGCTCGGGATCAGCGTCGGGTGCACGCGCAGCTCGATGCCTTCGGCAGTGCGGCGGGCTACACCCAGGTGCTTGATGCGGTAGCCCAGGGCTTCGGCGTAGTTCACGTCGGCGGTGGTCAGCTGGGTGATGCCTTCGGTGTAGGCCTTGTCGAACTGCAGCGGGATGCCAAAGGCGATGGACGCCAGGATGGTCAGCTTGTGCGCAGCATCGATACCTTCGACGTCGAAGGTCGGGTCGGCTTCGGCATAACCCAGCGCCTGCGCTTCGGCCAGCACGTCGGGGAAGGCGCGGCCTTTTTCACGCATCTCGGTGAGGATGAAGTTGCCGGTGCCGTTGATGATCCCGGCCAGCCAGTTGATGCGGTTGGCCGACAGGCCTTCGCGGATCGCCTTGATCACCGGGATGCCACCGGCCACTGCGGCTTCGAACGCAACGATCACGCCCTTCTCACGGGCCTTGGCGAAAATTTCGTTGCCGTGAACGGCGATCAGCGCCTTGTTGGCAGTCACCACGTGCTTGCCGTTTTCGATGGCCTTGAGCACCAGGTCGCGGGCGATGGTGTAGCCACCGATCAGCTCGATGACAACGTCGATCTCCGGGTTGCTCGCAACGTCGAACACATCAGCGGTAATGGGGGTACCGGTAATCTGGCAGTTCGGGTTCGGCGAGCGCATGGCGATCTGTGCCACTTCAATACCGCGCCCGGCACGGCGGGCAATCTCCTCGGCGTTGCGCTGAAGTACATTGAAGGTTCCGCCACCGACGGTCCCCAACCCACAGATGCCTACTTTGACCGGTTTCACTGTGAACTCCCCATTGAACGGCCGGCACCTGCGCCGACCGTGAAACATGCCGTCACCCCATGACGACGGCGTACTGAATGATTTACTTGGCGGCCTGCTGCTGGCCGGCCAGGGCCAGTTTGGCCACTTGCGGTGCCGGTTGATAACCTGGAATCACCTGGCCGTTTTCGAGCACGATCGCCGGCGTGCCGTTGACGCCGATCGACTGGCCCAGCTGGAACTGCTTGCCGACCGGGTTGGCGCATTTGGCAGCCTTGATTTCCTTGCCGTCGATCATCTTGTCCAGCGCTGCGCGGCGGTCACTGGAGCACCACACGGCCTGCAACTGCTCGTCACCCGGCGAGCCGAGGCCCTGGCGCGGGAAGGCGACATAGCGCACTTCGATACCGCGACGGTTGAGCTCTGGCACTTCGGCGTGCAGCTTGTGACAATACGGGCAGGTGGTGTCGGTGAACACGGTGATGTGCGACTTGGTCTGGCCCTTGGCAGGATAAACCACCATCTCGGCAGCTGGAATGCCATTGATGAGCTTGGCTACGCCTTGGCGCTCGGTCTTCTCGGTCAGGTTGACCGGCTTGCCGTCCTGGATCTGGTACAGGTAGCCCTGCATGACGAACTGGCCATCGGCGCTGGCGTACAGCACACGGCCGCCCTGCAGCTTGACTTCATACAGGCCGTTGAGCGGGCTGCTGGCCACGCTCTCGACCGGCACTTCCAGCTCAAGGTTCTGCAACGACTTGCGAATCGCCTGCTCGGCAGCGGCATTGCTGTCGGTCGCCGCAGCAACGGCAAAGGTACTGGCCAGCGCCAACGCGGCGGCGGCGAAAATCTGGGTCACGCGCATGGGAACTCCTGAGGGCGGACAGGGGCCGGAGGGCGTCACCTGCGCAAAAACGCGGCGACCGTGCGGCCCTTGGTGCAAACCGCCCAAGCCTACCACAACACGCTACCGGTGAAGGGGTCTGCGAGTACCGGCCGGCGGAACATGAAAATCATTCATCCACGCGGGTGGTGCTGTGCGTGCAGTTGCTGCAGGCGGGCCTTGGCCACGTGGGTATAGATTTGTGTGGTCGACAGGTCGCTGTGCCCCAGCAGCATCTGCACCACGCGCAGGTCGGCACCATGATTGAGCAGATGGGTGGCGAAGGCGTGCCGCAGGGTGTGCGGTGACAGCGGCTTGTCGATGCCGGCAACTCGCGCGTGATGCTTGATGCGGTGCCAGAACGTCTGGCGGGTCATCTGCTCACCGCGCAGGCTGGGGAACAACACATCGCTCGGGCGCCCGCTGAGCAGTTCGGCGCGGCCATCGCGCAGGTAGCGTTCCAGCCACAGCACCGCCTCTTCGCCCATCGGCACCAAGCGCTCCTTGCTGCCCTTGCCCATCACCCGCAGCACGCCCTGGCGCAGGTTCACCTGGTCCAGGGCAAGGCTGACCAGTTCGGTAACGCGCAGACCACAGGCGTACAGGACTTCAAGCATGGCACGGTCGCGCTGGCCAATGGCTTCGCCAAGGTCCGGGGCCTGCAACAGGGCCTCGACGTCGGCTTCTGACAACGACTTGGGCAAGGGTTTGCCCAGCTGAGGCATCTCTATTTGCAGGGTTGGATCGACGGCAATGAGCTTTTCCCGCAGCAAGTAGCGAAAAAAGCCACGCAGACCTGAGAGAAAACGCGCAGTGGAACGCGGTTTGTAGCCTTGATCCAGACGCCAGGCCAGGTGATCGAGGATCAGCTCTCGACCGGCGGCAGGCAAGGCCAGGCCGTGATCCTGCAGCCAGCCATTGAACAGCGCCAGGTCACTGCGATAAGAGACGCGAGTGTTGTCTGAAAGGCCTTTTTCCAGCCACAGGGCATCAAGGAACTGGTCGATCAAGGGGTGGTCAAGGGCTGGCATGAAAACTCGGTGGCAAACGACGAAATGACGCTTAGTCTTTCATAACAACGCCGGCATAGGGAGCCCGCATGAACGAACAGCAGATCCTACTCAGTGTGGGCGGTATCGGTGCCGCCGCCCTCGCCTGCCAGTGGCTGGCCTGGCGCCTGAAGCTGCCAGCGATTCTCTTCCTGCTGCTGGCCGGGATAATGGTCGGCCCGTTGCTCGGCTGGCTCGACCCGCAAGCGCTGTTCGGCCCGCTGCTGATGCCGCTGGTGTCACTGGCGGTGGCACTGATCCTGTTCGAAGGCAGCCTGACCCTGCACCTCTCGCAATGGCGGGACATCGGCAGCGTGGTGCACCGCCTGGTCACCGTCGGCGCCCTGTCGACCTGGCTGGTGATCGCCCTGGCGACACACTGGCTGCTGGGTTTCGACTGGCCGCTGGCGATCCTGTTCGGCACCTTGACCCTGGTGACAGGCCCTACGGTCATCGTGCCCATGCTGCGCGTGGTACGGCCGAAGGCGACCATTGCCAACATCCTGCGCTGGGAAGGCATCGTCATCGACCCGATCGGTGCCCTGCTCGCCGTCGTGGTGTACAGCTTCATCATCGCCAGCGCCGATGGCGATGGCCTGAGCCAGAGCCTGGGGACCTTTGCCGGGGTGATCTTCTGCGGCAGCGCCCTGGGCGCCGCCGGTGGCTGGTTACTGGGGCAGATCATGCGCGAGCAATGGCTGCCGGAATACCTGCACAACCTGGCGTCGCTGGCCGCCGTACTGGGTATTTTCATCGCCGCCAACCAGATCGTTCACGAGTCCGGGCTGCTGGCGGTGACGGTAATGGGCATGTGGCTGGCCAACATGCGTGGCGTCGATGTACGGCAGATCCTGCACTTCAAGGAGAACCTCAGCGTACTGCTGATCTCCGGCCTGTTCATCCTGCTTGCCGCGCGGCTCGATCTACATGCCCTGCTGGGGTTGGGCCCGGCCGTACTGGCACTGCTGCTGGTGATCCAGCTGGTGGCGCGGCCGCTGAATGTCTTGCTGTCAACGCTGGGGTCCTCGCTGAACTGGCGGGAACGGGCCCTGCTGGCCTGGATCGCACCACGCGGCATCGTTGCCGCCGCAGTGTCGGCGATATTCGCCATCCGCCTGCATGAGGCCGGGCATCAGGACGCACTGCTGCTGGTGCCGCTCACCTTTGCCGTGATCATCGGCACTGTCGTGCTGCAGAGCGCTACGGCGCGCCCCCTGGCGCGCCTGCTCAAGGTGGCCGAGCCGGCGCCCAGCGGCTTTCTCATCGTCGGCGCCAACCAACCCGCACGCGCCATCGGCAAGGCCCTGCAGCAACTGGGCTGCCGTGTGTTGCTGACCGATTCGAGCTGGGAAAACATTCGTGCGGCACGCATGGAGGGGCTGCCGACCTACTTTGGCAACCCGGCTTCGCAGCATGCCGACGCGCACTTGGACCTGGTAGGCCTCGGCCATTTGCTGGGGCTGTCGCCTGCCGGGGAGATCAACGCCTTGGCCTGTGCGCGCTTTCGTCATGACTTCGGCCACGGCCGCTTGTATGTGCTGGCCAGCGGCCTGGAAAAGCAGCGCAGCGACAAACACCGGGCCAGCGAAGAGCACCGTGGCCAACTGCTGGGCTCAAGCCCGATGACCTACCAGCAAATGGCCAATCGGCTGCATCATGGCGCGGAACTGTACAGCACCAACCTTACCGAGGGCTTCGACTGGGACAATTACCAGGCATTGCATGGCGAGCGCGCACATCTTTTGTTTGCCCGGGATGCCCAGGGCTGGGTACATGTATCAAGCCCCGAGAACCCGCTTGCGCCGCAACCTGGCTGGACCCTGGTGGCGCTGGTGGAACCGGCCCCCGTCACCGAGACGACTGCCGCGCCGGGCTGAGCCTTCAAGCTTGTGGCAACACCGGCACCGGGCGCTTGTCCTCGTCGATGGCGACAAAGCTGAACACACCATGGATTGCCCGCTCGCGCCCATCCAGGTACATGTTCTCGACGAATACGTCCACTTGAACCTGCAAACTGGTGTTGCCGACCTTGATCACCGTTCCCACCAGCTCGACGATCGAGCCTGCCGGGATCGGGTGTTTGAAATCGATACGGTCTGTGGACACGGTCACCAGCGGCAGCCGGCAGAAGCGCGTAGCGGCGATGAACGACACTTCGTCCATCCAGGCCAGCGCAGTGCCGCCGAACAAGGTGTTGTGGTGGTTGGTGGTGTTGGGGAACACCGCTTTGGTCACGCGGGTCACCGACAACTCGGTGCGGCGCTGAATTTCCTGGTCTCGGCTGGTCATGTCCGTCACTTCTTTCGGGTTTCAAAACGCAAAAAAGCAGCCCGAAGGCTGCTTTTTTCTCGCTAGGCGGCCAGGGCCACCGGGCAAACTGTACTCAGGACAGTTTTTCCTTGATGCGAGCGGCTTTGCCGGACAGGTCGCGCAGGTAGTACAGCTTGGCTTTACGCACGTCACCACGACGTTTCACGGCCAGGCTGTCGATCTGCGGGCTGTAGGTCTGGAAGGTACGCTCAACGCCAACGCCGCTGGAGATTTTGCGCACGGTGAAAGCGCTGTTCAGGCCGCGGTTACGCTTGGCGATAACAACGCCTTCGAACGCCTGCAGACGGGAACGCTCACCTTCCTTCACTTTAACCTGAACGACGATGGTGTCGCCTGGTGCGAAGGTCGGGATTTCCTTGCTCATCTGCTCGGCTTCGAGCTGCTGGATGATCTTGTTGGTCATGCTGTGCTCCTAAGATGGATACGTGATCCACCATCGATACGTTTAACTATCGTCCCGCTCGCGGAGATATTCCTCGAGCAGCTTCTTCTCTTCTCCAGAAAGCGAGCGACTTTCCAGAAGATCGGCGCGTCGTTCGAAGGTCCTACCAAGGGACTGCTTCATTCTCCAACGCCGGATGTGTGCATGGTTGCCACTTAGCAACACGTCGGGAACACGCTGATCCGCATACACCTCAGGTCGGGTGTAGTGCGGGCAATCGAGCAGACCGTCGGTGAAGGAGTCTTCCTCCGCCGAGTCCACATGCCCTAAAGCTCCGGGCAGCAGCCGTGTAACCGCATCGATCAGTACCATGGCCGGCAGCTCGCCACCGGAAAGCACATAGTCGCCAATCGACCACTCCTCATCGACATGAGCCTCGATAAAGCGCTCGTCGATGCCTTCATAACGACCGGCGATCAGGATCAGCGATTCCTGTTCGGCCAGGCCTTTGACCGCTTGCTGAGTCAGCTTGCGGCCTTGCGGCGAAAGGTAGATCACCTTTGCCGATGCTCCGGTCGCTTGCCTGGCGCTAACCAGGGCGTCTTCCAGAGGCTTGATTTTCATCACCATGCCCGGGCCACCGCCAAACGGCCGATCATCCACTGTGTGGTGGCGATCTGTGGTGTAGTCCCGCGGGTTCCAGCAGGTCACCTGAAGCAACCCCTGTTTTACCGCGCGGCTGGTAATGCCGTACTCAGTGATGGCCGAGAACATCTCGGGGAACAACGTGATGACGTCTACGCGAAGGTTACCCATCGTTTAGAAGTCCGCGTCCCATTCAACCCGCATCACGCCTGCTTCCAGGTCGATTGCCAGCACACATTGCGCCGTATAGGGCAACAGACGCTCGCGATCATCCAGGCTGCCTGCGCAGGGCTTGACCACCATTACATCGTTCGCACCGGTCTCCAACAGGTGATCGACCTTGCCGAACAGCTGTTCGTCCTGGTTGATGACCTTCAGGCCCTGCAGTTGGTACCAGTAGTACTCGCCTGCGGCCAGGTTGGGCAAAAGGCTCCGCGGGATGCAGATTTCGAAGCCGCTCAGAAGACGCGCTTCATCACGATCATCGAGGCCTTTCAGTTTAACGACCAGGCCCTTTTGGGAGCCACGACCGCTGACCAGCTCGACCTGCTTTACCTTGCCTTCGTGCCGAAGCGTCCAGCGTGGATAATCCAACAGGTTTTCAATCGGATCGGTAAAGGAATACACCTTCACCTCGCCGCGAACGCCGTGAACCGAAAAAATCTTGCCAACGACGATGAGGTCGTCAGCCTTTTCTGGCGTCGCGTTCATATTGCTCAGGCAGCGGCCTTGGCAGCGTCCTTCAGCAGCTGAGCAACACGCTCAGACGGCTGTGCGCCTTGGCTCAGCCAGTAGCTGACGCGCTCCTGGTTGACCGACAGCTTGACTTCAGCGCCAGCAGCGATCGGGTTGAAGAAACCTACGCGCTCAACGAAACGGCCGTCACGGGCGTTACGCGAGTTGGTCACGGTCAGGTGGTAGAAAGGGCGCTTTTTCGAGCCGCCACGGGCAAGACGGATGGTTACCATGTGAACATCGTTCCTATAGTCGGTGCTGCAAATCTGAATGCCAAATAGGCACACGGGTGCCCAAAAGGCCGCATATTCTCGGGGAATACACGGACATTTGCAAATGACTTTTTCGACAAGGCCTCGCCCTGCCGTCCAGATTTGCCGGTTGAGCCACGGATTGCGTGGCCATTGCCCCGCCGCAGCGGGGGTTCTGAGCGCTCATTCTTCAAAAGACAAGCGCCCGGAATAAGGGTTACAGCTTCGGCATGCCGCCGCCAGGCAACATCCCGCCCAGGCCGCGCATCATCTTGGCCATGCCGCCCTTGGCGGAGAATTTCTTCATCATCTTCTGCATCTGCTTGTGCTGCTTGATCAGCCGCCCGATGTCCTGCACCTGGGTACCGGAACCCAGGGCGATCCGGCGCTTGCGCGAACCGCTGATCAGGTCAGGATCGCGACGCTCGGCCGGGGTCATGGAGTTGATGATCGCCTCCATCTGCTTGAACTGTTTCTCGGCTGCGCCCTGGGCATTGCCCATCTGCGACAGGTTGACCCCGCCGATGCTCGGCAGCTTGTCCATCAGGCCGCCCAGGCCACCCATGTTCTTCATCTGTTGCAGCTGGTCGCGGAAGTCTTCGAGATCGAAGCCCTTGCCCTTCTTCAGCTTCTTGGCCAGCTTGTCGGCTTTGGCCTTGTCGATGGTCTGTTCGGCCTGCTCGATCAGGCTGAGCACGTCGCCCATGCCGAGGATGCGCGACGCCACACGGTCCGGGTGGAAGGGCTCGAGAGCCTCGGTTTTCTCACCCATACCGATGAACTTGATCGGCTTGCCGGTGATGGCACGTACCGAAAGCGCGGCACCGCCACGGGCATCACCGTCGACCTTGGTCAGCACCACGCCGGTCAGCGGCAGGGCTTCACCGAAGGCCTTGGCGGTATTGGCGGCGTCCTGGCCGGTCATGGCATCGACCACGAACAGGGTTTCAACCGGCTTGACCGCGGCATGCAGCGCCTTGATTTCGTCCATCATGTCGGCGTCGATGTGCAGACGGCCGGCGGTGTCGACAATGACCACGTCGATGAACTTGAGCTTGGCCTCGCGAATCGCCGCTTCGGCAATGGCCACAGGCTTCTGGCTGATATCGGACGGGAAGAAGGTCACGCCAATGTCGTTGGCCAGCGTTTCCAGCTGCTTGATCGCAGCCGGGCGGTAGACGTCGGCCGAAACCACCATCACGCTCTTCTTCTTGCGCTCCTTGAGGAAGCGCGCCAGCTTACCGGCGGTGGTGGTCTTGCCCGCGCCCTGCAAACCGGCCATCAGCACCACGGCAGGCGGGGCGGCATTGAGCGCGAGGTCTTCGTTGGCCGCACCCATCAGGCTTTCCAGCTCGGCCTGGACGATCTTCACGAACGCCTGGCCCGGGGTCAGGCTGCGCGACACCTCGGTGCCGACTGCACGCTCCTTGACGCTGTTGACGAAATCCTTGACCACCGGCAGGGCAACGTCGGCCTCGAGCAGGGCCATGCGCACTTCGCGCAACGTATCCTTGATGTTGTCTTCAGTCAGCTTGGCCTTGCCGGTGACATGGCGCAGCGTCTGTGACAGGCGGTCGGTCAGGTTTTCGAACATGGTGATCCTTTCAGGCCAAGTAAAAGCCGAGGTTTGTCAGGCGCCCAGGTGAATATGCACACGCGCTGGGCACAGCAAGGCGGCGATTATAGCGAAGAGCGGCGGCGGCGCACACCTCGGCTTCCCGGCGGCAACTTTCAAGCTGCAAGGCTCAAGCCGCAAACCATCAGAAAATCCCGCCCCCGTACGAATCTGCCTTCGCTTGCAGCTTGCAGCCTGAAGCTTGCAGCTCACTAGCCCCCCCAGCGCGATCTATGCCAAACTCCGTCTCTTTAAGGCTTGCCCACCAGGACTTATGGTCTCCTCACCCAGCCTCATCCCCAACCTGATCGCCGCCGGCCTATATATAGCGGCGACCGTTTATCAGGGTTCGCGCCTGGCCCAGTCGAGCAAAGCCGACAAACGGCTGCTCGGCCTGCTCGGCGCCCTCGCCGTGATCGCCCAGAGCGGCGCGCTGTTCTTTCAGCTGATCACCCCGCTGGGCCTGAGCCTGGACTTCTTCAGCGCCGCCAGCCTGATCGCCGTGGCGGTGATCACCCTGACCCTGCTGGCCTGCCTGCGCATACCGGTGGAAAACCTGCTGGTGCTGCTGTTCCCGCTCGGCGCCATCACGGCCCTGCTGGCCCAGTTCGCCCCACCCGGCACCGTTCCGCTGATCGATGAAGAGCCGGGGATCCTCGCTCATATCCTGCTATCGATCCTGGCCTATGGGCTGTTCACCATTGCGGTGTTCCAGTCGCTGCTCCTGCTACTGCAGGACCACCAGCTGAAAAACAAGCACCCTTCCGGGCTGATCCGCAACTTCCCACCGTTGCAGACCATGGAAAGCCTGCTGTTCGGCTTCCTTTGGGCGGGCTGGTGCCTGTTGTCGCTGTCGCTGATCTCTGGCTGGCTGTTCCTGGACAACCTGTTTGCCCAGCACCTGGTACACAAAACCCTGCTGGCCTGCGTGGCCTGGATCGTCTTCAGCGTACTGCTGTGGGGCCGCACCCGCCTGGGCTGGCGTGGGCACAAGGCGATCCGCTGGACACTGGCCGGTTTCTGCCTGCTGATGCTGGCCTATTTCGGCAGCAAGCTGGTCCGCGAATTCATCCTGCATATCTGACGGTCGCCCATGGACACCCTGCCGTACGCTCCGCTACTCGGCACTTTGGCACTGGCGCTGCTCTGGTCGGCGCTGTTCACCGCGGTGGATGCCGCCCGCCTGCAACTCAACGGCTCGTTGCGCCCCGGCGATGACGGGCAACCGGTAGTGCCAGCCCAGGCCCTGGTGCTGTGCGCCAGCCTGGGCAAGCTTCTGGTATTGGGCCTGGCCTGCCTGATCGGCCAACGCCTCAACGGCGAGCACGGTTTCTGGCTGGCCGGCCTGGCCGCCACCTCTGGCCTGCTGGTGTTTGCCGAATACCTGCCGCGGCGCCTGGCTCGGCGCAACCCGCTGGCCTTCATCAGCCTGGGCGCCAGCCTGCTGAAGCTCCCATTGGCGCTGGTGCAACCCTTGGCCTGCCTGCTGGACGGCTGTGCCAAGCTGATGTTGCGGCCGTTTCGCGTACCGCCCACCGCAGTGGCCCTGCACCCGCAGGCAGATGACGACTTTACCGAGGATGAAGACCAAGACATGCCGCGCCACGGCCTGCTCGATGGCCTGCACTCGCTGGACAAGGTCACCGTCAACGACATTCTGGTGCCGCGCAACGAGGTCGATGGCATCAACCTGGATGAGCCGATCGAGCGCATCATCGAGCAGCTGATCCTCAGCCGCCACACGCGCCTGCCGGTCTACCACAACGACATCAACCAGGTAGAAGCCATCCTCAACACCAAGCTGATCAGCCACCTGCTGCCCAAGGCCGAGCTGACGCTGGAGAAGCTCCACAGCGCCTGCTACGAGCCTTACTTCGTCCCCGAAAGCACCCCACTGCAATTGCAACTGCTGAACTTCCACAAGCAGCAGCGCCGGCTGGGCGTGGTGGTGGACGAATACGGTGAGGTACTGGGCATCGTCACGCTGGAGGACATACTCGAGGAGATCGTCGGCGAGTTCGAGGAAGAGCACAGCCTCGACAACCCCCATGTACACCCCCAGTCCGACGGCACCTTCGTCATCGATGGCGCCGCTTCCCTGCGCGAAATCAACCGCACCCTCGGCTGGCACCTGCCCAGCGACGGCGGGCCGAAGACCCTGAACGGGCTGGTCACCGAGGCCCTTGAAAGCATCCCGGAAAGCGCTGTTTGCCTGAAGATCGGCCGCTATCGCTTGGAAATCCTCGAAACAGAAGACAATTGCGCCAGCAAGGTACTGGTGTGGACCGTGACCCGCTAGCTATACTCCGGTCACGCTTACCCAGCCCTGCCGTCCCGCCCGCTATCCGCACCCGGCGCCACACGGCCAGCGCGCTCCACTGACGCGCCCTGCGGTCCTGCTTCAACACCCCGAACAGTGCCCGCTCCCGCCCCTATCCCCCTTGGGCTATCGTCAGTCGGGCGAACAAAAGAACAATACGCTCCGGCGTCCGCGAACCGTACCTGCCCTTTGCTGGCCAGTGCATACCGTCGCGGGCCAAGCCCATGGAGCACGACCAGACTGTTAGGGACCTACTTAATGACAACCAGCAGCACTTATGCCCAAGCGCCTGCCGCGCCGGTCAACTCGCCCGCGCGGGTGGCCACCGCCAGCTTCATCGGCACAGCCATCGAGTTCTACGATTTCTACGTGTATGCCACTGCCGCCGCGCTGGTGATCGGCCCCGTATTCTTCCCTTCAGGGTCAGGCACCGCGCAGATGCTGGCGGCCTTCCTTACCTTCGGCATCGCCTTCCTCGCCCGCCCGCTGGGTTCAGCACTGTTCGGACACTTCGGTGACCGTATCGGGCGCAAATCGACGCTGGTTGCCTCGCTGCTGCTGATGGGGGTGTCCACCACGCTGATCGGTGTATTGCCAGGCTACGACAGCATCGGCATGTGGGCACCGATCATTCTTTGCCTGCTGCGCTTCGGCCAGGGCCTGGGCCTGGGCGGTGAATGGGGTGGCGCGGCGTTGCTGGCCACCGAGAACGCGCCAGCGGGCAAGCGTGCCTGGTTCGGGATGTTCCCGCAGCTAGGCCCTTCGATCGGCTTCCTGGCGGCCAACGGCCTGTTCCTGACCCTGGCCCTGCTGCTCAGCGACGAGCAGTTCCGTGAGTGGGGCTGGCGCATTCCGTTCCTGCTCAGTGCCGCGCTGGTGCTGGTAGGCCTGTACGTACGCCTGAAGCTTGAAGAAAGCCCGGTGTTCGCCAAGGCCGTGGCCCGCCACGAGCGGGTCAAAATGCCGGTGGTCGACCTGTTCAGCAAGTACTGGCTGCCGACCCTGCTGGGCGCCGCCGCCATGGTGGTGTGCTATGCGCTGTTCTACATCTCGACAGTGTTCTCGCTGAGCTACGGCGTCACAACGTTGGGCTATAGCCGCGAAACCTTCCTTGGCCTGCTGTGCTTCGCCGTGGTCTTCATGGCCCTGGCCACGCCGCTGTCGGCCTGGCTCAGCGACCGTTACGGGCGCAAGCCGGTGCTGATCGTCGGCGGTCTGCTGGCGGTGGCCTCGGGCTTCACCATGGAGCCTTTGTTGACCTCCGGCTCGACCACTGGCGTCGCGTTGTTCCTGGCCATCGAGCTGTTTTTGATGGGCGTGACCTTCGCACCGATGGGCGCGCTGCTGCCAGAGCTGTTCCCTACCCACGTGCGTTATACCGGCGCGTCTGCCGCGTATAACCTGGGCGGCATCGTCGGGGCTTCGGCGGCGCCGTTCTTTGCTCAGAAACTGGTGAGCATGGGCGGCTTGAGCTGGGTGGGTGGGTATGTGTCGGTGGCGGCGGTGATCAGCCTGATTGCTGTGCTGTGCCTGAAAGAGACCCGCAATACCGAGCTGTGATCTTTGAGCTGCAAGCTTCAAGCTGCAAGAAAAGGCATCCCCTAGCAGCTTGTAGCTTGTAGCTTGCAGCTTAGAACTCGACCTTGACCGCCTGCGCCGCACGGGTCGCCTTGGCCCGCGCCGCTTCGATCGACTCATCACGTGCCAGGCACACGCCCATGCGGCGCTGGCCGTTGATTTCCGGCTTGCCGAACAAGCGGATCGCGGTATCCGGCTCGCTCAACGCTGCGCCGAGGTTGGCGAAGCTGGTCTGCTGCGACTGGCCTTCAGGCAGGATCACCGCCGACGCAGACGGGCCGAACTGGCGCACCACCGGGATCGGCAGGCCCAGAATGGCACGGGCATGCAGCGCGAACTGCGACAGGTCCTGGGAAATCAGCGTGACCAGGCCGGTATCGTGCGGGCGCGGCGAGACTTCGCTGAACCACACCTGATCGCCCTTGACGAACAACTCGACGCCGAACAAACCACGGCCGCCCAGTGCATCTGTGACAGCCTTCGCCACACGCTGCGACTCGGCCAAGGCTTTCGGGCTCATCGCCTGGGGCTGCCACGACTCCTGGTAGTCGCCTTTCTCCTGGCGGTGACCGACCGGCTCCAGATACGTGGTGCCGCCAACATGGCGCACGGTCAGCAAGGTGATCTCGTAGTCGAAATCGATGAAGCCTTCGATGATCACGCGGCCCTTGCCGGCGCGGCCACCCTCCTGGGCGTAGTCCCACGACTTCTGCAGGTCGGCATCGCTGCGCAGCAGGCTCTGGCCCTTGCCGGACGAGCTCATCACCGGTTTGACCACACACGGGTAACCGACATCGGCCACAGCCTTTGCATAATCTTCAAAGGTATCGGCGAAGTGGTACGGCGAGGTCGGCAGGTCCAGCTCTTCGGCCGCCAGGCGGCGAATGCCCTCGCGGTTCATGGTCAGCTGGGTGGCGCGGGCGGTCGGCACGACGGTGAAACCTTCGTTCTCCAGCTCGACCAGCGTAGCGGTGGCGATGGCTTCGATTTCGGGGACGATGTAATGCGGTTTTTCAGCCTCGATCACCGCGCGCAGGGCGACACCATCGAGCATGTTGACCACGTGGCTGCGGTGCGCGACCTGCATGGCCGGCGCATTGGCGTAGCGGTCCACGGCGATCACTTCGACGCCCAGGCGCTGCAGCTCGATCACCACTTCCTTGCCCAGCTCGCCACAGCCGCAGAGCAGTACACGGGTCGCGGTAGGCGACAATGGGGTTCCGATACGGGTCATTTCAGGTCCTCGAAGGCGTCCGGGGCCGCGCCAGTCTTAGCGCCGCCCGCTGAAAAAGGACCCGTATTCTACACCATCAGCCAGCCACGGCAGCCCGCCGCGCACGAAATGCCATGGCCAGCCACACCGCAGTCACGCCAGCGAACTTGGAGGCCATCGCGGTGCCGATCACGGCCGGTGTCAGGGCACCGATCATGCCGAAGAAAATGAAGGTGTCCACCGGAATGCTCAATGCCGAGCTCAACCACAAGCGGTCACGCAAGGGGCGCCGGGTGATGCTGAACACCAGCCAGTCGATCAGCTCGGAAACGAAGAACGCAGTGGCACTGGCCAGGGCAATGGCCGGCTCGGAAGTGACATACGACAGCACCAGCGCCAGCAGCATGGCGATCAGCGCGCCATGGCCGTAGCGGGTCTGCACCATGTCACGCAGGATGAACACCAGCCCGCCCCAGGCAGACCAGATCACGTCCAGATGCGGGGCGCTGGAAAAGGCAAAGTTGATCAGTACAACGCTGCTGATGTAAGCGATTAGAAAGAACATGGGCAGTGACCGTCCGGCAAGCGGCACAGATTACCTGATTTTCGAGTCAACCGCAGCGCTTACAAGATCAATCCGGCCGCCACCGCCCGCTCATGGCACAGCTTGAGCACCGCCCGGCGTTCGGTATTGTCCATCCGCCCCCAACGGCCGATCTCCGCTACGGTGCGCTGGCACCCGGTGCAGACATCCTGCTCGTCCAGCGCGCAGATGCTCACGCAGGGTGAAGCGACCGGGCGTTCGGTAGCGATCACCTCACTCATCGTCCACCACCAGGTCCCGCGCATAACGCTGGGCGTTGTGAACATAGTGCGCGGCGCTGGCCTCGAGCATGCGCTTCTGCTGCTCGGTCAGCTCACGCACCACCTTGCCGGGCGACCCCATTACCAGCGAACCATCGGGGATTTCCTTGCCTTCGGGGATCAGTGCATTGGCGCCGATGATGCAGTGTTTGCCGATGCGCGCACCGTTGAGGATCACCGCATTGATGCCGACCAGGCTGTAATCGCCAACCGTGCAACCGTGCAGCATGGCGTTGTGGCCCACGGTCACGCCTTTGCCCAATGTCAGCGGCGAACCCATGTCGGTATGCATCACGGTACCGTCCTGGACGTTGCTGTCCTCGCCGATATCGATCAGCTCGTTGTCGCCGCGCAGCACCGCGCCGAACCACACACTGGCGCGCGCCTGCAGGCGTACCTTGCCAATCAGCATGGCATTGGGTGCGGCCCAACTGGTGGCATGGCTCTCGACCCGCAGGTCGCCCAAGCGGTATTTCATTCTCGCTCCTCAGGTATCAGCGGCGACGGGGTGTGCCCCGTTCAGATCTCTATATAACGCTCGGGGGGCTGATGCAGGCTGATGCCTGCGTCGTACAGCAAGTTGACCAGTTCGACGATCATGATCGCCGACAGCCCCCAGATCTTGTATTCGCCATAACGATAGCTGGGCACATACCAACTGCGACCCTGGTAATCGATACGGTGGGTGTGGTCGCGCGGGTCCTGGCGGAAAAATTCGAGCGGCACGCTGAATACTGCCGCGATCTCCGCATCATTGGCGCGGTATTCGACGAAATCAGGGATCACCCCGACGAATGGCGTCACTTTCAGCCCATGCAGGGAAATCAGCGGGCTCAGCGGGCCGAGCACTTCCACCAGGCCTGGCGGCAGGCCGATTTCTTCTTCGGCCTCGCGCAGCGCGGTGAATATCAGGTCGGGGTCTTCCGGGTCGCGCCTGCCACCGGGGAAGGCGACTTCACCGCCATGGGTGGAAAGCCCTTTGGCACGCAGGGTCAAGACCAGTTCGGGCGCTTCGCTGCGAGTAATGGGCAAAAGTACCGCCGCCTCGGGGAACCGTCGGTCGGTTTCCAGTGAAGCTGGTTGGTGGTTGCTCATTCGGCGAAGTAGCTCGTCCAGCATTGCGCACTCTCGTTTCCAAGGCCTGCCCTGCATGATGCACCAAAGCCGCGAAGCACCCAAGCCCTGTACGCTTGCGGCAGGCCTGCCTGGCACGCCAAGATAGCGTGGGCTCAAGGGAAGAACAGCATGAAATTCTGCAGCGCGTGCGGCCAGCCGGTCATTCAGCGGATACCCGAAGGCGACAGCCGCCTGCGGTATGTCTGCAATCATTGCCAGACCATTCACTACCAGAACCCGAACATCGTTGCCGGGGTGCTGCCGGTCTGGGGCAGCCAGGTGCTGCTTTGCCGGCGAGCCATTGAGCCTCGCCGCGGCTTCTGGACCTTGCCCGCCGGCTTCATGGAGAACGGCGAAACACTGGACCAGGCCGCCCGCCGTGAAACTGTCGAAGAAGCCTGCGCCCGGGTCGGCACGATGGCCCTGTACCAGTTGTTCGACCTGCCGCACATCAACCAGGTGCATGTGTTCTTCCGCGCCGAACTGGCCGACCTGGACTTCGACATCGGCGTCGAGAGCCTGGAGGTGCGGCTGTTCGACGAACACGAGATACCGTGGGGCGAGCTGGCTTTCCGGACCGTCACACGCACACTAGAATGCTATTATCGCGACCGCATCGGGCAGCATTACCCCATAGGCCATGAGTACCTGCCACCGATGAGCGTTTCGCCCACCACTTAAGTTTGCAGGTACCGCTTCATGCGCTGGTTGTTCGCCCTTTTCTGCCTTTGCGTTACCTCGGTGTCCCAGGCGGCCTTCACCGAGACCATCATTCGCAAGCCACAGCCGCCTTTGCCGGCACAATCGCAATCGCAGGCGGCCATGCAGCCACTGATCGACAAGGTGCTGGTGATCAAGTCCGAGCGCCGCCTACAGTTGATCAGCCGTGGCGAACCGCTGAAAACCTACCGCATCTCGCTGGGCAAGCAGCCCAAGGGCGCCAAGCAGCGCGAAGGCGACAAGAAGACCCCCGAGGGCCTGTACTGGCTGGACTGGCGCAAGCAAAGCGACCGTTTCAACCTGTCCATGCACATCACCTACCCGAACATCAGCGATGCAGCCCGGGCCACACGCGAGGGCTGGAGTGCCGGCAGCATGATCATGATCCACGGCACCCCGATCAACGACGAGTATCCCGAATGGTATTTCCATACGCTTGACTGGACCGACGGCTGTATCGCCATGCGCAACTCGGACATGCGCGAGGTCTGGGACCTGGTGCCGGACGGCACATTGATCGAGATTCGGCCCTGATAGTCCGGCATTCCAATTGAGGCTGTAGGAACCTTCCCACTTCAATTAAACATCTGCCCTACTGCCGTGTAGGCAGCAGACTGCATCCAATCGACTGGCAAAGTTTTTAGCATCCACGCAAACGAGTACGCAGGCCGTACGCCATTTGCGGGGTTCTTCCATGCCAGCCCGATACCGCCACATCGCCAGCAGGCTGCTTGCCTGCTGCATGACGACCTTGCTGGCCATGCCGCAGGCATGGGCGGACGACCCTGCCAGCCAGCAACTGCGTGATCAACAGCGAACCTTGCGCCAGCTCGAGCAGCAACAGCGGCTGCAGCGCTGGCAGCGCCCTCCAGCGGCGCAACACAGCGACGCCCTCGCACCGAACCCACCCAGCGACAGCCGCTGCTGGGAGATAGCCGGCGTTCGCCTGGCCGGCAACCGGCAGCTTTCGGCACAGGCGCTTGAGCCGGCCATCCAGGCGCTGATAAAGCCCTGCATGGGCATCGCCGACATCAACCACCTGCTCAAGGCCATCACCCAGCGCTACGTGCACGCCGGTTACCCGGCCAGCCGCCCCTATCTGCGCCAAGCGCCAGCGCATGACGCGCCGCTGGACATCGTCATCATCGAAGGCTTCGTCGAGTCGATCGAGCTGGCTGCCGAGCTGCCGCTCTCCCTGAACAGCGCATTCCCCCATCTGCTGGGCAACCCCCTGTACCTGCCAGACCTTGAGCAGGGGCTGGACCAGCTCAACCGCCTGCGGGCCTTCGAGCTCAGTGCCGACCTGTTGCCAGGCGAACTGCAGGGCGGCACCCGGGTGCTGCTGCAGCCTCGCCAAGTGGCTTCACGCTGGCACCTGGACAGCCGCTTCGATAACCGAGGCAGCCCGCTGACCGGGCGTCACCGCCTGAACCTCGGCATCGGCCTGGACAGCCCCTTGGGCCTGAACGACGACCTGCGCCTGTCACTGTCGACAACGGTCATCGATGCTCCGGGGCGCAGCCAGGGCGTCACCCTGTACTACAGCATCCCCTACGGCCCATGGAGTTTCACGCTCAATGTCGGCCAACTGCGCTACAACGCGCCGATTCCGCAAGGGCGGTACGACAGCAACGGCAACAGTAGCTACCAGAGCGTCAGCGCCGAGCGCATGCTCTGGCGCAACCAGTACGGCATGCTCAGCGCCAGCGCCCGGCTGGACCGCAAACAACTGATCAACCGCACCGGCTCTGCAGTCATCGGCCTGCAGAGCCCCACCCTGACCAGCGTGGAGGCCGGGCTCAACCTGCTCTGGCTGGACCACGGCCTGTGGAACGCCTACATCGGCGTCGCCCAGGGCACTCACTGGCTGGGCGCCGAGCAACCCGCCCAGCACGCAGCTGCGCCGCAGCTCGACTTTAGAAAGTACCGCGCCAGCCTGCTGCACCTGCGCCAAGGGCCAGCGAACTGGCCGTGGCGCTGGCAAAGCGAACTTGGCCTGCAGTACAGCACCGATGTCTTGCCGGCCGTCGAGCAAATGTTGTTGAGCGACGATTCGGCGGTGCGTGGCTTTCGCCTGCGTACCTACAGTGGCGCCAGCGCCGCCACCTGGCGCAATACCTTCAGCCAACCGCTGGCATTGCCCTGGACCACACTGGCTACGGTGCGCCCCTACCTGGGCCTGGACCTGGGCTGGGAGCGGCTGGCGCAAGGCGCTTCGCCGCGCCGGCTGGCAGGTGCCACGGCGGGTATCGAAGTGAGCCTGCCGCACAGCCGCCTGCGCCTGGACTATCAGCGCGCCCTCTATGCCAGCGACCTGCAGCGCCCGCTGCTCGAACCCGGATTCTGGGTACTTGAATGGGCCCTGAACATCTGATTCACCCACAACAAAGAGAACGAGAACATGCAGACACTCTCGCAGATACCCGCAATCCGCCCCGATACCTTGCGCTGGGCCATTTTCCTCGCCCTGCTCGCCTCCACCAGCGCGCTGGCCGAACACGGCCTGGAGGCAGCCACCGGCCCTGGGGGTACGCCGCTCATCAGCAACAATCATGGCGTACCTGTTATCGACATCGTCGCGCCCAACGCCAGCGGCCTGTCGCACAACCAGTTCCTGGACTACAACGTCGCCCGCCCCGGCGTGGTACTGAACAACGCCCTCCAGGCCGGGCAGTCGCAACTGGCCGGCGCGCTGGCGGCCAACCCCCAGTTCCAGGGCCAGGCGGCCTCGACCATCCTCAACGAGGTGATCAGCCGCAACGCCTCGCTGATCGAAGGCCCACAGGAAATCTTCGGCCGCCCGGCCGACTACATCCTGGCCAACCCGAACGGCATCACCCTCAATGGCGGGACCTTCATCAACACCACCCGGGCCGGTTTCCTGGTAGGTACACCGGAGCTGCAGGACGAACAGCTCAAATACCTCAACACCCTAAATGCCAGTGGCACCCTGCAAGTGCTCACAGGCGGCCAGCACAATGCCGAGGGCGCGCTGGACCTGATCGCGCCGAAACTCGACAGCAAGGGCGTACTCTCGGCCAGTGGCGATCTCACCGTGACCGTTGGCCGCAACCGCATGCGTCACGACGACGGGCAGGTCATCGAGCATCTGCCGGGCACGCCGTCCAGCATCGACGCCAACCTGTTCGGCGCCATGCGTGCCGGGCGCATTCGTGTGGTCAGCACTGCCGAGGGCGCGGGTGTGCGGGTGGGGCCGGTGCAGATCAAGGCCGACCAGGGCATCACCCTTCAATCTGCCGGCGCGCTGCAGGTCAGCGGGCATGAAAACCGGCCCGGGGAACTGCTCAGCGAACACGGCGCATTGCAACTCACCGCTGCCGATGACCTGCGCCTTGGCGCCGTCGACGGCAAAGCCGAGCGTATCGAGATAAAGGCTGGAAAGAAGCTCACTCTGGATGCCGAAAGCCGCCAGAGCATCGCCCGCGAGCAGGAAAGCTGGAACAAAAAGTTCCTCTTCGTTACCCGCGAGACCTACCAGCGCGAACGTACCACCACCGCCGACCAACTGCGCGGGGCGCAGCTGCAAGCCAGTGACAGCGTGCTGTTGCAGTCCGGCGCCGACATGCGCCTGTTGGCAGCCAATGTGGATGCGGGCGGCGACCTGACACTCGACAGCGCTGCCAACCTGGATATCAGTGCAGGCACCAACAGCCAACGTATCGAGGAGCAGGTACGCCACCGCAAAGACCTGTGGCGCGGCGACAGTGATACCAGCCAGTACAAGGAATCAGCACAAGGCAGCACGCTCAATGCCGCACGCATGACGGTCAAGGCCAATGACACGCTCACCGTCCAAGGCAGCAAGCTGCACAGCCGCGCCGGCCTGGACATCAACGCCAGCAACGTCGAAATCGGCACAACGGCGCTGCAGGAACAGGGCACACGCCGCAACTACCGTGGCGACCTGGTATCGGGCACCTTCTTTGGTGACCGCAAAGGCAACGATACCCAAGGTAAGCGCGTAGCCGGCAGCGCCGTTACAGCCGATGGCAAGCTGAACGTTGCGGCTGAACAGGTGAGCATCAAGGGCAGCACCGTCCACGGCGCCCAAGACGCGGTGTTGTACAGCGAAAAAGGCGCCCTGGCGATCGAGGCAGACCACGCCAGCACTGTGGCCACCGACCGCGACAGCAGCAGCAAGCTGTTCGGCCTGATCGGCAACGATCGCGAGCGCACGCAGCGCAAGCAGCAGGTGCTGAGCAGTGACGTCAGCTCTGCCAGCAACCTGCGGCTGGCCAGTGCTGAAGAATTGCGCATCCAGGGTTCGAAGGTGACGGCCGGCGGGCATCTGCAGGTCGAGGCCAAGGGCGACCTGTTGATCGGTAGCACACAGTCAAGCGATGAGAGCGAAACACGCAGCCAGCAGCGCGGTTTCACGGCCAGCGCCAAACAGACCGCAGAAGCCGAAGACGGCAAGCCCGAGTCGCGCCAGTACGCCGCCGGCGTTGCTTACGAGGTGGTCACCAGCACAGGCCAACAACGCGAAACGTCGCAGGTGGCCAGCGAATTGACGGGCGCTACGGTTGGCCTGGACAGCGGCGCGCAGCTACAGGTCAACGGTTCCAGCGTACAGGCCAATGCGGGCGACCTGAACGTGCAGGCCAAACAGGTGAGCCTTGGCGTCACACGCAACGAGCGCGTGTCGTCCGGCAGCTCTACCCAAAGCGGTGGTGGCCTGACGGTGACCGGCGGTATGGATCGGCTGGGCAGCCTGTTCGAAGGCCATCGCAACAACGAAGTCACCACCGAACGCGACAGCAAGACGCAACGCACCGGGCTGCAGGCCAGCGGCGACCTGAAGCTCAGCGCCGACGAGTTGATCACCGAAGCTGCACGCGTCAACGCAGGCGACACCCTTCAGGTAACTGCCAAGCGCATTGAGAACCGTGCCGTGCAGGACACCCATGAACGTGAAGTGCAGCGCAATGACTGGTCAGGCAGCATCGGCGCCAGCCTGGAGTACCGTGACGTGACCCGGCCGATCGAACGCTTGGTACAGGGCGAAGAAGCGGCGCGCTTCCAGCAAGCCTCGCCCGAAGACGCAATGGTGGCACCGAGCGTTGGCGGCGACATGACCCTGGACCACCTCAAACGCTTGGAAAACCAGCGCCGCGGCTTTGCCCAGGTGAGCGAACTGGCAGGGGGGCACGTGAAGGTCAAGGCCGATACCCTCGATGACCAGGGCACCACCTGGCGTGCCAACGCCGGCGCCCTGCAGGTCGACGCCCAGCAGCACCACCTGCGCGCCGCCGAAAACACCCGGGAAGATAACGTGCAGCGCCTGGCCTACGGCGGTGACCTGCGCGTGGATACCAGTTCGGGGAGCGACCTGAACGTCCGCGCTTCCGGCAAGGGCGGCTCGCAGGGCAAGCAGGATACCGCCAGCACCGCAGTGCCGGGCAGCCTTTATGGGCAACAGGGCATTCAGGTGCAGTTGGGTAGCGACGGCCGCTACGAAGGCACGCGCATCGATGGCGGTGAAGGCGACGTAGTGATCCAGAGTGGCACTACACTGTCGCTGGCCCAGGCCACCGACCACGCTCAACAGCGCGCTCGCCAGCTCGATGGCAACGCCTGGGCCAAGGTCGGCAACCGCCCGGGCAGCACCGGCGTCGACGGCCGAGGCTATCTCGACCATGCCCAGCAGCAGGCTACACAAACCAATGCCCAGGTGGCGCAGGTCGACGCCAAAGGCCAAGTGCGCCTGACCAGCGGGGGCGACATGCTGCTCGAAGGCACGCGTATTGGCAGCCGCGAGGCCAAGGTCGGCGATACGCGCCTGCAAAGCGATGGCCGCCTGCAGGTCAAAGCTGCGAGCAATACCCGACAGGCCACTGGCGGGAACCTGGGCGGCGGCCTGGAGCTGGCCGTGAAGACCGGCACCACCCAAGGTGGCGCCATCGGGGGCCATTTCAACCATGGCAAGAAGAACGAGGACGCCCGCCAGGCAATCGATGCGCAGTTCCAAAGCGCAGGCAAACTGACCCTCGACAGCCGCGCTCGCGAGGACCTCGCCGTGCATCTGCAGGGCCTGCAGGCATCGGCCGAGCACATCGGCATCAATGCCGCCAAGGGCGGCATGCTGATCGAAGCGTCATCCAACGTCGAGCGGCGCGACAACCTGGACATCACCGCCGGCGCCGGCTTCAACACATCCAAGGGCGGCACCGACACCCTTGGGCTGCACGGCCGTGTTCAGGTCAACCTCGACAAGCGCGACAACCTCATCTGGAACGCCGGCAACCTGCGCGCCGAGCGTATCGACCTGCAAAGCCGCGGCGACACCCGCATCGAAGGCGTAAGCCTGGAAGCCGGGCGCATCAGCGGCGCAATCGACGGCGATCTGCGCATCGCCAGCCGCAAGGACAGCGTCGATACCCTGACCGTAAAAGGTGATGCACGGCTGAGCAAAGAGAAAAACCCGCAAGGCTATGTGAACGCTGCCACGGCCGTCGCAGGGCCGCTGGGAAGCAAGGTCAGCGAAAAAGCAGGTTCCGCCCTGGCCAAGGCCGACCCGGGCGTTTCGCCAACCTTCAGGCTCGATGTGTCGCATGTTCAGCGTGATGGCGTAGCCCAGCAGACGGCGCTCAAGGGCAGCGATGGGGTAGACCTGACGGTTGGCGGTGACGCTCACCTGACGGGCGCCCGCCTGCACTCGGCCAAGGGTGAGGTAAAACTCACCGCCAACGCGGTGACCAAGGAAACGCTGAGCGGCAATGATTACCGCCGGGATGTGTCGATCGATGCGTCGAACTCGCCGGTAGACCTGGGTACCGCCATTGCCCAGATCAGCAAAGGCAAAGGTGCCGCAGACGGCGAGAATGCACTGGACCTTGGCTTGCTGCGCACCAGTGGGCATAGCCGAAGTGAGCAGTGGGCATCGGGGATTGAAGGGAAAGCCAACTGATCCACAGGCCCTGTCGTCGGCAAACCGGCGATAGGGCCATGAACGTCACGTCAACCGCTGCTTACCAACGCCACTCCCCCTGCCCCGTCAATGCCTGTGGCCCCAGCAACCGAGCAGCGCGCAGCAGCGGTGTAAGGGCCGCGTCCGGCTGCAGTTCGGCCGCCACCACTGCGTGGCGCCCCAGAAGGTCTGCATCCAGCGCCAACTGATGCTCGCCCTGTTGTATCAGTTGCCCATGCAGGCGCCAGCCTGTGCGGCAATCCATTTCTACCCAGCCCTGCCCCAACCCCAGCGACCAAGGTTCACTCAAGGCGAGGTCGGTGACCGTGATGCGGCCTTCACTGGTGCGGCACTGCTCCCCCGCGCCTTGCAGGCGCAGCGTGCCCTGCCACTGCCCGGCCAGCCGATAGGCCGTCTGCACACTCGCCTGGGGAGCCTGTGCAGTGACGTCCAACCGCCAGCGCCATGGCCAGCCTTCGGCATGCAACTGCCAGCCCTGGCCCTGAAAGCCCAGCTGTGCGTTGGCCTGCAAGCGCCAAGGCTGCAAGGCCCAGCGTACGGGGCCGGCAGGCCCGAACTGCTGCGCCTGCCCCTGCCACAGGCTGCCGCTGACCGCATGCATCGGCAGGCCCAAGCCCTTTGCAACCCAGGACGCCGGCAACTGCACCAGCAAGGTCAGGCTGAACACCAGCCCGGCCCACAGCAGCCCACGGCGGCTCATGGCTGCACCACCAGGTCGAAACGCAGGCCCTTGGCATCCTGTTCCAGGGCCCACTGCAGCGGTTGCGCACCCTCTGCGCGCAAGGCCTGCAGCCAGCGCTGCAAAACCTGCTCATCGGCCACCTGGCCGCGCAGTTGCCACACCTTGCCTTGCACCTCGACCTCGGCAACTTCGACCCGCCGCGCCTGGGCAGACTGACGCAGCCGCTCCAGGCTCACGCCTGGCCCGCTGGGGAAGGCGGCGGCCTGCACTGCCAGCCCATGCCACTGACTGAGCTCGCGCCATTGCGACACGCCTTGGCGCAGTGCCAGCAACGCCAGCAGAAAGCCGATCAGGCACCAGGCGAGCAACAATCGATGACGCTGAAACCACGCTCGGGTCATGTTGGCGCTCCCAGATCGAAAACCACGTGCGCCGCTGGCGCAGCGCTCAGTACCTGCACCGCCGCTCCGGCGGCGCTTGCCATTTCTTGCCAGGGCGGCTCGCTCCCCTCGCCCTGCAGGCGCAGGTGCCAACGCTGGCCGTCGAAGCGCACCGCTTGCAGACGCCAGCCTGGGTACTCATGCAGCCACACCTGCAGGTGTGCCTGCAGGTCTTGAAGCTGACGCTCCCGCAGTTGCTGTTGCAGTTCGCTTTCGCGCAGGCGCTTGAGGGCCTGCGCCGCTTGCCGAGGGCTGGCCTGGGTGCCGGTCACGGCCAGCACCTGCGTGCGCCAGGTTTGTACCTGCCGCCATTGCTGGCCCGCCCATAGCCCGCACCACACCACGGCCAGCACCAGGCAGGCGACAACCAGCGCGCGCGGCAGGGCCGGCACACGGGGCGCCGAGCGGGCCTGACGGGTTCGCTCGAACAGGCTTGGCAGCGTGTCGAGCGACGCCAGCGTTCCCGGCCAGCGCCCGACCTGGGTGGCTTTGCGCAGGCTATCCCAGGGCTGCTGCGGTACCTCACCCAGCGCGTCAGGCCAGGCCAGCCAATGGGCTTTCCCCTCTTCGCTGCGCCCCAGGTACAGGCACAGGCCAGGCGCGCGCTGCCACTGCCAGCCCGTCCCGGGCTCAGGCGTGGGCAACAATTGGAACTCGGCCCAACAGCGCTCGATCTGCAGCCCCCATTCGCTGCACTGGCCACGCCATTCGTCCAGCGCCTGGCGGGCTACCGCCAGCAGGCGCAACTGCCCTGCCTGGCGAGCGAGGCAAGCGCACTGCACCTGTTCGGCGTTCTGCAGCAAGTGGTCTTCCAGCAGCAAGGGCCACTCATCACGCTTGAGGCCCGGCGGTGCAGCCAGCTCGAACTGGCTGCACCGCTCGCCCGGGATGATCAGCGCTACCTTTGCGTCCAGGTTCGCCGGGGGCTCGCCCTGGCCTTCCCGTTGGGCCACACCGTTTTCAACCAACAGCCAGTCCCAGATCACGCCCGGGCGCAGCAGCAACCAAGACCGCGCCGGCGCACGGCGCCGCCATTCAAGCTTCATGAACGCCCCCAAGGGAGCGTGAAGGTGCAGACATAGGGGGCTCCATCACGCTGCAGTTGCACGCGCACACCACGGCCGGGGTGCGCGGGTTGGTCGGAAGGCCAGGGCAGCCATCGGCCTCCCTGGTGATAAAGAACATTCAGCGCACTGACCTGCTGCAGCTGCTCGCGCACGACCCAACGGGGTTCGCTGGCGGCGTACAGGTCTGCCGAGGTTTCCAGCATCAGGCGTTGTTCGCGGGGGTCGAAACGCAGGCGTTGGCGCTGCAGCCGTGAGCCACCCTCGGCCTCTGGCACAGCCGTGGCTGCCACCCACAGCAACTGCTGGCGATCGGGCTGCCAGTCGAGCCAGCGGCTGGCCAGTGGCAGACGCTGCTCATACACCCGGCGCAGTACTGGGCTGTCGAAGCGCCGCTCCAGCGCCAGGCAGAACTCCAGCACACTGTTCTCCTGGCGGGTTACCTGCAGCCGCTCGCGGACCTTGAGCCAGCCATTGACCAGCGCCGCGAGCATGACCCCCAGCAGCGCGGTCAAGGCCATGGCTACCATCAGTTCGATCAGGGTCAAGCCTGCCTGGCGCCGCTTCATGGACGCTCCAGAAAAACCGTGTACTGGCCCAACGGCAGGCGCTGATCGCGGTCGGCATACAGTTGCATCTCGCCGCGACGCAGGTCGCGCACGCCGGTACGGCGCAGCTGCATCTGCCAGTGGCACGCCTGCCCGCCCTGGTTCAACACCCCACTGGGCTGGTTGCTGGCCGGCCAGTACCGTTCCACGGCAAAGCGCGCCTGCAGCTCGCGAGCGCACAGCACGCCAAGGCGATGCTGTTGCACGCTGTCCTGCACTGCCAGGCGCTGGCGCAGAACCTGGCTGGTGATCACCGCCAGCACAGCAGCAATCGCCAGGGCCACGGTCACCTCCAGCAGGGTGAACCCCTGTTGCGTGCGCTTCATGGTGACAACCCCACTCGCAACTGGCCGTCACGCCCCCACGCCCAGCGCTGGCTGCCACCTGCCCAGTGCCAGCGCACCGAACCCGGCTGGGCCCACCCTTGCGGCGTGAACTGCAGATGCGGCTGCAGGCTGGCCGGCCAGTCGGGGCGCAGCCCTTTGGGCCAGTCCCCAAAGCTGACCGGTTCGGCCACCCAGCCCTCGCGCTCACGCCGCACGAACTCCGGGTGTTGGCCGGTCCAGCGCAGCCCGCGCAATTGCCCGGCATGCCGGGCCAGTGCAGCCTGGGTGTGGACGTGCGCCGCCAGCCGCTGCAACGCCTGATCGACGCTGGCCTTGCCGCTGTCCAGCCAGGCCACCGCAAGCCCGGTCATGAGGCCGGCGATGGCCAGCACCACCAGCAATTCGAGCAGGCTGAAACCGCGCTGTGGGCGCATCGCTCACAGCGCCCAGTTACCCAGGTCGGCGTCCTGGCCTTCGCCGCCCTGTACACCATCGGCGCCCAACGAATACACATCGACCCGGCCATGCTCGCCAGGCATGCGGTACTGGTACGGGGTGCCCCACGGGTCCTCCGGCAGGCGGCGTACATAACCATCGCTGCGCCAGGCACGCGGCAGCGGCTCCTGGGTCGGTTTTTTCACCAGCGCAGCCAGGCCTTGCTCATTGCTGGGAAAGCGCAGGTTGTCCAGCCGGTACATGTCCAGCGCCTGCTCGAGCGTGCTCAGGTCGGCCATGACCTTCTGCCGCATGGCCTTGTCCTGGTTGCCGAGCACGCTGGGCGCGACCACGGCGATCAGCAGGCCGATGATGAAAATCACCACCATGATTTCCATCAGGGTGAAGCCGTGTTGGCGCTTGCGTCGATGCTGCATGGGGTTGCTCCTTGTCATCTACAGTTGCAGGCCCTGGTTGAGCTGCATGATCGGCAGCAGCACCGCCAGCACGATGAACAGCACTACGGCGCCCATCACCAGGATCATCAGGGGTTCGAAAAGCGCCATGGCCGTATCCACCTGGCGGGCAAAGCCACGCTCCTGGTCGTCGGCCACGCGCTCGAGCATGTCGGCCAGGGTGCCGCTGGCCTCGCCACTGCCGACCATGTTCACCAGCAACGGCGGGAACTGCTGGCAACCATCCAGCGCCCGGTGCAGGCTGGTGCCGCCCTGCACCTGCTGGCGCACCTGCTCCATGGCCAGGCGGATACGCCGGTTGCCGACGGTTTCAGTGGCCACCTGCAAGGCTTCGAGCAAGGCAACACCGCTGCTGGTGAGGATCGCCACGCTGCGCGCCAGGCGGGCACTCTCCAGCACCTGTAACAGCCCCCCCACGCGTGGCAGGCGCAGCAGCAGGTCGTCGCGGCGCAGGCACCAGTGCGGCTTGCGCAGCAACCAGCTGGCCAGCAGCGACGTGAGGATGGCCAGCCCCAGTAGCCAGGGGCCGGCGTGCACCAGGCCTTGGCTCAGGCCGATCAGCAATGAGGTGATCAGCGGCAGGCTCTGCCCGGCATGGGCAAACTGTTCGGTGAGCTTGGGTACGACGAAGGTCATCAGGCCGATCACCACCGCCAGTGACACGCCCATCAGCACGCAGGGGTAGATCAGTGCCGTACGCGCCTTGTGCTGCTGGCGCTGCACCTGTTCCAGGTGGTCTGCCAGCCGGGTAAGCACCTGGGCCAACCGCCCGGAGCGCTCACCGGCTTCGACCAGCGCGCAGTACAGACCGGTGAACGGCGCGCCCTGGCGGGCCAGGCTACGGGCCAGGCCCAGGCCCTCGGCGAGCGAGCCACGCAGAGCCACCAGCACCCCGTGCAGGGCTGGCTGGCGCAACTGGCGCTCAAGCGTCGCCAAGGCATCGACCAGCGGGATGCCCGCGCCGGTCAAGGTCGCCAGCTGGCGTGTCAGCTCACACAGCTGGGCACGGCTCAGGCGTTGTCGGCGCGGCTGCCGGGCACCGCTTTCGAAGCGCTGCAACTGGCGGGGGAACAAGCCCTGCTCGCGCAGCAACTGGCGTGCGTGGCGTTCGGTATCGGCCTGCAGGCTGGCTTTGTGGGTCTTGCCGGCTAGATCAACGGCCTGGTAGCGAAAGGTCGGCATGGGTCAGCCCTGCACCACACGCAGTACTTCGGCCAGGCTGGTCTCGCCGCGGGCCAGGCAATCACTGGCCATCGCCACCAGGCTCTGGCGGCGCTCGGCCAGGTAGTCGTGCATGGCCAGTTCACTGGCGCCGTCATACAGCAGGCCGATCAGGCCAGCGTCCAGTTCGATGAATTCGTACAGCCCCAAACGACCGATATAGCCAGTGCCCTGGCATTGCTCGCAGCCCACCGCGTGGTAGCTGCTGCCCAGCGCCGCCAGCTCAGGCCACAGCGCCCGTTCGGCCGGCTGCAATGGCTGCGCCACCGCGCAATGGCACAGCCGCCGCACCAGGCGCTGGGCCAGCACGCCACGCAGGCATGAGGCGATCAGGAACGGCTCGACGCCCATGTCGCGCAAGCGGGTGACCGCGCCCACTGCGCTGTTGGTGTGCAACGTCGACAGTACCAAGTGGCCGGTGAGGCTGGCCTGCACGGCGATCTGCGCGGTTTCCTGGTCGCGGATTTCACCGAGCATGATCACGTCCGGGTCCTGGCGCAGGATGGCGCGCAGGCCAGTGGCAAAGGTCAGCCCGGCGCGCGGATTGATGGCCGTCTGGCCAATGCCGGCGATGGCGTATTCCACCGGGTCCTCGACGGTGAGGATGTTGCGGCTGCCGTCATTGAGGCTGTTGAGGCTGGCGTACAGGGTGGTGGTCTTGCCCGAGCCGGTCGGCCCGGTCGACAGCACGATACCGTTGGGCCTTGTCAGGCAATTGCGCAGGCCGTGCAGCACTGCGTTGGGCATGCCCAGGTTGCCCAACGCCAGCAAGCTGGCCTGCTTGTCGAGCACGCGCATCACCACGCGCTCGCCATGGATACCGGGCAAGGTCGAGACGCGCACGTCCACCTCACGCCCGGCGGCGCGCAAGGTGATGCGACCGTCCTGGGGCTGACGCTTCTCGGCGATGTCCAGGCGCGCCATGACCTTGATCCGCGACACCAGCATGGCCGACAACGCGCGCGGCGGGCGCAACACCTCGCGCAGGTGGCCATCGACACGCAGGCGCACCACCAGGCTCTGCTCAAAGGTCTCGATATGAATGTCCGAAGCGCGCAGGCGCAGGGCCTGGCCGAACAGGCCGTTGATCAGGCGGATCACCGGGGCTTCATCATCGCTTTCGAGCAGGTCCTCGATGCGCGGCATTTCGCTCATCAGGCTGTCCAGATCAACCTGTTCGCCGATGCCTTCGATCAGTGCTTCGGTGGCAGCATCCCCGGCCTGATACAACTGGCCGAGGCGTTCGTCGAACGGCGCAGCTTCCAGGTAGTGCAGTGCCACGGGCTGGCCATGCACACGCAGCAGTTCCTGCAGTTGGTTACTGTCGGCATCGCGGCGCAGCCACAACTGCCAGCCGGTATCCGCCGGGGCCATGGCCAGCCCGGCCTGACGCGCAAGGCGATAGGGCAGCATCACCAGTCGCCCCCGTCCAGGCGCGCGCGGCTGGCCGGGAATACCCGCAGCAGCTGGCCGTCCTGCGCAAGGCCTGGCAGCTTGAGCGGCGTGGTCTGCTGCAGGGTGCGGTACTTGTCTTCGCTCAAACCCGCCAGGCTCGGCCCGTCACGCAGGATGCGCGGGCGGATGAAGACCATCAGGTTCTGCTTGGTGTTCTTGCTGGCCTCGGAACGGAACAGCCGGCCCAGCCCCGGAATATCCCCGAGAAACGGTACGCGTTGATCGCTGGTGCTCAGCTCATCGCTGATCAGGCCGCCAAGAATCACCAGGCCATTGTCCTCGACCATGACCTTGGTCTTGATCTCGCGCTTGTTGGTGATCACATCGCTGGCGGCGCTGGAGTCGGCGATCGACGAGACTTCCTGAACGATATCCAGGCGTACGCTGTTGTCGATGTTGATTTGCGGCTTGATACGCAGCTTCACCCCGACTTCCTTGCGCTCGATGGTCTGGTAGGGGTTGGCGTTGTTCTGCGTCACGGAGCCGGTGACGAAGGGCACTTCCTGGCCGACCAGGATCGATGCCTCGGCGTTGTCCAGGGTCAGCAGGGTCGGCGTGGACAGCAGGTTGAAGCCGCTCTTGCCCTTCAGTGCGTTGATCAGCATGGCGAAGTTGAAGCCACCGCCGAAGTGGCCGATGCCGGCAGTCACGCCCGTGGTGGCCGACAGCAGGTCGCCCAGCGCTTCGTTGTCGCCGCTGGCGGCGGCGCCCGCGATGTTGGCGATGTTCACCCCGTTGCTGCCGAAGTTGACGATGCCGGCGCCGAACTTTTCGTCGGCGAACAGCCACTGCACACCAAGCTCCTGGGCACGGCTGTCGGACACTTCGGCGATGATGGCCTCGACCACTACCTGGGCGCGGCGGATGTCCAGCTGCTCGACGATGGAGCGGTAGGCGGCCAGCTCGCTGTCGGGGCCGACCATGACCACGGCGTTGGTGCCCTCCTCGTACTCCAGGCGTATGCCCGAATCGCTGGCGGCGGCCATCACCGGCTTGTCCTTGGCCTCGCCTTCGCCTGCTCCCTCGCTGGGCACACCGCCTTCCTGGCTCAACCCGCGCAGCACCTTCACCACTTCGCCTGCATTGGCATGGCGCAGGTAGATCACCTGCGTGTTGCTGCTGTGCCGGTTCTCACTGGGCTGATCGAGCTGGCCCAACAGGGCTCGCACACGGTCGGTGCTGCCACGTACCAGCAAGGCATTGCTGCGCGGGTCAGCCACCACCTGGGTGCTGTCGGCGCCCTGCTCTCGGGCCAACAGGCGGGTCAGCAACTGCGCGGTGTCGGCGGCGCTGGCATGGCGCAGGGGCATGACCTTCAGGGGTTCGTCACTGACCTGGTCAAGCTGGCGCAACAGGCTGTCGATGCGTTCGAGGTTGCTGCGCCAATCGGTGACCACCAGCAGGTTGGCCGCAGGATAAGGGGTGATCACACCAACACGCGGGTCGATCAGCGGCTTGAGAATACCGAGCATCTGCTCGCTGGCGGCGTTACGCACATTGAATACGCGGGTGGCCACGCCATCACTGCCTTCGCTGTGCTTGCCGGCGGCTTCAACTGGCACCGGCTCCAGGCGCGCGGCCTGGTCGGGGACGATCTTCACACTGCCATTGGGCAGATCGACCGCGGCATAGCCTTGGGCACGCAGCTGGGCGAGAAAGATGTCGTAGATGGCATCGGCATCGTGGCGGTCGACGGTACGCACCGTGACCTTGCCTTTGACCCGCGGGTCGACGATGAAGGTGGTGCCGGTGATGCGCGACACGCTGTCGATGAATTCGCCCAGCTCGGTGTCGACGAAGTTCACCTCGTAAAGCGGGGTGCCGTTATCATCGAAGGTTTCCGGTTCTTCTGCCCAGGCCGCAGCAAGAGCCAGGGTCAAGGCAGCGGCCACGCAATATTTCACCAGCATTGTTCATCCTTGCCGCTTGAAGCCGGTCACGGCGGGGCGTGGCGGCCAGGGCAAGCGTTCACGCCGCCCCTGGTTGTCGAAAATCAGGCCATCGGCGTCGATGTCCTGCAACACGATCCCCGGTGCCAGGCGCTGGCCGCGGCCCAAGGTGCGCACCTGCTGGCCGTAGCGCAGCACCACGACGCTGGCCGACAACGGCTTGGCCTTGAGGCCGCCCAGGTACTGCAATGGCAACCGGGTGAGCGCAATCGAGCCGTCGTCGCCTGGCGCTTGCCAATGGCCGACCAGCAACCCCGGCAGCGGGGCGTCGACGGTAACCGGGGCGCTGGCCGGTTGCGGCTGGCGCGCCAGTTGCAGCACGCATTGGGCGGCAAGCCACCCGGCCAGCGTCAGCAGGCCACCGGTCATCAGGCGAGCGGCGAATGTCATGACATCAGCTGCCGTGGGTGCCAGCCTGGGTGGCCTTGCACGTAGCGCACCTGCGGCACTTGCAAGGCCGCCAGTTGCCAACCCGGCTGCTGCCGCCCGAGCCAGGCCTCGACCCGTTGCCACAATGGCTCACCGGCTTGGGGCTCGAATTGCAGACCAAAGGTGCGGCACAGGCCCTGCACCGGATCCAGGCCAGTGATGCGCTTGCCTTGCGGGCTGTAGCTCACCTGCCAGGCCTGGCCCTGCCAGCGTGGCAGGTCCTGGCTGTTGTCCAGCAGCAAGGGGTCACCGAACAGTTGCTCGGCGGCGTTTTCCAGCACCTGCTCGACCTGCCGGGCCGGCGCCTCGACCACCGGTGCCGGGTAGCCGCCGGTGAGGCTGATCAGGTGCTCGCGCGTGATGGCCTCGCCAGCGGCCAATGGGTAGTCATAGCGCAGGCCCGGCAACAGCACCGGCATGCTGCTGTCATCGGCCAGGGCCTGGTGCAGCAAACGGTCCCAACTGCCGCCACGCGTGTCGCGACGCCACAGCGCCTGTGGCGCAACCGCCAGCGGCTGGTCGAGCCACGCTGCATGGCCTGCGCGCTGCTGGTGCAACTCGGCCTGCAACTGGCTGGCGCGCAACTGCGCTGCGGGTGAGAGTTGCTGGGCCAATGCAGGAAAGAAGCGCCCATCGAACTGCCATTGCCCGGCAACCTGTTGGCAACGCAGGCGAAACGCACCACTGCCCCGGCAACCGGCAAACAACACCGGGATGCGCCGGCCACTGGCCTGGGTCGCCTGCACAGGTGTGGGCCACAGGTCCTGGCCACGTGCGCAGAGCAGCACGTCGATCTGCGCCACGCGCTCGGCCAGCCACAGGCCCGGGCCGGTACCGACATCCGCCAGCGCCACCACCAGGTCCGCTTCGCGGCGGGCCTGCTCGAAGGTCGGCAGCAGCGATTGGTACCACTGTTTGAGCGAGGCTTTCTGGTCCTGGGCGTAAGGGTCGGTTACGCCCACCACGGCGATGCGTGCACCGCCGCGCTCGAAAATGTGCAGAGGCTCCAGGCCCAAGGTTTTGCGTTGTCCGTCGGCAATACCCGCAGCAAGGGTCATCGCTGAAGACTGGTGGTAAAGGGCGGCACTGCGCTGTGGCCAAAGCACGCGTTCATCACTGCTCACACGGGCTTCGCTGCCCAACAGCCGGCTGCCCTGCACACCGCTCTCGCCCTGGGTCAGATAGGCCAGGCCACTGCCGTTCCAGCCCTGGCCATTTTCGAGAGTCAGGCTATTGCCCGGCCCCACCTCGGCGCGCAGTTGTTCCAACAGGGCCGCGAGCACGGCATAGCCACCCAATTGCACGCCGGCCGCCTGGCTGGCATCGAGCAAAGGCGCGAGTTGAGGGTGAGCCACGCTGGCGCTGTGGCCAGTCATCCAGGGGGCACGGCCCAGGTGGCTGACCGGGCCCAGGCGGGTCGCCGGCACCACGGGCTGGCCGGGCTGGCGCGCATCGAGGGTGTCGGCGACGTACAACAGGTCCAGGCTGGCATTGCCGCCGCGCTGGCCCGGGAATGCAGAACAGGCACCGAGCAACGGTGCCAGGGCACCGACACCCATCCATCTGATCATTTCGCGCCTGTACACACTGCTTGCCATCGGGCCCGCCATCCTTATCCGAGTTCTCTTTGGGCCCCGGATGTTGCGGCGTTGGCATTACAGTTTGATGGCAGAAATCCGACAACCATTCCAGATTGTTCTGTCTGGCACAGCGATAAGAACTTAATGTTTTAAAGCGACGTTAATATTTCTGCCAAAGAATCATCATCTTTGCGCACTAAAGTCGCGGTTTCCTCCAACTCAGCCAATACAAGGACACCCTGATGAGTCGAGAAACCGGCGACAACCTGGACCGCAACCACAGTGGCAACCTGCCGATGGCCAGCGTCATGGACGCCTACCTCAGCCGTCGCAGCGTGATGCGCGGCAGCCTGGGTGCCGCTATCGCCATGATTGCCGGTACCGGCCTGACCGGCTGCTTCGACAGTGGTGGCGGTTCCGACAACGATGACCCGGCCACCGAGCCGCCGGTTACCGAACCTGAAGTACCGAAACTGGCGCTGGGCTTCCAGTCCATCGCGGGTTCACGCACCGACGCCTGTGTCGTCGCCGCCGGCTACAGTGCCTACGTGCTGGCACCGTGGGGCACGCCGATCAACAGCAACGCCAACCCCTGGAAACCGGACGGCAGCAATACCTCCAGCGACCAGGCCAATGCCATGGGCATGCACCATGACGGCATGCACTTCTTCCCCATCAATGGCAGTTCCGAAGACGGCCTGCTGGCGATCAACTTCGAATACATCGATGCCGCCGCCCTGCACCCCAACGGCCCGACCACCGACGCCAGCGGCAATCGCCCGGCCGAAGAAGTGCGCAAGGAAATCAACGCCCACGGTGCCGGCGTGGTGCGCCTGCAGAAGCTCAACGGGCGCTGGCAGGTGGTCGACAACGACCCGCTCAACCGCCGTTTCACCACCGCCTCACGCATGGAAATCACTGGCCCGCTGCGTGGCACCGACCACGTCAAGACCAAGTATTCGGCTGACGGCACGCACTGCCGCGGCACCAACAACAACTGCGGCAACGGCTACACCCCGTGGGGCACTTACCTGACCTGCGAAGAGAACTGGCCTGGCATTTTCGTCAACAAGGACACCCGTCCGGAGGACCAGCGACGCATCGGCGTAGGCACCTCCAGCGGCCAGTACAAGTGGGAGACCGCTGCTGGTGACAGCACCGAAGAAAACGATGAATTCGCCCGCTTCGACGTGACCATCAAAGGTGCCAGCGCCACCGACGACTACCGCAACGAAGCCAGCACCTATGGCTACATTGTCGAGATCGACCCGTACAACAGCAGCACCCTGGCCACCAAGCGCACCGCACTCGGCCGCTTCCGCCACGAAGGCTGCTGCCCGGGCCTGCCGGTGGCCGGTAAACCGCTGGTCTGGTACATGGGCGACGACTCCAACAACGAGTACCTGTACAAGTTCGTCTCCACCGCGGTGTGGGATGCCGCCGACGCAAGCCCGGCCGACCGCCTGGCCACCGGCGCCAAGTACATGGACCAGGGCAACCTCTACGTGGCCCGCTTCAATGCAGACGGCACGGGCGAGTGGATCCTGCTCGACGTGACCACCGCCACCACTGCCGGCAGCACCCTCGGGGCGCTGTACGGTGACCTGGCAGGCATCATCCTCAACACTCGCGGTGCCGGTGATGCAGTGGGCGCAACACCGATGGACCGCCCGGAATGGACAGCGGTAAACCCGCTCAATGGCGACGTCTACCTGACCCTGACCAACAACAGCGCGCGCACCCCGGAAAAAGTCGATGCGGCCAACCCGCGTGGCCCTAACCGCCACGGCCACATCATCCGCTGGCACGACAGCGACGATCACGTGAGCTTCACCTGGGATATCTTCGTGTTCGGTGCCAACGCCGCCGGCACCGCAGACATCAACCGCTCGGGCCTGACCGAACTCAACCAGTTCGCCAGCCCCGACGGTATGAGCTTCGATAGCCGTGGCGTGTTGTGGTTCGAGACTGACAACGGCGAGAGCACGGTCACCGATTACACCAACGATCAGTTGCTGGCGGTGATCCCTACCAACCTGGTGGATGCCGCTGGCAACCAAATACCGGTCAATGCCCAGAACCAGGTGGACTTGCGCCGCTTCTTCGTCGGGCCGAACGGCAGCGAGGTGACCGGGATTGCCTTCAGCCCGGACAACAAGTCGATGTTCGTCAATATCCAGCACCCGGAAAACTGGCCTTACACCGACAAGGCCACCGATGTGACCCCAGCGGGGACCACGGTACGGCCGAGGGCTTCGACCGTGGTGATCCAGCGCGATGATGGCGGGGAGATCGGGACCGTCTGATCCGTTTTTGCATCAGGGCCGCTGCGCGGCCCAATCGCCGGCAAGCCGGCTCCTACAGGTATGGGAGCCGGTTTGCCGGCGATTGGACTGCACGGCAGCCCTTGAACATGATCACCAGGCCATTGGCGCCCGACTCTTCACCCGCACCTGCTGCGCCGGCACCCGCGCATGCCACTGCACCACTCCCAACGCCTCCAGCTCAAACGCGCTGCGTATCGTCCTGCCCTGTTCTTCGAACGAAAGCTGCAACTGAAAATGCCCACTGTTGAGCAGCAACCCTTCGCTCAACCGCTCAAAGGTTTCGTCATCCACCGCCCCCAGCGCCTGACGCAACGCCGCGGCATCTACATAGCCCGACGCCGGCCGACCACTGACGATGCGGCTGAGCAACGAGCGGGGATACCGCCCTTCATAAAGCGCCTCCAGCAATGGCAGATGCTCCAGGCCTACAGCATTGGCATTCAGACGCCAGCCGGTGGTCTGCGGCAAAGCACACAACATCGGATAACGGCGCTGGCGCGAGGCATCCGCTTCGAGCAGCAGGTTCAACTCACTGGTGTCCAGCATCGGCTGGTTGGCCGCCAGACGAGGCGGCTGCTGGCGCAGATACTGGGCACTTTCGGCGCCCTGCAGGCGTGCATCGCTGTCGCTGTCGAGCCAGTCTGCCAAGGCGTCGACCAGACGTTGCGCGGCCATGTTGTCGCCCAGCAAACGCCGTAGCTGGCGCTCGGCACGTTCACCGTCATCCCCCAGCAGCGCATTGACGTTGAAACAGGTGTGCTGGTCGTACACCCGCAGTTGTGCCTGGCCGGCGCCAAAATCGTAAGTCAACGGTTGCCCCCGCAGCGCCTGCCAGAACAGCGGGCTAAGCCGCCAGGCGGGGTCACGCAAGGCCTGCTCGGCATAGGCCAGGCCAGCCTGCTCCATGGCCCGCACCTGTACCCGTTGGCGCAGCAGCTGTACGTCATCGACCTGACGCCGCCCGTCCTCCACCAGCCAGGCCATCCCCGCTGCGAGCATCGCCAGTACCACCAACACCATCAGCAGCGCGGCGCCCTGCTGTCGCTTGCCACCCATGGCGCAGCACTCCTCTTATCGAACAAGGCGCCAGTCAACAGGGGAGTTGTTGCAGGCAGATTGCAAATACCTTGCAGTCATGTTCGCGTCATCTACGCGAGGCAGGATTGGCCTTTCTTTTCATGGCCTTACAGGAGTGGTCGTAATGGGTGGCATCGGAATCTGGCAGCTGGTGATCGTACTGATGATCGTGTTTCTGCTGTTTGGCACCAAACGCCTCAAGGGTCTGGGCAGTGATGTTGGCGAAGCGATCCAGGGCTTTCGCAAGTCCATGGGGGGCGACAGCGATGCCAGCACCCAAACTGCAGCACCGCAGGTACAACAGGAGCCACTGACCCGTTCGCCTGCGCCACAGCCGCACGCGGATCGGCAGGCCTGATGTTCGAGGTAGGCTTCAGCGAGATGCTGCTGGTGGGCATCGTCGCGCTGCTGGTGCTTGGCCCGGAACGCTTGCCCGTCGCGGCGCGTACGCTGGGCCGTGGCCTGGGCCAGGCGCGCCGGGCAATGCAGGGTTTGCGCGCGCAGATGGAACGCGAAATCGACATGCCCAACCTCGACAGCGCGCCATTGCAACGCCTCGAGCAGGAGCTGCGCCAGGGCATCAGCCTCAAGGCGGAACCGGCCACTGACGCTGCAACGGCCACGGTCATTCGGGAGACCACCTCATGAGTATCGCCCTGGACCCGGCGGCACACATGCCGCTCACCGGTCACCTGCGCGACCTGCGCAAGCGCCTGGTGCGCTGCCTGCTACTGGTCGCGCTGGTGTTCGCCGGCCTGTTCCCCTTCGCCCAGCAGCTCTACACACTGATTTCCGAACCGCTGCGCCGCTTCCTTCCGGAAGGCGCCAGCATGATCGCCACCAGTGTCACCTCGCCCTTTCTCACACCGTTCAAGCTGACCGCGATGTGTGCGCTGTTCGTGGCCATGCCGCTGCTGCTGCATCAGGCCTGGGGTTTTCTTGCGCCGGGCCTTTACCGCCGCGAGCGGCGCATCGCCCTGCCCTTGCTGGTGTCGAGCATTGTGCTGTTCTACGCCGGCATGGCGTTCGCCTTCTACCTGGTATTCCCGATGATGTTCGGCTTTTTTGCCAGCGTGACGCCGGACGGCGTGGCGATGATGACCGACATCAGCCAGTACCTGGACTTCATCATGGCGCTGTTCCTGGCGTTCGGCCTGGCCTTCGAGATCCCGGTGGCAACGTTCATCGTGGTCTGGGTGGGGCTGGCCGACGTGGCCACGTTACGGCGCAGCAGGCCCTACGTAGTTGTCGGCTGCTTTGTGGTGGGGATGGTCCTGACGCCGCCGGATGTGTTCTCACAGACCATGCTGGCGGTGCCGATGTGGGTGCTGTTCGAGGTGGGGTTGCTGGCGTGTGCCGGGTTGCGGCGGGAGGGGCAAGCGCCGCAGAGCGTCGCTGAATGAACCGGGTTCATCGCCGGCAAGCCGGCGATGAACTCAGCTCGGCCTAGAAATCGGCGAGGCGCCAGACTTCGTAGGCCGGTGTTTCGTAAGGATGGCTCTGCCTGAGCGCAGCGACGACCTGGGCAATCAGGTCGTCGGCCACCACCAGCTCTACCTTCCACTCCTCCACCACCTCGACCTGGCCGGTTTGCCCAAGGAACGGCTGGCTGCCGTCCAAGGGGCGAAACTGGCCGTGGCCCAGGGTTTGCCAGGCGCAGTGGTCGTAGTCGCCGATACGCCCGCCACCGGCGGCGAACACGGCGGCCTTGACCACGTCGACGTGGCTGGCCGGGACGAAGAAGGCGAGCTTGTACACGCCTTAGTTCACCCAGACGCGCGCGTTACGGAACATACGCATCAGCGCGGCGTCTTCCTGCCACTCATCCGGGCGCCAGGAGTTCTGCACGGCGCGGAACACGCGCTCCGGGTGCGGCATCATGATGGTCACGCGGCCGTCGCGGCTGGTCAGGCCGGTGATACCACGCGGCGAGCCGTTCGGGTTGGCCGGGTAGGCTTCGGTGACCTTGCCGTGGTTGTCGACATAGCGCAGGGCCACGCAACCGGACAGGTCGGCTTCCAGCAGTGCCTCTTCGCTGGCGAATTCGGCATGGCCTTCGCCGTGGGCGATGGCGATCGGCATGCGCGAACCGGCCATGCCCTGCAGGAAGATCGAGTTGGACTTCTGCACCTCGACCATGGCCACACGGGCTTCGAACTGCTCCGAGCGGTTGCGCACGAAGTGCGGCCAGTACTCGGTGCCCGGGATCAGCTCGTGAAGGTTGGACATCATCTGGCAACCGTTGCACACGCCCAGGGCGAAGCTGTCGGTACGCTCGAAGAAGGCCTGGAAGGCATCACGGGCACGGGCGTTGAACAAGGCCGACTTGGCCCAGCCTTCACCGGCACCGAGCACGTCACCGTAAGAGAAACCACCGCAGGCAACCAGGCCCTTGAAGGCTTCGAAGTCGACGCGGCCAGCGAGGATGTCGCTCATGTGCACGTCGATGGCGGCGAAGCCGGCGCGGTCGAAGGCGGCAGCCATCTCGACCTGGCCGTTGACGCCCTGCTCACGCAGGATCGCCACTTGCGGGCGCACGCCCTTCTTGATGTACGGCGCAGCGATGTCCTCGTTGACGTCGTAACCAACCTTGACCGACAGGCCCGGGTTGTCTTCTTCGAGCAGCGCGTCGAACTCCTGGTCGGCGCAGTCGGCGTTGTCACGCAGGCGCTGAACCTGGTAGCTGGTCTCGGCCCACTGGCGCTGCAGCATGCGACGGTCGTCGTCGAACAGCACCTGGCCGTTCAGGCTGATGGACACCTCGGCGTTGTTGACCGGTTTGCCGATCACCGCCACGCAACCTTCACCCAGGCCTGCGGCGCTGAACTGCGCCAGCACGTCCGGGGTAGCATCCTGGCGAACCTGGATGACTGCGCCCAGCTCTTCGTTGAAGAGGATGGCCGGCACGTCATTGCTGTTGTCGGTCAGCGGGTCCAGTTGCAGGTCGAGGCCGCAGTGGCCGGCGAAGGCCATTTCCAGCACGGTAGTCAGCAGGCCGCCGTCGGAACGGTCGTGGTAGGCCAGCAGGTGGCCGTCGGCGTTCAGGCCCTGGATCACGGCGAAGAATGCCTTGAGGTCTTCGGCGTCGTCGACGTCCGGAGCCTGGGCTGCGATCTTGCCGTAGGTCTGCGCCAGGATCGAAGCGCCCATGCGGTTCTTGCCGCGGCCCAGGTCGATCAGGATCAGGTCCGTCTCACCCTTGTCCATGCGCAGTTGCGGGGTCAGGGTCTTGCGGATGTCGGTGACCGGGGCGAAGCCGGTGATGATCAGCGACATTGGCGAAGTGACGCTCTTCTCGACGCCCTCTTCACTCCACTTGGTCTTCATCGACATGGAGTCCTTGCCGACCGGAATGGTCAGGCCCAGCTCCGGGCACAACTCCATACCGACAGCCTTGACGGTGTCGTACAGACGGGCGTCTTCGCCTGGGTGGCCGGCAGCGGACATCCAGTTGGCCGACAGTTTGATGTCGGACAGCTTTTCAATCTGCGCGGCAGCCAGGTTGGTCAGGGTTTCACCGATCGCCATGCGGCCGGACGCTGGCGCGTCGAGCACTGCCAGCGGCGTGCGCTCACCCATGGCCATGGCTTCACCGGTGTACACGTCGAAGCTGGTGGCCGTGACGGCGCAGTCGGCTACCGGTACCTGCCACGGGCCGACCATCTGGTCGCGGGCCACCAGGCCGGTGATGGTGCGGTCGCCGATGGTGATCAGGAAGCTCTTGCTGGCAACCGCCGGGTGGTTCAGGACACGCTGCACGGCGCTGTCCAGGTCTACCTTGCTCGGGTCGAAATCATCGCCCAGTTCGGCTTCGCGGGTTACCGAACGGTGCATGCGCGGCGGCTTGCCCAGCAGCACGTCAAGCGGCATGTCCACCGGCGTATTGCCGAAGTGGCTGTCGGTCACGGTCAGGTGCGGCTCTTCGGTCGCCTCGCCAACGACGGCGAACGGGCAGCGCTCGCGCTCACAGATGGCCTGGAAGCGTTCGAAGTCGACAGCGCTGACGGCCAGCACATAACGCTCCTGCGATTCGTTGCTCCAGATTTCGTGCGGGGCCATGCCCGGCTCGTCGTTGGGCACGTTGCGCAGTTCGAAGCGGCCACCGCGGCCACCGTCGTTCACCAGTTCAGGGAAGGCGTTGGAAATGCCGCCGGCGCCAACGTCATGGATGAAGGCGATCGGGTTCTTGTCGCCCAGCTGCCAGCAACGGTCGATGACCTCCTGGCAACGGCGCTCCATTTCCGGGTTTTCGCGCTGCACCGAGGCGAAGTCCAGGTCCGCCGAGCTGGCACCGGTGGCGACCGACGAAGCGGCGCCGCCGCCCAGGCCGATCAGCATGGCCGGGCCACCGAGCACGATCAGCTTGGCGCCGACGGTGATTTCGGCCTTCTGTACGTGGTCTTCACGGATGTTGCCCATGCCGCCGGCCAGCATGATCGGCTTGTGGTAGCCGCGCACTTCTTCACCGTGCGGGGTGTTGATGGCCTGCTCGAAGGTACGGAAGTAGCCGGTCAGAGCCGGGCGACCGAATTCGTTGTTGAACGCTGCGCCACCCAGCGGGCCTTCGATCATGATGTCGAGGGCGTCAACGATACGCTCAGGTTTACCGTAGGCCTGCTCCCATGGCTGTTCGAAGCCCGGGATGCGCAGGTTGGACACGGTGAAGCCGGTCAGGCCGGCTTTTGGCTTGGCGCCACGGCCGGTAGCACCTTCGTCACGGATTTCGCCGCCCGAGCCGGTGGAGGCACCGGAGAACGGAGCGATGGCGGTCGGGTGGTTGTGCGTCTCGACCTTCATCAGGATGTGCACCGGCTCCTGCACCGCGCCGTACTGGCGGGTCTCAGGGTTCGGGAAGAAACGCCCGGCAACGTTGCCGACGATCACCGAGGCGTTGTCCTTGTACGCAGACAGCACGCCTTCGCTGTGCATCTGGTAGGTGTTCTTGATCATGCCGAACAGGCTCTTTTCCTGAGCCTGGCCGTCGATGTCCCAACTGGCGTTGAAGATCTTGTGGCGGCAGTGTTCGGAGTTGGCCTGGGCGAACATCATCAGCTCGATGTCGTTCGGGTTGCGTTTGAGCCCATGGAAGGCGTTGACCAGGTAGTCGATCTCGTCTTCGGCCAGGGCCAGGCCCAGCTCGATGTTGGCCTTGGCCAGCGCGTCGCGGCCACCGGCCAGGATATCGACCGACGTCATCGGCTTGGGCTGGGCATGGCTGAACAGGTCGCTCGCCTGCTCCAGCTGGGCCAGCACGCGCTGGGTCATGCGGTCGTGCAGTTCAGCGGCGACAACGGCGGCGTCGGCGTCGCTCAGGTCACCGGCAACGTAGTAGGCGATGCCGCGCTCCAGGCGCTGGATCGACTGCAGGCCGCAGTTGTGGGCGATGTCGCTGGCCTTGCTGGCCCAGGGCGAGATGGTGCCCAGGCGCGGCACGACCAGGAACAGGCGGCCAGTCGGCTCCTGCACCGGCACGCTCGGGCCGTACTTGAGCAGACGGCCCAGCACCTGCTGCTGGTCGGCGGTCAGCTCGCCGTCGACATCGGCGAAGTGGGCAAATTCGGCATACAAACCAGTAACAGCGGGGACTTTCTGGCTCAGTTGCTCGAGTAATTTACCGTGGCGAAAGGCAGAAAGGGCAGGAGCGCCGCGCAGGATCAACATCGTCGGGACAGCCTCAGGAAGGGGTGTGCTTAGAGGCCGTGCATTCTAGCCTAATTCCGCGGCTTGCGGCACCCGCCAGAGGGCAATGCTGCCGGGCGGCGGAACCGGACTTCGGGGTCAAAAAAAGCGACAAGCCGCAAGCTGCATCACAGAACGCGCTACCAGACAACCTGGCAGTTGTCGAGATATGGCGCCCCCCGTCCTTTGCGTATACTGCAAGCTATGTTCGCCCATACTGCTTTGCGCCAGCGTTGCGCCAAATGGCTTTTCGCAACCGGTCTCTTTCTGTTGCTCGGTGCCTGCGTTGAAAAACCCAGCACCCTCGAGCGCGTGAAGGAGGACGGCGTGCTGCGCGTGATCACCCGCAACAGCCCGGCCACTTATTTCCAGGACCGCAACGGCGAAACCGGCTTCGAGTACGAGCTGGTCAAGCGTTTCGCCGACGATCTTGGCGTCAAGCTGGAGATCGAGACCGCCGACAACCTCGACGAACTGTTCGACGACCTGGGTAAACCGTCCGGTCCGGTGCTGGCAGCGGCCGGCCTGGTCAGCAGCGAGCGGCGCAAGACCCAGGCCAGGTTCTCCCATCCATACCTGGAAGTGACCCCTCAGGTCATCTATCGCAACGGCCGCTCGCGCCCAACAAACCCCAAGGGCCTGGTCGGCAAGAAGATCATGGTGCTAAAAGGCAGCAGCCACGCCGACCAGCTGGCCGAACTGAAAAGGCGCTACCCGGGCCTGGAATACGAAGAGTCCGACGCGGTGGAGGTGGTCGACCTGTTGCGCATGGTCGATGAAGGGCAGGTCGACCTGACGCTGGTCGACTCCAACGAACTGGCGATGAACCAGGTGTACTTCCCCAACGTGCGGGTGGCCTTCGACCTTGGCGAAACCCGCAACCAACGCTGGGCGGTCGCCCCGGGCGAAGACAACAGCCTGCTGAACGAAGTCAACGAATTCCTCGACAAATCGCAGAAAAACGGCACCCTGCAGCGTTTGAAAGACCGCTATTACGGCCACGTCGACGTGCTCGGTTACGTGGGCGCCTACACATTTGCGCAGCATTTGCAGCAGCGCCTGCCCAAATACGAAAAATACTTCAAGAGCTACGCCAAGGTCGAACAGGTGGACTGGCGCCTGCTGGCCGCGATCGGTTATCAGGAATCCTTGTGGCAACCGGAAGTCACCTCCAAGACCGGCGTACGCGGCCTGATGATGCTGACCCAGCGCACCGCCCAGGCGATGGGCGTGTCCAACCGCCTGGACCCGAGGCAGAGCATCAAAGGTGGTGCCAAATACTTCATGCTGGTCAAGCAGCAGCTCGACGACAGCATCAAGGAGCCAGACCGCACCTGGTTCGCCCTGGCGGCCTACAACGTCGGCAGCGGCCACCTTGAAGACGCGCGCACGCTGGCCAAACGAGAAAAGCTCAACCCGAACAAGTGGCTGGACGTGAAGAAGATGCTGCCGCGCCTGTCGCAGAAACAGTGGTACCGCCAGACCAAGTACGGTTACGCCCGTGGTGGCGAGCCGGTGCATTTCGTGGCCAACATCCGCCGCTACTACGACATCCTCACCTGGGTGACCCAGCCGCAGCTCGAGGGCCAGGTGGCCGAGGGCAACCTGCACGTGCCGGGGGTCAACAAGGACAAACCGGCGGAACAGTCGCCGCCGATGTAGGCGCTGCCTTGTGTTGCGAAAGGCCCGCACAGCTGTCCAGGGTTCAGTATTGAGGCATTAAAGGCGGGGCTGCCTTGCAGCCCTTTCGCGACACGAGGCCGCTCCTACACCTTGGCGCGCCGCGCCTTGAAGAATTCGCTCAAGATTGCGCCACATTCCTCGGCCAGCACCCCTCCTTCGAACATTACCCGATGGTTCAGGAAGCCCTGGCTGAAAAATTGCCCCTGGCTCTGCACGATGCCGGCCTTGGGCTCCAGCGCGCCATACACCACCCGGGCCACCCGCGAATGCACGATCAGCCCCGCGCACATGCTGCAAGGCTCCAGGGTCACATAAAGGGTGCTGCCCGGCAGGCGGTAATTGCTCGCAGACTTTGCCGCCGCGCGGATGGCGACCATCTCGGCATGGGCACTGGGGTCGCTGTCGATGATCGGCCGGTTGAAGCCCTGCCCGATCACCTGGCCGTGCTGCACCAGCACCGCGCCCACCGGCACCTCGCCCAGCGCGGCACCTTGTGCCGCCAGGTCCAGGGCCATGCGCATGAATTCCTGATCACGGCTGCGATCGATGATCTGTGGGCGCATCAGACCACCGCAATCGCGGCCATCAGGCCGGTTTCCATGTGGTCGATGACATGGCAGTGGAACATCCAGGTGCCTGGATTATCGGCCACCAGCGCCACCTGGGCCCGCTCGTTCTTGCCCAGCAGGTAGGTGTCGGTGAACCACGGCTCGACGATCTTGTGCCTGTTGGAGGCAATGACCTTGAAGCTCATGCCATGCAGGTGGATCGGGTGCTGGTATTGGGTCATGTTCTTCAACTCGAAGATGTAGCTCTTGCCTTTTTGCAGCGTGGCGATCGGCCGGTCGGCGCAGGTCTTGTCGGTGATGTCCCAGGCTTGACCATTGATCTGCCAAAGGCTCGGCGGCCTGCCATTTTCGGTGTTGACCGAAACCTTGCCCACCCATTCGAAATTGAAGTTCAGCTTCTCGGCATTCTCCAGGTCCGGCTCGGCCACAGGGTTCGGCGGCAAGGCAGGCGGCCAGTCGCTGGGCGCATCGTTGCTGGCTACCGAGCGCAAGGTGCCCAAGCGCACGAAGCCGTCGCGCAGGGAAATCTCTTCACCTGCCTCGGGGATGCGGATCGCCAGGCAGATACGCATGCCTGGCCCCAGCCAGTACTCGTCATCGAGCACACGCGGGGTGACCGGGTTGCCATCGAGGGCGTAGATTCTGGCCTCGTGATTGCCACCCTTGAGGTTCAGGCGATAGGTCCAGGTGTTGTCCAGGTTGAGCAGACGCAGGCGCACCACCTGCCCGGCCGGTAATTCGGTGACCGAGTCAGCCTGGCCATTGATGGTGATCAGCCGACCGGCGGTACCATTGCGCGCCGCTTCGCGGGGGATACTGAATGGCAGCCAGGCACCCTGCTCGTCCACGTGCCAGTTCTTCAGGCTCAGCGTGCGCTCATGCAAAAACCCGGTTGGCTCACGCTCCTCGACGATCAGCGGGCCTACCAGGCCGCGGCCGAGTTCTTCAGAGCTGCTGACGTGCGGGTGGTACCAGTAGCTGCCGGCGTCAGGCACACGGAACTTGTAGTCGAAATACTCGCCCGGCTTGACCGGCAACTGCGATACATACGGCACACCGTCCATTTCCAGCGGCAGGCGGATGCCATGCCAGTGAATGGTGGTTTCCACCGGCAGATGGTTGATGAACCGTACCCGCAGCCAGGTGCCCTGGCGAACCCGCAACTCGGTACCTGGCGCCGACGGGCCGAACGCCCAGGCCTCGGTCTTGAAGCCGGGCACAAGCTCGACCTCCAGGGGCGCCGCGATCAGCTCGTAGTCGTGCCCGGCATTCTCGTCCTCGACCTTGCCCAGCCAGTACCGCGCTGCGCCTCCGGCGCCCAGGCCTACTACAACCAGGCCGGTCAGGCCCTTGAGCATTTGTCGACGGGTGAAGGACATCGGTGCGGGTACCTCGTTTAAGCGCAGTCAAGCTGCCAGCACGGCTGGCGATGAAGGGCGAATACGATACACCTGCAAATGGGAAAGATTAAGTGAAGTGTTGCATAGCGCTGCCCTGAGCACACCTGGCAGGCACTATATACCGCCACCACGGCACCGTTTCTGCCACTTTCCGGCCCTCACCCTCGACCCTTGAGAGCCCTTATGTTACTTGGCAAAACGCAACCAGATACCCTTGATTCGCTGACCAAGCTGGCCAGGCAAGTGAGTGAAACGTGCCCGGACATGCGCCAGATGGCGCGAGAGGTCGCGCAGCAGATCCTTGACCGGCATGGCTTGGAGGCACATGACCCTGACAGCGTCTATCTGCACCGGTTTCACACCGCCGTCAGCAGCCCCAGAACCTTCAACGGATGGCAACATCTGGACCCACCGTACGAGTCCCTGACATTGCCCCAGCTGGTCATGCACCGCTTCGATGCCAATGATCAGGACAATGCCGACTTGCTCGGCTACCTCGTCGGTTTCTACAGCGATGGCCCCGGCAAAAATGCCTACGACGAACTCAACGAAGTGCGACTCGACGCGAGGAATGTCCTGGAGTACTTCTGGAGCATCGATTTCGCCAGTCACTTCAAAAGCCGGTTGAAGTCATTCTGGTCAACGCATTCCGAGAACTTTCGTACATTGGCCAAGGCCAACTTCCTGAGCAAAGTGCTAGAAGCCTGTGCACAGGACCCCACGTCAGGGCTTGCAAAGTGTTGCCGGGAAGTCACCCAAGCCTTGGTGGGAGACATCTCCTGGCCGCCTTCGATAGAAGCACTGCAACATCAGTCTGCAACGGGCAAGGGTATTCGTGCATGCACATTCGATATCGGCGGACATGTGGCTACGGATATCCTGCGCGTACAAATGCAAGATGGCAGGCAACTTGTCTACTTGCCCGGCGATGTCGATGCATTGCAGGTGTTCGACAATGATCAGGCGCTGTTCTGGTGGGTGCTCAACCACTGCAATCAGGCCGAAAACCGGGCCCGCTTCATGGCGCACTTCTCCCTCCAAGATCGTGACGAGGGCAATACCAGCATCGGGCTCAACCACCTTGTCGACCTGCTGTATCAAGGCTGGGGAAAAGATGATTACTCCGGCCTTAACACGCTCGATCAGCGAATCGATGGCGATGTTTTTAGCTGGCTGCGCGACAAAGCCCATCAGCGAATGCTCGATGATGCGCACGTTTCCCTGCGCTCGAATGACGATTTGCGCAAACAACTGTGGATCGGCTACCTGAGGGCGTCGCTGAGAGTCTTCGGCCCCATGGCTGCGGTGGACTGGCCCGTTGCGTTGGCCCTGGTGGGTGCCGGCATGGCAGAAACTGGCCTCAATATCGATCAAGCGATCAGTGGCCATACAACCTGCGAACGCAAGGCAGGCGTAACAGGCGCAATTCTTTCGGCCATCGAAACCCTGTTCAACGCCACGTTTCTCCTGAGTGCGCCGGGGCAACCCATTGCAGAACTGGCCGAGGTCACTGAAGCAGGCACAGGGAAAAACCTAGGTTCGGCAGAAGATCCAGCCACGGCCGGCGAAGTGGTCCAGGGCGAGGAGGAGGATGCCAGCGTGACGGATGCGGTGAAAGCCTGGGTCCCTGCGCCGTTCCAGCCCGCAGAAGGCTGGCCGTTGCTTAGCCCATTCGAAACCAACGTTCTACTGAGCGGCGAGCCCGGCACAGGAGCACTCCAAGGTATCTATACGCAGGATGGGCAGTTCTATGTACTGATCGACGAGCTACCCTATCAGGTGCGCTTTGCGCCCGAGCTGAAAACCTGGGCCATTGTGCCTCCCGAGACCCCCTTCTCTTTCTACAAAAGCCAGCCCATCCGGCTGGATGACGAGGGCCATTGGTATCCCGTCGACCGGGGCGGGCTCAAGGGTGGCATGCTCCCGAGGCTTAAAATCTGGGGGCGCCGCGCCACCGGGACAAGCCAGCCTGCGCTAGCCGCCACACCTTACGAAGTGCCTGCCGACTTGCGCGCCTCACTCAAAGACGTGGCAGACGAAGAGCTAACAGGGGTGCGAATCAATATTCATGACCCTGACAGGCTAGCGGCCGTCGCTCGCCTTCTCACGCTTCGCGAGCAACTGGCTACGGATGCCCGCGACTTCATGGCTACTGTGCAAGCGCCTGCGCGCCCTCGATTACCAGACATAATCCCCGGAACAACGCCAAAACAGATCCTGCAAAACATCTATGAGAACAGCCAGGGCCTGGTGGTAGGCGAGGCGCATAGCAGCCTGGGTAGCAAGCGCTTCTTGATCGACAACATGGCTGTGCTACGCAAGCTGAAGGTCAAGACGTTGTACATGGAACATTTCACGACCGACTTCCAGCAGGCCGACCTGGACGCCTTCAACCGCAGCGGCCAACTGCCCACAGCGCTGGACCGCTATATCACCGCACAGGACTTTGGACACCAGACCGACCTGGCAGGCCGATACACCTTCCGCCGGGTATTGCTGGAGGCGCAGAAAAACGGCTTGCGTATCCAGTCCATCGACTGCATGGCAAGCTACCGCCAGGCGTGGGCAACGCCACCATCCCCCGTGGCACGTCAGGAGATGATGAATTTCTATGCTCACCTGATCATCGAAGCTGACCAGGCTGCCCGCGGGCCAGGCAAATGGGTCGCATTGGTCGGTAACACCCATGCCAATAACTTCCATGGCGTTACAGGCCTGGCAGAAACCGAAGGCGTGGTAGGGTTGCGCGTCGAGGATACTCCGGTCGGAGGCGTCGACAGCTATGCGGTCGACCCTGGTGTAGACGCGCCAGAAAAGGGGGGCAAAGTCTGGCACCTGAAAAGCGACATACGGCTGCGCGCCTCGATTGAGCCATTCACCACAGCGGCGACCGATTTTGAAACATTGCTGATCAGGCCGGGTGACTACACCTTTGAACATATCGACAGCGACACGTACCTGATCAATCGCAGCCGCGACCTTAGCCTGCGCCGTACCCCCGTCAAACGCGATGGACGCTTCTATTACATCGAGCGACCAGACTGGCCGACCATTCATGAGCGACGACTAGAGCATCTTTCCGATCTGGACATCTTCCTCAGGATGCGGGGCATGCGTCATGTAGCCCATTGAAGACCATCAACCACTTTGCGAACCGCAAACAACAAGGGCGCCTTGCGGCGCCCTCGTGGCTCAACTCATTCCCACTCGATAGTGGCCGGCGGCTTGCTCGACACGTCGTAAGTCACGCGCGAGATACCGTCGATTTCGTTGATGATACGGCCGCTGACGGTTTCCAGCAGGTCGTAAGGCAGGTGCGCCCAGCGCGCGGTCATGAAGTCCACGGTCTCGACAGCACGCAGGGCCACGACCCAGGCGTAGCGACGGCCGTCGCCCACGACGCCAACCGATTTCACCGGCTGGAACACCACGAACGCCTGGCTGGTCTTGTGGTACCAGTCGGCCTTGCGCAGCTCTTCGATGAAGATGTGGTCGGCGCGACGCAGGATGTCGGCGTACTCCTTCTTCACTTCACCGAGGATACGCACACCCAGGCCCGGGCCCGGGAACGGGTGGCGGTAGACCATGTCGTACGGCAGGCCGAGTTCCAGGCCGATCTTGCGCACTTCGTCCTTGAACAGTTCACGCAGCGGTTCGACCAGCTTGAGGTTCATTTCCTCCGGCAGGCCACCCACGTTGTGGTGCGACTTGATCACGTGGGCCTTGCCGCTCTTGGCGCCGGCAGACTCGATCACGTCCGGGTAGATGGTGCCCTGGGCGAGGAACTGGATGTTGTCCAGTTTGCTGGCTTCGGCATCGAACACGTCGATGAAAGTGCGGCCGATGATCTTGCGCTTCTTCTCCGGGTCGGCTTCGCCTTCCAGGTTGTCGAGGAACTGCTTCTCGGCATCGGCGCGGATCACTTTGACGCCCATGTTCTCCTTGAACATGGCCATCACCTGGTCGCCTTCGTGCAGGCGCAGCAGGCCGTTGTCGACAAAGACGCAGGTCAGCTGGTCGCCGATGGCGCGGTGCAGCAGCGCGGCTACCACGGAGGAGTCGACACCGCCAGACAGGCCCAGCAGGACGTTGGCCGAGCCGACTTGCTGACGCACCTGGGCTATGGCGTCTTCGACGATGTTCGAAGGCGTCCACAGGGCTTCACAGCCACAGATGTCCTGCACGAAGCGGGACAGGATGCGACCGCCTTGCTTGGTGTGGGTCACTTCCGGGTGGAACTGCACGCCGTAGTAGCCGCGCGCGTCGTCGAACATGCCGGCGATCGGGCAGCTCGGGGTGCTGGCCAGGATGTTGAAGTTGCCCGGCATCTGGGTGACCTTGTCGCCGTGGCTCATCCACACGTCCAGGCCCAATACGCCGTCGCCATCAACGTGGTCTTCGATGCCGTCGAGCAGACGGCTCTTGCCGACCACGTCAACGCGGGCATAACCGAACTCGCGCAGGTCCGAACCTTCGACCTTGCCGCCCAGCTGCTCGGCCATGGTCTGCATGCCGTAGCAGATGCCCAGCAACGGTACATTCAGGTCGAACACGGCCTGCGGTGCACGCGGGCTGTTGGCTTCGTGGACCGACTCGGGGCCGCCGGCGAGGATGATGCCGCGCGGGTTGAATTCGCGGATCGCTTCATCGTCCATGTCGAACGGGTGCAGTTCGCAGTACACGCCGATTTCGCGCACGCGGCGGGCGATCAGCTGGGTGTACTGGGAACCGAAATCGAGGATCAGGATGCGGTGAGCGTGAATGTCGAGGGCCATGACTCAATCTCTGGTGCAGCTGCAAGCGTCTAGCTGCGAGCTGCAAGTTGATCGGGGAAAACGCGGTAGCTGCTGCAACGCAACTACCGCTTGGAGCTTGAAGCTTGCTACTTACCGCTGGAGGCTTCAGCCGACCCGGTAGTTAGGGGCTTCTTTGGTGATCTGCACGTCATGCACGTGGGACTCGGCCATGCCGGCACCGGTGATGCGCACGAATTCCGGCTTGGTGCGCATCTCTTCGATGGTTGCGCTGCCGGTGTAACCCATGGACGAACGCAGGCCGCCCATCAGCTGGTGGATGATCGCGGCCAGGGCGCCCTTGTACGGTACGCGGCCTTCGATACCTTCCGGCACCAGCTTCTCGGCACCGGCCGAGGAGTCCTGGAAGTAACGGTCGGAGGAGCCTTGCGCCTGTGCCATGGCACCCAGCGAGCCCATGCCGCGGTAGGCCTTGTAGGAACGGCCCTGGAACAGCTCGACTTCACCCGGGGCTTCTTCGGTACCGGCGAACATCGAACCCATCATCACGCAGGAAGCACCGGCGACGATGGCCTTGGACAGGTCACCCGAGAAGCGGATGCCGCCGTCGGCGATCAGTGGCACGCCAGTGCCTTCCAGTGCCGCTGCAACGTTGGCGATGGCACTGATTTGCGGTACGCCGACACCAGCGACGATACGGGTGGTGCAGATCGAACCTGGGCCGATACCGACCTTGACGGCGTCAGCGCCGGCTTCTGCCAGGGCCTTGGCCGCAGCGCCGGTAGCGATGTTGCCGCCGATCACCTGAACTTGCGGATAGGTTTCCTTGACCCAGCGAACGCGGTCGATCACACCTTTGGAGTGGCCGTGGGCAGTGTCGACGACAACCACGTCAACGCCAGCAGCTACCAGGGCGGCAACACGCTCGCCGGTGTCCTTGCCGGTGCCGACGGCAGCGCCGACGCGCAGGCGACCCTGGTCGTCCTTGCTGGCCAGCGGGTAGGCCTTGGCTTTTTCGATGTCCTTGACGGTCATCATGCCCTTGAGGCTGAACTTGTCGTCGACGATCAGGACTTTTTCCAGGCGGTGCTTGTGCAGCAGCTCGCGGACTTCGTTCTTGTCGGCGCCTTCGCGCACGGTGACCAGGCGCTCTTTGGGCGTCATCACGTCGCGCACCTTGGCATCCAGGCGGGTTTCGAAGCGTACGTCACGGGAAGTGACGATACCGACCAGGTCGCCGTTCTCCAGCACCGGAACACCCGAGATGTTGTTCAGGCGGGTCAGGTCGAACAGGTCGCGCACGGTGGCGTCGGCTTCGATGGTGATCGGGTCCTTGACCACGCCAGCCTCGAACTTCTTGACCTTGCGTACTTCGCCGGCCTGCTGTTCGATGGTCATGTTCTTGTGGATGATGCCGATGCCGCCTTCCTGAGCCATGGCAATGGCCAGGCGCGCTTCGGTCACGGTATCCATGGCGGCGGAAACCAGAGGGATGTTCAGCTCGATGCCACGAGTCAAACGGGTCTTGAGACTGACTTCATTGGGCAGTACCTCGGAGTAGCCAGGTACAAGGAGGATATCGTCGAAAGTCAGGGCTTCTTGGCTGATACGCAGCATCGCGGGGGCTCCCGGGCGGGAAAAATGGAAGCGCGCCATTATACTCATCCACGGCGCGCCGCTCAATGCAAAATAAGGGCCTTCGGTCAGCGTTCTGGCAGTTTTACCTGCACCACCGCCACCGGCTGGTCCAGCCAGTCGGCGAAGCTGTCGAGAAAGGCCTGGGTAAACCCGGCCTCGCCCCAGTTGTTGAAGATGAACCCCAGGTTGGAAAAGGCACATGGCTGCAGGTAAATGAAGCCATTGATGTCGTCCTCGAAGCCGCACAAGGGGCAGGTGAAGTTGTCACTCACCCCCGGCATCCACTCTTCCAGGCTTTCGAACAAGGGTTCGCCCACCTCGCGCCGGCACTCGGGGCAGCCGGCTTCTTCGAGGAAACCCTCGGTGGGGGTATAGATGCAGCGCTTGAGCATCACTTCCAGGCCGTTGACCGGCGCGCCAAACGGCAGCTTTTGCGGGTGCAGGGCGATTTTGCGCGCGCCTTCGGCCAGGGCATGGCCCATGCGGTTGCCGGTGCGACCGCAAGTGGTCAGTTGCTCCTCGACCACTTTTTCGCGCACCAGCCAGCGCAGGATGGCCCGGGCGCGGGCCTCGTGCACCGGCACGGTGGAGAGTTTCGGGACGATGATGCTCTGGGTGTTCATGGGCGAAACGGGCCTGGGGATTGCGGTAATCGCGCAATTCTACCGCTCACGCGCTCAGGTAGCGACCGATCAGCGCAAGGCCGCGGGCGGCGCTCGATTCATCAGCGCTGCAACACTCAAGGCATCACCCGCCCCCACCCCCCCCCCCGTGAGCGCGGCCCGCGGTCCGGCGCGCCCGCCGCCCCGCCCGCGCTCGCTGCGCAACATGGCCAGGCCGCGGCGGTAGATGGCGCGTTCGCGTACCCTGCCCAGCAGCGCCAACAACACTGCCGCGCCCGCCACAGCCTCCATGCCGCCGCGCCATGCCAGGCAAG